>DEBC01000017.1 GCA_002348365.1 Alphaproteobacteria bacterium UBA2966 | reverse complement strand
CACCATCTGGGCCGATGCGCGGAGCCCACCTAGAAACGCGTACTTATTGTTGGACGCCCATCCACCGAGCACGACGCCGTAAACAGCTAGGGAACTGAAAGCCAGAACGTACAAAATCCCAATCGGCACATCCGCGATGATCATGTCGACCACGCCCCATGGTGTCGGGAGTGGAGCCGCGATTGGAATAACCGCAAAGGTCACAAGTGACGGTACCAGTACCATGATCGGCGCTAGCACGAAAAAGAATCGCGAGGCCGTGGCCGGCAGAGTTTCTTCCTTAAGGATATTCTTGATGCCGTCTGCGATCGGCTGAAGCAGCCCGAACGGACCAACGCGGTTCGGACCTCGTCGGTCCTGGATAAATGCGGAGACCCGTCGTTCCGCGTATGTAGCGTATGCAACCACCAGAATCACCAGCGTGAAGATCCCGAGGTTCTTAGCGGCCATCGCTATGACCGCTGGGATTCCAGAGATCGGCTCCACAATCAGGCTCCCGTCATGTGAACGACCTCATTTATCACTGTACCTCTATCACCTATGTCCTCATAGGTGATTCCCGCGAAGGCATCCACACCCATAGCCACGAAGGAGTCTGCAGCACTTCTCACAGCTTCCCCGCATCCAAGTTCCGCAGCCAGGGTTCCCAGGACCAGCCAGGGAGGCCTAGCCATACCCGGCGGGTCGAGTGCCCGCCAGAATCGCTGCACACGGCCCTCGTAATTGGTGAAAGTCCCCTCACTCTCTGCCTTTGTTGTCGCCGGCAGGACGAAATGAGCAGTCTCAGTTGCAGGAGATTCGTGCTGACCCACATACACATAAAGTTTGGCGTTGGCACCAAATGAGGCAGGCTGATCTTCTAGCGCGTCGCCGAGAACCAACACAATCCCGTCATGTCCAGCGATGTCTTCGAGGCCACCGGTTGCACTGTCGTCACCAACGCGAGTCATACCCATCACGTTGGCCCCAGTTGTGTTCGGCGCCCGGTCCCGCCGGACCGCTAACTGAGGAAATCCTTTTAGGGGTATGTCCTTCTCAATTCGAGGCGAACGGTAAACAATTTCGCCACCGCCGAGTCCTTTGACCAACCGTTTGAACGCTGCGAGATCTTCATTTGATGCACGGGCAGAGGCTACCGCTTTGACCTGGCCTTCGCTCCTTTCAGCAGCCTTCAAGATCGACTGAAGAGCATCCTTCCATCCGAGTACTTTTGAGCCGCCATCCGATCTATGCAACGGCGCTTCAATTCGATCGCCGCGATTCATCCATTCGTAATCCATGCGGCATAAGTCACTGATCCACCAAGCATTTACATCCAGATTCTCTCTTGGCTTGATCCGCTGGACCAAGTTATCCCGGGTATGCAAGCTGATGTTGCACCCCTGCGAGCAATCACAGATGGACGGCGTGTGTGCTAGATCCCATGCACGAGCTTTGTGAAGAAAATCCTTTGAGACGAGCGCACCGACGGGGCAGATATCTACAATGTTGCCATGCCAGTGGGTGCCCTCGAGACCCTCCTCGAAGAAGGTATCGATTACCGAACGGTTCCCTCGCTCTACAACTGTTAATCGGTGATCCTGCTCGACTTCACTCATGAAGCGCACGCAACGCGTGCACATCACGCACCGATCGCCATAAAAAAGGACATCACCTCCAAAATCATCACGACCAAAGACTCTCTTTGGCTCTACACCCCTGCCCTGTTCTCGCCCCTCTGCGTGGACATAATCCTGCAGGTTGCATTCGCCCGACATATCACAAATTGGACAGTCGAGTGGGTGATTCACCAAGTAAAACTCAAGGACCCCGCGTCGGTTCTTAAGAGCCTGATCCGACTGTGTGTGCACCACCTGCCCGTCCATAACCGTGGTTACACAACCAGGCATCGGCTTCGGCGCCCCTTCAACCTCGACCAAGCAAAGCCTACACATCGCCGGCGAAGACATCCCCGGATGATAGCAGTAGTGGGGGACCTCGGTCCCAACCCTCTTGGCCGCTTCTAGTATCGTCGTCCCTTTTGGGACGGATACCTCGTTCCCGTCAATCGTTACATTCACCATGTCGGCCATCACGCCGCTCCTATTTGTTCATCACGGCGAATCAGCGACAAGTAGTCTTCCCTGAACTTCTCTATCGAGGACTGCACAGGGGCTGCGACCGAGTCTGAGAGCACGCAGATCGTAGTTCCCACCATCTGCTGCGTCATCTCCATCAGAGTATTGAGATCTTCCTCAGTACCACGTCCATACTCTATACGCTTGAGGATCTGAGCCGTCCATGATGATCCCTCGCGACATGGCGTGCATTGACCGCACGATTCGTGCGCATAGAAATCGACCATCCTCCTAACCTGTTTGACTATATCGGCCTTCTCATCCATAACGATGACTGAGGCGCAGCCGAGCATCGTACCAACCTCCTCGCAGCCCTCGTAATCCAGGTTACACCTACTTGATTCTTCGGCATTAATAATGGGGACGGAAGACCCTCCAGGTATTACCGCCTTGAGGGCGTTTCCGTCTCTGATGCCGCCGCATACTTCTTCGATCAGCTTCATCAGCGGGAAGCCCAATGGCAGTTCGTAATTACCCGGCTTATTCACATGCCCGCTCACACAAAAAAGTTTTGTGCCAGGACTTTTCTCGGTACCAAACTGACGATACCAGTCACCCCCGTTATCCACTATGTGCGGAACTGCGGCAAGGGTCTCAACATTGTTTATCGTGGAGGGCATTCCAAACGCGCCAACTGCTGCCGGGAATGGAGGCTTCACGCGAGGTTGCCCACGCCGTCCCTCCAGCGAGTTCATCAATCCGGTCTCTTCCCCGCATATGTAGGCCCCAGCCCCTTGGTGCACCGTTATCTCAATATCATTACCCGACCCAAGTATATCTTTACCCGCGTAACCCTTTTCGTATGCGTCCTCCACCGCCCGAGCCAGTATCGAGTTGGCTTCGAAGAATTCGCCCCGGCAGTATATGTAGGCATGCTCTGCTCCGATTGCGTAGGCACCGATCAAGCAGCCCTCGATGAGTTGATGGGGGTTCCAGCGAATCAACTCCCGATCCTTGAAAGTCCCGGGCTCCGACTCATCCGCATTACATAATAGATAGTGGGGCTTTCCTGAGTCTTGGGGCATAAATGACCATTTGACTCCGGTCGGGAATCCAGCACCACCACGGCCCCGAAGACCCGAACCTTTCACTTCCTCGATCACTTGGGCTGGGCCCATCTCAAAGGCCTTCTTGAGTGCTTTGTAGCCGCCTCGCTCCACATACGTGTCGATTCGACGGTGCGAAGGATCACCGAAGTACTTACTTAGGACACGAACCTCATGGTCTGAAACGTACGGGTATGCCATTTGCTACTCCCGCTCGGATTTGAGGTGTTCACATATTTTCGGCACCTCTGCAGGAGTCACGTTCTCGAAATATCGCGAGTTGA
>DEBC01000119.1:122539-125718 GCA_002348365.1 Alphaproteobacteria bacterium UBA2966 | reverse complement strand
TCCTGGGTCAAGGTTCGAACGTTCTCTTCGATGACTTCCTTGTTCTGCGCCAGCGCGTCGCCGATCGGCTTGTTCCCGATCACCTCACGCATGGCGCTCTCGGCAGCAGCCTTGGCCGTTTCCTCGGGGTTCTGGACATTGAAGAGGAACTGTCCGGCATCCTTGATCACCCAAAACATGGCGAAATCGATGTCGACGATGTTTTCATCGCCGGTCAGCATCAGGCTTTCTTCAGACACGTCCCGCGTCGGCTGAGCGCGGCCAAAATCACCGGAACTGCGATAACCGACCTGGATCTGATTGACCCTTGTGACTTTGGGCGTCTCGACGGACTCGATGGGGGTGGGCAAGTGATAGTTGAGGCCGGGCTGTGTCGTCGCCACCCATTCGCCAAAGCGCAACACGACACCCTGTTCATCCGGTTGCACGCGGTAAAAGCCACTGGCGGCCCAAACGGCAACGGCGATCAAGATTATCAGCGCCAAGCCGCGTCCGCTTCCCCCTCCACCGGGGAGTACGCCTCGAAATCGATCCTGTCCCTTGCGTAGCAGGTCTTCAAGGTTTGGCGGTTGGGGTCCTCGAGGACCTTGGCCCCAGGGGCCGCCGCCGCCGCCGCCCTGCCAGCCGCCCCCGCCGCCTTGATTCTTCCATGACATGCCGTCAACTCCAATTACGGTTTCGCGCGAAACCAAGTCTCATGAAATTTTGCATTCAGCGCTGCTCGCGGTTATATGACAGCGCGCCTGGACACGCAATGAATAGGCGCCGCCTCGCGATCGCCCGAGGCAAACGCACCCCTATTAGATGTACCGCGGAATATAGAAGGCAAGGTGAGCGTCATGGCAACCGTTACCGAACAGGATGTTCTCGAAGCGCTCGCTCGAGTCATTGATCCGGACGCACAAAAAAGCGTTGTGAGTCTGGGAATGATTGAAGGCATACAGATCAAGGACGGCCACATCGCGTTCGCCATCCAAGTCTCGCCAGAGGACGGGGCGGCCAAAGAGCCCGTCCGAAAGGCGTGCGAACAAGCCGTATATGACGTCCCCGGCGTGCTGTCAGTCACGGCTGTGCTGACAGCCCATAGGCAGGCCAGCCAGGCGGCGTCCGCCCCGCCGCCGCAGGCCGCCGCCGGTGGTGCAGCAAAGCCAGGCATCCCCGGCGTGAAGTCCATCATCGCCGTCGCATCGGGAAAGGGTGGCGTGGGCAAGTCGACGGTCGCGGTCAACCTCGCCCTTGGACTTGCCACAGAAGGCAAACGAGTGGGCCTGCTGGATTGCGACATCTATGGACCCTCGATCCCCCGAATGATGGGTATCGATGGGCGTCCCACCGCACCGGACGGTGAACGCCTGCTGCCCATGCAGAATCACGGAATTGTCTGTATGTCTATGGGATTTCTGGTCGAAGAAGACACCCCCATGATCTGGCGGGGGCCGATGGTGATGAGTGCTCTAGAACAACTCATGCGCGACGTCGAATGGGGGGATCTCGACGTAATGGTTTGCGATCTTCCACCGGGTACCGGTGATGCCCAGCTGACCATGGCCCAGCGCGTTCCCCTGACCGGAGCCGTCGTGGTCTCGACACCCCAGGACGTCGCGTTGGCCGACGTCCGCAAGGCCTATGCGATGTTCGAGAAAGTAGATGTTCCGGTGTTGGGCTTCGTCGAAAACATGAGCTATTTTCAGTGCCCGCACTGCAGTGAACGCACCGAGATTTTCGGTCACGGTGGCGCGCGCCAAGAAGCAGAGAAACTCGGTGTCGATTTCCTGGGCGAAATACCGCTGCTGCCGCAAATTCGGGAAACGTCGGACTCGGGAATGCCGGTGATCGCCAGCGATCCCTCGGGAACGGAAGCAGCCATCTTCGAAGGAATCGCCAACCGTGTGGCCATCAAGATCGAAGACGCCCTGGAAAGTTCTGAACTCGCTCCGCCGCGTATTGTGATTCAGTGATCAAACGCTGACCGGTTCGTCGGTAAAGCCGTTCAGTCTTCGCGCTCAAGGGTCTCCATCAACTCGCGCCATTCCCGATTAGAGAGACCACTTTCTTCCTGGGTGACCGATTCCCCTGCGATCAGACGCTTCACGACTGCCAGCCCTTGTGACGAAAGGCTGACACCACCCAGCTCATACTTGGTGAAAGCCTCGTAAGTCTGCGGAACCCAGCGCTCCAACGTCTCCAGCATCACTTCTGCGTAGGCGCGGATTTCGTACTGGGCGTGCGCGTCGGCACGAAGGCTCAGGAAATGCATCAGGTTGTGCAGATCGACCTTCCAGTACCACTGCGTATAAAAATTCAGCGAGAGGTTCATGCGCGCCAGTTCGCGCGCCAAGCCATCGCGGTCAGGGTCAATCGCATTCCCATCTTCGTCCTCGTTCAGCATCTCGGCGTAGTCCGCGTAGGCCTGCTCGGCATCGCGCTTGAGCAGTTCATAGACCCGATCGGCTTCGGGACCTGTGAGAAGCCCTGCCCGTCCCTGGCGATTGGATGTCGACTGGGCAGCCAGGTGTTCGGCGGCCGGCATGTAGAATTCATTGTCGAGGATCGAATATCGGGCCGAGTATTCATTGACGTTCGCCGTGCGATGCCGGATCCACTGTCTGGCCACGAAGATCGGCAGTTTGACGTGGTACTTGATCTCGCACATCTCGAACGGCGTGGTATGCCGGTGGCGAAGCAGATAGTTGATCAGTCCGGCATCGGACCGAAGTGTGCGCGTGCCTTTGCCATAGGAAACACGCGCCGCCTGAACAATAGCGGCGTCATCGCCCATATAGTCGATGACCCGGACGAAGCCGTGGTCAAGTACTGGCAGGGCCTGGTATAGGATTTTCTCAAGTTCAGGGGACACGACACGCCGTGTCTCGTGCACCTCGGCACGTTGCGCCTCGATCTCCTGTTCTTGCTCGGGGCTGAGCGGCATAGCGTCGCTGACTCCAGACTGGCATGGAACCGGCATTGTCCGCGAGGGGCGCGGACGCCTACCGGCCACTTTAATCGCCGAAATTCTGGATGGCCACTTCCGCGTGACCGGGCGCGCCACCATCCCGGATTTCTCTTCAATTCGGGTCCGGTAGCCCCTATATATAAAGTGTCGGGCAACCGACTATGGCGATAAACACCGTTCGGAATAAGCGTGACGGACCCGGGGGCAGTACCCGGCGCCTCCACCA
>DEBC01000119.1:115090-122140 GCA_002348365.1 Alphaproteobacteria bacterium UBA2966 | reverse complement strand
GGGGGCGAACCAGGATCGACGTGCGTAATAAAGGTACGGTTTTCGCCCGGTATGATACCGCCGTTATCGGGTCAAACTCATAAATGCCAACGATAACGAGGCATTTGCCGCTGCTGCGTAAACAACGTTAGCAACGACGGGGTTCCGGGGGGCACCTGGCAACAGAAGCCCCCCACTTCAATTTTTGGCCGTCGGCCGACATTCCGGCCACTTTGCCATTCAACTCCACGCGTGCGCCCGCTACTATGTTGGGTGTCGCGTCAATCAGTTGATCAACGACTCGAATCGCCCCGGGAGCACCACAAGGTAGCCTCAATGACAAAAGACCTGATGGGCTACAATCAGATCGTCGAAAACGCGCTCAAAGGCGTCGTACGCGAGGCGCTGTCCCGAGCCGCAGCCGTCGGTCTACCGGGAGATCATCACTTCTACATCACCTACAAGACGGATGCGCCGGGCGTTCACGTGCCGCAATCCCTCCGTGAGCAGTATCCGGAGGAGATCACGATCGTCATTCAGCACCAATTCTGGGATCTGATTATCGACGAGGACATGTTTTCCGTGACGCTCTCGTTTGGTGGACGAAAGGAACATCTTGAGGTGCCTTTCGACGCCATCACGGGGTTTGCCGACCCCAGCGTGCAATTCGGATTGCAGTTCAAGGCGGAACAGACATCCATCAATGAAAATCTGCACGACCGCGATGACGACCTTCCCGCGGCTGTGCCGGATGACGACCTTGAAGACATACCTGTGTCGGTGGACACCAGCGCCGCATCGGCCGACGTTGTCGTTCTGGACCGGTTTCGCAAGAAATAGAGCCGTTCCAATCCAAGCGGTGGCGTGACGTTCTAACAGGCGGGATGCGCAAGAATCCATTGATGCGCCACCCCGGTAACCGTGTTGCTTATTGAGCCAACGACATTTGTGGCCTTCGTGGCAGCAGCACTGGCAATGGTCATGTCACCCGGCCCCGATACGATTATCGTCCTGCGCTACACCATATCGTCGGGGCGAGGTGTGGGCGCCGCTGCGGTCATGGGCGTGCAATTTGGCCTGGTCGGGCATACGATTCTTGCGATTGTCGGCCTTTCCATCGTCATCGCATCTTCACCAGCCCTGTTCACACTGATTGCTATAGCCGGAGCGGGTTACATTGCCTGGCTCGGCGTACAGGGCATTCGAAAGGGCATCGTGCGGGTCGAGGGAACAAATTCGACGATCGGCGTGAGTCATGCCAAGGCGCTGCGAGATGCCATGCTGACCAACCTTCCCAATCCGAAGGTCATTCTTGTCTTTCTGGCTCTCATGCCCAACTTTGTTGATGTTGAGCGTGGTCAGGTCCCCGGACAGCTGCTCATCCTCGGAGCGACTCTCATTGCCATCAACACGCTTTGGCAGCTGCCACTTGCGCTGCCCGCGGACTGGATCCGAAGCCTTCTGGATCAACCACGATTCCAGCACATCGTGAACTGGGGAACCGGGATTGTTCTGTTGGCCATCGCCGCAATGATGCTGGTGGAACATGTCCTGTGACCGGGGGCCACGGCACGCATTAGTTCGCCGCACTTCATGAAGCGTTCTGTCACCATCGCCGGCCATCGCACGAGCATCTCTCTCGAGGAAGAGTTCTGGGAGGCGCTGTGCGAGATAGCGCACGAAATCGGAGTGTCGGTGAACGCCCTTGTGGGCACGATCGATAAAGGCCGCACCACAAACCTCTCCAGTGCCATACGCGTGTTCGTTCTGGACAGATACCGAGATCCAGAAACATAGTCGCGGTATCAAGCGCTACTTGCCAAAGCCCTTGAACAATCCCTTGAGCAATGTTTCCGGTGTCAAAGGTTCCGGCCTTTGTGGCTGCTGAGTCGACGACGTGTCTTCGTTGGCCTCCGTGCCCGAGCGTTCTGTGCCCTGAGAGCTTGGCTGCCCTCCGAGCAGCACGCTGCCGATCCCGCGCGCTTCCTTGGGAAGCACTTTCTGCAACAAGGTGCCGCCAACCCGCTGGGCGAGATACCGCTCCAGTCGTTGGGTCTTTACGTCACGTTGAGGAGAGTCCAGCGGACCTCGCAGCACGAGACCGAGAGGCGGCGCCTGCGGATGCTCCGTCAGGCGGACCTCCGACTGAAGATCCATTATCCAACGCGGCAAATCCACCACCGCCTGACCGGTCAGGCGCGCACCTTCGAGATCGCCGCCGAAATCGGAAGACGCCATGACCCCGTTCTCGATCCGGACTGCACCACCCAAAGTTGAGAACCGAGTTTCCCCACCGTTCATCGTCGTCTGCAGGAGCGCCAGATAATCCGGAATCTCGTTCAGACGCTTAAGACGATCACTCAGTGTCTTCAGATCGATCCCTCGAATGACTCCTTGTGTTGCTGAAATCGACGCAGTGCCGTTCAAGGCCGAAACGAGTTCTCTCTCGCTCCGACCACGTGCCGAAACACTGCCCTCAATCCCCAACATTCCTGCAACGGCATCCAGACCGACAATATCGACGATGGCTCGCTGCAGATCGGCACCACTCAGATTTACAGCCAGTTCGAGCGCCGGAACCTCGTCATCCAGCAGTCTCCCGCGCACATCGACCTCGCCGGCAAACAGTTTCCCGACCAGTGGATCGATGCTGAGAACGCCGTCCTGAACCGACAGAGTCAGTTTCGGTTCGGCGAAGGTATATGGCCCGTAGATGATGCCCCGAGCGGCAATGTCGAGTTGGGCGTCGGCCAAGCGCAGCGGGCTGAGATCGAGGGGATCGCTCGACCACCTTGATGCCGTCGACCGCTGCCCCCCCCTTGAACCGCCCGCTTGCGACGCTGCAGGGTCCGGTCGCGGCATAAAGAGATCCACGAATATCTCGCTCGTATTCACGCTTCCGACGATGCGCGGCCGTGGACCGCCGAACGCAACGTCCATATCTCCCGCGATCGAAGCGGAGCCAAAACTACCCTTCAAATTTGCGACCCGGAGCGCGCTTTTGCCACCCGAGAGATCGGCGGACATATCGAGAGCTCCCAGATTCTCGGCTGCAGGCCGATAGTCGGCCCCTAAATCGTTCACGAAACGGGTGGCGTCAGGATGCCGGGCTGAAAGAGCAACATTGTACCCAAGAGTATCTGCGGCCGAGATGCTGCCCGCGGCCGTCAATTCGGCGTCACCGATACGGGTCGAGAGATCAACACCCAGGTTATCGAGCCAGCCAGTCGCGGTCCCCCGCAGGTCTACGGCCCCGGAGATGCCGCTCGCGCTCTCCCGGGGACCGGTGCCGAACAGCTGCGTGATGTTTGCGATGCTGCTGTTTTTGAGGCCGAGAGCAAGATCGAGGTTGGGCTTCGGCGACACCGCGTCGACAGTTCCCCTCACCGTAATGTTCCCGCCAGCCGCAGCGACACTGAGATCAACACCCAACCTCTCCGCGCGGCCCGTCAGTCCACCCGAAATCTCAACGGACCCGAGACGATCCGAAGAAATGGGCATGTCCACGCCGGCCAAGCGGGCAAGGCCCGCCACATTGGACGCCATCATTCTGAGTTGTGCATTGATAGTGGGTTTTGCGGCGAGATCGGTGGCGTTACCGCTCAGTGTAAATGAGCCTCCTGCCAAGCTTTCGACGCTCGCCTTGCGGACGGTCAGCGCACCGCCAAGAATACCCACGTCGATTTCAACCCCCTTAACCGGCACTTCATTGTAGGTGAGCGTCGCAATCGAAACCTTCGTGTTGGTATCGATTCCCTCCAACGCAGAGGCAATATCAGGGGGTATCAGCTGCTGCGCCGAGGCGGTGGCCTGGGACTCAGCGGCGTCGACCTCGCCGGTATCGCGCTTGGTTTCCTGAGTCTTCACCTGTGGCAGGTAGGCGTCGAGATTGAGCTGATCGATAACGACATCAATGCTGAATGCAGGACGCTCGCGAAAGGCATATGCGATTCCACCCGAAAGACGGGACGAATCGAGTCGCAAATCCACGCCGTAGATTTGAACCAACTTGGGTGTTGCGCGAACGATTGAATTGAAAGCCAACTTCCGAAGCCGATCCGAAGCGACATCATTCGTATCGACTCCCAGCCATCCCATCACCCCGCGCAAATTGTCGGAGCGGGCCTGGATCTGCCCTTCGAATTGCGGAAGTTCTTCGGTCGACCGCAAATCCCCTTTGATGTCCATAGATGACCCACCCGGCAGCAGCGCCGATAACCGGGAGAGAGCGATAACGCCTTCCGAGAGCTCACCCGAGATCTCAACCTGACTGACGATGCCCTCTCGATAGGTCAAGGCGTCGACTCCAATCGCAACCGTCGCTGCGATATCGGTGGGGATCTGAAACTCCAACGGGGTGGCCGGACCCGAGTCGACCACCGTGTCGACGGCGGACGCCGCGCCAGCCGAGCCGTTCTGTGCCTGGTCCGGCAACCAGTCTTCCAACTGCAAGCGGCTCAGTGTGAGTGCGACATCGAGGCGCATTGGCTCGCCAAGCAAGACGTTCACCGCACCGTTGGCACTCGATGAACCGACCTGCAGTTGCGCATTGTTGATCTCAACACCTCCCGGACTGGCGAACAGCTTGGCCTTCGCCTGGAAGGGATGTTCGAGCGCAGCAACTCCTTGAACGGAAGAAGCCAGAGCCGGGTCGAAAGCTTGCAGGGCACTCATCACGCGCTCGCCCTGAAGCTCCAACGTCCCGGAAGCTTGACCCGTACCGACCGAAACGCTCCCGCTGAACTTCGTGGTGAGCACTGAGCCTCCAGCCGTCAAAGCCAAGCGAACTGGGACGGCTTCCGACTCACGGATCTGACCGACCGCCGACTCCAGCTTCACTTCGATGCCACGGGCGACGAGAGTGCCCTTGAGATCGAAAGGTCCCTCAAACGAGGCTGCCGATACTTCCGCATTGATGGATGTGATCGATTCTTCGAATCCCTGCACTGAATCGAGAAAATTGATCGACCCATTCTCGATACGAATGTTGTCGAAACTGAGATCAACGCCGGGAGCGGATGCGCCTGTGCTCCCGATACCACCCGCATCGCGCTGCTCCGTCGGCGGGCCAAACTCCCAGTTCAGCTGCCCAGACGGGAGTTTCTCCAACCAAACGACGGGATTGATCAGGGTCACGCGTTCCACCTGGACCTGACTGCTCAGGAGTGGCAACAGGGCCACGCGCACCTCGAGGCCACCGATCTCAGCGAGCAGCGGCTGGCGCGAACCTTCCACACTGGACAGGCCGATATCCGTAACAGAAAGGACCGGCGCCGGGAGCAACGTCAGGTCGATGTCGCCACCTAGCGACAGTTCACGGCCTGTCGCGGTGGCAACCGCATCCGCAATCTCTGCCTTGTAATCATTCAAGTCCAAGAACGAGGGGATTGCGAGCAAGAGCCCGAACAAGACGACAATGAGCCCACCAGCAATGTATGCGGCTTTTTTCAAATTGTACTCACTCAGGCGAAACGCATGACCATAAGAAACGTTATCGCGTCGCGGTCGGCTGCTCCACACGGAACGTGGAAGAGCTCACCAAACCTTTGCAGGTCAGTAGCGAACATTGGCCTTACGGCTCCACTTCATTCGGTCCGCTAGCCTGAACATTCATCCAATACTCATCCTGACTCTTGCGCTGACCTACAACTGTATGATCTTGCCCGGATTCATAATGTTTGCGGGATCCATCGCTTTCTTGATTTCGCGCATCAAACTCACGGCCTCTCCGTGCTCCGCAATCAAGTAGTTCAATTTGCCGGTCCCAACACCATGTTCGCCGGTGCATGTTCCGTCGAGGGCCAGCGAGCGAAGAACCAATCGCTCGTTCAGGCGCTCAACCTCAGCCATTTCCCGTTCATCGTCCGGATCGAAAAGAAACACCAGATGGAAGTTCCCGTCTCCGACGTGCCCAACGAGCGGCGCCATCAGGAACGACTCTGAAATGTCCTGCTGGGTCTCCAGAATACATTCCGCCAGCCTGGAAATGGGCACGCAAACGTCCGTAGCCCACATTTTGGCGCCGGTTCGAAGGGCCAGCGCAGCATAAGCGGCATCGTGGCGTGCCTGCCAAAGCCGGTTGCGATCCTCGGTTCGGGTCGCCCACTGAAAATCACCTGCGCCATTTTCTGTGGCGATCATCTGCACGGTTTCGGCCTGTTCCGCGACGCTGGCCTCTGATCCGTGAAATTCCAGGAATAAAGTTGGAGCTTCCGGATAATCAAGGTCGGAGTAGAGATTGCAGGCCTTCATCTGCAACTCATCAAGCAACTCGATACGCGCGACGGGGATTCCCATCTGAATCGTCCCAATCACGGTATCAATGGCTGCATTCATACCCGGAAAGGAACAGATCGCCGCGGACATGGCCTCCGGAATACCATAGAGGCGCAGCGTCACTTCGGTAATCACCCCCAGGGTTCCTTCGGAACCGACAAACATACGTGTGAGGTCATACCCTGCGGCCGACTTACGCGCCCGACGTGCCGTATTGATGATCCGACCATCGGATGTAACGACAGTGAGCGCGAGTACATTCTCGCGCATGGTCCCGTACCGAACAGCATTCGTTCCCGACGCCCGCGTTGCCGTCATCCCGCCGATTGTTGCATCTGCGCCCGGGTCGATCGGAAAGAACAACCCTGTATCGCGCAAGTGCTCGTTCAACTGTTTACGGCGAACCCCGGCCTGAACCGTCACGTCCATGTCTTCGGCGCTCACCCGAACGATCTCATTCATTTCGCTGAGATCGATGCACACACCGCCGTGCAACGCGGCCACATGGCCTTCAAGCGATGTACCGACGCCAAATGGAATGACCGGCGTGCCGTGCTCGGCACAAACCCGCACGATCTCGGCAACCTCCTCCGTGGTCCTGGGGAACACGACCGCATCCGGCGCGTGCACGGCGTGGTAGCTCTCATCCTGTCCATGCCGCTCTCGAACGGCGGCGACAGTTGATAAGCGCTCACCAAGCTGTTGCTTCAATACCGCGACAGTCGTGTCGATGTTCGCTCGCGCAGCGTCCACTACGTCCTCCCTCGATGAACTCTTCGAAGTCTCCCAGTCTCC
>DEBC01000119.1:79027-114697 GCA_002348365.1 Alphaproteobacteria bacterium UBA2966 | reverse complement strand
GCCACAAGCCGCACGCTTCAATGAGTTTGCGGCATCACTCAGGACGCAGTCACGGAGGCGCCGCCTATTGACTGAGCGCAAGGTGAGCCCCGAGAGTGGCGGCATCATGTCAATCGAAAGCCCACTCTCCATTCACGAAGAAATCGTCCGACCCGAATGGATCGATTACAACGGCCACATGAACGTGGCCTACTACGTCCTTGCATTCGATCATGCAACGGACCGTCTATTCGATATGCTGGACCTAGGAAAGGACTACGTAGAACGCGAACAAAAATCAGTATTTCAAGTGGAATGCCACGTGAACTATTTGCGGGAAGTCAAAGAAGGCGACGCGTTGAAGTTCACGACCCAGCTACTGGATTACGACACCAAGCGGATCCATTTCTTTTCGAGCATGTATCACCGCGACGAAGGCTTTCTATCTGCGACGGCGGAGTGGCTGGGTATTCATGTCGATCTTCGCGCTCGGCGTTCTGCCGAGTTACCCGATGCATCCCTGGAACGACTTGCGGAACTCAAGAGTGCCCACGCCGGTCTTCCGACACCACCTCAATCCGGCCGCAGCATCGGGATCCGCAAATGATTTGCGAAATCCGAAACTTTGAACATTGGCCAAAACGGCCTAGCCTTGCTGCCCAATGAACATAAAGAGTGACATTTCACCCTCCTGCTCGGCCTCAATTTGCCGTTCGCGCCACATTATGGTCGGAATTGCGTTGTCCATGGCTGCATTGGTGAGTGGCCCAGCATTCGGCGCGTGCACCGACCCACCGCGTCCGAACGTCAATTGGGAACGGTGCTATATGGAGGAACGGAATCTTTCCGGCGTGGACCTCAGCGGCGCACGATTGCGCGATGCCCGATTCCACCGATCAACTCTCGACGGCAGCAACCTGTCAGCCGTCGATGCCCACAGAGCCAAATTCATCTCGGCATCCATGCCCAAGACCACATTCGACCGCGCCCGTCTCACCGAGTCCGATTTCACAAAGGCCAATCTGCAAGATGCATCGCTGGCACAAACCGACTTGCGGCGGACCAGGTTCTTTCGAGCCAATCTGCGCGGCGCGGATTTGACCAGTGCCAGGCTGACAGGCGCCGACTTCCTCAATGCCGATCTGTCCGGAGTGACCTGGATCGACGGCAAGACCGTATGTGCCGAGGGTTCCATCGGTCAGTGTAAGTAACTGACCTTTCGATCCCAGGCCGGCACCCGTGCCTTGGGGCGGCCTCGCAGGCCGCGAACACCAAAAATTAACCGTTTTCGTGCGATCAAGCATGTTGCGGCAGGGACCCTGCCCTCGTCGGTCGTCGACCCTGAGGTGTCTCTGCGATCAACATGTTGCCTGACGTGCATCGAAACCATGTCGAATCTCACGGAAGAACGCCTCACTCCCGATTGCTCCAAGTGCCACGCGCTTTGCTGCGTTGCTCTTGAGTTCGACTGGCCACACTACAAAAAGCCGCCGGGCGAACCCTGCAAGAACCTGACCGAAGACTTCAAGTGCTCGATCTTCGATCGACTGGAGGAAGAAGGCTGCAGTGAGTGTCGCTCACACAACTGCTATGGCGCCGGTCAGAGCATTGCCCAGGCGGTCGAAGGTGCAACAGGATGCAGCTGGCGCGACGGCGCCCACATCAAGAACGTCGAATTCTCCGAATACCTGAAGCTGTTTGCGGACATTCACGAAAAGCTCACCGGCCGTCCCGCGCCGCGCAAAGAAAAGGCACCGCGCGAGGCAGTTTCCGAACAGCCTGCGACCTCGACCTAGCATTCCAGATTCGGGGCACCACCACCGCCCCACGTCCTGAAACAGATCATCGGGCGATTCTGCTTACAAAAACAATGCCTTGGCCGATGTAGCGTACTCAGGATATACAATAACGGCGATAGTGGTTTGAAAGTCAGCGCATTAAGGATGCGCAGTCTAGAACGGAAACTGGTCGATGACGTTTCAGATTCCACGTCTCGACGCCGTCGTGGCCCAGTGGCGAAGTTTCGCCCGCAACGACCAAGTCGTGCTCTCGGCGCTCGCGCTCATCATCGGCGCGGCGGTGGGCTATGGCACGATTGGATTCAGGCTTCTGCTGGGATTGATCCAGGAGGTCTTTATCGGCTTTTCCTCGCACAAGGTGGCAACCCTCGCGGCTGAGCTTGAGTGGTGGCATGTGTTGCTCGCCCCCGCAGCCGGCGGCTTGTTTGTAGGGCTCTTTCTCAAGTACCTGACACCCGGCGGCAATGCCGAAGGTGTCGCGCAAGTCATCGAGGCCGGATCGCTGCGCGGCGGAAAGCTGACGCTCCGCAGAGGACTGGCAGTGGCCACCGTTTCCGCTGCAAGTCTCGGAGCCGGGGCAAGTGCGGGGCGAGAAGGCCCAGTGGTGCATCTCGGCGCCACAGCGGCTTCATTCGTCGCTCAACGCTTCAAATTCGGACCGTCACTGGCCCTGACGCTCTTGGGGTGCGGTGTCGCGAGTGCTGTCGCCGCGTCCTTCAATGCGCCCATCGCCGGCGTGTTCTTTGCGCTGGAGGTGGTGATCGGTCACTACGCGCTTCACGCCTTCGCCCCGATCGTGATCGCATCTGTCGCCGGAACCATCGTGTCACGTGTGCACCTTGGCGATTTTCCCGCCTTCGTCCTTCCAGACTATTCGATTACGTCACTTTTCGAATTGCCCGCATTCCTGCTTCTCGGGATCCTGTGCTCCGTTGTCGCAATGATATTCATGTGGAGCATCATGTTTGCGACCGACACGGTGGAACGAACACCCGTTCCGAAGTGGCTACGGCCCGCAATCGGGGGCCTTGGCGTCGGCTTGATAGCCATATTCTTCCCGCAGGTACTGGGAGTCGGTTATGAGGCGACAGATGATGCCCTCAAAGGCCTGATCCCCTTCGGATTCCTGATTCTCCTGGTCATCGCCAAGGTCACAGCCACGGCCATCACCCTGGGCAGTGGATTCGGTGGCGGTGTGTTCAGCCCGTCGCTCTATATCGGGGCGATGACGGGTGGTGCATTCGGGTACGTTGCCGCATCAGCGTTTCCCGAACTGGCATCCAGTCCGGGCCTGTATGCCATCGTCGGCATGGGGGCTGTCGCGGCGCCCGTATTGGGCGCACCCATTTCAACCGTCCTCATGATGTTCGAGCTTATCGGCGACTTCTCCGTAACGGTTGCTGCCATGATCGCAATCGCAGTGGCCAGCATCGTGACGCACCAGATACTCGGGCAGTCGTTCTTTGCCTGGCAGCTCAACCGCCAGGGCGTGAGCCTCAAGGGCGGCCGAGCCCGGCAGATTCTCCTCACCGTTCGCGCACGGCACATCATGGGAGATGATTTCCGCACCATCGCGGAGAACAGCAGCATCTCGCACATTCGCCATCTACTGCGTACCGCGCCTCACGACCATTTCTTCGTAACCGACGCGGATGGGCATTACGTCGGAAAGATCTCATTCTCAGACATCCGCGATGTTGCCTTCGACACGGACGTCGACACCCTGATCAATGCGCGTGATGCGGCGCGGAAGGTCACAGTCATCGAGGGCGATGACAATCTGGAACGCGCCCTCTCGATCATGGATGCCGCAGGGGAAAACCATCTGCCCGTAGTGGACAATGATAGAAACAGGGTCGTCATCGGCATCCTTCACCACAACCGTGCCCTGCGCGAATACAACAAGGCCCTGTTGTCCGCCCACGCCGAAGAGCACGACGAACGTTAGGTGGTACGAACCTGATCTGATCTGCCCCGCGACTGTGCTATAAGTCCCGCAGATGTCAGATCCATTCGATCTCTCGGCCTTCGAAGAGCCCCAGAATTTCCAGTCCGACGCCTCGGTGATGTCGGAGGCGGCGCGTCCAGAGCCGCCCTATCTGGCTGCATTGAACGAGGCCCAGCGCGAGGCCGTCGAAGCCACGGAAGGGCCCGTGCTCGTACTCGCGGGCGCAGGAACCGGAAAGACGCGCGCCCTGACCACCCGGCTCGCCCACATTCTCAACCTCGGTCTGGCCCGACCCGGTGAAATCCTTGCCGTGACATTCACCAACAAGGCCTCGCGCGAAATGAAATCCCGCGTGGAAGGACTGCTTCAACGGACCGTGGAGAGTCTCTGGCTCGGCACTTTCCACGCCATGGGGGCACGAATACTGCGCAGCCACGCAGAGCTCGTGGGCCTCAAACCGAATTTCACCATTCTCGACACCGACGATCAGCTTCGACTTATGAAACAGGTCATCGAGGCCGCAAATATCGACGAGAAGAAGTGGCCGGCCCGGAATCTCTCCGCGATCATCGGCCGTTGGAAAGATCGGGGAATCGGGCCGGAAACCGCTGGGTCCGACGGCACCGGAGACTTCGCGTTCGGCAAGGGTCCGGAGCTGTACGCAGCCTACCAACAGCGTCTCAAGGCACTGAACGCGGCGGATTTCGGCGATCTTCTCCTGCATTGCCTGACATTGTTCGGAAACCACGCCGATGTCCTGGCCGATTATCAACGGCGATTCCGCTATGTGCTGGTGGACGAATACCAAGACGCCAACGTCGCCCAGTATCTCTGGCTTCGCCTGCTGGCCCGAGCTCACCACAATATCTGCTGCGTCGGCGACGACGACCAATCCATTTACGGTTGGCGGGGGGCAGAAGTGGGCAACATTTTGCGCTTCGAGAAGGATTTCGAAGGTGCATGCGTCATTCGACTTGAACAGAACTACCGCTCCACGCCGCACATCCTGGCCGCAGCGGGGGGATTGATCGCGAACAATGCCGGGCGACTCGGTAAAACCCTGTGGACCGAGGCTCCCGAAGGAGAGCGCATCAAGATCCGCGGTGTCTGGGATGGCGAGGATGAGGCACGTTCCGTCGGCGACGAAATTGAGGCGCTCCAGGCAAAGGGACATAGCCTGAACGAGATGGCAATCCTGGTCCGTGCCGTCTTCCAGATGCGTGAGTTCGAGGAACGATTTCTCACGCTGGGTCTCCCCTATCGGGTCATCGGGGGACTGCGCTTTTACGAGCGGCGGGAAATTCGCGATGCGGTGGCCTACTTCCGGGCTATCGCACAGCCTGAAGACGATCTCGCATTCGAGAGGATCATCAATGTCCCCCGGCGCGGTATCGGCGCGACCACCATGCAAGCCGTTCATCAGCTGGCACGCGCCCGTGGCATCAGCTTGATGCAGGCAGCGGTTGAAATTGTGGGGACGGATGAGCTGCGACCCCAGGCCCGCCGGTCAATGTCCGATTTCTTGAGCCGCCTGGATCACTGGCGTGCCGAAAAGGCCCGCTTGCCACAAGCCGATCTGGCTGAATTCGTCCTCGATGATTCCGGATACACCGAAATGTGGCAGAACGACAAATCCCCGGACGCACCAGGCAAACTGGAGAATTTGAAGGAACTGGTCTCTGCCATGGATGAGTTCGAGAATCTCGAAGGATTCCTCGAACACGTCAGCCTCGTCATGGAGAACGAGGACTCGGGCGCGGGGGACAAAGTCAATCTCATGACGCTGCATGGTGCCAAAGGCCTGGAGTTCGACGCGGTTTTCCTTCCTGGCTGGGAGGAAGGAGTTTTCCCCAATCAGCGTTCGCTCGACGAGGGAGGATCGACGGCACTCGAAGAGGAGCGCAGGCTGGGGCACGTCGGTCTGACCCGTGCGCGCAAGCGTGTGTTTCTGAGCTTTGCCGCCAACCGGAGAATCTACAATCAGTGGCAAAGCAGCATTCCATCCCGGTTCATCGATGAACTACCGCAGGATGCCATTGAGTACGTAAGCGAGTCCGGACTCTACGAAGGCCAGCAGGCGACGGCGCTGGACTCGGATCACAGCAGCGCATTTGGCACGGCCGAACGACCACAAATGGGGCGACGGCGGAGTCGCTATGACCGCGCCGTCACCTCCGGCGGGTTGATTCTGGAGGGCAGGTCGGAGGCCGTGGTCGTGCGCGAGTCGGCGGGAAGCTATCGCGTCGGCGATCGGGTTTTTCACCAGAAATTCGGATATGGACAGGTTCTGACCGTAGACGGCGACCGCCTGCAGGTCGCCTTCGACAAGGCAGGAACCAAGAAAGTCATCGACAGTTTCGTCGAGTCGGTCTGACTGTCGAACGGAAGTCGACATGACGGACGGCGGGAATCTGTGGAGTGTTTCGGCAACGATCGCCCGACACGCCGTTACCCGTGTTGAAGAGACGCTGACCCAAGCGCTGGGCGGTAAATCCGGTCCTTTTGAGGAGGCGGGCGACACGATCCTTGCGGTAACCACAAACGCTCTCAGCGACAGCGCCAAGGTCGAGTCCCACCAGCTCTGGCGTGTGGAATTCCTGTGCCGGACCGAACCAGACATAGAGGCGCTCGCCCGCGCCAGCCGCGAACTGGATGCCGATGGGATCTCTCTTAAGCCGCGAATTGAGCGCGTACCCGATCAGGATTGGGTCGTCGCGTCACAACAGTCCAACAAACCGATCCGCGCTGGCCGGTATTTTGTCCATGCAAGCCACTTTGACGGAGTCAGGCCCCCTGGTGCCGTCAGACTGGTTGTTGATGCCGGCCCTGCATTCGGCACCGGAACCCACGAAAGCACCTATGGCTGTCTCATCGCCCTCAACGATCTGGCCAAGCGAACCCAAATAACCAGTCCGCTGGACCTTGGCACCGGTACCGGCATTCTCTCCATGGCAGTGAGCAAGACCTGGCATTGTCGTGTTCTCGCCGTCGATATAGACCCTCAGGCGGTTGCGTTCGCGCGTGTGACAGCCGCGCAAAACAATCTGCACCGGCAATTGGAGTTCGTCGTATCCGAAGGGTGCCGGCACCACCGAGTGATTCGAGACAAACCCTACGACCTCATCGTTGCCAACATTCTAGCTGGGCCGTTGATATGGATGGCAGGAGACATTGGACGGCATCTTGCCCCCGGCGGACGTGTCATTCTGTCGGGCCTGCTTCAGCACCAGGAACGCCGCGTGCTGGCCCCTTACCGACTCAACCGGATGGTACTCGAGAAGCGTATCCGAATTCGAGGATGGTCGACGATGATGTTGCGGACCCCAAGCAGGACTCGGCACAAAACACTTTCGAGACCGACAGCGCCTGTCACGCTGCCGGGATCATCAGAAGTTCCGTTTATGTAGGGGGTTTGTGGAGCGGCGCCTTCTCAATCGTCAGGCGCCGTTCCTCCAAATACCTTATCGGGCTCCCAACCACCTATTTGCGGTGGGTTAGGACGTCAGCAGGAAACAGAGGCTCAAGAGCGCAGGTTACAATCTCGCGAAGTCCTTCACGGACAACGCCAACGACGGTGGTGGGCTTTTGCACGCCATCTCCCTCTATTCCAGGCCAGAATGACCCCTCTACAAAATCAGGCAACATGCTCATGACAAATACTACCTTTCTCTACGACTTAGCCGGCCCACATGGACCGGCCAAGGTGCCGCACGGCACTGACGTACATATAAGCCGCCCTGAGAATTTCACCTGCGTTGAATTGGATACTCAGCGATGCAATTTCTGCATACCTCAACCAGAAGGCTCGACTGAGTCCCCTATCCTTCGTGCGAGTCAGTGTTCAGGCGACATTCCGTTTCGGTGTGTTCGTGTTTGCGGCTGTTCGGGGAAAATCACCCCGTGCAGCCGACCAGATGTCGGCACGTGTCAAGCCGATGTCCTGCAGGAGGCGATCATCAAGCGACATCAGTCGAATGTAAGTCTCTCGCCGGGAGCGCCAGCGTGAGAACAGCTGTGTGACTTCATGAACCGCGTTGGCAAGCCAAGGGGTCGAACGACGATGCGTGTCTGACGCATGCGTATACATAACTATGCTCCTTCAATCGAAAGTACTGCGGGAGGCGGGAAGCTTTTCTCGATTGGCACCCGGCTCCTCTGGAGCCTCTAGCTGGGGATCGTGAATTCAGTTTTCAATAAGTTCGTCTCGAAGATTGGCCGCTCTCCGAGCAATGCTGCAATGCATGATTTGCATGACCAAATCGAAGTGTTTGGAGACGCGTCGATGGGGAGCTTCTGGGCCGCCATTTGCCGAGCCCAGGACCGACTTACATAATGCAAGACGTCCACGATGCCGGACGCCGGCAACTTGCGAGACCCGAATTGAAAAGATGAGTATGCCAGCCGCGATCAGTCAGAATGAGACAGGACAACGTCTTGAAGCTTTGAGGGCCGAACTCAGCCGTCAAAGCCTCGATGGGTTCCTGATTCCGCGATCCGACGAACACAACGGGGAGTACATCGCCCCCTATGCAGAGCGTTTGAACTGGCTGACGGGCTTCGATGGGTCCGCAGGCACAGCCATCGTTCTGGCCGACGGCGCCGCGGTCTTTGTCGACGGCCGCTACACGCTGCAAGCCGCCGACCAAGTGGATTCATCACTCTTTGATATCAGGCATATCACCGACGAGCCGCCAAGCGAGTGGCTTAGGGAACACCTGTCGGAAGGGATCCGACTGGGCTTTGATCCAAAACTCCATACCGAACTTTCCCTTGAAGGCATTCGAAACGTCTGCAAGAACGCCGGCGCAACGCTCGAAGCTGCGGAAAAGAATCCCATCGATCAGGTATGGCGAGATCAGCCTGCCGCCCCACTCGCGCCATTGGAGATCCATAGCCTCGACTTTGCAGGTGAGACGAGCTCCGACAAGCGCGCTCGATTGGCATCCGAGTTGTCCAAGGATGGAATAGCGGGTGCCGTCCTCACAGCGCTCGATTCGATCGCCTGGCTGCTCAATGTCCGGGGGCAAGATGTGCCCAACACGCCGATCTCTTTGAGTTACGCCATCCTCAGGGAGAATTCCGATCTCGACCTGTTTATCGAATTGCAGAAAGTGGATGATGCGACTCGTGCGCATTTGGGAAACGGCGTCACCATCCGACCCGAATCAGAATTGCCTGACGCACTCGACGAGTTTGCCAACAAGAAGCTCCTGGCAGACCCAACCAGCGCTTCTGCATGGATCTTCGAACTCCTCAGCAGGAAACAGGTTGAAATCGTGCGAAGAAGCGATCCGTGCCAACTTCCCAAGGCATGCAAGAACTCCGTCGAGCTGGATGGGACACGAGCCGCCCACCGTCGTGATGGGGCATCTCTGACGCGGTTCCTGTGCTGGTTCGCCCAGCAAGCCCCCGATGGCACCCTGGACGAACTCACCGCCGCAGCCAAACTGAGATCCTTCCGCGAGGGCAATGATCATTTTCGGGGTCTCTCGTTCGACACCATTTCCGGTGCGGGTCCAAACGGCGCTGTTGTTCATTACCGAGTGAACGAGACAACCAACCGCGTGATCGAGGTCGGCAGCCTCTATCTGGTTGATTCCGGCGCCCAGTATCTCGACGGCACCACGGACGTCACCCGCACCATCACGGTCGGCACACCCACCGACGAAATGCGTGACCGATTCACCCGGGTGCTCAAAGGTCATATCGCGGTGGCAACACTGCGGTTTCCTGAGGGAACAACGGGCTCGCAGCTCGACATTCTGGCACGCCTGCCCCTATGGCAGGCCGGTCTTGATTACGACCATGGCACAGGCCACGGTGTGGGCAGCTACCTCGGAGTTCACGAGGGTCCGCAGCGAATCTCCAAAATCGGAAATACGATTGCCCTCAAACCCGGAATGATCGTTTCCAACGAACCCGGCTACTACAAGTCTGGCGAGTTTGGAATCCGGATCGAGAACCTGGTCACCGTAACGGATTGTGAACCTCCCGACGGCGGTGAAAAGTCCCTCCTCCAATTCGAAACATTGACCCGAGCCCCGATCGACCGAAATCTTGTCGACCCTGACCTGTTGAACCGGGATGAGCTGGATTGGCTGGACTGGTATCACCGGACCGTCTACGACGATCTGGTTGAACTCGTCGACCCTCAGACCGCCGAATGGTTGCGCGACGCCACTTCGCCCTTCACAGGTTGACGCGCCTTCGTGATTTCACAGATACCGGCGGACACGAGCCTGATAGTCGGTATAAGCCGCACCGAACCTGTCCGTCAGATACCGCTCTTCACGCAGAACGGCATAACGGTGAATGACGACCGCACACGGAACGGCCATCAGAAGTGTCCAGGCATCACCCCAGGCCAGTGCAATTCCAACGTAGAGGATCAGCCAGGCGACATAGATGGGGTTGCGTGAAAGCGCAAACGGCCCGTCGGACACAATCGCGTTCGAGGGCCTGTCGGGTCGCACAGTTGTTTGCGCCCGGTGCATGTAGACAACGCAAACCACCATCAAGAGTACGGTCACGACCATCAAGGCCCAGCCGGAAATCGGAGCAAATGACCAATCGAGTGTCGTGACAATCTAGAAGGAATCGAGCGCCAGGCCAATGGCACAAAACACCGCATATATGATAGGTGGCGGGAAGCGAACGTCGGCGCCACTGCTATCCATGGAGTCTGAATCTGTGATCGGAGGAATCCCTATCTGCCGAACGTCACGCGGCGCCGATCAGGTTGAACCAATCCGCTTCGCTGAGCACAGTCAAATTCAGTTCTTCCGCCTTCTTCAACTTGGAACCCGCACCCGGACCGGCAACGACAAAATCGGTCTTGGCACTTACCGATCCCGCGACCTTCGCGCCGAGAGCCTCGGCCTTCGCTTTTGCCTCTGCGCGCGTCACCGTCTCCAAAGTTCCCGTGAACACAACGGTTTTGCCGGCTATCACCGATTCACTCTCGACGGGCTCGGCGTCTTGTACACGCACTTCCCTGCGCAGATCCTCAACAGCGGTCAGGTTGTGCGGCTCTGCGAAGAACTCGACGATGATATCCGCGACCTTGGGTCCAATGCCGTCGATGTCAACGAGATCGCTGAACGCCTGAGCGTCACGGTCACGGGCCGCCTCCATGGCGTCCAGGAATGAGTCCAGAGTTTCGTAGTGCCGTGACAGCAAACGCGCGGTGGCCTGGCCGACGTGCCGAATGCCGAGAGCATACAGAAAGCGGTCGAATCCGATGTCGCGTCGAAGGTCGATGGCCGCGAAGAGATTCCGGACAGACGTTTGCCCCCACCCCTCCCACTCGTGAAGCGGCGGGTCAATGCCTCCTTCGTCGTTGTTGCGGCGGGAAAGCGTGAAGAGATCAGCCGGCTCCTTGACGAGTCCTTCCTGCCAGAACGCCAGAATCTGCTTCTCTCCCAGACCTTCGATATTGAATGCGTTCCGACTCACGAAATGTCGCAGGCGTTCCACAGCCTGGGCCGGGCAGATCAATCCACCCGTGCAACGGCGCGCCGCTTCGTCTTGTTCCCGAAGTGCGGCACTGCCGCATTCGGGGCACACATCAGGAAACTTGAACCGCCTGGCCCCTTTCGGGCGCCGGTCCATGACTACCTCGACGATTTGCGGAATCACATCTCCAGCCCGCTGAACCACCACGGTATCCCTTGCCCGAACGTCCTTTCGTTCGATTTCATCCTCGTTGTGGAGTGTCGCGTTGCTGACCACGACTCCGCCCACTGTCACGGGTTCGAGCCGGGCGACGGGCGTCAGCGTACCGGTCCGGCCGACCTGAATATCGATTTCCTTGAGAACGGTCTGCGCCTTCTCCGCTGGAAACTTATGGGCCACGGCCCATCGGGGTGCGCGACTCACCATGCCGAGGCGCGTCTGCCAGTCGAGCCGGTCAACCTTGTAGACGACGCCATCGATATCGAACGGCAGGGACACGCGCGACTCCTCCAGATGGCGATAATGGCTCAGGACATCGTTCAGGGAACCGCACAATCTGGCGGGCTCGTTTAGCGTGAACCCCCACCCCGAGAGTCTTTCCCGCGCACTCCAGAGGCTGTCGGCGAGCGGCTCGGAGGTCTCTCCCCACGCATATCCGAAGAATCGAATCGGCCGTGTCATGGTCACTTCGAAATCCAGCTGACGAAGGCTGCCGGCCGCCGCATTGCGCGGATTAGCGAAGACCTGCTTTTCCGCCGTCTCCTGTGCCTCATTCAGGGCAAAAAAGTCATCGCGGCGCATATAGACTTCGCCGCGAATTTCGAGGCGTTCCGGATAATCGCTGCCGGTCAAACTGTGAGGTACGTCGCCCGTCACGCGCAGGTTATTCGTGACATCCTCCCCCGTCTCGCCGTCACCCCGGGTTGCCCCGCGAACCAGTGTCCCGTTTTCGTATAACAGTGCCGCCGATAGACCATCGATCTTGGGCTCGGCGACAATGTCGATCCTGGTACCGGCTTCAAGTCCGAGAAAGCGCTCCACGCGCCCATAGAATTCGGCCACGTCATCGTCATCGAATGCGTTGTCGAGGGACAACATCGGCAGTGCATGCCGCACCTTGCGAAAGCCTTGAGCAGGCGCAGCGCCAACCTGACGCGAGGGGCTATCGGCACGTATCAGGTCGGGAAATCGCGCTTCGATGGCCTGGTTCCGCCGCCGGAGGGCGTCATAGTCCGCATCGCTGATCGTCGGCGCATCAAGTTGATGATAATTCCGGTCGTGCTCGGCTATCTCCTGGGCCAAGCGCGCTAGTTCGCGCGCAGCTTCTTCATTCGAAAGGTCGGCTGGATCAACGCCGTCTGCCGGCATCTCGTCGAGTTCGCTCACGAAGCCTGCTCCGCGATCAGACTATCAGCCGCGGCACGGGCCTCGTCCGTGATTCGAGCCCCGGCCAACATGCGTGCCAATTCTTCGCGCCGGGTTTCCGCGTCCAACCGATCGACGGTTGTCTTGGCCCGTTCATCGTTGGTCGATTTGCTGATCAGCCAATGATGGTTTCCGCGCGCGGCCACTTGGGGAGAATGCGTTACAACCAGAACCTGTGCGTCGTGTGCGAGTTGTTCCAAGCGCGCGCCCACCGCATCAGCCGTGGCGCCGCCGATGCCGCGGTCGACTTCGTCGAATATCAACGTCCGGGAACCACGCGTTTGGGATAGCACAACCTTCAACGCCAACATGATCCTGCTGAGTTCACCTCCCGACGCGACTTTGGACAAAGGACCCATCCGTTGGCCGGGACCGGTGGTAACCTGAAATGCCACACGGTCCATCCCGTCGCGTCCCCACCGATCCTCCGGGAGAGTCTCAACACTGGTTTCGACAACCGCGTCACCCAGCTTCAAAGGAGGAAGCTCCGCATTGACCGCTTTGTCGAATGTCTCGGCGCTGGCACGCCGCTTATCACTCAAATTCGCGGCCGAGTCCTCATACGCCGAGCGACATGCCGTTACCTCGCGGGAAAGCTCGCTCAACTCGTTTTCGCCGGAATCAATCTTCGCGAGGCGTTCAGCGAATTCCTGCTGCAACGCCGGGAGTGCCGAAACAGTCGTATTGTGCTTCCGGGCAAGCGCGCGCAAATCGAACAGGCGCTCCTCGACCACCGCCAGACGGGCCGGATCTCCGATCAGCTCGCGGCTGAGTTCCTCGAGAAGTGCCACGGCCTCCATGGTTTCCACGCCAGCGCGTTGAAGCGTGGAGAGAACCTCATCAAATCGACCCGCCGCGTTGTCCATGGACCGTTCCAGAGATCGTTCAGCGCGACGTAATCCAGTCTGTGCACCGTCCTCGGAGGTCAGCGAGACCAGTGCCTCCGACAACGAATCCGAGAGGCGCTCTGCGTGCATCAGCAGACTTCGTTCGGCTGCGAGCGCGTCCTCTTCATCCGACTGCGGATCCAGCGCCGCCATTTCCTCAACAACGTGCCGCAGAAATTCCTCGTCGGCCCGGGCACGCTCCAACTCCCCGCGCGCATCGTCGAGGGATCGGCGCGCCGCATGCAAAGCGTCGAAAGCCGTCGTGACCTTGGCCAGATCGACTTCCAGACCGGCATATTGATCGAGAAGATAACGATGATTGGATGGATCGAGCAGAACTGCCAGATCATGCTGTCCCTGCACCTCGACAATCGCCATTCCCAGGTCACGCAAGAATGCCGCACTGACAGGTCGGTCGTTGGCGTAGGCACGGCTTCTGCCCTCCGACGTGACGACGCGGCGCAGAATCAGTTCTTCGGCCTCGCCCAAGCCATGATCTTCCAGCAACTCCTGAATGGCGTGGCTGGCCGGAAGGTCGAATACCGCAGTCACATCCGCCTGCTGCATGCCGCGCCGAACCAGCCCTGAGGAAGCACGATCACCCAAACACAGGCCAAGAGCATCGAGGAGTATCGATTTCCCCGCTCCGGTTTCGCCGGTCAGCACGCAAAGTCCAGGTTCAAGCTCGAGGTCGAGACGCTCGATGAGAACGAAATCCCTAATGGACAGTCCTGTGAGCATCGTGCGGCGCGCTAGAACACCGACCTCCAGGCTTGGGTGATCCAGGATCCTTCCGCCTCCTGAGGACGCAGATCGCGGCCAGTCAGCAGGTTGTAGGAGTCCTGGTACCAATCGCTGCCCGGATAGTTGTGTCCGAGGACCGCCGCCGCCGTTTGGGCTTCATCCGTTACGCCGAGCGCGAGATATGCCTCAGCCAGCCGGTGCAGAGCCTCCGGTGCATGGGTCGTTGTCTGATACTCTTCGATCACGATACGAAACCGGTTAATGGCGGAAACAAAATTCCCTTCCGCCAGATAAAACCTTCCGATCTCCATTTCCTTTCCCGCAAGATGGTCGCGGGCAAGCTCAATCTTCAGCCGAGCGTCCCGTGCGTATTCGGTGTCCGGATATCGCCTGGAAAGTTCGCTCAGCGCAGCCAGGGCCTGTTCCGTGACACGCTGATCCCGTCCCACATCGGTGATTTGCTCGTAGTAACTAATCGCCACCAGATAAAAGGCGTAGGGCGCATCAATGTGATTGGGATGCAGTTGAATGAACCGGCTGGCAGAGAGGATCGCCTGATCGTACTGGTTGGTCTGGTAGTAGGAGAAAGCCGCCATCAGCTGCGCTTTCGTCGCCCACACCGAGTAGGGGTGCTGACGTTCAACCTCGTCAAATTCTTCCGCAGCAGCGGTGAAGCTTCCGTCCAGCAACAGGTCCATGGCGCTGTTGTAGAGTTCATCTACCGGACGTTCGACATACACTTCCTCATCGGAAGCGCACGCAGACAGAAGCAGGCCACCGGCAATTACCATCGGCACCATTAAGCGGCAGTGTGCGACCCACTGCCGATACCACTTCACAAACATCTGCCAACGGCTTTGAACGTATTCCATGTCCAGATCAATGCGTTTTGCGAACGAGCATGTGGTGTCGAAGGCTCCTCCAGCATCTTATAGCGCGGAGACCGCATTCATAGCACGAGGCAATAGGCAAAATTGTGGCATGCCGTAAACGGTTGTCACGCGGGGCACGCACTTCTACAGCACGAGTGGTCCCTCTACGCCGTCCGTCTGGTCAAACAGGGTCAGATAATACCAGGTCGGAATTAAGCGGCCCGATCGAGCCACGCTCCGCTCTAGGCGATCGCCGCAATGGGGGAGGATTGGAATTGTTTCCAATCGGAGACGATTCGCTCATCGCCCTCGGTCGAGATCTCGACCATTTCCCAAGCATCAAGATCGGCGAACAAGGTCCGAAGCAAGCCATTGTTCAATCCGTGCCCGGAACGGACGCCTTGGTAGGCTCCCATGATGGGCGCACCCGCCAGGTACAGGTCTCCGACGGCGTCCAATGCCTTGTGACGAATGAACTCGTCGTCGTACCTCAACCCGCCTTCATTGATTACGCCGTGCTCGCCCACCACGATCGCGTTCTGAAGCGAACCACCACGTGCGAGCCCACGGTTCCGCATTTCTTCGATATCCGTTTCGAATCCGAATGTTCGTGCACGACACAATTCGTCTTTGAAGATCAAGCCGCTGATATCAAAGCGATGGGTTTGACGTGCGACATGAGGATTCTCAAAGTCGATCTCAAGACTCACGGACAGGCCGTTGCCTGGTGACAGTTTCACCAGCTTGTCATCATCCTCGACAGAAACCGTTTTCAATATCCTGATGACCCGCCGTGCCGCATCTTGTTGAACCAAGCCGGCACATTCGATCAGGAAGACGAACGGTGCCGCGCTTCCATCCATAATGGGAACTTCCGCACTGTCGAGCTCGACAAGAACGTTGTCGACTTCACAGCCTGCCAGAGCCGCCATCAGGTGTTCCACCGTCGCAACCCGCGCACCGTGATCGTTCGCGATCGTGCTGCAGAGCGTGGTGTCGCACACGCGATCCCACAACGCGGGAATAAATCCCTCGTCCTCGGAGAGGTCTGTGCGCTGGAACACGACCCCGGTTCCCGGTGGCGCCGGCTGCAGTGTCATCGCCACCCGCTTGCCCGAATGAAGTCCGACTCCGGTACAACTAATGCGGTGTTTTAGGGTTTGCTGACACATTGCAACGTTGGCGGCCAATTGAACGGATTCCACGCTGGGCCTCACTTCCTACTATGCTCGCCATGTGACGGTGATAATACGAAGATCCAGACCCGACCTTCCCGCACACGGATGAGCAACTAAATGACGACCAAGAACTCCTTGGCGGCTTTGTAACAATTCCCGGAGAATCTCGACAAATCACTCTTTATTTCAGAGTGTTGCATCCTCCCGCCGCACCCTCGTCCTGAGGTGTGCGGCGGGATTTTATTGTCCGATCACTTCTTTGGCTTCAGTTTGCCTGACGCCGGAGAAAGGCCGGAATGTCCAGCAGATCCTCGTCCGGGCGCGGCGGTGCGAGCCGATCACTCGGCTCTACCTGTGGCATCGCCGGCGCGGTCGCCTCTGCAGCCGGAGCGGGAACCGGGCTCGGTGCCGGGGCGTCAGGTTTGGTTGCAGTTGGAGCGCTTGGCGCGGGTGCCGCTGGTTCCGCGACCTCCCTTTGCTTCTTCGCCCTTCCCGTCCCGGTCATCCGTTCCAACAAGCTCGGTGAACCCGATCGGTTAGACGTGGTCCGAGCCCCATTCGTCATGGCGGCTTCGGCAAAGGGTTCCGGACGTTCCGCTTGGGGTGTCCGGGACTGGGCCTCCATCGGTATTGGCGGAATGAACGCATCCGCTGGAGGAGGGATGTCAGCGGGCTCAGGAACATCCTGCGTGCCGGCCGGTCCTGCCCCATCGGAATCAGCGCTCGCCGTCTCTTCGGATTCCGAGAGGGCACTCACCAGTTCGCCGATTTTGGCCTCCATTACCGCTTCTTCCTCATCCGCCTTGGCCACAATTTCGGGTGGCGCTGTTGTCGAAGGAGATGTTGAGGCTGCCGGTTCACCCATTTCCAGGGGCATGGTTTGCTCAGTTGTCACCGCATCGGCGATGGGACCTTCGGCCTCCATCGACACTTGCGGAGACGGCACCCTCTCGGCAGCCGGGCCGGGAGCTGCAGCATCTTCGTGTGTTTCGCTGACAGTCGGCTGCGTGTTCACTCCTCCCACGACCTGAAGGCGCGGCATGGGAAGCGGCGGTGGTGCGGCGATGGCGTCAGACTCGATACCGGTGGCGATGATGGAAACACGCACACGCCCTTCAAGTTCAGGATCGAGGCTCGTACCGAAGATGATGCTGGCATGAGTGTCGACTTCTTCGCGCACCCGATTGGCTGCTTCGTCGACTTCCATCAATGTCATATCCGGCCCGCCAGTGACGTTGATGAGCAGGCCTGTCGCTCCCTTCATGGAAACGTCTTCCAACAGGGGATTGGAAATCGCGGCCTCGGCGGCTTCGATCGATCGATTGTCGCCTTCGGCCTCACCGGTTCCCATCATGGCCTTGCCCATCTCGCGCATCACCGACCTAACGTCCGCGAAGTCGAGGTTGATAAGTCCAGGCATGACCATCAGGTCTGTAACACCCCGCACCCCCTGCGACAGCACCTCATCCGCCATCCTGAAAGCGTGGGCAAACGTCGTTTCCTCATTGGCGACACGGAATAGATTCTGATTCGGGATGATGATCAAGGTGTCCACATAGTTCTGCAGTTCCTCGATCCCAGCCTCGGCGATGTCCATGCGCCGCGCGCCCTCGAAGTGGAATGGCTTGGTGACGACCCCAACGGTCAGGATTCCCTGTTCGCGCGTGGATTTTGCAATCACCGGAGCGGCGCCCGTTCCCGTGCCGCCTCCCATTCCAGCCGTGATGAACACCATATGGCTGTTCTGGATGTGATCCATGATCTCGTCGTGGGCTTCGACGGCAGCTTCCCGACCAATTTCGGGCCGCGATCCGGCGCCAAGCCCCTGCGTCGCGTTAATTCCCAGTTGAATACGGCGTTCCGTCAACGCGTGGCTCAAGGCCTGGGCATCCGTGTTAGCAGCAACGAAGTCAATTCCCTCAAGCTGGGAACTAATCATGTTGTTGACGGCGTTTCCGCCGGCGCCACCGACGCCGATGACCGTGATGCGCGGTTTCAGCTCGGTGACTTCGGGCATACTTAGTTTGATGGTCATTTGTTATCTCCCACTAAACAGTTACATCCCTCTGATGCGGTTCGTCCTTGTTCAATCAATCCCATCGTTCTTCTCCTTTTCTTGTTCGTTTTCGTTGCGGCGCCTACTCACTCGGCGTCCTAAAAATTCTGCTTGAACCATTGCCCGATCCGGGCGAGGCCAACGCGTGTCTGCTGTGGTGATTCTTCAATCGAACTGAGCGATTCGGCGTATCCATGTGCGCCATACATCAGGAGACCGGCACAGGTGGCGAACGCCGGCCCTCCAGTCGCCTCGGCGAGTCCCTGGATGGCCACAGGCCGTCCGATACGCACTTGCTTATCCAACACGCGTGACGCCAGTTCGCTGACGCCATGCAGTTGGCTGGCACCACCGGTGAGCACAAGTCGACGCCCTGACATGCGGCTGAGGCCTGAATACTCCAGGCGCTCCCGAACCATCTCCAAAGTCTCTTCGAGACGGGGCTGAATGATCCCGGTCAGGGCAGATCGAGGGATGTGGTTCGCGGCAGCACGGTCCGCTTCGCCAACCTGAGGAACATCGATCATGTCTCGCTCGTCAGAGGGACTGGGCGTCGCGTTCCCAAATAACGTCTTCATTCGCTCGGCCTGGGCCATGGGTGTCGCCAATCCCCGAGCGATATCATTGGTCACATGTTGACCACCCACCGGAATTACATCCGCATAAATCAGGCTGCCTTCGGAGAAGACGGCGATGGACGTTGTTCCACCCCCCATGTCGAGCAGGGTTACACCGAGATTGCGCTCGTCATCGACGAGGCTCGACAAGCCCGACGCGTAACCCGACAGGACCATCCCCTCGAGTTCGAGCATTGCCCTCTCGACACAAATCTGCGCGTTGCGCAACGGACCAACCGCGGCAGTCACGATATGCATGTCGACTCCGAGGCGCGTACCGACCATGCCCCGTGGCTCGCGCACGCCGCCAGTGCCGTCAATGGTGAAGGAGCCGGGAATGGCATGAACCACTTCGCGTTCGCCCGGCTCGGCGCGCGCCATTCCCTGATGAAGAACATGCTGCAAATCTGCGTCTTCGATCTCGTGTCCAGACACGGAGACCTCAACCCCAACCGTGTGCGAAACCGGATCGCCACATGACAGATTCACGAACACCCGCTTCACCGTTTCGCCGGCCAACCGTTCCGCTGCGTCAACAGCGCCTCTGATGGCCAGCTCAGTCGCGTCGAGGTCGATGACGGTTCCGCCCCGCAAACCACGCGAAACCTGATGTCCAATCCCGACCACTCGAATTCCATCCTGTGGACTGACCCGAGCGACGAAGCAGCAAACCTTCGTGGTGCCGATATCGAGCGCCGCGATCAGTCCGCTGCGGACTACCCGCCTCGAACTCGAATCACTGACGAACAAGAGCGGTTCCATCTTCACGTGTTATGTCCTTCTCCAAGATGCGTAGCCGCGCTGGCCGGGCCCAGCCGAATCGCCAGCCGGTCTTTCACGCGCAGGTCGATGGCGATTACGTCACGTTCAAGAAGCCGATGATCCGTGACCAATGTCGCGAGCAGGTCCCATGCCTCAGCCACACCATGTTGGGGCAGACGAATTTCCAGTCCGCTGCTCAATCTGATATCCCACCGCCGACCGGACACCCGCGTGGCAGCATCCAAGTGTGCGAGCAGCATCGGCTGCCGTGACAGAACGGCAACCAGGGCGCCGACATGTTGTGGAGCGTCCTTACCGACGATAACCGGCAAGGTGCTGAATTCGGCCAAATCCTCGGAGCCGATGACTTGGCCTTCGCGATCGATGAGCGACACCTGGCCGCTCCGTTGCCACAGCGCAAACGGCCTCCGCTCGACGATATTGACCTGAATTGTTCCGGGAAACTGCCGCCGCACAGTCGCGGACCTAACCCAACCCAAGACCTCGATGCGCTGGCGTGCCGTCTCGGGACTCACGTCGAGAATGAGCTCGCCCCGAGCAGCATTCAGGGCATCCAAAATTTCAGCATGGCGCGCATGACGACGTCCCGAAACAATCACGTCCTGGACCGTCAATCCGCTCGACAGCATTACGTGTCGATACTGCCGCTCAGCGATAACCTGCAACGTCTCCAGAGCGCTGGTCCGATGCATCCAGTAGGCTCCCAGACCCAGTACGGCAATGGTCATTGGGATCGCAGTGACTCGGATGACTTTGCGAATCGATGTCGGCCGAATGATCCGAATTCGCCGATTTGCGGGCCGCGCCTGGGCGGGTCGTGGCGCGCACGTAATCTTCGTCACGCGATCGTCCGCGAGCTGGCGAGATTTAGACGTCATCTCTGACACCCCGCGTCCTGGACGATCAGGTCGGTCAGTTCAGCGAAGGAAATACCGATGTGGGCCGCTATCTCGGGCACCAAAGAAAGCGGGGTCATACCCGGCTGGGTATTAACTTCCAGCATATACAGCTGCGCTTCGCCGGTGATCGTATCGTCGTACCGCAGATCCGACCGGGTAACGCCGCGACACCCAAGAGTTTGGTGCGCCAGCAAGGCGAGTCTGAGGCTCTCCTCATAGGCGGCTTCGGGTATCTCGGCCGGCATGATGTGGTCGGCCCAGCCATCCGTGTATTTGGCTTCGTAATCGTAGAATCTCTTTTTGGGCCGTATCTCAATGGCGCCAAGGGCCTTGTCATTCATCACGGCCACCTGGATCTCGCGGCCTGGAATATACTTTTCGATGAGCACCTGCTTTCCGTAGGCCCAGTTGGCCTCATCGAGAGGCGACATATTGTCACCCTCGAAAACAAGGCGAACGCCGACGCTGGATCCTTCGTTTGTCGGCTTCAGGACGTAGGGTGGATCGAAAACCTGGCCATTGAGCACTTCGTCACGATGGACGACACGGCCCTCCGGACACGGTATCGAGACAGAGGCGAACATCTGCCGCGCCCGCGGTTTATCCATGGCGAGCGCTGAGGCGAGAACACCAGAGTGCGTGTAGGGAATTTTCAGCACTTCGAGAATCCCCTGGATGCATCCGTCCTCGCCAAACCGACCGTGCAGTGCGTTGAAGGCGACATCGGGCTTCAGACCTGAAAGGACATCAAAGATATCGGGAGCGACGTCGATCGCTGTCACGCGGTAACCGGTCTCCTTGAGCGCGGCGCACACCGCGTCGCCGGTGACGAGCGACACTTCGCGCTCCGCCGACCAACCGCCCATGAGAACTGCGACATGTTGTGTCATGTTGCGCCACCTTCCCCGGGAAGATCGCGTGCAGCCAGACCGTGGACATGATTTCCAATGCGTCGAATCTCCCATCGCAGGACAATGCCCGTGGCCTCTGCAACGCGACGACGCACCTCTTCACCAAGAGCCTCGAGATCAGCCGCAGAAGCAGCACCGTTGTTGATGAGAAAATTGCAATGCAAGTTGGAAACCATGGCGTCGCCGCGTTGGAGGCCCCGGCAGCCGGCCTGATCTATCAACTGCCATGCCTTGGCACCATCGGCTTCGGACTCGGCGGGATTTGCGAAGGTGCTGCCTCCGGTCTTAGACCGGATTGGCTGACTCTCTGTGCGGGCGGCCTGCACCGCAGACATCTTCGACTCGATCGTTCCCTTCGCGTCCGTAGCACCTCGCAAAGTGGCCGATACGAATATCCAGCTGTCAGGAACGGCGCATTCACGGTAGCCAAGACCAAGTCCCGAAGAACTGAAAACACGACGCTGGCCGTCAGAGCCCACTGCCTCGGCAGAAACGATGATATCGCCGAGTTCACGACCGTAGGCGCCCGCGTTCATTCTGATGGCACCGCCGATGGTGCCAGGGACGCCGCTGAGAAACTCCATGCCCGAAATACCGGCCGCTGCAGCCGCGCGTGCGACGCTGACATCCATCGCCGCGGCTCCCGCAACGATCTGGTCACCCTGCACAGCAATATCCGCGAACGACTTTCCGAGGCGGACAACAACCCCGTCAATTCCGCCATCCCGGACCAATACATTCGTACCTGCGCCGAGAACCGTGAGGGGAACATCGGCCGGTTTCAACTTCAGGAATGTCTCCAGGTCCTCCAAGTCCCGTGGTCGGAACAGAACCTCGGCAGGTCCGCCGACCTGGAACCATGTAGCTTTCGCCAGCGGCGCGTCCGCCCTGAGCTCACCACGAGCCTCCGGCAGTCGCTGCAAGAGCGGGGAACGTGCGGGGGCAGACGCGGCCATCAGCCAGTCCCCCGCTTCGCCTGATCCTGACGGCTTTGAATGCTCGCGAGTTGTTCAGGGAGCTCGTTCGCCCAAGCGGTGATGTTCCCAGCGCCCAGACAGACCGCGAAATCTCCTGGGCTGGTCCATTCCGCTACGAGCTCCGCCAAGTGTTCCGGCCCCTCGAGAGGCAGCACGTGCCGGTGGCCGTGTTTGCGCAGACCGGAAACGAGTGCATCGCGATTTACGTCGGGTATCGGTTGCTCACCGGCTGCATAGACGTCGGCTACGATGATCGTATCGGCGTCGTGAAAACAGCCACAAAACTCTTCAAACAAGTCGTGCAGGCGGCTGAAACGATGCGGTTGCACGATCGCCACGACTCGCTGCTGGCATGCCTTGCGAGCGGCAGCCAGGACGGCGCTAATTTCGATGGGGTGGTGACCATAGTCATCGATCACAGTGACGCCGCCCGCCTCGCCGGTCTTGGTAAAGCGCCGTTTGACACCCGTGAAGCGGGAAAGACCGTGCCGAATGGTTTCTGCGGGAACTCCCATCTCCCATGCCACAGCAACTGCAGCGAGGGCATTCTGGACGTTGTGTTCACCGAACATCGGCAACTCAAGCCGCTCGACCACCGTTGCCTCACCACCGTGACGGTCACTGATGACTGCATCGAAGACGGCTCCTTGCGGGGAAAACCGGACATCTGATCCGCGCACATCAGCCTGGGGACTCAGTCCATAAGTGACGATTCTCCGATCAGAGACACGACCGATCATCGACTGAACCTCAGGGTGGTCGATACACAGCACTGAAAGTCCGTAGAACGGAATGTTCTCCACGAAAGACTGGAACGCAGCACGTTCAGCATCGAACGTCCCGTAGAAGTCCATATGCTCCCGATCGATGTTGGTCACGATGGCTATGGTCGCCGGGAGTTTGACGAACGTCCCGTCGGACTCGTCGGCCTCGACAACCATCCACTCTCCTTCACCAAGCCGGGCATTTGTGCCGTAAGCATTGATGATTCCGCCGTTGATCACGGTCGGGTCATAGTCGGCCGCATCGAGAAGCGCTGCGACCAACGAGGTCGTGGTGGTTTTGCCGTGGGTCCCCCCAACCGCGATCGACCACTTCAGCCTCATTAGTTCCGCCAGCATCTCTGCCCTGCGTACGACCGGAACCAAACGATCCCGTGCTGCCATGACCTCGGGGTTGTCCTGACTGACTGCGGACGAGACAACGACGACTGCCGCCTCCTCGACATTTGCAGCATCATGTCCGAGCATCACTTCAATGCCTTTTTCGCGGAGCCTGCGGACACTCGCATTTTCGGCGATATCACTACCCTGAACGCGGTAGTTCAGATTGTGCATCACCTCGGCGATACCGCTCATACCAATGCCGCCAATGCCAACAAAGTGAATCAGGCCTATGTCAAGAGGAAGTGATCTCATGCCGCCTCCTCATGCGGAGCACCGTTGCCAATTCCATGACCAGGGTCTCCATTGGGCGATGCCAATCGGCACACCACATCGGCCAGTCCCTGCGCTGCATTGGGACGTCCAATATTTCTCGCTATTTCAGCAACGTCGGCGAGGTACGCCGGATTAACGAGCAGGGCCTCCAGCGTCTCGGCCAGGGTGCGGGATGACAACCTGTCTTCGGGGATCAACCACGCGGCACCTTCGTCCGCTAACGCCTTTGCATTGGCTGTCTGATGATCGTCCGTGGCGTGCGGATAGGGAACGAGAATACCTGGACGTCCGGCCACCGTGAGCTCAGTCAACGTGGAAGCGCCGGCCCGCCCGATTACGGCATGGGCTACCGCCAATCTGGCCGGCAAATCAGAGAAGAAGGTTGAAAGGTCCGCGGTAATACCGGCCGCATGATATTGGTGTTTGACGCGTTCCAGATCCTCGGGGCGACATTGCTGGGTCACCCGCAATCGCTGCAGCGACGCCTTGGGTAGCAAAGCCAGGGCATTCGGAATGACATCCGAGAAAATCGCAGCACCCTGACTGCCTCCGAAAACCAGCAATTCGAACGGCCCGGAGTCGTCCGGGAGCGTGTAGGGAATATCCCGGACGGCGGCAATGGCATCCCGAACAGGGTTTCCGATGACCGTGACGCGAGAGAACGTGCCGGGACTCAGCTGCTGGGTGCTCAGGTAGGCAACCGCGATCGAATCAACTCGGGGCGCGAGCAACCGGTTCACACGACCGAGCACGGCGTTCTGCTCGTGGATCATGGTACGCGTTCCCGCATATGTCGCCGAGAGCATCGTCGGGAGCGATGGATATCCGCCGAATCCGACGACCACTGCGGGAGCCAATTCCTTGAGCAAGCGATGAGCTTCCCAGCAGCCCGCGGCGATACTGACGAACCCTCGCGCCTTGCCGAGCGCACTCTGGCCCGTGAACGTACCTGCACGGACAATGTGCACTTCGACACGCGAATCGAACGCCGAGCGTTCAGCCCCTCGATCATCAGTGAGCAAAACCGGGCGTTCATCCCGAAAGAGAAGTTCGTCGGCCAAAGCCTGCGCCGGGAACATGTGCCCCCCGGTTCCTCCGGTCGCCAACACGATGGTTCGCCCGGTCATAGCGACAGCCCCCGACCACTGCGACGCCGGGTCAGTCCAAGAACCATGCCCATCGTCAGAGCCAACGCGAGCAGCGATGAGCCACCATAGGAAATGAACGGCAACGTCATGCCCTTGGCAGGAAGAAGCCGCACATTCACACCCATGTTCACGATTGCCTGTGCCCCGAACTGCACGAGCAGTCCGCCGGTCGCCATAAGAACGAACATATTTCGCTCCTGGAACATCCGGTAGAAGCCCCGCAGTACGATGAACGCAAACAGCGCGACGATCGCCAATCCGGCAAAAAGACCAAACTCCTCGCCGACGACTGCGAATATGAAATCGCTGTGGGCGTCCGGCAGGACGAATTTGACGACTCCCTCTCCCGGACCGCGGCCCAGGACGCCGCCGTTGGAAAAGGCCTCCATCGCTTTGTCGACCTGATAGGAGTCGCCGCTGGCGGGATCCAGGAAGCGGTCTATCCGACTGGCCACATGAGGCAATAATACATAGGCCAAGGAGACTCCACCCAGACCGACCACAACGAGTACTGCGACCCATGTCGTCGGCATCCCGCCCATAAACAGTTGAGCGAAACACACCGCACCCACTACGACGGCCATGCCAAAATCCGGCTGCAGGATAAGCATGGTCAAAGCCAGGGCCAACAGGATTGCTGCGACGATGTAGCCGGGGAATTCCTCATTCTTTTGCTGCTCGGCCAACATCCACGCTGTAGCGACCGCCAACGTCGGTTTCACGAATTCCGACGGCTGCACGACGAACGCCCCCAGCTTGATCCAACGGCTTGCCCCGTTGACTTCATGCCCGATCACCAATGTCGCCAGAAGACCGAGGAGAGCCACCACGAGTCCGACGACAGCCACGCGGCGAATTGCCAGCGGCGTCAGCAGAGATACGCCGATCATGACTGCCAGCGCAGGCATGAAATAAATGAACTGACGACGGACGAAGTGGAACGATTCGAGCCCCAAGCGCTCGGCGACGGCGGGACTCGCCGCGACGACCATAAGAATGCCGATGACGGACAGTGTCAGCAGCGCCAGCAACATCCAACGGTCTACCGTCCACCACCAGCGCCCGATTACCGAAGGGTCTGTCCGTGTCGGAAGGATCATTGAGCCCCTCCTTGCGGGTGGTTTGTGTCCAATCCGTCGTGCAGCGCAGACAAGGCCCGGACGAGTTCCTTGAAACGATTACCGCGGGCCTCGAAGTCCTTGAACTGATCGAATGACGCGCAGGCAGGAGACAGGAGAATTACAGAACTAGGCCTGTTGAGAGACAGTGCCATGGCGTGCGCTTCGGGAACGGCCGACTCAAGATCGCCCGACACGGTTGTCGCGACCTGACCGTCAAGCGCTTCAGCTAGCGATTCTGCTGACTCACCTATGAGAAAGGCCTGTGCAATCCTCGGAAAAAGAGGCTGGAGAGCCTGGAAACCCCCTTCTTTCTCCTGCCCGCCCGCGATCCAGAAGATGTTCTCATAGCAGGATAGGGCACGCGTCGCGGCGTCGGGATTCGTGGCCTTCGAATCGTTAACAAATCGGACCCCTGCTACATCGCCAATTTCCTCCATGCGATGTTCCAACCCGGGAAAGCTGAGCAGGGCGCTTGCCGCAGCATCCGGTGCACATCCGAGACTGCGTGCCACGGCGTAGGCGGCCGCGGCGTTCTGCCAATTGTGAGAGCCCTTGAGATCGAGCGCCTGATGCAAATCTGCCAGCGGCTGCGGGTTGACGATGTCATCCGTACAATCGTGCAAGATGCCATCGCGAACGAAGACGTCGGCGTCCGGCGCTCCAGTGGCGGAAATTGCCACTGTCCTTGCGTGCCCGCTTTGCTTGATCCCTTCATAGATGGTTCGGCTCTCCGCATCGTCCATGCCGACGATAGAAACCTGATTCGGGAGCTGACGATCCAGGAGCTGTTTCTTGGAAGCAACGTACCCGGCCATACCTCCGTGCCGGTCCAGGTGGTCTGGACTCAGGTTGAGTAGCACTGCCACATCAGCAGCCAACGACGGCGCCAGGTCGATCTGATAGGACGACAATTCAATCACGTACGCCCCGTCACCCGGCACTGGTGGAAGGTCGAGTATGGGAACGCCCACATTCCCCCCGACAGCAACCGTCATGCCACTCGCTTCCAACAAATGCCCCGCCAGGACCGTTGTCGTGGATTTGCCGTTCGTCCCCGTGATCGCCGCTATCTTTCCGGCGGGTCGCTCGCGTGCGAACAGCTCGATATCCCCAATGATTTCGCAGCTGGCGTGACGGGCCCGAACGACCAAGGGATGGGGGTCGGGGAAGTGAAGCGGAATTCCCGGGCTCAGAACCAACGCGGAGAACTGTTCCCACGACTCGGCATAGAGATCCGAGAGAGGCACTTCCGAACTCGCCGCGTCCGCGCGGCGCGCGGCGTCATCGTCCCAGGCGCAGACTTCGGCACCACCGGCGACCAGCGCTCGTGCCGCGGAAAGACCGCTCTTGCCGAGACCGAACACGGCCACCCGTTCGCCCCCATAGGATGTCACTTCCACCACGCCTTCACCTCAACTTCAGAGTTGCGAGCCCGGCCAGGGCCAAGATGAAAGCGATGATCCAGAAGCGGATCACGATGGTCGGCTCCGCCCAACCTTTTTGCTCAAAATGGTGGTGCAGGGGCGCCATACGAAAAACGCGCCGTCCCGTGAGACGGAATGACGCCACTTGAACGATCACCGAAACCGTCTCCAGGACGAACAGACCCCCAACAATAGCCAGCACCAGCTCGTGCTTGGTGATGACGCTGATCGCACCGAGAGCACCGCCCATGGCGAGGCTTCCCGTATCGCCCATGAAGACCATGGCGGGAGGCGCATTGAACCAGAGGAAGCCCAATCCGGCACCAACGAGTGCGCCACAGAAAACTGCCAGCTCGCCGGCGCCGGGGACGGCGTGAAGCTGCAAATAGTCGGAAAACACGGCATTACCCACGATGTAGGTAATGAAGGCGAAGGTGCTTGCCGCCATGATAACGGGAACGATTGCCAGGCCGTCGAGACCGTCCGTCAGATTGACCGAGTTGGAGGCGCCAACCATGACAAAAACCGCGAAAGGCACAAAAAACCAGCTTAGATCGACCAATACGTCCTTGAAGAAGGGTACAGCGAGCGCGGTACTCAACGGTTCTCGCATGACATACATGATCCAAAGGGTCGCGACCGAGGCCACCCCAATTTCCAGCACAATCTTCAGTTTTCCGGGCAAACCTCGATGGCTGTATCGACTGACTTTCAAGTAGTCGTCCGCGAATCCGATGGCACCAAACCCAAGGGTCACGACAAGCGTCGCCCACACGTAGTCATTTGCGAGATCCGCCCACAACAACGTGCCGATAGCCAGGCCCAAAAGGATCAAGAATCCACCCATGGTGGGTGTTCCCTGCTTGGCGATCAGATGGCTTTCCGGACCGTCATCCCGGATCGGTTGTCCGTTCGCCTGGGTCGATCGCAGCCAATTGATCACCACGGGGCCGAGCATAAAGCTGACCAGCAGGGCGGTAAGCACGGCACCGCCTGTGCGGAATGTCAGGTACCGGAAGAGATTCAGCGGACCAAACTGATCCGCGTATTCGGCGAGGAAATACAACATAGTCTCGTCGGCACTCCCTACCCGTTGACCGCGCGTTTCTGGGTCTCGACGGTCAGCAGTTTTTCCACCACGCGCGCCATGGCGCTTGCGAAGGAACCCTTGATCAGCACGATGTCTCCCGGGCCCACATATCGGCTCACGATGGGGGCCAGATCCGTCGACGTTTCGGCGTGTTCGGCACGAACGCCAGCGGGAAGGGCATCAAACAGATGACGCATGTGCGCGCCGCACGTGAAAACGCCGTCAACACCGTTGTCCACAATGTCCGTGCTCAATTCCTCATGAAGTTGATCAGCGTCGCGACCGAGTTCGAGCATGTCGCCGAGCACGGCAATGCGGCGACCGCCGTCTGTGGTGTCGGCGGCACCGAGCACTTCCAGCCCGGCACGTACCGAAGCGGGGCTGGCGTTGTAACTGTCATCGATGACCGTAAAGTGTCCATCGACACCGGCGACACGGTGACGACGGCCCCGGCCATCAGGCGGTGTGAGGCTGCCCAGCGCCAAGGCGCCAAGCCCCAGATCGGCCCCCAATGCATCGACGGTCGCCAATACAGCCAGACTGTTTCGAGCCCAATGCCGACCCGGAGCCTTTATCTTGTATGTAGTCCGAGTTCCTCTGATGTCGGCTGCGATACAGATGCATTCCGGATGCAGCGCAATCTTCTCGGCCCGCACGTCTGCGGTCTCGGAAAACCCGAACGAGATCACCTCTGCGCCACATTCGCGGGCAACGGCCGCCAGCCTGTCGAACTGGTCGTTGTCGCGATTGAGAATAGCTGAACCGCCGGGAACCAAACCTTCGAAGATTTCGGCCTTTGCGTCAGCAACAGCTTCGATCGTTCCCAGAAACTCCAGATGCGCTGCATCGACGGTGGTAACGACCGCAATGTGAGGCTGAACGAATGCCGTCAACGGACGTATCTCACCGGGATGATTCATGCCGATTTCAAACACCCCGAACCCCGCATCATGGGGCAATCGCGCCAAGCTGAGGGGAACGCCCCAATGATTATTCAAGCTACTCGCGCTGGCATGGCACGGTGCGGTTGCCTCTAACGCCAGTTTCAAGGCTTCCTTGGTGCCGGTCTTGCCGACACTTCCCGTTACACCAACAACGCTTCCCGGGAAGCGCGCGCGAGCGGCGACGCCCAACGCCCCCAGTGCGGCCTGAGTATCCTCAACGACAAGCAGACGCGATCGATCAGCTACACCGGCATGCGGCGCGGAAACCACCGCAGCTGCTGCGCCGCCATCAAGTGCTTGCGTGACGTGATCATGCCCATCGTGTGTCGGGCCTTTAAGCGCGATGAAAAGTTCGCCGTACGAGACTGTGCGGCTGTCGATGGAGACACCGGTCGCTATCCAGGCACCCGAGGCGTTCCCACCCGTGGCCTGCGCCGCTGTATCCGATGTCCACAAGGGTGCCTCGCTCATGTTCGGACCCCATCCATCTCCGCGACGGCAGCTCTTGCCATCTCGGCGTCATCAAAAGGCCGTACATCGCCGCCGATTATCTGACCCTGCTCATGCCCCTTACCGGCAATGACCAGAACGTCGCCCGCGTCGAGACCTGCGGTGGCAGCCCGAATCGCCTCTGCTCGATCTCGCACTTCGATGGCACGATCGCAGCCGGCCATGACCTGCCGGCGAATGGCGGCAGGGTCCTCGTCGCGCGGGTTGTCGTCCGTCACGATGACCCGATCCGCATACTGGCACGCGATCTCACCCATGACGGGACGCTTGCCTCTATCCCGATCGCCGCCACACCCGAACACCACGACAAGGCGATTAGACGCGTAAGGCTTGATTGCATTCAACAGGTTGGCCAGGGCGTCCGGCGTGTGGGCGTAATCCACATAAACGTCCGCACCACAGGGGTGGGTCGCCACGCGCTGCAAGCGGCCCGGGATACCGACCAACGCCGACATCGATTCGACTGCGGCATGCGGATCGACCCCGGTTGCGACCGCGATTGCCAACGCGCAGACAGCGTTCTCCGCCTGAAATCTGCCGACAAGGGGGAGCGCCAAGTCATACCGGGCACCCATGACGTCAAGTTCGAGACTCTGGCCTCCGTCAGTGGGGCGCTTTCTCAGAATGCTGAAGTCGCCGCCGTTGCAGCCATATGACAGAACCCGCTGCCCACGCTCGCGGCAGGTCTTGGAGACGGTCTCGTACTGAGAAAGGTTGACGTTCAAAATTGCCGTACCGTCTGTCGACATGACTTCGGAGAACAGACGCAGTTTGGCATTGAAGTAATTGGCTGCTTCACCGTGGTAGTCGAGGTGATCCTGACTGAGACTGGTGAATGCCCCGACGTCGATCTTCACGCCGTCGAGCCGACACTGGTCCAAACCATGACTCGAAGCCTCAATAGCCAAGTGATCCACACCGCTACGTTCGAGTTCTGCCAGCGCCTTGTGTAGCGCGACCGGGTCTGGCGTGGTGTGAAACAGAGAATCCGATACGCCCGGTGCCTGCAGACCCAGAGTGCCGATGCATCCGGCAATCCGACCGGTCGCCGACCAGATCTGGGCCGCAAAATTGGCGACGGAGGTCTTGCCATTCGTTCCCGTAACAGCGGCAACGGTTTCGGGCTGTGCGCCGTAAAATCTTGCCGCGACGACCGCCAGCCGGTGGCGGGGATTCGAGTCTGCGACGAGATGAACATTTTTGCGGGGAATGGCCGTGTCCGGCTCAGCCAGCACCGCAACCGCCCCGTGATCAAGGGCATCGTCGATATAGTCGCGACCGTCCAGAGTCGAGCCCGGCAACGCAGCAAACAGATAGCCGGGCCGCACCTCCCTGCTGTCGGACGTAATACCGATGATGTCCACTCCGCGTGCGGGGGAAGCGCCGTCGCCGTTGATTAATTCAGAAAGAAGCAAGCTGGCGTCCTTTCCTGCCCAAGTCGACGTTCTCGGACGGCGCGTGGCCATCGGGACTATCGACTTCGACGCCGAGTAGAGGCGCGGCATGCTTAATGACCTGCCCAACGACAGGCGCGGCGGTCCACCCCGCGGTGGCGTAGCCAAATGTCTCCTTCGTGCCCTTCGGCTCATCGAGCATGACCAAAACCACGTATCGAGGCGCCGATGTCGGGAATACGCCGATGAAAGAGGATCGAAGGGCCCTGCGGCGGTACCCGTTTGCACCAACCTTCTCCGCGGTTCCCGTCTTGCCGCCAACGAAGTAGCCCGGGACTTCGGCCTTGGTGCCTGTTCCTTCGACCACATTAAGGCGGAGCAGCCGCCGCAACGTTTGTGATGTTCGCTCGGAGACCACGCGTTCCTGAGCCGATGTGACGCTGGCATTCCCTGCCATGAGAGTCGGGTATACGCGAATGCCGCCATTCACGAGCGATGCGACGGCGGTCGCCATTTGAATGGGTGAAACGGCGATGCCGTGACCGAATGCCACGGTCATTGTACTGACCTTACGCCAGGGATCGGGAGCGATGGGCTGACCGACTTCAGAGATTTCAAGCGGGGCTTTCTGCAGCAATCCAATGCGATCAAGGAACTTCCGTTGACGCTCTGCCCCCACATCGAGTGCCAACCGCGCGGCACCGATATTCGAGGAGTAAATGAACACTTCCGGGACAGACAGCCACCGTTCCTTCGCGTGATCGTCTCGAATCAGGAAACGCGACACACGGATCGGTTTTCGAGCATCAATGCTGTCTGCGAGATCAGCAGTCCCATGCTCCAAAGCCATCGCGAGCGTAAAGATCTTGAACGTGGAGCCCATCTCATAAACGCCTAGACTGGCCCGATTGAACCTGTAGGCGTCCGGCGCCTTATCGATACGATGAGGATCGAAATCCGGCAAAGAGACGGACGCCACGACCTCACCACTATTGGCATCCAGGACGACACCAGCCGCCCCAAGTGCCTGGTACGTTTCCATCGCAGTCGAAAGCTGGTGCCGGAGAACATGCTGCACGCGAACGTCTAAACTGAGACGCAGGGGCGGCTGGGCACCACCGTTTCGGGCGGCAGTGCCCAGCCTTTCGTCGAGGTGCTTCTCAATACCCGCGAGACCTCGATTATCGACACCGGTATAGCCGACAATGTGTCCCACCAAGCTTCCCTGCGGATAAACACGTTTCTGCTCCTCTAGAAACGCGAAACCGGGCAATCCCAGTGCATTGACGGCATATTGCTGACGAGGCGTGAGGTGACGCTTGACCCACACAAAGCGCTTCGACGTGGAAAGTTTCGAGAAAAGTTCACTCCGGTCGACACCCGGAAGAAGGCCTGAAATCCGAGCAGATGCATCCGCGGCATCCAGAACGAGTCGCGGATTTGCGTAGAGAGATGCGGTACCGAGGTCGCTGGCCAACAACACTCCGTTGCGGTCCAGGATCTCAGCGCGGGCAAGTCCAATCTCGCCACCTCCGCTCAGCGCCAGATGACCCTTTCCGCCCTCACCAATGGAAGAGAGATGGACCAGACGCCCGGCGAGCACCAAGAAGGCAAAGGCAAACACCGCAGCCACCAGCACCAGGCGAGTGCGCCCAGTCTCTACCGCCTGCTTACGGGCGCCTTCAAGGCGTACGGACTCTGCCAGTCGCGACGGCAGATGCTGTTCGCTTATCTGTTCATACGAGCCGGTCATCAACGATCACCATCCGCGATAGCAGCATTTCTGCTGGAGGTCTTGTTCCAAGAGGTCTTGGAGGCAGAAGGATTTGGCTCCGGTCCCCGTTTCCCGGAATCGGGCAAGATTTCCTTGAGTGGAAGTCGGTCGAGCGCAGCCAGTCGATGCAATGAGACCGGCGTCAACTCCAGATGCCGAGCGGCGAGCTTCTGCAACCGCTCGGGACTATTCAGATAGCTCCACTCGGCCCGCAATACCTGCACCGCCTCGCGTTCGGATCTGAGTTCCGTCTGCAGCGACAGGAGCTTCGATTCCAAGCGTTGGACTTCGTACTTCATCGAATAGAGGCCGTAGGTCAGCATGACGGCGACCACAAACGCAGCGATGTATAACGGCCGCATCATGGCGACACCGTTTCCTGGCAAGACGCCGTCTCGGTTCGGACTGCGGCTCTCAAGCGAGCGGATCGGGCGCGGGAATTTCTGGAAATCTCAGCATCGGTCGGACGGCGGACGCCGCGAAACAGCAGCTCGAATGTCGGTGCGGAAGCCTCCGACGGTAACGGCGGGCGATGCCGCGAGGTCCTGGGCTTCAAGCCTCCGCGGGCCTGGAGAAAACGCTTAACTTCCCGATCTTCGAGAGAATGAAATGACACCACGGCCAGCCGGCCGCGTGGATTGAGAAGGCGTTCCGCCGCGGCGAGACCACGCTTGAGTTCCCCGATTTCGTCGTTCACATAAATCCGGAGCGCCTGGAATGTTCGCGTAGCGGGATGAATGTCCCGGCGTCGGTGCGCCGACGCTTTCGGCATCGCGTTGACCACGACGTCTGAAAGCCGGCCCGTTGTACGGATGGGTTCTCGAGAGCGTTCAGCGACGATGGCCCGGGCAACCCGCCCGGCATGACGCTCTTCACCATAGGAATGAATGAGATCTCGCAGGGTCGATTCATCCTCCTCGTTCACGACCTCTTCGGCAGTTCTTCCCGTTCCGCCCATTCTCATGTCGAGGGGACCATCGATCTGAAACGAAAATCCCCTTGCCCTATCCTCCAGCTGGAAGCTGGACACACCGAGATCCAGCGCCACACCGTCTATGCCAGTGATTCCGCGATCGGAAAGCAGCGATCCCATGTCACTGAATTTGCCTTCGATCACCTCCAGGCGTCCGGGATATCGCTCTATCAGATCAGCGCCGCGGAACACGGCATCGGGATCACGATCGATCCCCCAAACCTTGCAGTCAGCGGCCTTCAGCAGGGCACGGGTGTATCCGCCACCGCCAAAGGTCCCGTCGACAAATGAGTCGCCGTCCCGTGGGGCCAATGATTCCAATACTGCGTCTACCATCACCGGCATGTGCGCCGGCTCGTTCACTGCAACCTTGCGATTGGTCGTCACGCGGCCGGTGCTCCGCCCGTTCCGCCATCGAGGCGTAGATTCCCTCGTTCTTCGCGAGCCCGTTTGCGCGCATCTTCTTGATAACCACGGAACGCGTCGGGCTCCCAAACCTGAAAGGTCGCACCGCGTCCGACGAAGGCCGCTTGTTCGGTTATGCCGGCATGCTCCCGCAGCACTTCGGGCAACATGATTCGGCCCTCTGAATCGAACGAAAGCTGATGCGAGTCAGCGAGGATCGAGATGGCAAATGCGTCATGTTCATCGCTGAAGGGATCAAACTGATCGATGCCGGCACTCAACCGTTCAATGCGATCGATGCCCGATGCCTCGATGGCGGACACGACAAAAGAAGGAAAGGCGATCACCCCGGGGAACGTTTGAGTCGCAAGGACTGTGCGGAACGGCGCCGGCACGGATACCCGCCCCTTCCGGTCGATGCGATTGACAAATGTGGATAGAAAGAGTGCCAAACCACTCCCCCAGTTTCGCCCGCTGTCCCTGCCCCAAGGCCGCTTGCGAACTTAAATCCGCACCACTACTTTATTTGGGACATTATGGGATAGCATGGGATTAAATGGTCGTCAATGGGAAATACAAGTAATTTAAAGCAATATTATTAAGCACTCACTACTTCCTTAATTCACTTCATCTGCGGAATCAGTAACTGCAAAAGGCCGTCGCCAATGGTTAATCACGTTGTATATTATTAGGAATTATGGCAATAAATTGTTCTTCTTATGTTCTTATTTAAGCAAGTTCTGCTAATTTGGGCTCTGACAAGGTCGAATTTGGCCGTTTCATGGAAGTTCGTGGATATTGTGTTTCGTTCCCAAACGACTAAATCTTATTTACGTTCAACTCTAAAGTGTTCCCTGAGTATGACTTGATTGAATACTATATGGAATTTGTCGACCCATATTCAGTATTGACGGCATA
>DEBC01000119.1:73321-78834 GCA_002348365.1 Alphaproteobacteria bacterium UBA2966 | reverse complement strand
GCTCCCAGTGGGGTTTACCCTGCCGGCCCCGTTACCGAGACCGCGGTGCGCTCTTACCGCACCCTTTCACCCTTACCCCCGAACCTCACGGCACGCAGGCGGTTTGCTTTCTGTGGCACTTTCCCTGAGGTCACCCTCGCCGGGTGTTACCCGGCACTGTATCCCCGTGGAGCCCGGACTTTCCTCCCCCTCGGGATAGAATCCCGTGGCGGCGGCCATCCGACCGTCTGACCAGAAATAGAATTAGGAATCAACGCGAGCTACGTCAACCTTAGCCTTCGACAAGCGCGGCAAGGCGCAACCGTGTTTCAGGATCTGCCACACCGTCGACCCGCGCAGGACGAAAATGGCGTTGTAATGCCGTGACGACCTGCATGGTTGTCTGGTCGAATACCTGGGTTGCTTCAATTCCATATCCGAACTGCGCAAGCTGATTCTGAAGCGATCCCACATCGTCGCCTTGCGCACCCGGTTCCAGAGATCGAGCATTCCTGGTGGACAGAGACGAAAAAGCCTCGGGCCAATTCCCTATACCGGCCTCTGCCATACCCTTCCAGTCGAACAATTCCCCCGGGTCGTTTCGCCGCAATGGGGCGACATCCGAATGACCAAGAACCCGTTGAGGGGGAATGGAATGACGGTCCAGAATATTCACCGCCAACTGACGGAACGCGGCCATCTGAGGCTCCGGAAACGCCCGATATCCGAATTCGTGCCCCGGATTGACCAGCTCGATGCCGATCGAACATCCGTTAATGTCACTAGTGTGATGCCACGAGGAGATCCCGGCATGCCAGGCTCGCCGGTATTCGGGCACAAGGCGGTACGTTTCGCCGTCCTCGTCAATCAGGTAGTGAGCACTTACCTCTGCACGCGGGTCGGTCAGCCGGGCGAGCGCCGACTCGAAGTCCTTCATACCGGTGTAATGGATGACCAGCATGTCTATCTCCACGTCGCCGGGACGCCCATCATGATTTGGAGAGAGGACGGTTCGCACGGTGTCAGGAGGTCGTCTGCCGGCCTGAAATGCTGATTTGGTCCACGACAACCGGCAGACAGTGAGTCAAGTCAGCCCCCGTTCCTTGGCAATGCGGTCGTAGGCATCGTTAATCACCGCCAGTTTTTCGTTCGCAACATCGACAAATTCCTGAGGTACACCCTGCGCAATCAAGGTGTCGGGGTGATGCTCACGAATCAACTTCCGATAGCGGCCCTTAACGTCATCATCTGAAGCGTCTCGCGGCACACCGAGGATCGTGTAGGGGTCAGAGTCATCTGTGCCCACGTGGCCAGCTCGAATTCGATCAAATTCGGCCTCGCTGAATCCGAATATGGACGCGACATTCTGCAGGAATTCGTTTTCGGCGGGGTGATAAACATTGTCCGCTTTTGCAATGTGAAACAGTCCGTCGAGCAAATCCTCGAGGACGGCTGGATTGTCTCGGAACATCCCCGCCAGTTGCTGGGCATACGGCTCAAACCCCTGGGAATCCTTCTTAGCCAGGTCAAACACCCGCGCCACGTTCTTCACCTCCTCGGGCGGGACGTGAAACACTTCGCGAAACGCCTGAACCTCGTCCTTTGTGACTACCCCATCGGCCTTTGCCATTTTGGCGCCAAGTACGATGACGCCAATGGTGAACGCCATTTGCTTCGTGCCATCACCATCTGTCTGGGTCCCACGCATCCTGTCGAACGCATGACCCGCAAGTCCTCCCAGCAAGGCGCCGAGTGGACCGCCGAGGGCAAAGCCGGCTGTCCCGCCGATAATCTTGCCCCAAATGCTCATTGCGAAATCCTGGCGTGGACAAGTGCACGCGAAATGTCACGCAAGAATGCGCCGACATCGACCGGTGACGGGATAGTGTTCAATTTCTGCAAGAGCAGAGCATTAAGGCTGCTGGCCGAGAAAAACTGCGCCGAGGTTACTCCTTGTACCAGGGGCAATTCTCGTGCCTGGTACGGATACCGTCGAAACTTCCACTGGTATTGGCAAACTCGATCCGCACGACTGACCCGGCTGGCGCGCAGAGCGGATTGAAGATACTAGTTGCCGCCTGCCGGTGATCCCTGTCTTGCAAGGCGTACGCACCAGTGCTCAACACGACCAATAAACACACTAATAGTCTCATAGCATTCCTCCCGGTAAAGGTAGCAACGCAGGTGTCCTCCCCCGGATGCAATATTAGAACGCCCACCCACGATTACAAAGTCGGCTCGAAATCCGCCCCGTCGCCCGCTTTTCAACTGGCGGGGCCGCATTGACCGCCCCGGAGGGCGTTTCTAGGATCAACTGAGTTCGCCTCGCAACGCCAATCAACGGGAAGGAGCCCAAATGCAGCTCGAAGGAAAGGTCGCCATCGTTACAGGAGCCGCACGGGGAATCGGGCAGGCCTACGCGCAACGATTGGCATCAGAGGGTGCCGCAGTGGTTGCCGGGGACATCCTCGATACCACTGAGACGGTCGATCTCGTCAAGCAAGCCGGAGGCAAGATCATCGGCACCAACCATGATGTAACCGATATGACAAGTTGCACCGCGATTGCGGAACTTGCGGTAAAGGAATTCGGGAAACTGGATGTACTGGTGAACAACGCAGCTCTTTACGGCGACATCGTCACCGGCCGGTTCGAGAACCTCGAAGAGGATCAATGGGACCGAGTCATGAACGTGAACGTCAAAGGGGTCTGGCAGTGCTGCAAAGCTGCGGTCGGCCCGATGCGGGACGCGGGCGGCGGTAGCATGATCAACATCTCCACGTTGGCTTTCGTGTATGGAACCCCCTACGCCATCGACTACGCGGCATCAAAGGGCGCCGTCGTGGGAATCACCCGGGTCATCGCCCGAGAGCTTGGCCGTGACTGGATTCGTGTCAACGCTGTAGCGCCTTCCGCCGTACTCACCGAAGCGACAGAGAACTTCTTCGGCGACAAGGCCGAACGCGCGAAGGAAGTGATTGCCAAGTCGCAAACACTGCAACGGAACCTCGAACCCAACGATCTCACAGGCACCGTGGTTTGGCTGGCCAGCGATGATTCCAAGTTCGTGACCGGACAGACCATCATGGTCGACGGCGGCACTGTCTTTCTCTAGGACCTGTCGACGCCGCAGGACGCAGAATCATGACGAATGCGGCGAAAACCGGCTCGCGCTGGCAGTTCTGGATCGATCGTGGAGGCACCTTCACGGACATCGTTGCTCGCGACCCGGATGGCGGCATCACGACACACAAGCTGTTGTCCGAGAATCCGGGCCGCTACGCGGATGCTGCCCTCCAGGGCATTCGAGATGTGCTAGGTATCGGGTCCAGAGATGCACTGCCGGTGGCGGACATTGCGTCGGTCAAAATGGGAACCACGGTCGCAACCAACGCCCTCCTGGAACGCAAGGGGGAGCCCACGCTATTCGTGACCACCGAGGGATTCGCCGATGTACTGCGCATCGGTTACCAGAGCCGACCAAGGCTATTCGACCTGCACATCGTGCTGCCGGAGATGCTCTACCATCGTGTGGTCGAAGCGCGCGAACGCATTGGACCCAACGGTGACGTGCTCACTCCGCTTGATCGAGGGACCATCGAGTCAGAGCTAGAGCGATCGTTTGCGGACGGCTTCCGCTCGGTTGCCGTCGCTTTGATCCATGGTTACCGATATCCCGAACACGAACGCGCCATCGGCGATTTAGCGAAGCGGATCGGTTTCACGCAGGTGTCACTGAGTCACGAAGTCAGTCCCCTGATGAAGCTTGTGCCGCGCGGCGATACCACAGTGGTCGACGCTTACCTCTCGCCAATCCTGAGACGCTACGTCGATACAGTGGCAGCCGATATTCTTCGCGACCCCCGCACCGGCACTCGACTGATGTTCATGCAGTCAAACGGAGGCCTGACCGACGCAGGGCTCTTTCAGGGCAAAGACGCCATTCTGTCGGGGCCTGCCGGCGGTGTTGTGGGTGGTGTGAAAACCTCACTCATGGCGGACTTCGAGCGCGTCATCGGCTTCGACATGGGGGGCACCTCTACGGATGTTTCGCATTACGATGGCGCCTTCGAGCGCGCCTTCGAAACCGAGGTTGCAGGCGTACGTATGCGTGCACCCATGATGTACATCCACACCGTCGCGGCAGGCGGTGGATCAATTCTCCACTTTGACGGTGCGCGTTATCGGGTTGGGCCCGACTCTGCGGGTGCGGATCCGGGACCTGCCTGCTATCGCAACGGCGGGCCACTGACCGTGACCGACTGCAACGTCATGGTTGGCAAACTCGATCCCGATTTCTTTCCCAGAGTTTTCGGCCCCAAAGCGGACTCGACACTCGACGTCGAAGTTGTAAGAGAGAAGTTCCAGCGGCTCTCCGACGAAATCTATGGGGCAATGGGTGACCGCCGGACGCCGGAAGAGGTTGCCGATGGCTACCTGTCGATCGCGGTCGACAACATGGCCAACGCAATCAAGAAGATCTCCGTCCAGCGTGGGTACGATGTGTCCCGTTACACATTGTGTTGCTTCGGCGGGGCCGGTGGGCAACACGCGTGCAGGGTCGCGGACTCCCTCGCCATGACGAAGATATTCATCCATCCCCACGCTGGCGTGTTGTCGGCCTATGGTATGGGCCTTGCCGATGTTACGGCGATGCGTGAGCGCGCCATTGAGCACGCGCTTGATGATACCATCGTCCCCGAACTTGAACGCGTATTCCTCGAGCTGGAGAACAGCGGTCGCGAAGAGCTCGTGCGCCAACTTGAGCCCGGCTCACCGATTCAGATCCACCGCCGCCTCCTCGTCCGCTACGAGGGGACCGACTCACCCATACAGATCGAGTCCGGCGCACCCGAGGATATCGTCCGCCGGTTCGAACGCGCCCATCGTCAACGCTACGGATTCGTCAGCTCAGACAAAAACCTCATCATCGAAGCAGCCATCATTGAGGCAGTCGGAGGCGGTGCGGAGATTGCGGATCCCGTAGTCTCTGAAGATCTCTCCACGCGGATCGACAGCGACATCCCGCAGCTACAGTCCACAACCATCTTCTCCGAGGGGAGACGCCACGACGTCCCCGTCGTCGATCGAGCCGAGATGCTTCCCGGAGACCGGTTGACCGGTCCTGCGATCATCATCGAGCCACACGGCACGAATATAATTGAGCCCGGCTGGCAGGCTTCACTGACTGCGCGGAACCATCTTGTCCTCACGCGGATCGTGCCGCGAGAGGCACGCGTGGCGGTCGGCACGGATGTCGACCCGGTGATGTTGGAGATTTTCAACAACCTGTTCATGTCCATCGCGGAACAGATGGGTGTCGTCCTTCAGAACACTTCCCATTCGGTGAATATCAAGGAGAGACTCGACTTTTCCTGCGCAATCTTCGATCCGACTGGCAGCCTCGTCGCGAATGCGCCGCACATTCCCGTTCATCTTGGCGCCATGGGTGAGAGCATCTCGACTGTCATCCGCGAACGCCGGGGTGCAATGAAGCACGGCGACGTCTACACCTTGAACACGCCCTATAACGG
>DEBC01000119.1:35446-72979 GCA_002348365.1 Alphaproteobacteria bacterium UBA2966 | reverse complement strand
GGCACCCACCTGCCCGACATCACCGTGATCACGCCCGTCTTCGATGGTGCCGGCGAGGAGTTGCTGTTCTTCGTGGGCTCGCGCGCCCATCACTCTGAAATCGGCGGAATCTCGCCTGGCTCCGTACCGCCACGCTCAACCAGTATCGACGAGGAAGGTGTTCTGATCGATAACTTCTGTCTGGTGGACGGTGGCAGGTTTCGTGAGACGGAGGTGCGTGAACTCTTCTCTGCCGGAGCGTGGCCGACCCGCAACATGGAGCAGAATCTAGCCGATCTTCGTGCGCAGATTGCTGCCAACGAAAAAGGCGTCCAAGAGCTCCACCGCATCATCGATGAATTCGGTCTCGACGTCGTCCAGGCCTATATGGGCCATGTCCAGGACAATGCCGAGGAGATGGTCCGCCGCGTCCTGGATGTCCTCTCGGACGGGCAATTCAGGTATCCGTTCGATGATGGCAGCCAGATATCCGTCGCCATCTCGATCAACCGCGAGGCGCGAACAGCACGCATCGATTTCACGGGGACCTCGGCGCAACTTCCGACCAATTTCAATGCGCCGACTGCGGTTGTGAAAGCCGCCGTGCTCTACGTTTTTAGGACACTCATCGACGACGACATCCCGCTCAACGGCGGTTGCCTGAAACCTCTTGAAATCCATGTGCCGGAAGGGTCGATGCTGGCGCCCCGCTATCCAGCCGCGGTGGTTGCCGGCAACGTCGAAACCGGACAGATGGTCACGGATACTTTGTACGGCGCCCTCAAGACCATGGCCGCGGCACAGGGCACCATGAACAACTTCACATTCGGAGGCGGACGCTGGCAGTACTACGAGACAATCTGTGGAGGCTCGGGGGCTGGACCTGACTTTGATGGGACCTCTTGCGTGCACACCAACATGACGAACACGCGATTGACCGACCCGGAAATCCTTGAATGGCGCTATCCCGTGATCCTCGAGCGATTTGAGATGCGTCGCGGCTCGGGGGGCTCGGGCCGCCATCACGGTGGCGACGGGTCACTTCGCCGAATTCGGTTCCTGGAGCCGATGACCGCGGCGATCGTTTCGGGTCACCGCAAGGTCCCTCCCTATGGCATGGCCGGCGGCGCGTCCGGCACATGCGGTCGCACCTGGGTAGAACGCCTTGACGGCTCGACCGTTGAGCTCGACTCGTGCGACGAAATCGAAATGATGCCGGGCGATGTCTTCGTGATCCAGACGCCGTCAGGCGGCGGCTATGGTGATCCGAAGGAAAGGGCGGAGGCCGCGGAGCAACCGTAGCTCAGGAAAACTGGTCGACCTTGGCAGCCATGATGAAGTCGTTCTCATGGAGACCCTTGATCTTGTGTGTATAGAAAACCACCTTGGCGTATCCCCATCCGAACGTGATATCCGGATGGTGACCCTCCTCCTCGGCCAGTTCACCAACCTTGTTGACGAAGGCCTGAGCCATCGCGAAATCATCAAACGAGAACTGTCGCTCGATCCAGACACCATCCTCTGACAATGCCCACTCGGGAACCTCTTTGAGGAAGTGTTCGGCCTCGACGCGGGTCAATGGAGGAATCCCCCCTTGGCAGGGAACGCACGTTTTTGCCGTCAGCGACATTTGATCTGCCTCTCCACACCATCTAAAGAAATTTCTCGGCTGGACTCTACATCCAGGCCTGCAACGATCCAACGCCCAGCCGTGCAGTCGGATCACACCTGCACGGACGGGTCGAAAGGGAGCTGTCATGCCAACAGTGCTGATTACCGGCGCGAACAGAGGATTGGGTCTCGAGTTTGCCCGCCAATACGGCGCCGATGGCTGGCGTGTACACGCCTGCTGCCGCAATCCCGAGGAGGCATCTGAGCTCGGCACTATTGCCGCGGCCAGGCCGGATGCCGTCAGTGTTCACAGAATGGAGGTTACCGAAGCCGCTTCTGTCTCCACAGTGGCTCAGAACCTCAGTGATCAACCGATCGATATTCTGATCAGCAATGCGGGCATCCTGGGCGGCCGAGGCTGGAAGCTGGGGCAGACCGACTACGGCAACTGGGAGGAAACGCTTATGGTCAATGTCCTCGGTGCCACGCATGTGCTCGAATCTTTCGTCGATCACGTCACGTCCAGCGATCTCAAGAAGATGGCAACTATCTCCAGCAAGCTTGGATCGATCGAACTGGCAAGGGCAACGTCCAACCTCGCCTATCGAACTTCGAAAGCAGCGGTGAATATGGCCGTGAAATGTGTCGCTGATGCCCTGGCGGATCGCGGCGTGGTCTGTGTAGCCGTCAGTCCCGGCTGGGTGCAGACGGATATGGGTGGAGCGAATGCTGACCTCGCCCCAGAAGAAAGTGTCGGCAACATGCGAACACTGTTTGAGACATTGACGCCGGGGCACACCGGCCAGTTCCTCAACCACGACGGCACCGAACTTCCCTGGTAAGGATACGAAGGCACCGCCCGAACCCAGCACCGTTCTGGCGACACGGTATCGGTCACATGAAAGAGTGGCTGCTAGCTGGCACTGTTCTCAATTGAGTTGATCGACATTGCGAACGTTGTCCGGTTCGTAACCCAGATTGGGCGCGAGCCAACGCTCCGCCTGTTCCAGCGATGTGCCCTTGCGCCCCGCATAATCCGCGACCTGATCGCGGCCGATCTTGCCGATCCCGAAGTACTGAGATTCCGGATGAGCAAAATAGAATCCCAACACGGCTGCGGCGGGCAGCATGGCAAACCCCTCTGTCAACGTGATCCCTGCGTTTCCTGGAGCATCCAGCAGCTCGAACAGGGACGTTTTTTCGCTGTGGTCCGGGCATGCCGGATAGCCGGGCGCGGGCCGAATTCCCTGATAATCCTCATGAATGAGAGCATCATTCTCCAGCGCTTCATCGGCCGCGTAGCCCCAGAATTCCTTTCGAACACGCTCATGCATGCGCTCGGCGAATGCCTCGGCGAGGCGGTCAGCGAGTGCCTTCAACAGAATACCGTTGTAGTCGTCGTGCTGGGCTTCGAACTCCGCAAGTTTGTCTTCAATGCCAATTCCCGCTGTGACAGCAAATCCTCCGAGATAATCCGCCACGCCCGAGTCCTTCGGGGCCACAAAATCGGCTAGAGAGAAGTTGGCCCGCGCCGTGTTCTTGATCATCTGCTGCCGGAGGAAATGGAATCGCATGCGGACGTCATTGCGTCCTTCATCCACATACACTTCTATGTCGTCGCCAACACTGTTGGCCGGAAAAATCCCGATGACGGCGCGCGCCGTGAGCCACTTCTCGGCGACGATCTTCGCTAGCATCGCCTGTGCGTCGGTATACAGTTCCCGAGCTGCTTCACCCACTTTCGGATCATCGAGAATCTTTGGGAATGTGCCCGCAAGTTCCCACGTGCGAAAGAAGGGGGTCCAGTCAACTCGATCAACAAGGTCACCAAGCTCGTACTGGTCGAACACCTCCAGACCCAACGACTTCGGTCGCGGCGGTTCGGCCAACGCCCAATCAATTGCATGTTTGGCCTGCCGTGCGCCCTCCAGAGTGTGCTGACGCCCTCCCTGAGCCCTACCCTGGTAATTCTCACGCAGTGATTGATATTCCTCTGCGATCTCGGCGACATACGGCTCATGTTGAGACTCGCTCATGAGGGCACCGGCAACTCCCACGGCACGAGATGCATCGACCACGTGAATGACGGGGGCATCGTAGTTCGGAGCGATTTTGACGGCGGTGTGAATCTTCGAAGTGGTCGCACCACCGATCAGCAATGGCACGGAGAATCCGGCCCGCTTCATTTCGGCCGCCACGATCTCCATTTCTCCCAATGACGGTGTAATCAGACCGGACAGCCCAATCATGTCGGCGTTCTCGGCCTTGGCTGTTTCAAGAATCCGGGTATAGGGCACCATGACGCCGAGATCGACGACATCGAAGTTGTTGCACTGGAGCACCACACCCACGATGTTCTTGCCGATATCGTGCACGTCACCCTTGACGGTTGCCGTGACGATTTTGCCCTTTGTCAGGGATTCCCCGCTTTCCTCCTTCTCCGCCTCCAGGAACGGGATCAGATGTGCCACAGCCTGCTTCATGACGCGGGCACTTTTGACAACCTGCGGCAGGAACATCTGGCCCGACCCGAAGAGGTCACCGACAACATTCATGCCATCCATGAGCGGACCCTCAATCACGTCGAGAGGGCGATTGGCCGCGAGGCGGGCCTCTTCAGTATCCTCGACCACGAAGTCGGCAATGCCCTCGACCAGGGCATGGGAAAGACGTTCGGCCACCGGTTGTTCCCGCCAAGAGAGATCCGGACCTCGGTCCTTGCGCTGGCTCTTTACATTGTCCGCAACTTCGAGCAGTCGTTCCGTCGCGTCAGCACGCCGATTCAGCACGACGTCCTCTACCCTCTCGCGCAAATCTTCCGGAATGTCGGCGTAAACAGCGAGCTGGCCGGCATTCACGATTCCCATGTCCATTCCAGCTTCGAGAGCGTGATAGAGAAACACCGAATGCATGGCCTCCCGCACCGCGTTGTTGCCGCGAAAAGAGAAGGACATATTGCTGATGCCGCCGGAAATCAGGGCGTGAGGCAGCTCCTTCTTAATGGTTCGTGTCGCCTCGACGAAATCGACCGAGAAGTTGTCGTGATCCTCGATGCCAGTCGCAATGGGAAAGATATTTGGGTCAAGAATGATGTCCCAAGGAGGAAATCCGACTTCCTCGGTGAGGATCCTGTAGGAACGGGTCAAAATCTCGACCATCCGTTCACTGGAGTCTGCCTGGCCCGACTCATCGAAAGCCATAACCACAACCGCAGCGCCATAGCGCAAGATCTCTTCGGCCTGCTCGATGAAAGCCTCTTCGCCTTCCTTGAGACTGATCGAGTTGACCACACCCTTTCCCTGGACGTTCTTGAGGCCGGCCTCGATGACCGACCATTTCGAGGAATCAACCATCACGGGAACCCGTGAGATGTCGGGCTCGGCAGCGACCAGACGCAGGAATGTCTCGACCGCAGCCTCGGAATCGAGCATCGCTTCGTCCATGTTCACGTCGATCACCTGCGCGCCATTCTCGACCTGTTGACGCGCGATCTCCAGACCGGCCCCGTAGTCGCCCTCGCGGATCAGTTTGGCGAACTTCGCCGATCCCGCGACGTTCGTGCGCTCACCGATATTCACGAACCCGGTCAGAGGGCCAATTGTCAGAGGCTCGAGGCCACTCAAGCGGCAGTGCGGCTCAATCTCGGGCCTCACGCGCGCCGGCAAGTCGGCCACCGCGTCGGCGATTGCACCGATATGCCGCGGTGTGGTGCCGCAACAGCCACCCACGATGTTGACGAACCCGCTCTCGGCGAATTCTCCCAGCTGCTCGGCCATGTAGGCCGGAGTATCATCATATCCACCGAATTCGTTGGGCAGCCCGGCATTGGGGTGCACACTGACCGATATTCCGGCCACACGCGCCAGTTCCTGAACGTAGGGGCGAAGTGCCTCGGCACCGAGAGCGCAATTGAGACCCACCGATATCGGTTTGGCATGTGCAACCGAATTCCAAAACGCCTCCGCTGTCTGACCTGAAAGTGTCCGACCCGAAGCATCCGTAATGGTTCCGGATATCATCACTGGTCGATCGATTCCACGGGTAACGAAGAACTTCCGTATGGCGTAGATGGCTGCCTTGGCATTGAGGGTATCGAACACCGTTTCGACAAGAACGATATCGGCACCGCCATCCATCAGTCCGCGCAAGGCTTCTATATAGGCACCGACCAGATCGTCGAACGTGACATTTCGAAACCCGGGATCGTTGACTTGCGGCGAGATCGAAGCCGTTCGGTTTGTCGGGCCCAGAACACCGGCCACGAATCGCGGCTTTCCCGGTGTCGAGGCCGTCACGTCGTCGGCAACATCACGAGCCAACCGCGCACCTGCCCGGTTGATTTCATACACGGCCTCCTGCAAGCCGTAGTCGGCCTGGGCAATCGACGTTGCATTGAAGGTATTGGTCTCGAGGATATCTGCCCCGGCGTCCAGGAAAGCTCGGTGGATTTCACGCACGATCTCCGGCTGCGTGAGATTCAGGAGGTCGTTGTTACCCTTGAGGTCATGAGAATGATCGGAGAACTGCCTGCCACGAAATTCCTTCTCGGCAAGATCGTAGTCCTGGATCATGGTGCCCATAGCTCCATCGAGCACAAGAATCCTCTCATCGAGCAATTGCTCGAGAAGTGCTCTCGGATCTGGTCTGGCCACGATATCGTGCATCAGAGTATCTGGTTAGCCTCGGCGTCGTTCGTCGACGGCCTGAGTCCCAGCGTGTGGCACATGGCGAACGTGAGGTCGGCACGGTTGAGCGTATAGAAATGGAAATTGGAGACACCTTCCGCCGCCAGTATTCGACACTGCTCACCGGCGACCATTGCCGCGACCAGTTTGCGTGTCTCGGGATCACCACCAAGTGATTCGAACAAACGGGAGAGCCAGCCGGGAATTCCCGCGCCGCAGAGGCCGGCAAAGCGGACGACCTGTTCAAAATTGGTAACGGGCAAAATTCCGGGGATCAGGGGTACATCAATTCCAGCGCGTCGCACGCGATCCCGGAAACGCAGAAATACCTCTGTATCGAAGAAAAACTGGGTGATCGCACGCCTCGCCCCGGCGTCGACCTTGCGCTTCAGATTTTCAAGATCGAAGGCGTCATCGGGTGCCTCGGGATGCGTCTCTGGATAAGCGGCAACCGAAATATCGAAATCTGCGACGCGCGCAAGGCCCTCGACGAGGTCAACGGCATATGTATATCCACCAGGATGAGGTGCGTAATCTGCACCGGCTTCCGGAGGATCGCCTCGCAACGCGACAATGTGCCGCACGCCTGCCTCCCAGTAAGCCCGCGCAACTTCATCAACTTCTTCACGGGTGGCGGCAACACAGGTCAAATGAGCTGCCGGCGTGAGAGACGTCTCGTCGAGAATCCGGCGCACGGTCGCGTGGGTGCGATCTCGCGTGCTTCCGCCCCCCCCATAAGTGACGGAGATGAAATCGGGTTCTATCGGCGCCAGCCTGAGTATCGACGTCCACAGGGTTTCCTCCATTTCCGCTGTGTTTGGCGGGAAAAACTCGAAGGACACTCCTAGATGTTCCATTCCGGAGAATCGGAGAGCGAGCGCACTCAAGCGTTCGACAATGGGGGAAACCGCGGCTTCAACAGTCATTACGCGGCCTTCCGTTCTTCGGTCGCTGTTTTTGACGCCGTCCAAACAACGACCGTCAATGGATCGCCCTCGAGGTGCGATATTTCGCCGGGAAAGAGATGCGCCGCCTCGAACCACTCAATGACTTCCGAGTCCGAAAACCCAAGCCGGCGATGGGCGTGCTCTTCGCGAAGAAACTCGAGGGTGTGCGGGGCAAAATCAACCACCGCCAACCTCGCGCCCGTCCGCAACACCCGGGCGGCCTCTATAATTGCAGCGGCCGGATCTGAGGCGAAATGAAGGACCTGGTGAAACGTCACAGCATCGATGCTGCCAGTCGACAACGGCAGGTGATACATGTCTCCATGCCGAACCTGACAGTGGCCGCACCCCGACCGCTCCAAGTTCGTTCGGGCCACCGCAAGCATGTCATGCGAAAGATCGATCCCAATTCCGCGCTCGAATCGGTCCGCGAACAATTCGAGCATGCGGCCGGTTCCTGTACCGACATCAAGGAACTCGCAGATTTCGTCGTCGCCGAACGCTGCAAGCAGCGCGCCTTCGACGTCCGTCTCCGGCACATAAAGAGACCGGATTTCATCCCAATGCGCCGCGTTGGCGCCAAAATAGGCTGCCGCGGCATCTGCTCTCGCCTTCTTGATGGACTGAAGGCGCTCAAAATCACGGGCGAGCTCGACATCTTGTTGAGGGATCAACTCGACCAGTGTTCGCGCAAAATGTCCTTGCTCACCATCGTCCTTCAGCCTGTAAAAGGCCCATGTTCCTTCACGGAACCGGTCCAAGAGCCCGGCTTCGCACATTACCTTCAAATGACGGGACACCCGCGGCTGACTTTGGCCGAGTATTTGTGTGAGTTCGGTCACCGTGAGCTCGGTCTCGGCACACAGTGCCAAAAGCCGCAAACGCGTGGGTTCCGCTGCGGCACGGAGGACGTTTAAGAGTGTATTCATTGACCCTTGCTACGATTGGGGCGCGTTAACAATGGTTCGGGATAGCAAGACCGGCAATTGCTATAATCGATATATAAACATATGTTTATATAATAGTCAATTAGGCTCTCAAGGAGAATCCAAGCCGAAAACGGTTATTTCCAATTGAGTTTCGGAGTGACCCGTAGGGGCGACATCAAGGACACATCTGACCTCCGGGAAAGATGCGATTTGGTCACAGACCGGTGTCGGGTAACAACATGTTGCTCACCTCACTGGTGTTGAAACCAAAGGTATGATAGTGAAATGCTCGCAATGCCAATCCAAACACGTGACATCGGGCGCACCCGATTACTGGCAAGTTCTCATCGACGGGCACTTGTCAGAAATTAGCTAACCGTGAAACCGAGAACCGTTTTGGATCATCCCGTGACTCAACCGGAATTCAGCACAAAACAAGCGATTTTGGTGGTGGGTTTTTAATGAGCTTGAAGACTGAAATCGCGGGTCGCCTATCGGCGATTGGCTTGGTCGTCGCGCTGTCGCTATCCGCCTGCGCCACCCCGATGACCAACGATCCCGATGCGCGCGCAGAGCTCGCAGCCATCAACGATCCGTGGGAACCCTTCAATCGGGCGATGTTCGAGTTCAATCGCGCCCTGGACCGGGTGCTCCTGAAGCCCGTCGCTCAGGCTTATCGGGGAGTCGTGCCCGATTTCGGGCGAGAGATGGTGAAGAACTTCCTCGACAATCTGAGATCTCCGGTAATTCTGGCGAATGATATTCTCCAGGGTGAGACAGACCGGGCCGGTGAAACCGGGAGTCGGTTCCTGGCCAACACCACCGTCGGGTTGGGTGGCGTGTTCGATGTTACCGACATCGAGTTCCACAACGAAGATTTCGGCCAGACTCTCGCGGTTTGGGGTTTTGGCGAAGGGCCCTATCTGGTTCTGCCTCTGCTGGGTCCGTCTCCAGTCCGCGACACCGTGGGTCTGGTTGGAGACACATTGATGGATCCGGTCATGTGGTATGCCAATCGCACGGATCGCTACGCGATCTCGTGGGTTCGCTACGGAATGCGGGCGATCGACACGCGCTCACGAAACATCGAGACGCTAGACGAAATCGAGCGAGGCGCCATCGATTTCTATGCAACGGTGCGCAGTCTTTATCGTCAGCGCCGCGCCGATGAGATCCTAAACGGACATCCTCCGCAGTCCGTCCCCATGCCTGAGATTTCCTGGGATGAGGACGAGCAAGTGGAGGAGAATCAAGTTTCTGCCGTCGCAAAGTAACGCTCTCTCCGATTCATGTACGCGCGTCGTCTCCTTCCGATCGCATCAATTCTTGCGCTGTCCGCGCTGCTGTTTGCGCTCCCCAGCACGGCCGAAACGCTCAGTCCCAGGCAATTCATTGAGTCGCTCGGTGAGGAAACGATCGGCGCCATCACCAATGCAGATGTCTCCGAAGAAGATCGTTTGACAGAATTTGCCCGGCTGTTCCGCAAGGGGTTCGATGTCGACACAATCAGCCGCTTTGTTCTTGGACGTTACTGGCGTCGCGCCACTGACGAGCAGAAGGTCGAGTATCAGTCGCTGTTTGCCGATTTCATCGTGACCACCTACGCGAATCGATTCCGTCAGTATTCAGGTGAGAAACTGCTGGTGGATGGCGAACGTCCCGCCAGCAAGCGTGACACCATTGTTTCGAGCGAGATCAAACCTCCTGATGGACCTGCAGTTCGCGTCGATTGGCGAGTCCGAAAGACCGGTGACGATCACAAGATCATTGATGTGATTGTCGAAGGTGTCAGCATGGCCATAACACAGCGGGACGAGTTTGCGTCCGTCATCCGACGTGGCGGAGGCGGTGTCGAGACCCTCATTGCGGAGCTGCGAAACAAATCATCCGCAGACGAGTGATTTCCGAACGAGTCGCACGGTACCTCGCACCATACTTATTCGAGATTGTTGCATCCAACTACGCCGAGGGCTCTGCCTCGCGTGACCGCTACGTCCGCTGCAGCGGCTTGTACTTGATACGATGAGGCTGGTCGGCCTCGTCTCCCAATCGCCGACGCCTGTCTTCCTCATAAGCCTCGTAGTTGCCCTCGAACCACTCGACGTGGCTATCGCCCTCAAACGCGAGGATATGCGTTGCGGTCCGGTCCAGAAACCAACGATCGTGGCTGATCACCATCACACAGCCGGCAAACTCCAGAAGCGCCTCCTCCAGAGCCCGCAGGGTATCCACGTCCAGATCATTGGTCGGCTCATCCAAAAGAATGAAGTTTGCGCCGGATTTCAGGATTTTTGCCAGATGAACGCGATTTCGTTCACCACCCGAAAGCTGGCCGACTCTTTTCTGCTGGTCGGCGCCACGGAAATTGAAAGCACCGACATACGCCCGGCTGGCCATTCTCCTTTTTCCGAGTTCCAGTTCGTCCAAACCCTCCGAAATCTCCTCCCATACGGTATGACTCGGATCGAGCGCGTCACGCGACTGATCGACATATCCCAATACCACTGAGTCGCCCAATCGCAGGTTTCCGGAATCCGGCGTCTCTTCGCCGGTGATCATTCGAAACAATGTGGTCTTGCCCGCGCCATTGGAACCGATGATGCCGACGATGGCACCAGGCGGTACGCGAAACGACATGTCTTCAATGAGTAGACGGTCATCGAAACCCTTGCCGACATGGTCCACATCCAACACAAGGTCGCCCAATCGTGGACCTGACGGAATCATGATCTGGGCCTTTTCTCGCGATTTCTCAAACTCGTCTGACAAAAGCGCTTCATAGGCGCTGACGCGCGCCTTGCTCTTCGCCTGCCGCGCGCGAGGGGCCTGGCGGATCCATTCAAGTTCCCGCGCGAGTGTGCGCTGGCGGGCCTCTTCCTGTTTTCCTTCCTGCTCCAGTCGGGTCTGCTTCTGCTCAAGCCACGACGAATAATTGCCTTTGAAGGGAAGACCATGTCCCCGGTCGAGCTCCAGGATCCAACCGGCAACATTGTCCAGGAAATAACGGTCATGCGTCACGGCCACGACCGTCCCCGGATAGTCATGGAGGAATCGCTCCAGCCACGCGACCGACTCCGCGTCGAGATGATTTGTCGGTTCGTCAAGCAGCAGCAGATCCGGGTGCGACAGCAGCAACCGGCACAATGCGATGCGACGACGTTCGCCACCCGATAGCTTTGTGACATCAGTTTCGGGGGGAGGACATCGCAGCGCGTCCATAGCGATCTCGATGTGACGATCGAGCTCCCACGCGTCGGCGGCATCGATTTTCTCCTGAAGCACTCCCTGTTCGTCGATCAAGGCCTGCATCTCTTCATCGTCGAGAGGTTCAGCAAAGCGGGCACTGACCTCCTCGAAACGGTCGAGAAGCGCCTTGGTCTCCGCCACGCCCTCCATGACATTTCCGAGAACGTCCTTGGATGAATCAAGCTCCGGTTCCTGCGGCAGGAAGCCGACCTTTGCACCCTCCGCGGCCCATGCCTCCCCCCCGAATTCCGTCTCGAGCCCCGCCATGATTCTGAGCAGCGTCGACTTCCCCGCACCGTTGTACCCGAGAACTCCGATCTTGGCGCCCGGCAAGAATGACAGGCGGATATCCTTGAGAACCTCCCGCCCGCCCGGATAGGTCTTTGTGAGGCCGCTCATGGTGTAGATGTATTGGTACGAGGCCATGGGCCCTCCCCAGCGTGATGTCGACGGGGCATTGCCCCGCACCCGTTTTAGAACAATCCACTTTCAGCCCGCAATGAATGGTCATTGGGTCAAAGTGAGATTTCAGGGTACTGTCCGGCAAATCGCCCGTTGCACACGGCGAATGTGAAAACGCAACGCGGTCCACCGACGGCAATATTTTCTCAACGCCGTGGGCACTGCTGCGACTCAAGCACGGAATCATCGGCATGCCCGTCTCCGCCTTGATCCTGGCTTCAGCCTTCTGGGCGTCGACCATGATCGCGAACAAGTCGATCGTCGATGCTCTTCTGCTCTCGGAGATCGTCAGCGGGCGATTCACGATCGGCGCCTTGACGATGTGGTCGATCGCATTGCTCGCCGGACAGGGGCGCAACCTAAAGGCAATTGGCTGGGGACCTGTTCTGCTGGGCATCCTCGATCCCGGGATCGCCGCCGTGTTCATGGTCTGGGGTTTGTCCCTGAGCAGCGCCGTGAGTGGAACCGTGCTGCTCAGCACCCAGCCGATATTGATGCCCCTCCTGGGCTGGCTCGTACTCCGGGAATCCCTCAGCGCCAGTGTCGTTGCGGGCGCCGTCGTGGCGCTCATCGGCGCCGTCCTGCTTGTCTATGGACAAGAAGATCACGGCGGCGGCACCCCGCTCGGTGACATGCTTCTCACCATCGGCGTGCTGGTCATCTGTGGGGCACAGCTGATTGCGAGGCGGATCGCCCAGGTCCATGGCCGCGCCATGGCGGTCACAAGCATCCAGCTGACCATGGCCGCTGTGGTCGGTCTGATCGTCATGGTTGCTGTGGACCACCCGGCGAATCCATTTTCGAACATGGATACGAACGTGGTCCTGACGCTGCTTTACCTTGGTGTCATCGGAAGCACCGGACCCTTTTTCCTGTACAACTACGCCCTGCGCTATCTCACCGTCGGCATGGTGAGCTTGCTCCTGACTTTGATTGCACCACTCGGTGCCTTGATGTCCTGGCTCTACCTCGGAACGGAGGTGTCGCTCCTGGATTGGATCGCCATCGGAATCGTGGTGTTCGGTGTCCTGCTGCCCACGATTGCGTCCAGCCCGATTGGGAGGCGGCGGATCTAAATCACGGACGCAAGTCAGCGACGGAAGCGAAGCACAACCACGGTATTGTCCTCGAGGCCGTAAATCACTTCTTCACCGGGTTGGCCATCGAGCTCCGCCGCAACAATGTTCGTTTTGACCGGTGTCGTGTGGCGCGCGATAGCCAGTTCTCCGAACCGTCCACCTTTGACGGTCACTGCCTTGACGTTCCGGCGTGAAGCATCCGGAAGCACGATGTCCACAATTCCATCACCATCGGCATCTGTGACCGTGGACAATCCAAGCTCGCGGGATCCCATGGCATGATTCGAGTATCCGAAGCGGGAATAGATTTGTCGAAGCGCCCCGCGTGAATACTTGTAGACCGTGAGAACGCCGCCGATGTGCGGCGTCACGACGGCAGCGATCTTGATCTCACCGTCCCCATCAAAATCACCCGACCCAATTGGATTGAGCCATCGGTTGGTGGCGCCGATCGGCGGCGACTCTGCGAACAAGGTCATGCCGATCTCATCTGCGGACAACACCGTGAGAGCGGATCCACGCCCCAGGTAGGATAGCACGACAGCAATTTCATCCTTGCCGTCGGCATCCAGGTCGACCAGACACGGTGTCAGATCTTCGAAGACGGAAGCGGCGTCCAATCGAAACTCGACAGAGACGCCAGAGGATAAGATGGCCCGCACACCACCCGCTTCCACGTCATCGCCCAGCGCGCCGTGAGGATACCGCCGGGTGGGGGCCACGAGCCTAGCCCGGCGGATGTTACGCGCCTCCTGTGCAATGCCACCGTTGGGAATCATTCCCGCCAGCAGTTCCGCACGCGGCAGTAGCGCGCCCGTATCGGGTTGCAGGCTGACATTGTCGCCGACTACCGAAACACGGAAGACGCGTCCCCGCCCGGTACCACGAAAAATTTGATGACCGTTCCCGGCGACGGCACGGTAAGGGCTGTCAGCCCGGCCTGAGCGCGAGCGCGATCCGGATTTGTGACGAGGTATCCGCCTGCAAAACTCCGCCATCTTGTGGCAGGACCTCCCAGCCAGATACGTTGCTGCCTTCGAACACATCGAGACCCCACTGATAAAACGAGGCGAAGAGGCAGATGGCGCGCATAGCGGTGATAGACGACTACCAGAGAGTTTCCCAAGAAATGGCAGACTGGAGCCGAGTTTCATCTCAGGCTGAAGTCGTCGTTTTTGATGATCATCTCTCGGAGACTTCCGACCTCGTCGAGCGCTTGAAAGGTTTCAATATCGTCTGCGCAATGCGTGAACGAACACCGTTCCCTCGCCCGCTTATTGAGCAACTCCCAGACCTTAAACTCCTGATCACGACAGGGCCGCGGAATGCTTCCATCGATGTCGCCGCAGCAAATGAGCACGGGATCGTCGTATGCCACACCGCTTCACTCCCAACGGGAACGCCGGAACTCACCTGGACACTAATCCTGGCGCTGGCTCGCAAGATCCCTGAAGAAACCGCGAATATGCGGGAAGGCCGATGGCAGACGTCTATCGGCAACGATCTGTCCGGCAAGACCCTGGGTATCCTGGGCCTCGGACGGCTGGGAAGCCGCGTAGCGAGGGTTGCGAACGCATTTGACATGTCAGTCATCGCCTGGAGTCAAAACTTGACCGATGAACGGGCGGCCGAATGCGGCGCAACAAGAGTGAGCAAAGACGACCTCTTCGCCCAGTCGGATTTTGTCACCGTTCACCTGGTACTCAGCGACCGCACCCGGGGTCTGATCGGAGCCGATGAATTGGATCGCATGAAATCTTCCGCGTTCCTCGTCAATACATCGCGGGGCCCCATTGTTCAGGAGCCAGCGCTGATTCACGCCATTGAGAATAATGTCATCGCCGGGGTCGGTCTCGATGTCTATGACACAGAACCCTTGCCGTCGGAACATCCCTACCGCCGCCTCCCCAATGTGGTGCTGACGCCGCATATCGGATACGTCACGGAGGAGAGTTATCGGACGTTCTACGGCGGCATCGTGGAAGATCTGGAAGCGTGGCTGGCGGGCGACCCCATCCGAATCCTGAACCCCTGATCCACGTGATGGAGATATAGATGAGCAGACTACCCGAACTCGACCCGACCGCCCTGTCACCGGAACAACGCCAAGTCTACGATGACATCGTCAGTGGCCCTCGCGGAAAGATCCAGGGACCCTTCAATTCCTGGCTGAGAAGTCCAAAACTGTGCAGTCGTGCCCAGCAACTCGGGGCGTTTTGTCGATTCAACTCATCTCTGCCCCCACGACTGTCAGAACTCGCGATACTGATCGTCGCACGACATACGACCTGCCAGGTGGAGTGGTACCTTCACAGACCGATCGCGCTCGACGCCGGGGTCTCCAACGACGTCATTGAAGCGATCAAGGCAAACGAGAAACCGGCATTGGTAGAGGAGGACGAACGCGCCCTCTACGCCGCCGTAAGCGAATTGCTCGAAACGCATCGCATGTCGGAGAAGGTCTACACCGATGCACTGGCACAATTGGACGAGCGCGGTGTCGTCGATCTCGTGGGGATCGTCGGCTATTACATCTTCGTCGCACTGACCCTAAACGGGTTCGAGGTCCCTGTTCCGGACGGCGCCGAGTCGCCTCTGTCCTGACTTTAATCGCCCACTGCCTGCCGTCCCTGAAATCGAAGGAGTTGATGGAACAAAGGCCTGGGCGCTGCCGAGTTAGCGTCAGCGGGGCTTTGCGACCCCTGACCTTCACGGTCCAACTTACCTGTCCACCCTATCGCCCGTTTACGTAATCTCGGCGTACTGGACCCGCAGATCGCTCACGGCCGCCAAGTCGGGCTCGACTCCCAATCCGGGCGCATCATTGAGAATGAAATTTCCTTCGACCAATTGCGGGTAGGGTTTGGCAAGTTCCTCCCGGAGCGGGTTGTCGTTGAAATCGACCTCAAGGAGGCCGTCACCAGCGGCGGCTGCAAGTAGTTGCGCGGAAGCGACCAGGCCGATGCCACCCGCCAGAAAATGCGGGCAGTAGGTAAGGCCCGCGTCAGCAATCATCTGCACAACGCGCCAACAACCGGTAATGCCGCCCCACTTGCAGGCATCGGGTTGTACGAAACTGCACCAGCCGGACTCCACCAGCAATCTGTATGCCTCCAAGCCCCGAAGGTTCTCGCCTCCGGCCAGGGAGACGCCAGCAGCCGAGGACAGTTCCGTCCACTCCTCCACTGGCCGGTCGGCTGGCAGGGGTTCTTCGAGCCAAGTGATGGGCAGGTCCGCCATGGCTCCGGCCATGTCGATGGCGGTTGGAACATCCCAGGCCTGATTGGCATCCACCATGAACCGTTCCCCGGGCGTGAGCTCGCTCACAATTCCCTGCATATTCGCGAGGTCTTTGTCCCTGCCGAAACCGATCTTAAGTTTGAAATTCCTGAATCCCGCGGCGCGGCTGCGCGCTGCCATTTCGACAGAGCCGTCGGGATTGATGCCGCTGGCGTAGGCGGGAACCGCATCGAGGGCGGTCGGCGACAACATCTTGCGGAGCGAGACTCCGTCCCGACGCCCCACCAAATCCCATAAAGCGATGTCTATGCCTGCAAGACACTGCGCAATCGTTCCAGGCTCTCCGGATTGTATCGTCCAGACGTGTGTCTCGGCCGTCAGGGCATCATAGGCCGATTGCGGGGAGTCGAAGGTACGATTGAGAAGCCGCGGCCCTATCAAGGTCTCGATCCAGCGGGCCCGATGCTCCGCACCACTGTTGGGGAAGTTGCACCAGATTTCGCCCCAGCCGAACGCACCGTCCCCATCCTCCACGCGAACCAGAACAACCGGGCGATCATGAAATGCACCAAAGGCAGCAACGACGGGCACGTCGACCGGTGCGCGAAACACTAAACATTCGACGCGATTAATGGTGATTTCGGTCATTGCGATCCTTTCGTTACGGCGGCGAGGTCGAGGCCGATGCGGCAGCCCAAACCTGCCACATCCGTGAGAGCCGTGCAGCTACCCATGAAAGTGCAATGTTCGCGATGTGTGCACGGGGACAACTGCTCCAGTGGTGACTACGGAAACGCGCCAAATTCATCGGCGTCGTTTGCCCAAACACATTTCGCTGGCGCAGACTCACACACCCGACCGGGGCCCACACCTGTGGGATTTGTGAAACCCTTTCGAGCAGGCCGGTCGGATATCAGTTGTCTGGGAGCCGAGCATCATCGCCACGCACATCGCCATACGACATTGGTTCGACTCGCTACCGAGTGCCCCGCGCGCCATGGGACTCATGGTGCTCGCCACCTTCCTGCTCTCGGTCATGCTCGGGATCATCCGGCACGTCTCGTTCGAGCTTCACCCGTTCGAAGTGGTGTTCTTCCGGAACCTCTTCGGGCTCGGCATATTGCTTCCCGTAATCTTGAAGGCTGGCCTCGAGACACTTGGAACGACACGAATCGGGTTGCACAGTGCCCGCGGCCTCCTGCAATCCGCATCGATGTGCATCTTCTTTTACGGCCTCAGCCTGACAACGCTGGCCAAGGTCGCGGCCCTCAATTTTACGGCACCCTTATTTGCCTCTGTCGCAGCGGTCCTGTTCCTTCGCGAGCCGCTGGGGTTCAACCGAGCGTTCGCCCTGGTGGTGGGATTTGTGGGTGCCCTGGTCATCCTTCGCCCCGGCATCGCGGTCTTCAACGTGGGCGCAGGAATGATACTGACGTCGGCGATGATCTGGGGCGTGGTCTTGATCATCATCAAGCGTCTAACGGTCACGGAGTCGAGCCTGACCATCACGCTCTACATGATGCTTTACCTCACTCCCATCACATTCATCGCCGCGCTGTTCGTGTGGCAATGGCCAAGCCCGACACAACTCCTGTGGCTTGTCGCTGTCGGCTGCTGCGGAACGGCGGGTCATCTCTGCATGGCCCAAGCCCTCAAGGATGCGGACGCGACAGCTGTCATGCCATTTGATTTTGGGCGCCTCATATGGGCGGGACTTATCGGTTTTCTGTTCTTCTCGGAGATACCGGATATCTGGACTCTGATCGGTGCGGTGGTGATCTTCTCCGCCGGTATGTACGTTGCCGTTCAAGAGTCACGACAAGGCCAAACCAAGGCTCGACCCCAGCAGCAGGCCAAATTGGAGGACCATAAATGACGAAGATCGCACTGGTGACAGGCGCCGGATCGGGAATCGGGCGGCATTCGGCACTGGCGCTTCACAACGCGGGCTACAGTGTGACGATCTGTGGACGTCGAGAGGAAACTCTCCACGAAACCGTCTCCATGGCGGGATCCGACGGCGACAGAATGGTTTCCGTTGTCTGCGATGTTGCCGACCCGAAGGCTGTCACGTCGATGTTCGAACAAATCGAATCAGCGAGCGGTCGCCTCGACGTCCTGTTCAACAACGCCGGCGCCAACACACCCTCGACCAACTTCGGCGACCTGACGTACGAGCAATGGAAGAACGTGATCGACGTAAACCTGTCCGGCGTCTTCCTGTGCGCGCGGCACGCGTTCGATCTCATGCGCCGCCAAACCCCGCAGGGCGGGCGAATCATCAATAACGGATCAATTTCGGCCCATGCGCCGCGACCCGGTTCAGCGCCTTACACATCTTCAAAACACGGCGTCACCGGATTGACCAAGACGATCTCGCTTGACGGGCGCGCCTTCAATATCGCCTGCGGTCAGATCGACGTGGGCAATGCGCTCACTCCGCTCACCGAACGCATGACGAAAGGCGTACCCCAAGCCGATGGAAGCGTCAAAGTCGAGGATACGATGGACGTCGATGACGTTGCGAACGCGGTCGTCTCCATGGCTGAACTTCCGCTCACCGCCAATATCCAGTTCATGACGATCATGGCGACCAACATCCCATTTATCGGACGCGGATAAAGACAGCGGGATGCCGGAACTACCCGACATCACCGTTTATATCGAGGCGCTGGAGGCCCGGACTATTGGTCAACGCCTTCAGCAGGTACGTGTGACCCACCCGTTCCTGGTCCGCTCGGGCGACCCACCACTGTCGGAGGCCCACGGCAAGAAAGTCACGGGGTATCGTCGACTCGGCAAGCGCATTGTCATGGCGCTGGAGGACGACTTCTTTCTCGTACTGCACCTGATGATCGCCGGCCGGTTGCTCTGGAAGGAGGCAAGCGGCGCCAAGCCGCCGGGCCGCCGCGGCCTGGCGGCCTTCGACTTTGAGTCCGGAACCCTCATCCTCACCGAGGCGGGCAGTAAACGCCGCGCCTCTCTCTATCCTGTGAAGGGAATTGACGCACTCGCGGAACATGATCCCGGTGGAGTGGAGGTTCTCGATCTCCAATATGAAGAGTTTCGCGCCGTTCTCCTTCGCGAGAACCATTCGGTGAAGCGGGCCCTCACGGATCCGAGGATTTTCAGTGGTATTGGCAATGCCTATTCGGATGAAATCCTGTACCGCGCAAAACTCTCCCCGTCAAATGGACAGAACGAATGAGCGATGACGAAATCAAGCGTCTGCACGAAGCCACCGTGACCGTGCTCCAGGAGTGGATCGAACGGTTGCGTGAGGAATCGGGAGATGGATTACCCGAGAAAGTAACCGCCTTCCGTCCGGAGATAGCAGTCCACGGCAAGTACAGAGAACCGTGTCCGGAATGCGGCTCACCGGTCCAGCGGATCGTGTACGCATCGAACGAGGCCAATTACTGCTCTACCTGCCAGACGGAGGGCAAGTTATTGGCTGATCGCGCACTCTCCAAGCTGCTTAAAGGCAACTGGCCCAAATCTCTGGAGGAGATGGAGGAGCGTCGCGCTCAAGCGCAGACCTGAGGTTGCTTCAAGTCCACCTCTCTCGGCCCCGATGTCGCCCTCTCGTCCGATGTGGTTCGCGATATGATTTACGCGTTGTCTTTGCGACAGAAAATGCGCCAGACGAATGTGACGGCCCAGATCGGGATGACGACCACCGCACCCAGAATGATGTAAGGGACGGCCCATCTCACCACGTCCACGAAAATCGCGAATATGCGCTGAACGGTATCGCCGAGTCCTGACAAAAGTGATTCTGGAGTCACACCTGCGAGCGAGAGCGCCAGGCCAATTATCAGGCTCCAAATGACGATTTTGATGATCGTAGACTTAATCGAGGCACTCATGGAGGTTCCCTGGTTGACCGAGACCCTCTTAATACATGCCCGTCCCACAAAGTAAAATCGGGCGACGCGGCAAAACACCTGAAAGATGAAACGCCGCGTCGCCCGGTACCAAGCATGACCATGGGCATCTCAGATGTAACCGAGGGTGCTGAAACTCGTAAGCAGTTGGCGCCGATAAACTGCAGTCCTTGTGACGTATGTCACAAAAGTACTCGTCAGATTCCTCCTCTGGCCCTGAATTTGAGAGTTTTTCGTGTCACATCGATGTCTTGCGCAGTCCGCAACGCACTGGCTACCGCAGGCCTCTAGAGCTCTTCACAGGCCTTCTTAACGGCGCTCAAACCACCGCGAAACGCATACGCTTCATACCCAGCTTGCTGCATGATCTCCGCAAAATAGGGCGATTGAGTGCCATAAGTGCAGTAGACGACATACGGTTTGGCCTTATCGAGAGCACGAAATCCTTCGGCGAACGTCTCGGGATCGACGTGTACGGCGTCCGGTGCATGCCACGACTCGAACATGTGGCGCGGCTGACAATCGACGAGAGTGGACTCGGTCGAAATCTGATCGACAAACAGATAGAGCGTTCTCAACTCGGTCGCGCCGAGCTTCTTGAGGTCGAACATCGTCCGGGCTGCCGCCGCAGCCGGCAACGATTCCGAATCGAGCTTTCCGATTTCATCGATAACCCGGTCCGCCGAACTTGCCGTTACGGGCGGAGCATCTGACAGGGCGCAGTATTCCCGCACTCGCGCAGACAAAGGCGCTGTCCCAATCCGCTCCGCTTCGACAATAATTTCGTGCTTGTCATGGGTGATGAGCGGCCGAATGATCGGTAACGCCGTCGCCGCATCGATGCTCGCCAAATTCTTGAGCGTTTGCGATGAAACCTGACCAATCGCCTCGCCGGTGACGATCACGTCGTGGCCTTCTTCCACCGCGATCAATTCGGCGATCCGATACATCTGCCACTTCAATGCAATCTGCAGATAGGTATCACGCACGCGACTCCGCAGTTCATCAACAACGGGATTGAAGTCAACAACGAAAAACCTGGGCCGCTGACCGTGTGCCCATAACTCGGCAAGTACCTTGGCGACCTGCAGAACCATTCGCTCGTAGGCACTTCCACCCAGATTGCAGAGCAGGAAATCACTCGCAACACCACGCTTCATGATGCGCCAGGCAGCGACAGCCGAATCGAAACCGCCCGAAAGGAGTGTGAGCGCGCGCCCCTGGACACCGAGAGGCAGCCCGCCGGCACCTTCAACACGATTGGCGTACATCCAGACCCGAGGCATCTCTGCCTCGACCTCCACGGCAACGTCTGGCGTACCCAGATCCACGCTGCCAAATTGGTTCAGCGCGGCCCCGAGCTGCTTTGCGATATCCACGCTTGTGAACCCCATGCGGTCTTTGTCATGTCCGGACCGCTTGGCCCGCACAGCAAAGGAGCGGTCCCGCACAGTATTGGCGAACGCTTCACTGCCTGCCTGAACGATAGCTGTGATATCGCAGTCCGCCTGCGCTTCCACGAGAGAGAAGGACTTGATGCCAAATACCTTTGGCAGAATCTGGCCCGCCGCCTGCTGGGAACTCGTCGTCAACAGAATTCGTGCACCGTCCATGCGCAAGGCACAGTCGATTTCCCGGGCTCGCAGCGCATCCGTGATGTTGTTCCGCAAGGATTCCTGAAAACGACGGCGCGCCCGTGGCGCCTTGAGAGTTATTTCACCGCTCGGCCGAATGACGAAGAGTTCGGTCGGAGCCGTGTTCTGGCCTTCCATGACAGTCAGGTCGCATTGTTCGTCTGGATCGGCGTGTTTATAGCGTGGATCGCGCCCAAACCACAGAGATTAGCGGCGGCGAACCAGTCAGGAACCAGCGTCGCGAATATCACATGCAGATGAAGTCGCTAGGCAGCCTTCAATGCGATGGCTCGCACGTCGTCGTCGACATACTCCTGGAACTGCTCGAAGTTGCGGCTAAACCGCGCCAATAAATCCGCGGCGGCCACATCATAGGCATCATGGTCAGCCCAGGTGTTCCTGGGATTGAGGATCTCTCCCGGCACGCCCGGGCAGAACTGCGGAACTTCGAGACCGAAAAACGGATCGGGCGCATAGTTCGCTGAATCCAGAGTACCGTCGAGAGCAGCATTGAGCAGCGCGCGCGTGTGCTGAATCGGCATTCGTTCGCCGATTCCAAACGCACCACCCGACCACCCTGTGTTGACCAGCCAGCACCTCGATCCGAAATTCAGAATCCGCTCTCCCAGGAGGCGGGCGTAGGTGGAGGGGTGTCGCGGCATGAATGGCGCACCGAAACAGGTTGAGAAGGTAGCCTGTGGTTCATTTCCCAGGCCCTTTTCGGTTCCTGCGACTTTCGCGGTATAGCCAGAGATGAAGTGATACATCGCCTGTTCGGGGGTTAGCCTCGAAATCGGAGGCAGAACCCCGAAGGCATCCGCTGTCAGCATAACGATGTTGGCCGGGTGACCCGCGACCCCGCTGTCAACGATGTTCGGGATGAAATCGATTGGATAGGACGCCCGGGTATTTTCGGTATGTCGGGGATCATCGAGATCCAGACGACGTGCTTCCTCGTCGTAGACAACGTTCTCCAGAATCGTTCCGAATCTTCCGGTCGTCGCATAGATCTCAGGCTCTGCTTCCGCACTGAGTCGTATGACCTTGGCGTAGCAACCACCCTCAAAATTGAACAGGCCGGCATCGCTCCAACCGTGCTCGTCGTCACCAACGAGCTGCCGGTTCGGATCAGCAGACAAGGTCGTCTTTCCCGTGCCCGACAAGCCGAAGAAGATCGCAGCGTCTCCTGCCGGCCCAACGTTGACGGAGCAATGCATGGGAAGCACATCGCGTGCAGGCAGAAGATAGTTGAGCACGGTGAAGATCGCTTTCTTCACTTCGCCTGCGTAGGAGGTTCCTCCGATGATCACGGTGCGGTCAGCAAAGCTTACGACGATGAAAGTGCCCGACCGTGTACCGTCCTGTGTCGTGTCTGCATGAAACGTCGGCGCATGAATCACCGTGAATTCAGGGTCGAACGTGTCCAGTTCTTCGTCCGTCGGCTCGATGAACATGTTGCGCGCAAAAAGACTATGCCAGGCGGACTCACCGATGACACGAATACCGAGACGGTATTCGCTTGATGCGCCTGCCCAGCAATCCTGCACGAACACGTCCCCACCATCGAAATGAGCGAGAATGCGGGACTTCAACGCCGCATAGTTTTCCTGTTCGATGGAAACGTTCGCGCCGCTCCACCAGATGCTGCCTTCGCTCTCAGCTTCCCTGACAAAGTACTTGTCATTGGCGGACCGGCCGGTGTGCTCGCCCGTGAGCACAACCAACGCCCCTCCTTCCGCAAGAACGCCTTCTCCGCGCCGGAGCGACTCTTCATAAAGTTGCGGTGCGGGCAGATTCCAGTACACCGCACGGGGGTTCTGAACCCCTTGCCTATCTATCCCCAGACTGCTCCGACGGGGGCCCACGTGTTGCATCCTCCAACCCCAACTCATAAACCACAGATCGGGACCACGGTAACGACTCCCTGAAGCCCACTCAACTGCTTAGAACCATTAAAATTTTGCGGTATCGGTTCTCGCCGGGTCGACCTAAAAGTCCTTCATCGCTTCGGCGAATGTCCGCATCGCTTCGAGATGTTGATCGAAGGTTTCATACCCGCCCTCGGTCGTCCGGAAGACGAGCTGTGTCGCCCCGAGGTCGACCCAGGCGCGGGCATCGGCGATCCAGTCATCGGGCCCGCCGACCTTTGAGTAGACCATCGACTCGATCCCGATATCGGCCATATCACGCCCCGCTTCCAGAACCGCCTCGCGGAACACGTCGGCGACCCGCCTCGACTCGTCATCGGGCGCGAGACGGGAGATCATGAACCAGCCGTCCGCCAGACGCGCGGCACGGCGGACGGCAACATCACTCACTGCGCCCAGCCAGATCTCGGGCGGCCTCTGAATGGGCATGGGCGCGAGGCCGGCTTCATTGATGGTATGCCACTTGCCGGAAAAGGTGACGACCTGCTGTGTCCAAAGAAGACGTAACACCTCGATCTGCTCTTCCAGTCGCTTGCCGCGGTTCTTGAAGTCCATGCCGAGTGCCTCGAACTCGAGGCTGTTCCAGCCGATACCGGCACCAAACCGCGACCGCCCGCCGCTGAGGACGTCGATCTGGGCCATCTGCTTTGCGACCAAGACGGTCTGGCGTTGTGGAAGGATCACGATGGCGGGGTTAATACCAATGGTTTCCGTTACTCCGGCCAGAAATGCCATGACGGTCAGCGGCTCGTGATGCGGGAAGTCCGTCGTGTAGAACTTTGCCATTTCCCAAGACTCACGCGGCGTCGGCGACTGAATTACATGATCGTGGGTCGAGATATGGCTATAGCCCATCTCCTCGACGGCCTGCGCGAAGTCGCGAATGACAATTCTGTCCGTCCCGATCTCCGCGTCGGGGTACGAAATTCCGAATTTCATGGCAATGTCTCCCTGATTTCGACATCCATGATAGTCACTACAACCATACTGTGCACGGCGTCCGCTGCTGAAATTCCCCACGTCAGCCATGTGGTCGACGGAGCGTTACGTTGTTATGGTTTTCCCGCGGCGGACATTTTCCACCTTAGCGCTGACCGGACGACTGCCATGGCACCTCTTAACAAAAAGGCCATCAACTCGATGCGCGCAGCGTTGATCGAAGAACGCGACTTATTGAAAGAGACTGGCAAGACAAGTGCGGAGTCCCGCAAGCCCGTGGCAATCGATCAACAGAGCGTGGGAAGGCTGTCCCGGATGGATGCTTTGCAGATGCAAGCCATGGCGGTCGCATCGGATAAGCGCCGGCAAGTTCGTCTACAACAGATCGAGGCTGCGCTTGGTCGAATCGAAGAAGGTGAATTCGGCTTTTGCGTGGTATGCGGCTATGAAATCGAAGAGGGACGACTGAAAAATGATCCCGCGACGCCGCGCTGCATCGCCTGCGCCAGCGCCCAGTAACCACTCAGGGCCAGGGAAGGACGCATCATCATGAAGGCGGCCGTCTGCTACGAGTTCGGGAAACCCCTGGTCATCAAGGAGATCGAAATCGATCCTCCCCATGCGGGAGAGGTCAAGGTCACTCTCTTTGCGTGCGCCATCTGTCACAGCGATATCCATTACCTTTAAGGAGCCTGGGGCGGCACATTGCCGGCCGTGTATGGACATGAGGCTGCTGGCGTCGTCGAAAAAGTCGGCCCAGGAGTTACAACGGTTGCGCCCGGCGATCACGTCGTCGTCTCGCTGCTCAGATCCTGTGGTCGCTGCCACTTCTGTAAGCGAGACGAACCGTACATGTGTGAAGCGACCTTCGCGCTCGATACGGAGAGCCGGTAGCGCACCAGGGGTGGCGTCCCCATCCATCAAGGCCTGAGAACGGCTGCCTTCGCCGAGGCCGTCGTTGTCGAACAATCCCAAGTCGTCCTGATTCCCGCAGATATCAGTTTCGACAGTGCATCGTTGCTCGCCTGCGGCGTCATCACCGGGCTTGGCGCCGTGACCAATACCGCCAAGGTCGAAGCAGGCAGCAGTGTCATCGTCATCGACACCGGCGGTGTGGGCCTCAACAGCGTCCAAGGCGCTCTCCGGTCCGGGGCCAACCCGATCGTGGCCGTCGATGTGTCCGATGCCAAACTGGAAGCGGCCACGGCATTCGGTGCGACGCAGACGATCAACTCACTCAAGCAAGACCTCTGGCAGGGTGTCCGGGACATCACGGACGGCTACGGGGCCGACTATGTCTTCATTACCGTGGGGAGCCGCGAAGCGATCGAACAAGGCATTGGCCTGATGCGCCGCGCCGGTACCGTGGTCATCGTCGGCATGCCGCCTACCGGGGCCCGGGTTTGTCTTCGAGCCCTCGGACATTGCCGAGGATGGTCTCCGTATTCTCGGCAGCAAGATGGGTTCGACCCAACTGCAATCCGATGTGCCCAAGCTGGTCGATCTCTATGTAAACGGTGAACTGAAGCTTGATGAGCTGATCACAACCCGCTATGCACTCAACGATATCAATGAAGCCATTTCCTCGGTCCACCGCACCGAGGCGCTGAGAAACGTGATCGTTTTCTGATTGCAGCTTCATGCGGCGTCATCGCTGCCCAGGCCGAGACCGTCGATATCCGCCACGACCATTCAGGAGCACAGGGATGGGTTTCAAAATCGATCACGTTCATCTGGTTTGTGAGGACGTTGAGGGAATGATGTCGTTTTTCGAACGCGTATTCGAAGCCAAGCGAATCGGCTATCTGCCGGACTTCAAGGGTTCGGCGAGCGGCGCCCTGGAACTGGAAAACATTCGAATCTTCGTGCGTGGACTGCGGCTGGACTGGATACCGGACTGCGTTGCGCCCGGTCGCGTTCAGGGACTGGACCACTTCGGGCTGACAGTCGACGACGTTGTCGCAACGGCCGAGACACTCCGGGAACGCGGCGCCGAAATCTCGGTGGAGCCCCATCCCGGCGGGTTCGGTGGTCGCTACATCTGCTACGTAAAGGGCCCGGAGAACATCGACGTGGAAATCAGCGGACCGTGGGCGGGATTCGGCGCCTGACTCTGTGGCGCGGGCCGATGCATGGAGCCTCGGTCGTCGAAGGGACTGATTCCCACGCTGGGAATTTTCGCAGAGCGAGTCTGGACAGTGCGCCGCTTTATGGGACTGTCTGACCCACCGTAGACAAATGTTTTCGGCCGGAAAGCTAGTACTTGATTATCAGGCCCCGGCCTGTCGGCTGCCCATCCCAGTCCTGACCAGCCAATCCGAAGCAGCAATCTGGTCGCGCGCCTGGTCAGCTACGACTATACCGAATCGGTTTGAGAGAATTTTCTCCCAAAATTGCAGACTAGTGTCGCAACGCCGCAGTCGAATCGGGCGCTCGCTCCCAGGTCAAGATCGAGAGACTTGCTACGGACGTAAACGTCAGGCGCCGCTAATGTGGCGATCGGCCGCGTCTTCCCAGAACTTCTCCCGAATCGTTTTTCGCGGGATTTTGCCAACAGGAGTCCGTGGCAGAGGATCCGTCTGCAGGACGACCCGGCCGGGCTTTTTGTAAGAGCCCAGATTCGTCCGACAAACCTCGATGACATCCTCTTCGGTCACGGTTGCACCTTCGTTCAATACCACGACAGCAACCGGGATCTCACCCCAACGATCATGCGGCGCGGCGACAACTGCGACTTCTCGCACGCCCGGCATGGCGGAAATTTCGTTCTCGAGTTCCGCCGGCCAGATGTTGAATCCACCAGAGATTATCATGTCGTCCTTCCGGTCGGTCAGATAGACGTAGCCGTTTTCGTCGATCTTGCCGACGTCCCCGGAAAGAACCCAGCCGTCCACCAGCCGTTCCTTTGTGAGTTCCGGTTCGTTGAGGATTTCCGAGATCTGGCCCTCGCACATCAGCGCGATCTCGCCAATCTCACCGGGAGGCAGTGGCTTGTTGTCGTCATCGCGAATCTCGATCGCCGAATACGGCATGACCCTGCCAACGGCGAGAAGCGGTTCAGATCCCGGAACATCCCGAAACCATTCGGCAGGGCCCATTCCGGCGACGGGCACGCTCTCCGTTTGGCCATAAAGTTGATGCAGAACGTCGCCGAAGAAGTCGCGCGCCTGCAGGGCCGTCGCAGGGCGAATAGGCGCGCCGGAAACCATGATCCCCCTGAGCTTGGAAAAGTCCTTCTTCTCCTTGCAGGTTGCGATCATATCGCTGAGCATCGTCGGAACGGCAAAGGCGAATCCGCCATATTTCTCCAGGTGATTGGCAAAGTCTTCCGGCTCAAACCTGTCCAGCAGGATATTACAGCCACCGGCGAGCCACATCGGCATGAACAGGTAACCGGCGCCATGGGAGATCGGGCCTGCGTGAGTGGCGTAATCGCCGGCATGAATCATCGGAAAGAAGAAGGCCCAGTCGCGGCAGGTTCGCATCCATTGACGATGTGAGAATTGCATGCCTTTTGACCGACCGGTGGTGCCACCGGAATGGCGGATCAAGTGAGGGTCGTCGATGTCGATATCGAGGTTCGGATCCTTGTCCGAATAGCCTGCAAGCCAGCTCTCATAATCGTCACGCCGGACAAGCACATGCTTCAGTCCATCGATTTCGTCCTTGAAATGCTCGACCTCATGGGCGAACTCCTGCGACACGACCACAGCGCGACAATCGGTATGGCTGATCATATGGGAATGCGCGACCGAGGAATTGCGCCGATACAAGGGTACACGGACCACATTAGCGACAGCCGCCGCGACAAAAAAATCGGCGGCCTCAAGGCAATTGTCCTCTAGCACTGCCACTTTGTCTCCCGGTTGCAGGCCCATATCGATGAGCGCGTTGGCAAGTTGACAGCCCCGCTTCCAGGCCTCCTCAAAGGTCAGTTCGACGCCCCCGGCCATGATCGCCGGCCGGTTGCGGTTATACTCCATGGCTCTTCGCAGCGCCGAACGGACGTCAAGCATTTCGAATTCTCCCTAGTTCTGTTGCCATCCCTCACGGAGCGGCAGTTCGAGCGCAGCCGGTCATTCTTGCCTTTTGTTGGGCTCTTAGAGCATAAAAATCTATCATGTTTGATCAATGATTTCTTTGTCTTTGGTCAATAGCTTTTGTCTTGCGACAACACTGTCGGGTGTTAGTGTAGAGTCTCAAAGATCGCGGTTTGATGGGTTGCGAGGCAGCAGTATTGAAACCGGAATACGACGCAATCGTCATCGGCGCAGGTGTTTGCGGGATATACCAGGCCTATAAACTGGCTGAAATGGGCCGTCGTTTCCTCGTCCTCGAACAGGCATCCGATGTGGGCGGCACCTGGTACTGGAACCGCTATCCCGGCTGCCGATTTGATTCCGAAAGCGAGACTTACGGATATTCCTTTTCCGAGGAACTGCTTCAGGAATGGGACTGGACGGAACATTTCTCGCCCCGCGAGGAGACCGAACGCTACCTGCAGTTTGTCGTCGACAAGTTCGATCTTCGCCAATACATGCGCTTCGACAGCCGGTTGAAGTCCGCCCATTGGGACGGAGAAAATTCCCTTTGGCGAATATCGACGGACGATGGCCAAAGCTTCATAACACGTTTCTTGCTCACCGCCATCGGGTTACTGTCGACCCCCACCCTTCCGCGATATGAAGGCGTCGAAAGTTTTAAGGGCGAGTACTTCCACACCTTTTACGCCCCGAAAGAGCCGGTGGATTACACAGGAAAACGTGTTGCCGTGGTCGGAACGGGCGCGACTGGGATTCAAGTGATTTCCGAGATCGCCAGTCAGGTCGGCACTCTGACGGTTTTTCAGCGCCGCCCGAACTGGTGCGCCCCCTTGCAAAATTCACCCATCGCGTCCGACGAGATGGACAGGATCAAAGGCCGTTACACAGAAATCTTTGATATCTGCCGTGAAACGCCGAGCGGCTTCTATCACAATGTCGATCCGCGCAAGACATTGGATGTTCCTGCGGAAGAGCGGGAAGCCTTCTGGGAGGATTTGTACAGCGCGCCCGGTTTCGGCGTCTGGCTGGGCAACTTCAAAGATATGCTGACCGACGAAGTCGCCAATGCCGAGTTCTCCAAGTTTGTGGCGAAAAAGATCGCTCAGCGGGTTAAGGACCCTGCGGTCGCAGACAAACTTATCCCCAAAGACCATGGCTTCGGGACCCGGCGCGTGCCCATGGAAACGCACTACTACGAGGTCTTCAATCAGGATAACGTCCTGCTCGTCGACATCGGCGAGACGCCGATCGAATGGATAACGCCAAACGGCATCAAGACAAACGAAAAAGAGTACGAATTCGACCTCATCATTTATGCCACCGGTTTCGACGCAGTGACTGGTTCCTTCGACAAGATCGATTTGGTCGGCAAAGACGGTGTGCGTTTAAAGGACAAATGGGAAGACGGTCCCCAAACCGTATACGGACTGTCGGTCAGCGGATTTCCCAACCTTCTGACATTGGCGGGTCCGCAAAGCGGTTCCGTGGCCACCAACTTTCCGCGCGGTATCGAAGAAGCCGTGGAATGGTGCTCGGGGTTCCTCGACCATCTCTTTGAAAACGACATCACGTACTTCAATCCCAAGAAGGGACCGGAAGAATTCTGGTGTGACCACGTCCAGAAAATGTCGGAGAGAATTCTGTTCGCCCGAGAGCAATCCTGGTTCACCGGTTACAACTCGAACATCGATCGAACGTATCGCAGCCAGTGTCTGATTTATGCCGGTGGCCAGATCAGGTTTCGCCAGTTTCTCGCCGATGAGAAGTCAGGAGGATATCCAAGTTTCGAACTCGCCTCCTAAGGTCAGAGGCCGCAATTCACCCCGCAAACTTGTGTGAGGGCAGGCCCTGAACGCCCGGACGGCAGCGAAAGAGGTATCCCGCTTCCGGCTCGTGCGGCTTACCGTCGTCATGGAGGCTGAAATTCGCGGTCGTGATGTAGAGATCGTGTAGACCCGGGCCACCAAAATTGCAGCTCGTGACCCTGGCGACTGGCAGGGAAACCACCCCGATCCACTCGCCGGTGGGGCTATATCGCCTGACCTGGCCTCCGTAAAACAGAGCAACCCAAACGCACCCCTCGGCGTCGACCGCCAATCCGTCGGGCAAGCCGTGTTCCCTGTCGATCTCGGCGAGGCGATGCCGATTGGAGAGCTTGCCGACATCGACGTCGTAGTCGAAGACATCGATGCCGCTTGAAAGCGTATCAGCGAAATACATGAGCCTGTCATCCGGGCTCCAGCCGATCCCGTTGGAGACCCGGACGCCTTCAACAGCTGACGTCAGGGAAAAATCGGGGTCGATGCGGTAAAGCGTGCCGGCACCACGTTCGAATTTGATCGACAGTGTTCCGCTCCACAGCCGGCCCCGTGAATCACACTTACCATCATTCATGCGGTTGTTCGGCAAGTCTCGTTCGATTGATACCGCCAGTGACGTGGTCTCCGACACTTCGTTGACCTGCAGCAACCCGTCAACCGACGATGCGACAAATCCTCCCGTCCGGCGCGGGATCGCCACACCAATGGTCACACCCACGTTTACCGTGCTGATTTCGCCGGAGGCCGGATCAAATCGGTGAATACGGCCCTGGTTGCAATCGACGAAAACCAGGGTGTCGCTCTCGTCGTCCCAAAGCGGTCCTTCCCCAAGATCGAAATTCCGAGCCAGGGCCACTTCCAGCGTGTGGGAGTAATCGGTGACTGAACCGTCATTCTTCATGGTCGCTCATCAGACCGAGACACCACAAATGGTGATACAGGCTCATTTGGCGCGATGATCAATGCTCGCCCAATGGCCCGGGAAGCGGGAACTTCAGCGGTCCGCCATCGCGCAAGGGCAGGACGATCGATGCCGTGCCGTCGGCGGACAAAACGTCCTTTTGATTGCGGGCGTGAATGTTGAGGTGAACGACACCGTAACCCTCGCACATTTCTTTCCCGGTGACCTCGCCGCGCCACCACAGGGTATCGCCCACAAGATTGGGCTCTCGGACATTCACATTCAGGGTATGCATGAATCCATGATCGCCGATCCAGTTCGTCAACATGTGCTGACACCAGGCAATGCGTTGCGGTCCGATGTCGTAGGCGCCACCCATGCCGACGTCGCGGCCGGTGGATGTTTCGAGGTGGCCCCTACCGGCCGCTTCCTTGGCACCTGTCTTCTTGTTCACGTGATAGTCCCTATGGCGCTGGCGATAGCGAATCGCATCGCCATGCACCCCGCCATAATGCGTCGCGCCTTGCTGACCGGAATACCACGCCATGATGTCGATGACGCCAAGGGGCCCCCGGACAACCTGGGGCACCTCGTCACCGCTATCGACATCTTCCCAAAAGAGTGGCTGATCGCCGCGGCGAGGTTCGGCCAGAACCTGGCGTTCAATATCTTCAATTTCCTCGGGCCTGTATTTATGAGGTTCGTTGGATTTGGAACTTTTTGACGTCGATTGCTTCTTGAGACTGTCACCCCTGGGCGTTCTGCCGCAGCGGCCAATGGCGATGCCCGCCGCGCGGTCATGCTGGTTCAGGTAGCGGATTTCACCCGTCTGCAACACCCATTTCGGGAAACGCCGACCGCTTTTGACTTCCTGCTTTAGGAGCCTGGCTTCGACCGTGAAGGTATCGTCCAAGAGAATGGGTTCGAACCAGGTCCAGGAGGTGCCTGCGTACAGCCATTGAACACCGGCCAGTTTTGGGGCGACCACCGTGCCGTCCACGGCATAGAGAATACAGGGTGGCGCGACGATGCTGCCGTAGGGTGACGCGGCGGCATATTCCTCATCCAGCCACAAAGGATTGTTGTCACCGATCCCCCATGCGAAATGTCGGATGGCATCCCGGGTCGCTGTTTCGATCCACTGCATCCTGTCCCGGCGCAGCAGGACGCCGACCAGTTCTTCTGCTTCCGCGATACCCTCGTCTGTTATCTCCCCCCAAGCCATCGCAAGCCTCCCTGGACGTCCGCCGGAACCGGTTTACTGACTAACGATAAACGGTGCGTTTGGCACCGCGGTTCCATCTGTGTACCCCGGCCTGAAGATGTCCCAGGTTGCCGCTTCTTCTGGTGAGAGCACAGGTGCCATGGGGGCGCCGGTCTCAGTTGCGAGGTCGAGTAGTTCGCGCCGCGTGCGTTTATCCAGTTCCGCCTGAAAGACCGGAAGAATCTGGCTGTCGTCTTCCGAGAGCTTGAACGGATTCTGCAGCTCCGGGTCTTCAGACCAGTCCGGATTGCCAAAGGCGTTCAGAATTGACTTCCAATCCTGTCTGGATCGAGCCTGAACGGCGACAAATCCATCGCTGCAGGCAAAGAACCCTTGCGGGAAAACACCGCCATGTTCGACGGTGGTGGTTCCATTTCGACGCCACCCGTACGGCACGCCCGCGTGATTGCCGGAATTCTGTTCCGCGAAAGCGCGCAAGATATCCGCGGCGGAAACGTCGATCCTGCGCGGGTGTCTGGACTGATTGGCCACATCGTCATAGTGAAGTCCCAACGCCATATTGGCCCCGAAAATTCCCGCCCAGCGCTCGGGCAAGTGGACCGGCAAAATGCCTGGGGCCGCCTCTGCCCGCCCGATCACGGAGGAAACGCCGGAAACCGCGCTCGCAAAAGCACCGATGCCGGGACGACCGACTTCGTAATCCCAGAGATAGATCTCGGTGGGGCCGTCGTCCACAGTCTCCGCGACCGTTTCCGTGTCCCCCGAAATGAGGATCGCCAATGGCGACGGGTTGATATTTCTTGCCTCTTCCACCGACTTGCAGCCGATGAGCGAGGCGCCGACCTTCCGCAGCATCAGGGCAGCGTTCAACGCCGAACGATTGCTACCCACGACGGCGAACAGGGCCGACATGGCGTTGAGGGACCGGCCGGGTGCCATCGCGGTAGTGTTACTTTGATCCATGACGCCGTTCCATGTCGGATGCGACCAGTTCCTCTCGGTCCTCTGGCGACCAGCCGAGCAATTGCCCGAGCACGTAATCGTTGCCCTCGCCCAGGGTCGGCGCAGTCTTGCGCAATGGCGCGCGCTGACCATCAATCCACCAGGGCGCCGCCACGATTTCCTCGGGTCCGGTGATGGGGTGTATGGTCGATACCAGCGTGCCTTCCAGAGCAGACCCCGCACCGACTTCCGCCGGCTCTTCAATAACACGTACGCACCTGGCGCCTTCTTTTTCGAGCACGTCCCGGGCGTCGCCGAGATCAAGTGCAGAGGCCTTCTCGACAAGAGAGTTCTTCTCCGCTTCGGGCAGGGATTCAGGCCAGGCCACGCAGAGGTATTGCCGGTCCCTTGTAGAGATGACCGACGGCTCGTCACTCTCAAGGTCCGCCTCCAGCCCCAGTGATGCGGCAAGCGCTGCAAGTTCCGCGTCATTGTCCGTCGCTGAATGCGCCATCGCCTCGAGCTGCGACAATTCGATATACGCTCCCTGACCGGTCTGCCGCGCCTGCAGGATGGTTCCAATGCAAGCAAACAGGCCATAAGTCGCGGCATTCGGGTCGGAGGTGACAAATGTGGGCGAGCCGACGAACTCGTGCGTATCCGGATCGACGATGTTGGCTTCCAAACCCGACATCGCGGACAGAACGAGGCCGTATGCGCGCATATCGGACAGCCGCGAGGTCGCGCCGAATCCGGACAGAGACAGCAGGACAATACCCGGGTTCGATTTGGCGAGGGCTTCGTATCCAATGCCCAGGCGATCCATCGTGCCTGAGGTGAAATTCTCGATCACCAGATCCGTGTCACGGGCCAATTCGAGCAGCGCGTCACGATGCTTGCCCACCTTTAAATCAAGGGTGACGCCGATCTTGTTGCGGTTGAGGCCGTGAAAGGACTGGGACATCTCGCGGCGGATGAATTCGGGATATCTGCCCGCCATTCGTTCCACGCCACGCGTCCGGTAGAGATCGTAGCGCTTAAACCACTCCACCTTGATGACTTCCGCGCCGAGATCGGCCAAAAGCTGACCCAGCAGCGGACCCGACCACACCCAGCACAACTCGATGACACGAACACCGTTCAGGGGCAGCGCCGCACTCATTCGATCATTTCTCCCTCGACTTATGCTCGTCCATTCGAACCGAAATGTTTCGCATTCGCGGCAGTTTCAACCCCCGGGCCTCTAAGGCCATTGGGAAGCAGCCCGTCTGCCAATACTCAAGAGAAGGGCGCCGACAGTCAGCTTTTTGGCACAACCGACCCAATCGGTGTGTACTCGCCTATCTCAATCGCAGGCCACTATGGTTGGTCGTGCACATTTTTGACAATAAACAATATTGATTTCCTATAGAAAATAACCTTGCGCCGATTTTTGGAAATATCGCGCTGCCAGACGGCCCTTCAACCTGACGCCTCCCCATATCTCGGATCGGGAGAAAGTCTTGGGAAATCAGCTGACATCACCTGACCCAACTGATCGCTTGAAGCCCTCACTCAATCGCCGACCAACTCAGAAAACTGGAATTTCACCACGTCAGGTGCTTGGAGACATCCTCGGCTGCCTTGCGCAGGTCCGTAATCAGAACGTTTCGGTCAATCGCCTCAAGCTGTGCGGTGATGGCCGTGACGCCGATGGTATGGATGACATTGCCCTGCGGCATATGAACCGGAACCGCGATGGCGGTTACCCCTTCGACGAACCCTTCGCGGTCTTCGGAATAGCCCTGCTCCCGCGTCAGTTCGACCTGCTTCTTCCAGGTCTCGTAATCGACCGGGCGGACCCATTTGATCTTGGCGAAATTCTGTTTGATCTTGCTCTCCGTCATCCCGCCGAACGCTGCGAAGCAGCGCCCCGAGGCACCGGACATCAGCGGGACGCGTCCGCCCAAGGTGACATTCAAAGAGATCGTGCTTGGCGGGCTGGCGTAGGCCACCAGCGCCAGGTGCTGATCGTCGATATTTGAGGTGGCCGTCGCCGTCATGATGAAGCGATCGGCGATGGCCTGCAGGTGCGGCTGGACCAGATCGGCGAAGTTGTTGAGTTGGTTGGCGCTCTTGGCCAGATCGATAATGCCCGACCCCAGCTGATAGGTCTTCGAGTTCAAATCGTAGGAGACCAATCTGGCCGAAACCAGCTCCCGCAGGATATGAAGACAGGTACTGGGGATGGTGTCGACGGCGCGTGAAATCTGAGAGAGATTCATCGGCGTCGGCCGGTCCGACAGTTCCCACAGAATGGCCGCCGCCCGCTTGACAGCCGGTACCCGTTTGACGGACGTCGATTTCTGCGCCCCTGGCGGCACCCCGTTCCTCATATCTCCACCGCTCACAAATTCTCTCTCCAGCTTAGGATCACTTTCGAAGCCAGTTAGAAGAGTCTGACTGCTTGCGCCTGAGGTTGCAGCACTTCAGAGGATCGCTGTCATACCAGCATCCACCATCAACACGTGACCATTGACGTAACTCGCGGCGTCGGATGCGAGAAACACCGCGACGTTGGCCACTTCATGGGGCTGCGCCCAGCGCTTCGCGGGAATTCGGCTCTCGACAAAGGCCGTCACTTTTTCATCCTCAACCATGGACTGGTTGAATTCCGTGGCCACGAAGCCCGGCGAAATGACATTTGCCGTGGTGCCCTGAGGCCCCACGATGAATGCAAGCGAGCGGGCGAGACTTTCCATCGCGGCTTTGGTCGATGCGTAAGCGGTTTCGCCATTGAGAGGCCGTCGCGCCGCGGCCGAGGAGATAAATATGATTCGCCCGTTTTGCGGGTGGGTGATTCTGTTCATGGCCAGCCGCGAAAGCTGGTAGGCAGAGATCGAGTTTGCTTCCAGAATACGGCGGTAAGAATCCGGGTCGATCTCGGCGAATTTCCGGCGATCGCGCGCGCCAGCGTTGCAGACGACAATATCCAGCCGGCCCGCTTGTTTGATCACGTCATCGACGGCCTTCTCGGCGGCTTCGTGATCCGTAACGTCAAACGGAGCCTCGATCGCTCCTGCCAACTCGCCCGCGATCGCCGACACTTTATCCCTGTCCCTGCCATTGATGGCGACACGGGCGCCCGAATTCGTAAAGGCTTCAGCAATGGCCCGGCCGATACCAGTGGTACTTCCGGTAACCAGCGCCACTCTCTGTTCGAGGGAAAAAGCGTCGTTTTGCACCGATGCCACCGCCTATCGTGGGAACGAAATCATGCAATGCGCCCTGAAAGGGCGCGATGTCAGAAAGATCGGCGAGGACTAAAAGACCACCGGTATAACGCGTTCGCCATTGTAATAAGCCTTGGCCTTTCGCTGAACCAGCTTCCAGGTCTCGTTGAAGTAGTCGGCGCGTTCCACGATTTCCCGCAGGTGGGACACCTGATCGTGCGGCATCACCGGTGCGTGGGGCGGCATATTGACGTCCATTCGGGCGGTGTAATCGAAGACAACGTGACGAGAGACCGCTTCGCCCAGGCTGCTGCCGACCGTAATCGCGCCGTGCCAGGGAATGACGATGGCGATGTCATCATCTCCCAACACCTCGGCGATGGAATTGAAATCGTCATTGGGGCTGAGAACGGTCCTCTCATAGAAGGCCGCGGATACATTGGCAAAGATCCTCGGTACGCGGGCGTAGGCTGCCTGCGCGGTGATCCAGAACCCGTGGGAGTGAACCACTGACTGTACATCCGGACGGTGTTTGTAGATGCCGTGATGAAAGTCGATCCCGAGGCTCGGCGGTCGGTTGGAATTGACAGGTTTGCCGTCAAAATCGATCAGAATGATGTCTTCGAGCTGCATCTCCTCGAAGGTGCGCTCGAATACATGCATGTAGAAATAAGGCTCATCATGAAGACGTGCTGAAACGTGGCCACCAAGCCCCGACCCGAGTCCATAAGCAGCCATCCCTCTGCATGCTTCCAGGACCTGAGCCCGAAGTTCTTCGTTTTCCTTGACCATGGCGGCACCTTCCCTTTCAAAGTCAGCGCCTG
>DEBC01000119.1:30713-35120 GCA_002348365.1 Alphaproteobacteria bacterium UBA2966 | reverse complement strand
AGCGCCTGCAGCTTGCTTCCGACATCCAGATCCCGGGACTGCGCTCTGATTTTCCTTCGGCTTGAAAATGCTCTGCAGAAAATCCGTCCGAATTCCCGTATCAAGGCCGTCTAGGCGCATAATACACAGTTACACTCAAGGTCTTAGACTATCATTGCTTGTTTCTATAGAAAATTATGATTTTTTATGGACAACACCGAGCCCAATAAATCATCCCGTAATTCTGATCCATGCCTATCGACTTGGTCCCCGTGACGATTTCAACGGGTTAGGAGGACCAAGATGGCCGAGAGGGCTTTTGCGCGTGAAGAAATCGTCTCGAAAGCGTGCCCTGTGGATGCCCTTCACGGTCATGGCGCGATGGCGACGGACGCCCTCTGACAGAGATGCATGGCCGATAGAGATGACGGGCGTCTCGCCGCTGACACGGCCGAGTTGACGAGGCAGTATGGACGGCACAGCTATCACCGCATCGCGGTTCGCCTTCGTCAGGCCGGTCACCCGATACACTGCTGAAGTAAGGTCGCCAGCGGCTCGCCCCATAAACAGATCAACAAGGAGACAACTGTGCCGATCCATGCTTACCGGACAGCTTTGGTCACCGGTGCTGCCAGCGGCATTGGTGCCGCCTGCACTCGAATGCTGCGCCAAAATGACCTCGACGTCCTTGCATTAGATAGGCACGGGGAACGGCTCTCGGCAATCAGCACGGAGACGGGTTGCGACATCCTGCAGATGGATATCCGTCAAACGGACCAGCTCTACCAGGAACTGACGGCGCGTGACTTTGACATCGTGATCAATAACGCGGGCCTCGCACATGGCCTGACGGAAGGCTTTTTGGGCCCGGCGCCGGAAAAGGTCGACGAAATGATCGAGGTCAATGTCGGCGCAGCACTACATGTTCTTCGGGCAGTCCTCCCCTCTATGAAGGAACGCAACGCTGGTCATATCGTCGAAATGGGCTCGATCGCCAGCCAATACCCGCTGGGATTGCCCGTCTACAGCGCCAGCAAGGGCGCCATACATTCTCTATCGAGAAGCATGCGAATGGAGCTTGTGGGTACCCGGATCAGACACACCGAGATTCTACCGGGGCGGACGGTCACCGGCTTTTTCGAAAACTCCTTCGCCAATGACGAGGAGCGCAACGCGTTCATCTCAGGCCACCGGATGCTAGGCCCCGAAGATATCGCTGATGCGATTCAATACGCCTTGCAATCACCTCCGCATGTCAACGTCAGCATGATCGAACTCACGCCTGTCGACCAAATCCCGGGCGCGACGAACTGGAGTTGAGCCTGGCGGAGGCCGCCAAGAGATCCTGCTGGAACTTTCCCAACGGCGCCGCAGCATCTACCTGTTTCCCGGGACACCTGGGGGTTCGTAGCGCAGGTTGCGCTAGGAATAAGAGAAACTATCCCTCCGAGTCGGCCGGGCCTTTTCCCGTCACAAACTTGTAGGATCCCAGCACGAGTTGAAAAACAGTTTTCATCTCAGCCATCGATCTAGGCGTATAGATCATCACAAAATCCTCCCAACCCGGCATTGTTTTTGCCCACGTATGAGAAATGGCCCAGCCAGTTTCAATTGCTCGAGCGGCAAGCTCGGGCGAGAGGGAAGCATGAAGACTGCCATCCGGATGCAAATGCGCGAACTCACGTCCACGGACGATCACATCAGGGCGCGCCAAAGAAATATCTTCATTCAGCCAGAACCCCAACGCACCGGGTAGTGAAACCACGGTATCGCGAATCTCCACTCCTGGAATGTCGTCGACGAGGCGCAGCAGTTCTGCTGAAACTTCCGGCACAGCCTCGACGCCGATTTGGACATGCGGCACGTTTTTTGTGGTGATTGGTGCGGGACCACTTCGGAGCGGCAATCCGTCGGATGCAGCGGCCACCGGGATGACCCCCAGGGTGATCGCCACGATGATCAGTAAGGGGCCGCAAATGGTCTCAAATTTCATCCTCGTGACCTCAATTGTGGAAACTTCTGGCGCTACGTCAGGCGAGTTGCCGGTGTGTCCTCCAATCCTCGACTCTGGATCGAGAGTCCCACCTGACAAAAGCCTTTCAAGAAGTGCGACATGATCTTCAATCTCTGAATTGCGACTATCATCGAATTCGCTTCGACAGCGTCTGGCTATTACCTGACAAAATCGGGGCCGACACGCGACGTCCGCGACCGGTTCAAATGCAGACATCTCAGGCCCTGCGACGATGATCTTGCAAAAAGTTTGGTGGGCCCGACCCAGCGGGAGAAGACGATGAAGGTCAAAACCAACGGCATTGAGATCAACTGCGTGATCGAAGGCCCCGAGGACGCGCTGCCGATCGTCATGAGCCATTCCTTGGCGTCCAGCCACCGCATGTGGGATCTCCAGATGCCGGCCCTGCCACAATACCGGGTGTATCGGTTCGACACGCGCGGTCACGGTAACAGCGACGCGCCGGACGGGCCGTACACCCTCGACCAGATAGCGGACGACACGAAAGGCATGCTCGATGCCCTGGGGCTCGACAAGGTCCACTTCGTGGGCCTCTCTTTGGGCGGGATGATCGGCCAGTATCTGGGGTTAAGATACCCGGAGGTCCTTCTGTCGCTGACGCTTGCCGATACGACGAGCCACCAGGAGGAGGCGGGCAAGCCGGTCTGGCAGGAGCGCATCGATACCGCCCGGGAGCATGGCATGGGGGCGCTCATCAATCCCACCATCGTGCGCTGGTTCACGGACGATTTCATCGCTGCCAACCAAAATTTTGTCAGGTTTTTGCAGGAGTGCATCGGGAGCACACCCGTTCAGGGCTACACCGGTGCCATCCAAGCGATCATGCACATCGATGTGATGGACCAGCTCAAGTCAGTGAACGTGCCGACGCTCGTGGTCGTGGGCGAAGGCGACATGTCGACGCCGGTGGCCTCGGCCCAGGCCATTCATGAGGCCATCGCGGGTTCGGAGCTGCTTGTCATTCCCACCGCCAAGCACTTCGCCAACGTCGAGCAGAGCAGGATTTTCAACGACGCTCTGACCCGGTTCCTCTCACAGAAGGGGTGATACCCGCCGGGAGTCGGAGGGTGATCGCCTACGCCGGGTGCGCGATATCGTGGATCGGCCACGCCAGTTCTGGATCGCGGGCGAAGACCTCCTCAAGCGCCTTGGCAATCCGCAACAGGAAGGCGTCCGACCGGCGCGGGCCGACGATCTGGAAGCCGAAGGGCATAGCCTCTTCGTCCACCCCTCACGGCAGCGCCACGACGGGATTGCCCGTCGTCGACAACGCATTGGTGAGCCCCGCCCAGGCCACATAGGTCTCAAGTTCCACGCCATCCACCGCCTTGGGGTAGTGGTCTTCCTTCGGGAAAGGCGTGACGGTCGCGCCGGGCACAATCAGGACGTCATAGTCGCCGAAAAACCGGTCCACCTCACGGTGCAGCGCGCCGTTCTCCCTGAAGGCCTCGGCAACATCTTCCACGCTCAGCTCGAGGGCCTGCTCGTAGTTGAGTCGAACGTTCGGGCTGAGCTTCTCCTTGTGCTCGGCGTAGTGGGTCTTCTGACTACCGAGATACTGCAGGCAGCGGATCACCCAGTTGACCCGCGCGGCCGTGGTGAGATCGGGCTGGTCTTCCTCGGCAACGGCGAGGTACGGTTGGAGTTTCGCCACTCGGGCTGCGAATACGCGGCGTATCATTTGGCTGGTCGGCGCGAACCCGAGATCGGGCGATAACGCGACCCGCAGCTTTGATAGGTCCGCTGGCGCCGTATCCAGGAAGTCTTCTGGATCGCTAGGATAGCTCATCGGGTCCAGCGAATGATATCGGGCCATCGCCGCGGTGAGCAAGCCGACGACCGGCCGCTGGTCCGCGCGTGGTCAAATGGATTGACCGTGGGACTGAACACTCGGTTGGTCGTGTTGTTGCCGGCGCCGAACTCAGTCGTGTGGGTTTTACCGATGATCACGGCGCCCGCGTCGCGCACGAACTGCACCACGAGGTCGTCGCGGTCGGGCACGTAATCGGCATAGATGAGTGAGCCGAATGTCGTCCGCATGCCCTTCGTCAGGCTGAGGTCCTTGACCGCGAGCGGCAACCCTTTGAGCAGACGCGGTGCGTCATCCGAGTCGAAACGCACTTCCGCCGCCTTTGCGTCTTCCCGAGCTTCGTCGAAGCAGGTGACCGTGAAGGTGTTGATCTCCGGATCAGCCTGCTCGGTCTGGGCGATGAAGGCCTCGGTGACCTCGACGGGTGAAAGGTCCTTCGCCACCATCGCAGCTTTCAGCTCCCGCGCTGTCATTTCCACGATGTCCATCGGCCATCCTCCCTGCAGGGCACTCCGTTCCGCGTGTGAAACGCTAACTCCTGTAGCGTAGCGCATCCTTGACCTGGGCGAAGGCTGCGGGGAGC
>DEBC01000119.1:29329-30366 GCA_002348365.1 Alphaproteobacteria bacterium UBA2966 | reverse complement strand
GGCGGCGGCTCAGGTATAACGGATGATATCCGGAGTGCGGAGGGTAACAGTCGCAGAGCGTCCGCACGAGGTGACCTTCTGTCAGGTAGAATGACGCGAAATCCTCCGACACATAGGCCATCCTGCGCTTCGCCTGGGATCAACGGGAGAGGTTTCTGGAGTTAGGCAGCAGAAGCAAGCCGCGTCTCTCAGCTCTCCAATTCAAAGATCGGGACATCACAACCCGTCCGCAGAGACATGGCCGCCAACTCGTGTGTTATCAGCAGGAGTTTCCGTGTCTGATGCGAGCCCATTCATCCAAACTGGCTGAATTCGGTCGCTTCCAGCCCCTGACGTTCGGGACGCGTCTTTGTCGGAAAGAAAGTGGTGGCCCGGGCCCTCCTTCGCCACGACTCCGGAGGACTTATTCGATGCTCAACATGGGAGAGATGAAATCGATCCGCCGTAGCTTTAGCGAAGGCGGATGGTGGGCCCGGCAGGACTCGAACCTGCAACCAGACCGTTATGAGCGGCCGGCTCTAACCAGTTGAGCTACGGGCCCCCAACGTGACACGCGAAGCGGGGAATCAGGTATCCAGGAAGCTTCGAAGCTTCCGCGACCGGCTCGGGTGCTTGAGCTTGCGCAGCGCCTTGGCTTCGATCTGACGAATGCGTTCGCGAGTGACCGAGAACTGCTGGCCAACCTCTTCCAAGGTGTGATCGGTATTCATGCCGATACCGAAACGCATCCGCAGCACCCTCTCCTCACGCGGCGTGAGACTGGCGAGGACACGCGTCGCCGTCTCGCGCAGGTTCGAATGGATCGCCGCGTCCACGGGCAGCACCGCATTGCGGTCTTCGATGAAATCGCCCAGATGGCTGTCCTCTTCGTCACCGATAGGAGTCTCGAGACTAATCGGCTCCTTGGCGATCTTGAGAACCTTGCGCACCTTCTCGAGCGGCATGTTGAGTTTTTCGGCGAGCTCTTCGGGTGTCGGCTCGCGACCGATCTCGTGCAGCATCTGACGCGAGGTGCGCACCAGCTTGTTGATCGTCTC
>DEBC01000119.1:0-28953 GCA_002348365.1 Alphaproteobacteria bacterium UBA2966 | reverse complement strand
GCAATCGAGCGCGTGATGGCCTGCCGGATCCACCAAGTGGCGTATGTGGAGAACTTGTACCCGCGCCGATACTCGAACTTGTCCACCGCCTTCATCAGGCCGATGTTTCCCTCCTGAATCAGGTCGAGAAACTGCAGCCCGCGGTTGGTGTATTTCTTGGCGATGGAGATGACCAAACGGAGATTGGCCTCGACCATTTCCTTCTTGGCCCGGCTCGCTTCACGCTCGCCTCTCTGGACGGTATGAACGATCCGGCGGAATTCCTGAATATCGAGACCGATATCGGTACAGATGTCCGCCAATTCCTTGCGGATGAGTTTGACCTCATCACCTTCCTTCTTGGCGAATTCGGCCCAACCTTTTTCCTTGAGGCGCCGGACGCGTGACAGCCACCGGGGATCGAGCTCGCGTCCCTGATACTGTTTGACGAAGCTGTCCCGCGGGACCTTGTGCTTCTCGGCCAGCCGCAACAGGCGGCCTTCGAGCGAATAGAGGTGACGGTTGATGCCATAGAGCTGATCGACGAGTTCCTCGATGCGGCCGTTGTTCAGGCGAATGACATCCATTCGCTCAAACAGTTCTTCCTTGAGCTTCGCGTACCGCTTCTCCTGCGCCGGGCTCAGCGAATCGCTCTTGAGAACGGCCTGCACCCGCATATCCTGCAGCCGCTTGACCTTCTTATACGTGGAAGCGATCTCGTCGAAAGTGTCGAGCACGTGCGGCTTGAGCACGGCTTCCATCGCCGCAAGCGACAGTGCGACCTCGTCATCATCGTCGTCGCCGTCCTCTTCGGCTTCCTCTTCCTCGTCTTCCGCATTCTCGGCTGAAGCAGCTTCGCCAGTGCCGTCCTCGTCGTCGTCCTCGTCAGGCCCACCAAAGGTCGCATCCAGATCGATGATCTCTCGCAGGAGAACGCTCTCGGCCGTGAGATCGTCGCGCCACTGAACGATGGCGCGCATGGTCAGCGGACTCTCGCAGATGCCGCCGATCATGGTTTCGCGGCCCTTCTCGATGCGCTTGGCAATCTCGATCTCGCCCTGGCGCGAGAGAAGCTCGATCGATCCCATCTCCCGCAGGTACATGCGGACCGGGTCATCCGTACGCTCGTATTCGGTCTCTTCGGCTTTGACGGTTGCGACGGGCGCCGGTAGCTTTTCGGCTTTTTCGTCTTCAGAAGACGAATCCTCAGCCTCGTCACCTTCAATGACGTTCACGCCCATTTCCGACAGCATGGCCATGGTGTCCTCGATCTGCTCGGAGGAAACCTGGTCCTGGGGCAGCACCTCGTTCAATTCGTCATAGGTGACGTAGCCTCGCTCCTTCGCTTTGGCAACCATCTTCTTGATCGCCTGATTGGAAGAATCGATTAGCGGGCTGTCGGTTGATTCTTCTGTCGCTTCTTCAGTCTCTGCCGCATTCGCCATGTCGGTCGCCGTCGTAGTTGATGTCGATACGCAATCGGTATTTATCCGGCGCGCTGCGCCGGACGCTCAGATGTCACTTTCAAGATGTTCTGGTGCCAGTTGGCCCTGCCGCTGCCGTTTCAGCCTTGTTGCTACGTTCCGCCTCGCCGAGAAAGGCCTTCAGACGATTAAACCCCTCGTCCGTGAAATCAAACTCCTCAATGCACGCGCTCTTCTCCGCCGGCAGTGTCACGGCCAATCGGTGAACAGAAAGCGTGTTTTCCCAGCCTTCCCGCGCCGCTTCCAACGGCACTTCGGGGCGCACGAATGGCGCAAGTGGCGCGATCCTCGTGTCGGCGATGTCATCCAACGTCGCCGCAAATCCCTTGTCACAGAGGTGTTGCTTCAATGTCGCGCTGTCAAGACCAGGGCTGCCCCGCGCTATCTCTATGATTTCATTGCGCAACCTGTCAAGCGCGAGATTGCTCAATTCGATGTCCAGGAATTCCTCGAGAAACAGCTCCAAAAGGCCCGGATGTCCAACAATTGTGGCAATCAGAACGCGTTCACGACGCTCGGTCGTTCCGACGACACCCAACCCCAAGGCGTGATGCGGTGAAAGTCGTCGCGTCCGTTGGCCTCCGCGCGAGGGCCGAGAAGCGCGTGAGGCCCGGTTTTCAGAGTTACGGCGTCCGGCACTAAACATGTCGTCCAATCGCGTCCGGTAGTGACGCTCATAGAACGCTTTCACTTGAGCGTCACCAATTCGCTCCACCACACCGCGGATGTCCTTCGCGAACCCCGCTCGCCGTTCGGGGGTATCGAGATCCCGGTCCTGCATGGTGATCTGCCATAGAAGATCGGAGAGTGGCGTGGCGTCGACGAGAAGCTGGCGGAATGCCGCTGGGCCTTTCGATCGCACCAGACTGTCCGGGTCCTCGCCGGTCGGCAGCAAGGCAAAGCGCAGGGAGTGGCCCGAACGCAGATGTGGCAATGCGCGCTCGGCAGCACGCGCCGCGGCATTCCAGCCCGCGGCGTCGCCGTCGAAACAGAGGACAGGCTCAGGCGCGAGCCGCCACAGTAGACCCAGCTGTTCCTCGGTGACGGCCGTCCCCAACGGCGCCACCGCATGAGCAAATCCCGCCTGATGCAGGGCGATCACGTCCATGTAGCCTTCGGCGACCACCACCGTGCCCTCGTCTCGAACGATCGGCCTGGCGCGAGCGAGATTGTAGAGCAGCCGGCCTTTGTGAAAGAGCGGTGTTTCCGGTGAATTCAGATACTTGGCCGGCGCGTCGTCCAACGCTCGCCCGCCGAAAGCCACTACACGGCCGCGCGTGTCGGTTATGGGAAACATGATGCGGTTTCGAAACCGGTCAAACGTCTCGCCGCCATCTTCCGGCGAGATCACCAAGCCCGCGTCGATAAGCTGGCGCTCCGAAAAATTCCTGGCGAGCAGCGCCTCTTTGAGTGCGGACCGACCCTTGGGTGCATGGCCAAGCCCGAATTCCTTGATGGTCGTGTCGGTCAGGCCGCGCGCTTCAAGATAATCCCGTGCTGCACGGCCGGAACCCGTGTCCAGGCGCCCCTGAAACCATTCCGCCGCGAATGACATGGCGTCGTATAGGTTCGCCCGCGCCTTGTCCTGCGCTGCCGCTTCGGGCGATCGCGCGGGCACCTGCATGCCAGCCTCAGCGGCCAGTTTTTCGACCGCTTCCGGAAAGCTCAGTCCTTCTCGCTGCATGACGAAATCGAAAACGCTGCCGTGCGCCTGGCATCCGAAGCAGTGATAAAACCCCTTGTCCTCATTTACCGTGAAGGAGGGGGTTTTCTCATTGTGGAAAGGGCAAAGGCCCAGCCATTCGCGACCGCGACGGGTGAGTTTGACATGCTGGCCAACGACGTCGACCAGCTGCACCCTGGCCTTCAGGTCGTCGAGGAAGTGATCTGGAAATGCCATGAACGCGGGTTCAGCTCGCAAATTTTTTCAAGTTTGCCTCGTGCCCGCGTCCACAAGACTTGCGTACCATACATGGAACGTCCCGTGGTCTGACACTTGCCACTTCGCCGCTCGAGAGGAGATGGCCACCGGCAAGCAAACTGGCATGTTCCGGGATGTTCGAGTTCTGAGACAACAATGCCTGGTTCATTCGGGCCTACGTCAACAGGCCTTTGACGACCTGGCTGGCCTTGCCGAAATCCATCTTGCCGGCGTAGCGACTTTTAAGCTCTCCCATGACCTGCCCCATATCCTTGATGCTATGGGCATCCAACTCGGCGATGATCTCCCGGCTTGCCGCCGAAACCTCATCCTCCGACATTTGTTTGGGGAGGAACTCTTCGATGACCCTGATCTCGCCTTCTTCCTGCTCAACGAGATCATCGCGCTGACCTTTTCTGTACATTTCGATGGATTCACGGCGCTGCCGAATCATGGTCTGCATCATGTGCAGGATCTCATCCTCGCCAAGCCCTTCTGAATCGCCGGAACCGCGCGCCGCGATATCACGGTCCTTCAGTGCCGCCAGAATCAGCCGAACGGTCGCTGACCGTCGCGCGTCCTTGGCCTTCATCGCACTCTTCAAGGATTCAGTGAGACGCTCGCGTAACATGCCTTGCCCGGTATGGCCACGAGGGAAACCTTAAGTCTAGTGGAGACGAGAAAGAATAGCAAACGCAAATAACTGGATAACCAATTGAAATAAAACAATAAATTACACCCATGCTAGGGTTGACTGCGGCATGAATCTTGCGTAGGTTCCGCCGAACTTTACAACCGTACCACGGGCTCAAATTTGCACGATCCCGTCGGAACGAGCGTCCGGGAACTTTGCCAGCACGTTGTTTGGACATCCAGGCCCGTCGCAAGACAACAAGACAATCGCGATCGATCCGCATTAATGGCCAAATCTGCTTCGACTGACGCCACATCCCGAATCTCGGGGGCGTCGGCAGTTTTGGTGTTGGACGACGGTTCTATTCTTTGGGGTCAAGGCGTAGGCGCCACCGGATCCGCCGTTGGCGAAGTCTGCTTCAACACGTCGATGACGGGGTATCAGGAGATCATCACCGATCCCTCCTATGCCGGACAGATCATCACGTTCACCTTCCCTCACATCGGCAATGTCGGGACCAACGAAGAGGATATCGAAACCCTGGCGCCAGCTGTCCGCGGCGTGGTCCTCAAGGCATCGATCACGGATCCTTCCAACTTTCGAGCATTGTCACACCTTGATGGCTGGCTGCAGCGCCAAGGTCTCATTGGGATCGCCGGCGTGGATACCCGCCGATTGACGCGAAGAATCCGGGATGAGGGAGCGCCCACGGGCTTGCTCCATCACGCACCCGACGGCGCGTTCGAACTGTCGGCTCTCCTCGAGGAGGCTGCGGCCTGGCCGGGGCTCGAAGGAATGGACCTCGCCAAAGAGGTCTCCTGCACCCAAACCTACGATTGGGACGAAACGCGGTGGTTCCTGGGTGACGATGCAAACGCGACCGGATACGGAAAGCTGGAAAACCCACGATTTCGGGTGGTCGCCGTCGATTTCGGAATCAAGAGAAACATCCTGCGTTGCCTGGCGTCACTTGGCTGCGCCGTCACCGTGGTTCCCGCCTCGGCCACCGCCGACGACATTCTGGGGCGGAATCCGGATGGCGTATTCCTGTCGAACGGTCCCGGCGATCCCGCGGCAACCGGTGAGTACGCTGTTCCTGCCATAAAAGGCGTACTGGAGTCCGGTCTGCCCGTTTTCGGAATCTGCCTGGGCCATCAGATACTTTCACTGGCGCTCGGGGCCCAGACCCGCAAGATGCACCTGGGTCATCGCGGAGCCAATCACCCGGTCAAAGATCTCGCCACGGGCACTGTCGAGATCACCAGCCAGAATCACGGCTTCGTCGTGGATGCGGACACTCTGCCGACGGGCGTGGTGGCATCGCACGTTTCGCTCTTCGATGGGTCGCTGGAAGGTTTGAAGGTCGAAGGCTCTCCCGTCTTCTCGGTGCAGTATCACCCGGAGGCATCACCCGGACCCCAAGACAGCCACTACCTGTTCAAGCGCTTCATCGCGCTGATGGAAGAAAATGCCTAAGCGCACCGACATCGAGTCAATCCTGGTAATCGGCGCGGGCCCGATCATCATCGGTCAGGCCTGTGAGTTCGACTATTCCGGAACCCAGGCCTGCCGCGCGCTCAAGGCGGAGGGATATCGCATCGTTCTGGTGAACTCGAATCCCGCGACGATCATGACCGATCCAGAGATGGCGGATGCAACCTACGTCGAACCGATCACGCCAGAGTTCGTCGCCAAGATCATTGAGAAAGAGAAGCCCGACGCGCTGCTCCCAACGATGGGCGGGCAGACCGGATTGAACACCGCCCTGGCAGTCGCCGATTTGGGCGTTCTCGACACCCACGGCGTCGAGATGATCGGTGCCGATCGAAATGCCATCCGCAAAGCCGAAGACCGCGAACTGTTCCGCAAGGCCATGGAGAACATCGGTCTGGAGTGTCCCCGGAGCCTGACCGTCCACTCACTCGAAGAAGCACGCGATGCCCTCACTCAGATCGGACTGCCCCTGATCATCCGACCTTCCTTCACGCTGGGAGGGACCGGGTCAGGCGTGGCCTACAACCGCGAAGAGTTCGAGCACATCGTCGCCAACGGACTCGACGCATCTCCCATCACAGAAGTGCTGATCGAACAGTCGGTTCTGGGATGGAAAGAATACGAGATGGAGGTCGTACGCGACCGCAATGACAATTGCATCATCGTGTGTTCCATCGAGAACGTCGATCCTATGGGCGTCCACACGGGCGACTCGATCACGGTTGCACCGGCCTTGACCCTGACGGACAAGGAATACCAGATCATGCGCAACGCCTCGATTGCCGTGCTGCGCGAAATCGGTGTGGAAACGGGCGGTTCAAATGTTCAATTTGCCGTCGACCCCGCCACAGGCAAGCTGGTGATAATCGAGATGAATCCCCGGGTGTCTCGTTCATCGGCGCTAGCCTCCAAGGCGACAGGATTCCCCATTGCCAAGGTCGCCGCACGGCTTGCCGTGGGCTACACGCTCGACGAACTCGACAACGACATCACAGGTGTCACGCCGGCATCCTTCGAGCCCACCATCGATTACGTGGTCACGAAGATGCCTCGGTTCACGTTCGAGAAGTTTCCGGGCGCCGTACCGCTGCTGACGACATCGATGAAATCAGTCGGTGAAGCCATGTCGATTGGCAGGAGCTTCACCGAATCCCTGCAAAAGGCCCTGCGCTCGATGGAGACGGGATTGACGGGCCTGAACGAAGTCACCATTCCGGGCGCCGAGAATGCGCAGGCAGCTGATACGCCGGCATTCAGAGATGCCATCACGGCGGCGCTGGCTGAATCATCTCCCGAGCGAATACTTGTTATCGCGCAGGCCCTACGTGCCGGTTTCAGCACTGACGAGATCCAGAAGCCAACCGGATATGATCCGTGGTTCATCGAGCAAATTCGCGCCATCGTCGATGCCGAGAACGGCGTCCGGGAGAGCGGGCTGCCAACGACGCGCACTGCGTTGCTCGGATTGAAGCAGATGGGGTTCTCCGACGGGCGCCTCTCGGAACTCGCGGGAATCGACGAAGCCGAAGTCGCAGCCGCCCGTGCCGAGCTTGACGTGCGTCCCGTCTTCAAACGTGTCGATACCTGCGCCGCGGAGTTCGAGTCGCGGACACCCTACATGTATTCGACCTATGAATCGGAGTCCTGGCTCAACCCTGACGCCTCCGCGGAAGGTGAATCGGAGGCCCAGCCCAGCGACCGCACCAAGGTCATCGTTCTGGGCGGTGGGCCCAATCGAATCGGCCAGGGTATCGAGTTCGATTACTGCTGTTGCCATGCCGCCTATGCGCTCGCGGAAGCGGGGCACGAGACCATCATGGTCAACTGCAACCCGGAGACCGTCTCCACCGACTATGACACCTCCGATCGTTTGTACTTCGAACCGTTGACCGTCGAAGATGTCCTCGAAATCGTGCGAACGGAGCAGTCCAACGGCACGCTGCTCGGCGTTATCGTGCAGTTTGGTGGGCAAACACCTCTCAAGCTTGCTCAGGGTTTGGGTGAAGCCGGCATTCCCATTCTCGGCACGTCTCCGGACGCCATCGATCTGGCCGAAGACCGCAAAAGATTTCAGCAGCTACTGTCCCGGCTTGAACTGCGTCAACCCGCCAACGGCCTCGCGACCAGCATCGAAGAAGCCCGTGAAATCGCAGAGCAAATTGGCTACCCCGTACTCATCAGACCTTCCTATGTATTGGGGGGCCGAGCGATGGAAATTGTTTACGACAACACCGCTCTGGAACGATACATGCAGGTCGCGGTACAGGTGGCCGGCACCAGTCCTGTTCTCATCGACGCATACCTGCGCGATGCCATTGAGGTCGACGTCGATGCCCTGTGCGACGGCGAGGAGGTGTTTGTCGCCGGCATCATGGAACACATTGAGGAGGCCGGCGTTCACTCAGGTGATTCGGCGTGCGCCCTGCCCCCACATACCTTGTCCGAAGAGATCATCGACGATATTCGCCAGCAGACCACCGCACTCGCACGGGAGCTCAATGTCATCGGCCTGATGAACGTCCAGTTCGCGGTGAAGGACGGCGACGTCTACATCCTGGAGGTCAACCCCCGTGCCAGCCGGACAGTACCGTTTGTCGCCAAGGCCACAGGGCGAACCATCGCAAAGTTTGCTGCGCGCATCATGGCCGGCGACAAGCTTGCGAGCCTGATTGGCGAGTCTGACGATCAGCCCGTCACGCAAGTCGCCGTCAAGGAAGCGGTGTTTCCTTTTGCGCGTTTCCCTGGCGTCGATGTGGTGCTGGGGCCCGAGATGCGATCCACCGGAGAAGTCATGGGAATCGATACCGATTTCGCCCGAGCGTTCGCGAAATCGCAGCTGGCGGGCGGCGTAAAGTTGCCTGAATCCGGCAAAGTGTTCATCTCGGTGAAGGACGAAGACAAACTGGCGATGGCCGATCCCGCGCGGAAACTGATTGACCTCGGCTACGAGATCATCGCCACCCGAGGTACGTCAGCTTTCTTTCGGTCGCAGGGCATCGCTTGCAGCGAGACCAACAAAGTCCTCGAGGGAAGTCCCCACATCGTTGATTCCATAAAGAACGGGGATATCTCGCTTGTCTTCAACACGACCGAGGGTGCCCAGGCCATCTCCGACAGTTTTTCACTCCGGCGGGCGGCACTCACCGAACACGTCCCGTACTACACGACGATCGCCGGTGCGCTTGCCGCGGTCCAGGCAATGGAAACTCTTCTTACGGGTAGCCTTGAAGTCACTCCTCTGCAAACCTATTCTAAATCTTCGTCATAAAAGTTACGTCTGGCGACCAGCACGCAACTGATGGGTAGTATTGCTGATCCGGCATTTGAACGGGCAGAGCGAGAAGTGATGGAAAAGGTCCCGATGACCTCGGCGGGATATACCCGCCTACAGGATGAACTCAAGCGTCTGAAGACGGTCGAACGGCCGTCGATCGTCAAAGCTCTCGAGGCGGCGCGCGAACACGGTGATTTGTCCGAGAATGCCGAGTTTCATGCAGCCAAGGAACGTCAGAGTTTCATCGAAACCCGTGTTATGGAACTCGAAGACAAGCTCCGCAGGGCCGATGTCATTGATGTGAGCGCGCTCTCCGGCAATCGCGTTCAGTTCGGCGCCACCGTGAGGCTCGCTGATGAAGATACCGATGAGAAGGTGACCTACACGATCGTTGGCACCGACGAAGCAGATATCAAAGAGGGTTTACTGTCGGTTACCTCACCGTTGGCCCGCGCCATCATTGGCAAGAACAAGGGCGATACGGCGGAAGTCAACACACCGGGTGGGCTCAAATACTACGAGATCATGACCGTCAAATATAAGTAAACGGCTTTGTCGCCGCTCTTCGACGGTTCAACTACTGCTCAGCTGCAACCTCGATTTCGATAGGCACGCCCGGCTCTGATTTTGACGGACGAATTGCCAGCGCGCTCTTCACTTGGGCGACGTTAGGCGCAGCCGTGAGCTCCGTCGTCAGGAATGTCTGATAGGCATCCCAGTCCGTGGCTACGACCTTCAGGAGAAAGTCGACCTCACCAGCAAGCATGAAACATTCTCGAACCATCGGCCAGCTGGCGACCAGTTCCTCAAAAGCCGCCAGGTCCTGTTCGGCCTGGCTCTCCAGGCCGACTTGCGCGAATACCGTCACGCCAAAACCAAGCGCCTCCGTGTTGAGATCGGCATGATAGCCCCGGATGTATCCCGCAGACTCGAGGGCGCGCACGCGCCGCAGGCAGGGCGGCGCGGATATACCGACCGTTTTGGCGAGCTTGACGTTTGTAACCCTTCCGTCCGCCTGCAACGTCTGCAAAATGTGCCGATCGATACGGTCGAGTTTGACGCGAGTCATTGCGACCTGTTTCCTCTCTTCGCGTCCGTTTGATGGTCAAACGACACATCTGGGCCGCGCGCAATATTATTTCGCAGGGTAATATTATTTCGTATATGCGACAAGCCGACGGGCACCGGGATTCATGCTATCGAGAGCGCCGGTGTCTTCGATATTGACGCCACTCAAACGGCCGGTGCACCTACTTCCATGCGATCTTCATCCCAACTCCTTACCAACCCCGAAGCCAACGCTTTGTGCTGGGTGATCACAGAAGGAGCCATTGGAATGGAAAATCAGGCGGTGGGATTGGCTGAAGCCGTTGGACTTCCCACTGTGATAAAGAGAGTGTCTGCACGCGCACCGTGGAAGAACCTGCCAGCGCAAATCTGGCCACGCCCCCTGAGTCTCATTGCAGCGGGCAGCGATCCTCTGGAAGCCCCATGGCCACGCCTTCTGATTTCATGTGGCCGGCGCAGCGTCCCGTTCAGTATGGCTATCAGGAAGGCGAGCAACGGCAGTTGTTTCACGATTCACATTCAGAATCCCAAAGTGGGGCTACATAATTTCGATCTTGTCGTCCCACCCCGTCACGACGGACTACGTGGTTCCAACGTCATCGCCACGCGTGGGGCGCTTAACCGGGTAACGTCGGTGAGACTCGCGGAAGGTGCGCGACGCTTCGCACATCGCTTTGAACATCTCCCTCGGCCTCTGATCGCAGTCCTGCTTGGAGGCGCGAGCAACAGCTACCGGTTGACGACGGCGCGTACGGCCAAGATCGCGGAACAATTGCTGGAACTGCTGCGGACCGCCGGCGCTGGGCTGGTGATCACACCATCACGCCGGACCGGTGACAGAAATGTCGCGGTGCTGCGAGAACAACTGACTCGCGATGACGTGTTCATCTGGGATGGTACCGGCGCGAACCCTTATTTCGGCCTCCTAGGCCTGGCCGATGCCATCGTCGTCACTGAGGATTCCGCCAACATGGTCTCTGAAGCGGCCACGACCGGCAAACCCGTCTACGTTATCGAACTTGAAGGTGGCTCGCGCCGCTTTCGAAATTTCCATGACATGCTGCTGTCCGAAGGCATTACGCGACCTTTCGACGGTCGGCTCGAGGACTGGAGCTATCCGCCGTTGGATGATACTGACACTGTTGCCGCCGAGGTTCGCCTGCGAATAGGATTGGCCGGGCAGGAGCCCACGGGATGCCCTTAAGAATAGAGACGTTCAACAGCAAGGGCTGGCGCTCCGGAGGAAATTTCGGCGGAACGACCTTGTTCAAGGCACTGGGACATCCCCTGGCTGCCCAACACGCTGAAACTTTGCTTCAGCGACTTCACGCATCCGCCCCCTTGGCGGTCTACGATCCACTGGGGCAGGCATCGGATTTCGAAGTCTTCTACTCTCTGGAAGGCCACGCCGTCGCTGCCGCTTTCGTTCAGAATATCGATCAGATCGGTTCGGAAATCGCAGGCTGTGAAGCGCAGCCGGTGACCGAATTGCCTGACTGCTCGGCCTCGACCCTACTGGTCGCAGCATTCGATGCCGATCGCCTTGTGGATCACATTCACCATTTGATCCCGCAAGGCATGGACGTCGTCACGCTGGACGAAATGCGCCTGCCCAGTGACTGGCTCAGCAATAGTCGCAAATACCTGGATCCTCTCAACTTCGCCACCAACTTTGCGTTCTTCCGCGATACCGAAACCCTCCACACATCGGTGCAGACGGCGAACTACTGGTCCGGATACGGCGCGGACTCGACTGAGCTCTGGCTGTGCCTATTCGATGATGATGGCTCCGTGCTCGCGAGCTGGAACGAACCGCTACCCAATTCATGCGCCACCATCATGATTGACAGCTCTGAAGTCCGTGAACGATTCGCTCTTGGAGAATTTTGCGGTTCGCTATTCATCCACGCGCTCCGCGTCCGGGGTCACGACGTCGTAAAATATGCCTTGGATATTCACGGCAAAGGTACGGACACATTGTCGTGCACTCACGATGCCAACGCCTGGCCGGCCGACCTCTACGCCGGCATGCCTGCCCCTGATGCCGGCGAACGGGTTGTCTTATGGATTCAGAACAGCCACCCCATCGCAATCCCGCCCGGAGGCATCGGCATTAACGCCATGGGCTCCCAGGACATCGCTTGGTTGAACCAGGACATACCAGCCTTCGGAACGTTTCCACTTGAGATCAACGCCTTACTCCCGGACCTTCATTGGCCGAGCCAGATCGAAGTGCAGGCGGGGCGGTACTTTGTGCGCCCGCGCTATGAGATTGAAGGCCCCAACGGACAACGCCGGATCGCCCATGCGAACGTCGAAAGAACCGACCTGGAGCCCGATCCACGAATTCCGGGACTGGGCGAGTTAATGGGGAAGGGATACATCCTCCCCTTTCCGGTGCTTCCCCTCGACAAATTCCAGAGCGTCTCGCTGCCCACACCCATGACAACCGCACAACAGGAATTGCCCATCAAATGCGTCCTGATCGATGCGGGTGGTGAAACGGTTGCCGAAAAGTTTCTGGGGCGCATCGACCGCCGTGACAGTGTCATGGTCGACGTCGATTCGTGGCTGGCGGAGACAGGTGCCGAACTGCCATCGGGATACGGCCACCTTGAGCTGCTCTACGATTTCCGGGAAGGCGGCGAGGCAGATGGCTGGCTCCACGGAATCAGCCGCTACCATCGTCGCCACAGCGATCACGCAGCGGAAACGAGTTTCGGCGCCCATATCTTCAATACGCCCATCACGTACAAGGACGAACCGCAATCGTACGCGGCGAGCCCGCCTGGTCTATCAACCCGGCTCTTCCTGCGCCTCGGCACAGAAGGCACGGAAACGATGTGCCATCTGATCTATCCTTCCTCGCTGCATTGGAAGGATCATTCGGACACGCAGCTCATCCTTCATGATGGGAACGGCAACGTTGTGGACACGATTTCGGTGCGAATTCCTTGCGGCGGGTCTCTACACTGGCGTTTCCACGAAACATTCGATGCACAAATGATCGCCCAGGCTGGCGAAGGTTCATACATACTGGTCCGGGATACCACATGCCGGCTCTTCGGCTATCACGGCCTTCTGACCGATGACGCTGCATTCTGCCTCGATCACATGTTCGGGTTCTGAGGCCGTGACATACGTGTGCGCCTTGCACGAATTCTTCCGGCTTCATAAATAGGGGTGAGTATTCAAGTTGACGCTTCGATTCCTGGAGAGGTACGCCGCATGAGTGAGCACAAACACAGCCGGGTCCTGATCGTGGGGTCCGGCCCCGCGGGATATACCGCTGCGATCTACGCAGCCCGCGCCAGTCTGGCGCCGATCGTTGTCAGAGGACTCGAACCAGGCGGGCAGATGACAATCACGACAGACGTAGAGAACTACCCAGGTTTCTCCGAGATCATCCAGGGCCCCTGGCTCATGGAGCAGATGGCAGAACAGGCCCGGAGCGTCGACGCCGACCTGATCGACGATATGGTGACAGAGATCGACCTTTCGAGCCGCCCCTTCATCGCGAAAGGCGATTCCGGCGCCACCTACAGTGGTGATTCGGTGATCATCGCAACAGGAGCCCAAGCGCGCTGGCTCGGCCTGCCCAGCGAGGACACTTACAAGGGATTTGGCGTTTCCGCTTGCGCGACCTGTGATGGTTTCTTCTTTCGGGAGAAAGAAGTCATTGTCGTCGGCGGTGGCAACACCGCAGTGGAAGAGGCCATTTATCTGACCAACCACGCCAGCAAGGTAACGCTCGTCCATCGGCGCGATGAACTGAGAGCCGAAAAAATCCTGCAAACACGTTTGTTCGAGAACGACAAGATCGAGGTCGTTTGGGACCATGTCCTCGAAGAAATTCTGGGTGAGGATAATCCACCCGGCGTCACTGGCGCCCGGCTCCGGCACGTCCAGACAGGTGAAACCCGCGAGCTTTCGGTTGACGGCGTGTTTATCGCCATCGGCCACACGCCATCCACCGAGTTGTTCCGTGGGCAGGTCGATATGGATGAGGAGGGCTACATCACGACTGCGTCCGATTCGACTGCGACCAACGTTCCCGGCGTCTTTGCAGCCGGTGACGTGCAAGACAAAATCTACCGCCAGGCTGTAACTGCAGCCGGAACCGGATGTATGGCAGCCCTGGAGACAGAAAAATACATTGCGGAACACGGTGAGACGACGCAGGAGGCGGCCGAATAAGTCGTCCAGCTAGGACTGATGATAGACTGGGACAAACTCAGGGTTTTCCATGCAGTCGCCGAAGCCGGCAGCTTTACGCACGCCGGTGAAGCCCTGAACCTCAGCCAATCTGCTGTGAGTCGGCAAATTAGCGGCCTCGAGGAAAGCATCGGGATGATGCTCTTCCATCGCCATGCTCGGGGGCTACTTCTCACCGAGCAAGGTGAGATGCTTTATCGCACGGCCCATGACATGTCCGCGCGCCTCGCCATGACCGAGGCAATGATCACCGATGCGGCAGAGAAGCCCCGCGGTGAACTCAAGGTGACGACCACGGTCGGCTTCGGCTCCACCTGGCTCACTCCGCGGATCCGGGAATTCACGGAGCACTATCCCGACGTCACCTTGCATTTGATACTCGACGATCGCGAACTCGACCTTGGAATGCGCGAGGCGGATATCGCCATCCGCATGCACGAGCCGGTTCAAGGAGACCTCATCAAGCGCAAACTTGTTCGGGTGCACAGGCACATCTACGCCTCGCCCGAATACCTGTCGCGCAATGGCACGCCGTCCACCATTGAGGAACTGGTGGACCACAAACTCATCGTATACGGCGAAGAAGCGCCGACAGTCATTGCCGACGTAAATTGGCTGCTTATGCTGGGTGACAAGGCCACCAACATGCGTCTCAAGCCCTCGTTGAAGGTGAACAATATCTACAGCACGCTGCTCGCGGTTGAGTCTGGTGTCGGCATCGCCGGTCTGCCGGACTACATGGTGCAGGGCCACTCCCGCGTGACGCGCGTGATCCCGGATGTCGAAGGTCCGGCTTTCGACACGTTTTTCGTTTATCCGGAAGAGCTGAGGAATTCCAAACGGGTGGCCATTTTTCGCGACTTTCTGGTGCGAAAAGTGAAAGACGAGCAGTTCTAAAGCTGGCCTTCAAGAGGCATGCGAATTTTGCATGCCTGATCTGAATGATTGACGCTACTACATAAGCCGCATCGGGACCATATAGGAGGGGAATGGATACTGCATCGCGGTATTCATGCGATTTCGGGCTTTACGCCCGGATCGGGTCGAATTGGGTCCCCTCCGATTTTCGACCAACTTGCGTCTCCCAGACGTAATGCCTCCCTGTTACACTTGCCGGGCCCGAGAGGCCCGGCATTTTTTTGTGCTCGGTGCGGGTTGCCGCGCACATCCACCGCAATGCAAAGATTGGAGACATGGATGCGAACGCTGGAATGGTACTTCGACTTCCTATCTGGATTTGCCTACCTGCAACTCAAGCAATTGAAGGATTTGCCCGAAGACGTATCCATTTCGTTCCGACCCATGCTGTTTGCCGGGTTGCTCCAACACCATGAAACCAAGGGTCCGGCACAAATCCCGCGAAAGCGTGTGTTCACCTATCGTCACTGGAACTGGCAGGCAAAAGAAGCAGGGATTCCGTTTCGCATGCCGCCCAACCATCCGTTCCCACCCCTGCCCCCACTGCGTCTCGCAATCGCACTCAACAACGATGGTGACGCAATTGAAACGATTTTCGACCACATCTGGAAGGATGGAGAGGATGTCGGCGATCCGGACGGCTGGGCTCGTTTGATCGAAAAGCTGGGTGTGGAGGATGCCGATACCCTGATCGATGACCAGGAAGTCAAAGACCAGCTCCGCGAGAATACGGAAAGTGCCGTCGAACTTGGCCTTTTTGGAGTTCCGACAGCGCTTATCGGCGACCAGCTATTCTGGGGCCAGGACTCAACTTCGATGCTGATGGCTTATCTAGATAATCCTGACATGTTCAAGGATCCGGAGATGGCGAGAGTCGAAGACCTGCCGCGGGGTATATAGCCCCCTGCGCTGAGAATGGGTCGTCGCCTAGACGTAAGGGTGACCAAATCCGGGTCAATTACCTAATTCAATCCCAGCAGTCCCGGCAGATCTTGAAGACGGTCGAACACGAATGCGCCGGCCTCCGCCAGTGACACTTGTCGAGCTTCCATTCCCGCCGCATACCCGTACACCTTCATTCCCGCCGCCAATCCCGCCGCGACGCCGGGAAGACTGTCCTCGATGACCACGCATCCCGAAGCATCGGCATCGAGGGTTTGCGCCGCCAGCAGGAAGAGATCCGGTGCGGGTTTCCCATTGGCCACATCGCTTGCGCTGAAGATGCGGCCCTCCAGTTTTGCCAGAAGCCCCGTCAAACCCAGAGTAAACTTCATCTTCTCATGGTCTCCCGATGAGGCGACGCAAGATCGAACTCCCGCGGCGGCGACTGCATCGAGCACAGAAACTGCTCCCGCAATCGGTCTCAACTCATTGTGAAATGCATCAAATGTCCGCTTCTGGGTCTTGACGACAAAGTCTTCAGGCAATGGATTGCCCAGAGCCCCTTCCGCCCAGGCCAGGACCTGGGACATGGAGTGGCCGGTTGTCGCTTGCGCGACGTCGGCACGAGACAGCTCCAACCCGCACTCTGCCAGGGCATCCGTCAGGATTCGGTTGGCAATCGGCTCTGAATCCACGAGCACGCCATCACAATCAAAAATTACGAGTTCCAGCACATTCAACTCATCAAGCCATTTTCACACATCGTTCGCTTGCGTCTGCGCCTGCCAAGGGCCAGCTTATCTACCATGCAGCTGAACGCATTGGCACGGTTCCGAACGTCCGCCCGAGGTATCACCTGTTGCGGATTATTCTTTCTTGCGGCTTCGGTTGGGACTCCGACGATGGCCGGCTCCGATCATTTCTCACTTCAGCGGCGATCTGGACGAACATCAATTACTGGCCGCCGCCGGCGTGGATAACGATACCGCAAACGTGAACATCCGATGCGAAGGGTTGTTCTTCGCGGGGCAATCTCGGCTGTCTGCGAATCAATCCGACCGCGCGATCGCCTTGTTCAAAAAGCTACTGGACATCAAGGCCATCGACGTCTGCGACCACACGATCGCCATCGTCGAACTCAGGCGGCTTGGTTTGGATCTCCTACCAAAGAAGGAGGAAGAACCGATCGACATGCATAGTGGCGGACAGTAGGAACCCTGCCCGGTAGATGGACGCTACATATACAGCTTTTCGCCGTCCATGCCGTTATAGAGCTGCGCCACGAACTCGCCATAGCCATTGAATGGCTGCGTCGGGATTCGATCGTTTGATCCGAGGACGCGTTCAGTTGCCTGGCTCCAGCGAGGATGATCGACCTCCGGATTGACGTTCGCCCAGAAGCCGTACTCCCGGCCCTGAACCTCTTCCCAGAATGTCGTCGGACGTTGGTCCGTAAAGGTGAACGTGTCGATCGACTTCACCGATTTGAAGCCATATTTCCACGGCACCGCCAAGCGCAGCGGCGCGCCATGCTGTTTGGCAAGCGGCTTGCCATAGGCACCGGTCACTATGAACGCGAGGTCGTTGGTCGCTTCCTCAATTGTGAGACCTTCGATATAGGGCCAGGGGTACCAGAACTGCCGCAGTCCCGGAGCCATTTCCGGCTTGTTGAAGGTCGCCATTTTCACGTATTTCGCGCCGCCCAAGGGCTTGGCCAGGTCCACGAGAGCCTTAAGGGGGAAACCGGTCCAAGGAGCGATCATCGACCATGCTTCCACACACCGGTGACGATAAACGCGCTCTTCGAGGGTCACCTTGGCAAGCAAGTCGTCGATTCCGATCGTGAACTCCTTCTCGACCATTCCCTCGATACGAATCTCCCAGGGTCGGACCTTCAACTTTTGGGCGGACCGCCAGATCTCCTTGTGAGAGCCGTATTCATAGAAATTGTTGTATTTGCCGTTGGTTTCCTCGTCCGTGATGTCGCGCTCGACGCGATATCGCAGATTCCTTGCGACCGGATAGAGATGGAAGGAAGGATCCTCTCTCTGGGCATCTGCCCACGGAACTTCAGCGTGTGCGGGACGCGCCAGTGACCCCAAGCCGGCCAGAATTGTTCCTGCCGCCAATCCTTTTATGAGATTGCGGCGATTAAGGAACACATCCTCCGGCGTCGCTGCCGATTCAGGAAGTTCCCAGCCTTTATGGATCTTGATCAACATTCTCTGCCTCTTACAACCCGCCGGCCCTTGTCCGCTCACGACATAAGGGGCGCCAAAGCCGCCCACAAGTCAAACTTGCGTGATGGTCGATGCGCACGCGGATGATAATCAGCGTCATACATCCGTAAACACGACGGTTACCTGACCCCAATCCCCGAAATCCGCCACCGCGGTGTCGCCTGCTTCCGCGTGCGCCAGGCCGGTCGAAAGTCCCGTCGCAATGATTTCCCCGGCGCGCAAACCCATCCCCATGCTCGGCAAATCATTTGCCAGCCAAGTCAAGGCGTTCACGGGATGATCGAGGACGTTCCCGCCCCTGCCGGCGGTCACGGTTTCGCCATTCACGGACAGAGAGACTTCGTGAGCAGCCAGGTCGCGTTCGTTCCAATTCTCGATGGGCTCACCCAGGACGAGCCCACCCGAAAGCATGTTGTCGGCGATAAGGCTCAGAACGCCGACCGACGTCCAATCTTCATATGCCGTGTCGACAATCTCGATGACCGGAATCAGTGCCTCGACGGCACCCACCACATCCTCGAAGGAGAACGGAGCTGCGGACGGTGGCAGGTCATTCTTGAGTCGAAATGCGAACTCGGGTTCGATCAACCGCATAAAATACTTGTTGCCCGCGATCGTCGCGGGGCTCTGATCAACCGAGCCGGCCATGACCCGTCCCCGGCACGGTTCATCAAACCCAAGAGCACTTTGTGCCACACTACTGGTGCAGCTCAGCTTCCAGCCAATCGACTCTCCGCCCCACGTTGAAACCAGCAGTTCCTGAATGGCATAGGCTTCGAGTAGCGTTTGCGGAACGAGGTCCGGCGGCAATGCCGCCATTTGCTTGCGTCGACGGTATGCGGTCGCCAGCAGGCTCGCCGCGCGTACGGTCCCCGCATCCATATCAATCGACCTGGGTCACTCGGCCGCGTAAGCTTCCACGACTTCTTCCGCGAGCCGTCCCTGCAGTTCCTGCAGATGGTCGAACTTCCAGGTAAAGGTCCCGACACCGGAGGTCAGTGATCGAATTTCGATGATCAGGTCGTGCATCTCCGATTGGGGCAACTGTGCCGACAAAATGTCCCAGCCGTGCCATCCGGGCCGCGAGTCGAAACCCAGTATCTGTCCACGCCGGCTGCTGACAACACTGTTCACCCTGGACGTCAATTCCGATGGAACAGAAATATCGACGTGCAGGATAGGTTCCAGCAACACCGGATCGCATTTGGGTAGTCCCTCTGACATTGCCATTCGGCCCGCGGTCTTGAATGCCATTTCCGAGCTGTCGACCGCATGGTGCTGGCCGTCCGTTAGGGTCACGGAAACATCCACGACCGGGAAGCCCAGCGGGCCCTTGTGCAGAAAGTCCTGCACACCGGCTGCTACCGCCGGTATGAACTGCCGTGGCACCGACCCGCCGACGACTTTCTCCTCGAACTGGAAGCCGGTACCGCGCGGCAATGGCTTGATATCGATGTGAACGTCTCCGAACTGCCCATGGCCCCCCGTTTGTTTCTTGTACCGAGAGTGTTGGGAGACCGCCTTTCGGATCGCTTCTTTATAGGGCACTTTCGGACGTTCCACGTTGACGGCCAAGCCCGAACGGTTCTTGAGACGATCTGCGGCCACGCGGAGGTGCATCTCGCCTTGTCCCCACAGCAGCCATTGATTGGTGTCGTCCTCATGTTCGAAGCGGAGAGACGGATCTTCCTCGATGAGCTTCGTGATCGCACCAGAGACCTTTACTTCGTCGTTGCGGTCCGCCGCGGTCATGGCAAGCGCGTACACAGGTTGCGGTACCGGAGCTTTCGGGAGCTGTTCGACCTCGCCCGTCGAGAGAGTCGTGCCGGTGTCTGCCTCTTCCAGCCGGCCCAGGCCGACGATGTCTCCCGGCCCCGCTTCCGCCAGCTTGTCCATCTGTTGGCCGAGAATCTTGAAAAGACCGGAAATACGTTCGCTACCCAGCGTCAGTCCATCGGTTACGTTGCCACGCCAGACGCGCGCAACCGACACCTTGCCGCCATGCTGGGTGTTGAAGGACTTCAGGATCTGGACGAGCGGCTCTGAGCCACTGAGATCGACGCCGGCCCTCTCCGCGGCAGTGCTTGGAGGTGGCACCTCATGACGCATCGCCTTGAGCAATCGATTGACACCACTCTCCTGTTCGGCCGCTCCAACGATAATCGGGACCACATGCCCTTCACGGGTGATGCTGGCCAGGTGGTTGTAGGCGTCGCTTTGCTCGGGTTCTTCGTCCTCAAGCAATTGCTCCATCAATGAATCATCGAAATCCGCAAGCTTTTCGAGCATCTCGTAACGGGCCTGCGCGACTTCGTCCGCCATACCGTCCGGGATTTCCGTCGCTTCGGATGCGCCGCCCGGTTTGTACGTGAACGCCCGAAGACTGGGCAGATCGACGTAACCCGTTACCGCTTCTCCGTCGATGATCGGCAACTGTCGAAGAACCAGGGGCTTTTCCGACGCCTCCTGCAGCGCCAAAACCAAATCCTGAATGGGCTCGGTCGATCGGTCCATCTTGTTGACGAATATAAAATGCGGCAGGCCGGCGTCGCTGAGCTGACGCAGGACCGGCATCAGCATGATGGCCTTTGCGGCTTCCGGTTCACATACGACAACGGCCGCATCCGCGCCGACCAGCGCATTAGCCCCATCCTGACTGAATTCAATAGATCCCGGACAATCCAAGAAAGTGAATGTGTCATCTAGATAAGTTGTCGTCGCGACGTTCAACTCCGTACTCATTTGACGATCGCGCGCCTCGGGACTCCCGTCACCCACCGTATTGCCTTCCTTGGCGGTCCCCTTGCGGTGGATCGCGCCGGTGGCAAAAAGAATGGCTTCCAAGAGAGTTGTCTTCCCAGATGTATAAGGTCCGAGAAGTGCGATGGTACGCCGTCCGGTACCTGAGTTACCGCTCATGATTATGCCTCAATGCTGCTGCCCCTTCCTTGATCGCACCCCCGTCTCGGATGCATCAAGCGGAGCGATATGATGTCCTACCCTGGACTACTATGTTTTCAAGCACGCGCCGGGCATGCAAGGGGAAATCTTCGACTCTTTGCGGCGGCAGTTTCGCCAACATGGCGAATATTTCGATGTGCACCGCCGCTTTGCCGCACGAACCCGTTGATCCGATTTGCGCCCTTTATGGTACTAATGCATGCCCTGCGCCGGCACCGACATGGAGGCGCACTGGTCTGTCGTCCATATTGTGATCCATCGAGTGAAGATGAAGCGTTCAGAAGTTCCCGTCATCAAGGACCTGGTTTTGATCGGCGGTGGCCACAGTCATGTAGCCGTGCTCAAGCGGTTTGGCATGAAGCCGCTCCCGGGCGTGCGCTTGACCGTGATCTGCCGCGATGTCCATACACCTTATTCCGGAATGCTTCCCGGTTTCGTTGCCGGACACTACACCTTCGACGAAGCCCATATCGATCTGGGAGCATTGGCGCGCTTTGCTAACGCCCGCTTCTTCCAGAGCGCGGCAACGGGCCTCGACCTCGTTGAAAAACGGATTCACTGTGACAATCGACCGCCAGTGTCATTCGATCTGCTGTCGCTGAATACCGGTTCGACCCCACGGACCGCGCACGTACCAGGTGCCGAAGCAAACGCCATCCCCGTCAAGCCTATCAATCGCTTTCTTGACCGGTGGATGGCATTGGCTGAGAGGAGCATTCAACACACTGGACCGACGCGCATCGCTGTCGTGGGCGCAGGCGCGGGCGGCGTGGAACTCCTGCTGGCCATTCAGTTCCGGCTGCGAAAGTTACGAGCTGAGGCGGGCCAGTCCGACCCCATCGACTTCCACCTGTTCAGCGATACAGAGGAAATCCTCCCGGGCCACAATCCACACGTCATAAGAACATTCAGATCGATACTGGCGGAACGCGATGTCAGTGTGCACACCGGCTCAGCAATAAGGGAGGTCGCGCCGGGTCTCCTTAGAACAGAGTCCGGATTGGAGATCACGGCCGACGAAATACTTTGGGTCACCGCCGCAGGCGCACCGTCCTGGCCGGCCGAGGCCGGACTTGAGGTCGATGCGCAGGGATTTGTGAAGGTCAGCGACACTCTGCAATCAGTATCACATCCGGACGTGTTCGCTGCTGGAGATCTTGCCGCCATGGTCAACCATCCGCGGCCCAAATCCGGAGTCTTCGCGGTGCGACAGGGAAAGCCGCTGGCGCGGAATCTGAGGCGCGTTCTGCTGGGCCGCAGTCCCCGGACATTCGCGCCGCAAAAACGGTTCCTGAGCTTGATCACTACGGGCGACCGGTACGCGGTGGCATCGCGTAGCGGCTGGTCGCTCAAGGGCCGCGCCATCTGGAAGTGGAAAGACTGGATCGATCGACGCTTCATGGACAAGTACAACGATCTTCCAGACATGGAGGACGAGGATCAGACGGATGTACCCTCGGGCCTCGCGGGACCCGAAGCCATCAAGGAGATATCGGCGATTGCCATGCGCTGCGGTGGTTGTGGTGCGAAAGTCGGGGCAACGGTCCTGGGACGGGCAATCAGTGAGCTGAAGCCAGTCCCTCGAGGAGATGTTCTGATCGGCCTACATGAACCAGACGATGCCGCCGTCGTGACCGTGCAACCAGGGAAAGCCGTCGTCCAAACCATAGACTCCTTTCGAGCGATGGTGGATGACCCATATGTTTTCGGAAAGATTGCGGCCAATCACAGCCTAGGAGACATCTACGCGATGGGAGGGGAGCCGCAGACGGCGCTTGCCGTCGCAACGATCCCGTTCGGCATCGAATCAAAAACCGAGGACACGCTCTCGCAGATGATGGCCGGAGCAATGGAAGTTCTGGATGACGCGGGGGCAGCACTGGTCGGCGGACACACCAGCGAGGGCGCCGAGCTGTCGCTCGGGTTTTCGGTCAACGGATTGATTGACCAGGATCGTGTCATGCGCAAAGGCGGCTTGATGCCTGGCGACGTCCTATTGCTTACCAAACCCGTCGGAACCGGAACTCTGTTTGCGGCCGACATGCGTCATAAAGCCAAGGGCCGGTGGATCTCCGCCGCACTGGAGTCCATGGTGCAATCGAACCGTGAAGGTGCTGAGTGCCTCCTCGAACACGACGCTCACGCCTGCACCGATGTAACCGGTTTTGGTCTTCTGGGGCATCTGGTCGAGATGATCCGGGCGTCGAATGTAGACGTCGAACTCGATCTCGGCCTCATTCCGTTTCTCGAAGGAGCGGAGGACACAGTTCGTGCCGGAATCCTCAGCTCGCTGCAGCCTCAAAATGTGCGCCTGCGACGTGCTATTGCCAACCTTGAGGAAGCCGCCAGGGATTCCCGTTTTCCCCTTCTTTTCGATCCACAGACTTCAGGTGGCCTGTTGGCAGGCGTTCCGGCAGAGCGATCGATAGACTGCATCGACTCGCTTCGCCAGTTGGGATACGCACGAACGGCGGGCATCGGTCGCGTCCTGCCTCAGGGCAATCAATTGGAGCCGATCATGATCCGGTTCTAACCCGTCAGCTCCAGCAGTAACCGTTTCCATGCCCCGGCTTCCCGAGCGGGACTGAATAACGATGCCCGACGGCCACATTGGCTCCGGAGGTGCGCCAGGAATTCGGGCTCATTCTCTGTCTTTGACAACAAGGCGGCCAAGGCTTCGGTGTCCTCCACCGGGAAGGTACCCGCATAATCAGAGCCCAGCAGACCGACGTTGCCCTGAATAGCGGATGCGAGAACGGGCACACCTGCGACGATGGCTTCAGAGACCACGTTCGCTCCACCTTCCGCGATCGAGCTGATCACCATCGCATGGCTACGGGACATAAGCTTTCGGACCTCGCCGCCCGGAACTTCACCACGCCATACGTATCGGCTGTTCCCCGCCATTTCGGTCGTGGCCAGGCTCTCCCAGTGCTGATTGTGAGCTCTGCCCAGCTGGACAATTCTTAGGCGGGACTCGGGCGGCATCAACCGAGCCGCAAATGCGGCACGCAGAGGATCCTTTTCATCTCGCAGGTGCCCGATGACACAGACGTCGAATGTACGAATGGAAGGCTGCCGAGGAGTCACCAGTGGCGGCGCTGACTGGTGAATAACCCGAAGCTTGTTTTGGAACTGTTCCGGGACTGAGAGTTGGACCAGGTCATGCAGGCAGACCAGGGCGTTCGCGACGTCCATTGAAGACAGAGTTTCCTGGGGGTGGCTGTGCTGGAAGCGATAGATATCGGTGCCCGCCAGGCACACCACCAGTGGTCGATCCGGCCGTGCATCGGCATACCGCGCAATGGACGCCGCACTCCGCCAAGCGTGAATTGCGATCATCATGTCGGTATCACAACGCTCATCCTGTTCGGAAATGGTGACGTCATGACCAAGAGCACGCAGGATGCGCGACCAGCGTGCGGCAGTGGTCCAGTTGCCCGTGCGGCTGTGTTTTCCCGCCGGTGTAACGAGACTAATATCCATGTTCGTCCATATCTGAGTGCCCCCGATGACTTCTCCCGCTCCCACCACCCAGCTCGCCGCTATGATGCAGAGCGCCCACCAGCGCACGCTCGAACTGCTGGAAGGCCTGTCTGACGAGCAGCTTATCGGACCCAAGCTGCCGACCGTGAATCCGCTTCTCTGGGAGGTGGGGCACGTCGGATGGTTTCACGAGCAGTTCATCCTGCGTCGAGAATTCGGTCATCAGCCGATGTTGGATCGCGGCGACTCACTTTACGACTCGATCGCGATAGCGCACGAAACACGTTGGGACCTGCCCATCTATTCCTTGGATGAGATTCGGTCATATCTTGGTCGGGTCTGTATGACCCTGATCGATCGGCTGGACGGCGGTGTGGCCGATTCTAGGGAAAGCTTCCTCTATCAGTTCACGACGTTCCACGAGGACATGCACGACGAGGCGTTCATTTGGGCCCGGCAGACTCACGGATATCCGACCCCGGATTTCTTGCCTGATGGCCCCCGGGAAGGCGTGCCCCAAGGGGGAGGCGCCCTTTCAGGGGACGCTGAAATCTCCGGAGGCTGGTTTCAGGTGGGCTCTACGCCGGATGCAGATTTCCTGTTCGACAACGAGAAATGGGCCCACGATTCCTTTGTTGCACCTGTGAGAATGGCCCGAGCGCCAGTCACGAACAGGGAATTCGCTTCATTCGTCGAGGATGGAGGATACGACCGGAGGGAATTATGGGGGGCGGATGGCTGGCACTGGCGCAACGATTCAGAAGCTCAACACCCTGTCTACTGGCGACGCGGAAACAACGCGAACTGGCAGCTTCGACGGTTCGAACGCTGGTTGGACCTACCGCTCGACGAGCCAGTCATTCATGTGAATTGGTACGAGGCCAGCGCCTGGTGTCGATGGGCGGATCGTCGCCTGCCAACCGAAGCGGAATGGGAATTCGCCGCGACGATGCGGGAAGGACCAAACGGACTCGTCAAGGCCAAGTACCCGTGGGGTGACGAAATAGCTTCGAGTGCCCACGCAAATCTGGATGGATACGCCCTTGGGCCAGCCGATGTCGCTGCGTTTGAGACTGGGGATAGCTTCTGGGGGTGCCGTCAGATGCTGGGAAACGTCTGGGAGTGGACGGCTGACACCTTTGGTCCTTTTTCAGGTTTCTCGCCCGACGACTACAAGGAGTACTCGGGGCCGCTCTTCGGAGACACCAAAGTATTGCGCGGCGGAGCCTGGACGACACGATCCCGGATGGCACGCCCCACTTACCGCAATTTCTTCGGTCCGGAACGCCGTGATGTTTTTGCCGGCTTCAGAACATGTGCCCTGTAGGGCATACGGTTAGTCAATGGAGCTATTTGAGTGCGACTAACTCAGAGCTGCGCATGCGCGCTGAATTCGCTGACCCGCCTCCTCAAGCGCCTCGGTCGCCGTGGCATACGAAATCCGGAAGTGCGGTTCCAGCCCGAACGCCACTCCCTGCACCACAGCCACGCCTTCCGATTCCAGCAAATAGGTCACGAAGTCCGTATCACTCTCGATAGATTCGCCGTCCGGCGTTTTCTTCCCCATCAGCCCTGCACAGGAGGGATAAACATAAAACGCGCCCTCAGGCGTTGGGCATGATAGTCCGGTTGATTGGTTGAGCATGCTTACGATGAGATCGCGGCGTTCCTGGAAGACCTTGACCCAATCCGCGAGAAAATCTTGCGGTCCGTTTAAGGCAGCAACGGCCGCCGCCTGACTGATAGAGCTCGTATGAGTCGTGCTCTGGGATTGAATCATATTCATCGCCTTGATCAAGTCCTCCGGTCCGCCGGCATAACCCACACGCCAACCGGTCATGGAATACGCCTTCGACACTCCATTGATCGTGAGCGTCCGGTCGTACAATTCCGGTTCGACCTGGGCGATAGTCGTAAACTTGAACCCCTCATAGACGATGTGCTCGTAGATGTCGTCGGTCATAACCCAGACATGAGGATGACGCACCAGAACCTCGGCGAGCGCCTTGAGTTCGACTTCGGAATATGCGGCACCTGATGGGTTTGACGGCGAATTCAGCATGAGCCACTTGGTTTTGGGCGTGATCGCCGCCTCGAGGTCCTCCGCCTTCATTTTGAAGCCAGACTCCAGGCTCGTCGCAACGAGCACCGGAGTGCCATGCCCAAGGAGAACCATATCCGGATACGAGACCCAATAAGGTGTCGGAATGATCACCTCATCGCCTGGATCGAGGGTCGCGACCAATGCGTTATAGAGGATTTGTTTACCCCCACAGCCAACGGTTATCTGACCGATGGAGTAATCGAGCCCGTTCTCCCGTTTGAATTTGCCGGAAATGGCTTCGCGCAGTTCGGGAGTGCCCGCAGGGGGTGTGTATTTTGTCTTGCCTTGGTGAATGGCCTCTATCGCCGCTTCCTTGATGAAGTCCGGCGTATCGAAGTCCGGCTCTCCGGCACCCAAACCGATGACGTCGCGGCCCCCAGCTTTCAACTCCTGCGCCTTGGTGGTGACGGCGACCGTCGGTGACGGCTTGATGGCACTGAGGTATGAGGCAAGGATCGACATGACAGACTACCCGCGTTGGCTTGGTGGCTCTGTTTCGGAACTTATGCCTGCCGCTTTGAGACCGCAACCTCGCAGGCGGATCGAACTGCCATCACTGGACCCTTTGGCATGTAGCAGCCACGGTGACAGGGACCGTCGGCCTCAAGGTCTTGTCGCGATATGCGCCAACCTTGGCGTATATGGTACCTGGTCTTCTGGGAGTCCGGGCCATGCAGCTTAGATTTGCCCTCTACACATTGTGCGTCACGGCGCTCGCCCTTGGCGCCTGTGACGGACGTCGCCTGGGCCTCAGCCAGTTTCATCTTTATCAAGACCCCATGGCGCCAGTCAGCGATGAGGAAATCGCATCCGTCGACTGGAGCACCCCAGAGGAATTTCGCATCACCGTTATCGAGTTCGGGATTCTGCCTGGAGAACCGACATTGACCCTCGGCAAAACGTACCGTCTGGAGCTTCACAACATCGGCGATAACACCTTTGAATTCGCCGCCAAGGACTTTTTCGAGACTTCGGTTATCCGCGACATGGAGGCCCAGTTCGTCGAGCTTCATGGCTCGACGCCTCATGAGGAAAAGCCGATTGCCCATCTTCGTGAGTACCCAACCGGGCTCGACAGTGATCCTGCGTCAAAGGGATTGGCTGACGGTGCTGTTACCGAGGAAACTGCTGAAGATGTTGCGGGAGAAGACAAACCGCATTCCGACGATGAGGCCTCATCGATGGCCGAAGACGCGAATGAGTCGGAGGCCATGGAGGAAAACGCCCACGTCCAGCTCGTTTCGTTTAGCGTTCCCCCGAACCATGCCGCGGTAATGACCCTGGTACCGCTACGGGCCGGGCGATTCCCCCTGCTCGGACCGCCCCGGTACGGGCTATGGACCAAGATCACCGTTGAAGATCCAGGCGCGGAAGAAAACCCGCCAGAAGACGAAGCCTCCGAAAGCTAGTGTGAAATCGTCGGCAAATCGGGCACTGATCCGACTACTCGGAGCCTTTTTGACCCGGCGTGTTGCCGGCACCCGGAGTACCGCCGATATCCGGGTTGGAATCCGACGATTTTGAAGTGATTGGCGCCTGCGCTTTGCGCTGCGGCCGGATGTAAATCACGTAATACACGAGAGCCACCAAAACACTACCGCCCAAGATATTACCGAGGGTGACCATCACGATATTGTCCACGAATCCGGCGAAGGTCAGATTGGCCATCGCCGTTTCGGTCACGGCCGCAGTGACCAACACATTAGGATCCTAAGAGGCCAGGAAACCAACAGGGATAAGGTAAATGTTGGCCACGGAATGCTCGAACCCCAGGGCAACAAACGCGGTAATCGGGAAAACGATCGCGACCCCCTTCCCCGAAACGGTGTGAGCAGCCAAGCTGAGCCAAACGGCCAGACATACCAACGTATTGCAGAGAATTCCGCGGAACAGCAGTTCGACCGTCGGAAGCGTGACCTTATCAACGGTGATTCGAACAGCCGTGGCTGCTACGGCCTGGGAGGCGCCGGGCGGGCCAAAATCGAGTACGCCCGAGAACCATACGAAGATGGCCGTCGCCAAACTTCCGACAAGGTTTCCGACATAAACGAGAGTCCAATTCCGGGCCAGCAACCATGTCGAAACCCGTCCGTCGGCCTAAGCCATAACGATCAAATTGTTTCCCGTGAAAAGTTCTGCACCGGCGATGACGACCAGCACCAGGCCCAGCGAGAAGGCTAGCCCACCAAGCAGCCGAGTCGGCCCCAGGCCAAGCACAGAGTCGCTGACAACCAGCGTGAACAACATGGCGCCGAAGCTGATGAACGCTCCCGCCAAGATACCGAGAAGAACG
>DEBC01000171.1 GCA_002348365.1 Alphaproteobacteria bacterium UBA2966 | reverse complement strand
TTGAGCGCGAGCGTTGACAGCATGCGCGCCTTCAATCCGGATTGCGCGGCGAGGCCGACGAAGGTTTCCCAACGATGACGCATGCGTGAATCACCGCCGGTACTTTTGATGGTCTCGAGGCCTCCGAGGGTCTCAAACAGCACACCGTGCTTGGCCTCGGCTTCGCGGACGGCTTGCTGAACGATGCGTGTCAGTGGTGCCTGTACGATAATGCCTACGAACAGCACGGCCGGTACCGCAACGGCGGGGATGAGGGCGATCGATCCGCCGATACCCCAGATGACGGCAACGAAAAGCAGGATGAAGGGGAGGTCGACGATGACAGCCAGGGTTGCCGATGTGAAAAAATCGCGCAGCGACTCGAAGTCCCGCATCGTATTGGCGAAGGCGCCTGACGATCTCGGCCGCGCCGCCATTTGGACATCGAGCAGATGATCAAAGGTGTGCCTTGCCAGGGCCACATCCGCGCGCCGGCCCGCCACGTCGATGAAGTAGCCTCTCAGGCCTCGTACCAGGAACTCGAACGTGAAGACGACGGCGGCACCAATGGCGAGAACCGTCAGGGTCTCCATGGCGTTGTTCGGCACCACGCGGTCATAGACGGTCATGATGAACAGCGGTGATGTCAAGGCGAAGACGTTGATCAGGACCGCCGCCAGCAGCACCTGGCCGTAAATCCACCAGTTCTGCCACAGATGGTCGCGAAGCCAGCGTTGGCCGGAGACCATCTTGTTCGTCTCATGCGGTGCACGGAATCTGTATTCGGGCCGCACGAAAATGACATAGCCCGCGTAGCGATCCTCCAGTTCGGAAAGCGCGACGGACTCCACGCCGTCACCCGCCTCGGGCGTCATCACCAGCAGGCTGCCGTCCGGCTGGCGTTCGAGTGCGACCACTGCACTGTTGTCCTTCAACACGAGGACTGCGGGCAGCGTCAGTGCGGCCAGCATGCCGAGGGGATGTTTAGCAATGCGAGCGGCAAGGCCGGCCCGGGACGCGGCCCGGACGAACAGCGACGGCGTTATACGCTCAGCTTCGAGCGGCAGGCCGGCCTTCAGAACGCTGGCTGAATAGGGTCGCTGATAGTGACGTGTCAGGAACGCCAGGCATGCGAGGAGCGGGTCCGCGCCTGCGTCGTCCACGTCTTCTGCTCGATCGTCGGTCTGGAACGCCACGACATCCGGACGGCCGAATGTGTCCAACTTTTCCATCTGACCAGCCTGATCTGATCGTGCCTCGCTCACCGGCATCCCCTCTCCGGGCGAAGAATAACCCCGTCTTTGGACAATAAACCAAGAGAATCAGACTATTACCCAGGGTCTGGGTACAAATACTTAACATTAAAGGGAAATTTTAGCTCTATTTCTAAATGCTTAATAAGCAAACCCGACAATCTCTCAAGATCAGATTTTCAAAAAATTTTGGATCAGTTGACACCCGCGTTAAGAAAATCGATAGCTCCCCATATTATGATACTCTGTTTTATGATGTTCTCGTATTGTTGGTGAGTACTGAGGTCGAGGGCGAATGGCGACAACTTTCGAGTCCCGCCTGCCAGAAGGTGACAGGGCAGCAGGATTGACCGGGTTGACGGGCGTTGAGACGCTCAGCGGTTCGGAGTCCCCTGAAGTTTCTGGATATGCTGCCCACAACATCGTAGTCGCGCTCGACGTTGCGGGGTCCGACTCCGTTGAGATTCCCGGCGGCTCATTTTTCCAGTCCGCAGAGTATCTGCGCGAAGGTCCCGACCTGCTTCTCATCGGAAGTGATGGCCAAACGGTCCTGGTCCGGGACTATTTCGCGAATGAGACGCCGCCGGATCTGACTTCCGACCTCGGTGGACGCATCGCGGGTGACGTGGCGGCCCGCCTCGCAGGATCGGCCTCACCGGGCCAATACGCTCAGTCCCAGGCCACAGGTGTCGCGGAGTCAGTCGGCCGGGTCGATACCTTGAATGGAGATGTTTTCGCCACACGTCTTGACGGCACGCGCGTGCAGCTTGGAACGGGCGACCCCATTTTCCGCGGCGATGTCCTAGAGACGGGCAGTGACGGCGCCGTCGGTGTGGTGTTCGTCGATGACACGACCTTCTCGCTCGGCGAAACCGCGCGCATGACCATCGATGAACTGGTCTGGGATCCCGACACCAACGAAGGCTCGGCCGTGTTCTCGATGGTCCAGGGGGCGTTCACGTTCGTATCGGGCGCGATCTCGAAGACGGGCTCGGAAAGCATGGTGGTGCAATCGCCCGTCGTCACCGTCGGGGTACGCGGCGCCGCCTACACGATGGATGGGGTTCAGGTCGGCCGGAACAATACCGGCGCACTGTTGACGGAGGCGGAAGGCTTCACGGGAGAGGTCATCCTTGTCAACGACGGCGGTTCCATTGTGCTGTCCGAAGGCAACGCCAGCGCACAATTCTCAAGCTTTACTCTGCCTCCGATTGACACGGGGGTTCTCTCAAACAACCAGGTCGCAAACCTCTTTAGCCAGACTATCCTGGCATTGCCTGACCAGTCGGCGCTCCCCGCACAGAACACCGTGCGTCAAATTCTGGGTGTTCAACCCCAGGGCCCGCAGAACCAGGCCGCGAATACCGGTGCGGACGAGGGGCCTGACGATGCACCCGCCGACGATGCCCCCCCAGAAGACGCGCCTGAAGATGCCGGTGCCGCAGAAGATGCCGCTGAGGACGCGGCTGAGGATGAGGAAGTTGTCGAAGACGACGCGGCTCAGGACGAAGATGCGGTAGCGGACGAGCCCGCGCCCGAGGACACAGCCGCAGCCGACGAAGCGCTGACTGGTGAAGACGCGGTAGCGGACGAGCCCGCGCCCGAGGACACAGCCGCAGCCGACGAAGCGCTGACTGGTGAAGACGCGCCCGCAGATGCGGAGGCCCTGGTCGCTGCCGCGGAAGATGCACCCGGTGAAGAGGGCCAACCCGGCGAAGGCAGACCTGGCGAGGAAGGTCTTGCACCCGACCAGGCGGCGATCGATGAGGTGCAGGCCGCCGGCGAGGCTGCGGCAACGGAAGCCTTTGCCGAGGCGCTGGAGCAGGGATTGTCGCCGCAGGAGGCCGCCCAGCGTGCCGGAGAGGCAGCGGAAGCTGCCACGGGCGAAGCCCTTGAGGCCCTGGGACTCTCACCAGATGAAGCCGGTCTGGGCGGCCCGGGATTCGGGCCCGAAGGCCTCGAAGGTGAAGCTGCGGCGCAAGTCGAATCGGCGGGCGCGGAGGCGGCGGCGGCAGCATTCCAATCGGCCCTTGACCAAGGACTTTCACCCCAGGAAGCCGCGCAATTGGCGGGTCAGGCCGCCGAGGCGGCAGCTGGCGAGGTGCTGGCTTCCCTGGGTATTTCGCCCGAGGGGTTTGACCCTCTCGG
>DEBC01000078.1 GCA_002348365.1 Alphaproteobacteria bacterium UBA2966 | reverse complement strand
TCCCGCGTCAGGTAGTCCATGAGCGCATCCATTGATGCGTGGTTAGCCCGACAGCGCAATACGCGGTCTTCGCGCGTCTGCGAGAGCAGCTTGTTGCGGACCAGCGCGCGAAAAACGGAAAGCCGGCTGGCCCAGGCTGGGCTGGACCATGAAGCGCAGGCGGAGGAAACTTGTTGCTGCGCCGCGCAGTGCGGGACCTGACCAGGGCTAATCGCCGGCTGGAGGCGACAGTCGGCGCAGGCGGTTGATGGCGTCTAGTTCGTAGTAAGCGTGCAGTTTGCGGTGGCGGTGCATGTCGGTCACGTCGCTAAAGGAGAACCAGCCGACATCCAGGAGCTCTGAGGTGCTGTACTCGGTGACCTCCTCGGCGAGCGGGGCGGCAAATACCATGTGTTGGGCCTTCTTGTATTGAAAGACACCCAGCTTCGTGAGGTCAAGGTTGGATAGTGAGAGCTCCTCGTTGAGTTCTCTACGCACCGCCTGAATGGGCGATTCGCCGCGTTCGATGGCGCCTCCCGGAAGCCCCCAGCGCCGATCGCTTGCTCCCCAGAAGCTGGAATGCACGGCCAGCAGGTATCGCCCGTTGCGGTGCAATATGCATCGAGCGGTTTTGAAGGGTCGCGATTTCACACACATTAGCCTTACATTTCCGACAAGTGTTTTACATCAAAGCCTGGGGTGCTGGATACACTACCGGGGCGTTAAGGAGAACGAACCAGACATGAACAAGAGCTACCGAATGTTGGTAGGCCGGCAGTTCACGATTGGAAAGGACCCCTACGTCGTTAGCGGATTTAGCGGCCACAAGGGGACGGTTCTGGTAGATGCCATTGATTGCTATCCCTCCCCCAAAAGGCCCGCACGCTTGCAGGTACCCCTAGAGCGTGTGCTGCAGAGCCTGCTAGTGGACGAAGAAATCGAGCTCAAGCAACCCGACTTTCTGCGCGCCTGATCTCATGGCCGCCTAGACGATTGCCTCGAGTTGCCACAGGGTGACCGGGAGCGGCTTTTTCAGATACAAGCCACGGCCAGCGCTGACAAAGCGGGGCCCCAGCCGGCGCCGATACCAGACGGCCGGACGCGACCACTGCCGCTGGTTTGTGCGCGGACCATTGCAGTTCTCCCAGCCTTCGTCGGAGAGTATCCCCGGCACGGCGGCCGCACGGATGCATTGCTATACAATGGAAAATATGGGAGACAACTATCGTCTTGTGTTTCGTGGTGAGGTGTTGGAAGGGCAGCATCCCGCCGTGGTAAAGAAGCGCCTCGTCAACGCCCTCAAGCTGTCCGACGAGCAGGCGGAAAAGCTATTCTCGGGCACAACGGTGGTCCTCAAGAAGAGCGCGGACGCCAAGACGGCTGGCAGACTTCAGGAACTCTTTAAGCAAGCGGGTGCTCGCCTGGTTGTTGTATCCCCTGCGCAAGAACGGTCCGCCCAGCCGGACGCGCAGCAGCAAGCCGATTCCCCGGCCAGTCAAGAATCGTTAGAAGCAGTCGCGGACACTGGCGATGGCGGTTTGAGTCTTCAGCCCCTGCAGCAGGCGTATGAGAGTGCGCCCCCGATGGATTTCGAGGCGCCGGACTACTCCCTTGCAGCCCTTGGTGCGGACATGGGCGAGCCGCGTACGGTTGATTTTGTGGTGCCGGATGCGGATTTCGAGTTAGCCGAAGTCGGCGAAACCATTCCCACTCTGGCTCGGGACGATTACGTCGTTATTGATCTGGATGAAGTGAACTTCGAAGTGGCGGAAGTAGGTGCGGACATCGGTGACCCCGGCCGGCGCGATAGTGCCGTAGCGCCGGACGTGTCGCACATCTCGTTAGCAGACTGACGCTCAGCCGGCGTCGCCCAAGATTACCGTTTGATATCCCGCCTGGCGCATGGCGCCGGCAACCGCCTGTTGGTTGTCGGGGCACAGGGCCACCATGGAGCCACCCCCTCCGCCACCGGTGAGTTTTGCCCCTAGGGCGCCATGCCGCCGAGCGATGTGAATGAGTTCTTCGAGTTCCGGGGTGGAAAGCTGCAAGGCGTTGAGATAGCCCTGGCACAGGTTCATCAGCTCGCCCAGTTCATTGAGGTGCCCTGTCTTCAGCGCCTCTACAGCTGCTTCGGTGAGTTGCCCGATCTGATCGAAAATTCCGTCGTAGCGGGACTGATGCGACTCCCAAGCGCGTCGGACGTTGGCAACCGTTGTTGCCGTTAAGCTCTCCTTGCCGGTTATGCCTATGACCAGGGGCACCTCGCCGCGCTCGGTAATCTCTTCGAAGCGGGGTTCGTCATCGATGCGCTGATAGCGCAGGGGGATACCGTAGGTCGCAATGGTGTTGTCGATGCCGGACGGGGTGCCGTGTGCGGCTGTCTCACATTGGAATGCAAGCTCGTTTATTTTCGCGTCAGTAAGCCCTAGCGAGAACGTATGTTCCAACGCGCGCAATATGGCGACCGCATTCGCGGCCGAGCCGCCCAGGCCCATTGCTCTTGGAATGTGGGGGATTACCTCTATGGTCATGTCCTCTGTCGCAATCCCCAACTGTTGGAGGATCGAAAACAGCACGCCGCTCAAGCCACCGGACTCTGCGTCGCGAATTTTCTGTTCCAGCCCCCATCTCGGTATCACCAGATCGATTCCGTCGCCGCCGCCTTTGCGCACCGAGGCTTCTACCGCCAGTGGAATCGGCACGGCGAGGGCGGGCCGACCGTAGACCACTGCATGCTCGCCGAGAAGAATTACTTTTCCGCATGCCGAGCTGCGCTCGGCGGCTGTGGGCTCGATGTGACGTCTGGACAGGGTGCGTGCAATCTCCTTGGCCTTCCACACTTTGATCTCGCCGGACTCGACCAATGAGTCCACGACGGCGTCGAATAGTGCTTCGGGTACGCCTGCGGTGCTGGCAACGCTGCGTGCGTGCAGGGTCATGTGATTCTGCTGTATACCATCGGTGGATAAGGCACGAAGCGCTGCGAAATTCTGCGCCAGCCCTACGGCAGCCATGATGGCAGCCAGATCCGGCGCGTTGGGAGACCCCAGCAGCCTATGGTTGATGCGCACGCTCTGGTTGGTTTCTAGCGCCCCGCCTACCGTGCCAACCTTCATGGGCACTTCGATCTCTCCAACCAGGTCGCCGGCGTCGTTCTTGTACCAACGCGTCAGTGCCCGGTAGCGACCACTGCGAGCCGCATAGGCGTGAGCCGCAGCTTCTACCGCGCGCCAATCGTTACCCGTGGCGATGGCGATGGCGTCGATGCCGTTCATTATTCCCTTGTTATGCGTTGCGGCTCGGTACGGGTCTACGGTTGCAAGGTCGTTTGCCAGGATGATGCCGTCGCGAACGGCTTTTCCGCTGAATCCCTTGCCTTCCAGGTTCTTGGTGGGGATGCGCACTTGGGCCCGAGAGATTGCCCGGTCGGTCAGGTTCGAAAGGATCCGCAGAAACACCTTACCGCCGGTAATGGTTTCAACCAGCGAGGCGATACCCTCGCACATGCTGTTGACCAGATTGGCGCCCATGGCATTGCGCGTATCCACCAACAGGTGCAGCACCACCATATCTCGACCGTCTTCAGGTGCATGATGCAGATGAACCTCTACATCCTGGGCGCCGCCACCCCGGGCCACCATCTTTGGATGTAGGCTGTTGGCTAGATTCAGGATCTCGTCTTTGTGTGCAAGGAGGTTCTGCATTGCTTGCTTTGGATCATCGATGTCCACTGCCTGCACCTGCCCGATGAGAATGGGGTCTGTACTGCTCGCCTCGTAACCGCCGCTCAATCGCGCCATCCGGGCAGCACCCGATAGCCCGGCGACGATGGACGGTTCCTCTACGACCAGCGGAACCACGTAGTCCCTGCCGTTGATCAGGAAGTTGAGGGCAAAGCCCAGCGGCAGGCCAAATACGCCCACTACGTTCTCGATCATCTTGTCGGCGACCCGCAGCGGCAGCGTATGCTCGCCTTGGGCCAGTGCCCGCACATCATCTTCGTTGAGCAGCCCACGCTCGTGCAGCGCGGTGATCCGCTCTGCGATGCTCATACGAAAGAAGTTGGGAATGCGGGAGGTGCGTTCAGCGGCTGAGGTGGGCGCCATGATCTGCTCTTGTAACGTCTAGTCTTTGGAAACCGGCGTCGACGGCGGCCGCGGAAAATGCAGCAAGCGTTTCCCCATCTCGGGCGGTTGCTGCGCCGACGTCGCCGCCACCGGCGCCGCAGGGTTTGTAGACTACTTCCCATTCCTTGGCAAGGGCATGCAGGTGTTCGTGTCCCGCGCCGTAGATCCCCAGGTGGGCGGCCTGATCCAGGGCGCGCAGCCGCTCGACATATTCGCCAAGGTGTGCGCAAAGCTGATCGGGATGGTTGGCCTGGAACAGTGCTTCGCAGGCGTCGCCAAGCGAGTCCAGTTCCCGCGTGTTGCCTTGCGAGACCCATTCGCTGAATCGATCGATGTGGGTGGTGGTCGCGGCCGGCTTGCCCGTCCAGAAAAAAGTCCATGCCTGGGGCTCGAAGTTTGCCAGCGGCTCGGCTGAGCCCGTCTGAAACCGCAATGCTCCGCCGTACCAGGCGGCGGCTAGGTCGATTCCGCTGCCTTTGCCGCCCTGAAACGCGCGGTGGGCAGCACGAGCGGCCTCGAAGTCGGGCTCGACCCCGGCCAGCGCGGCGCAAGCGGTGTAGGTGGCCGTGCAGATGGCTGCGCTCGAGCCGATGCCCAGTTTCTGGCCGTTTGCATAGAGGCATAGCGTGTCGAGCATGCAGGCTGCACCGGCGGGCAGGTCGCTCAGACTGTCGTTTGGCAGCGCATTGAGGGCGTGAGACAGGACGCCGTTGCCGCCCCCCAGAATGGTGTCCAACGTGGCGACTGTGGGAGAGCTGACAAAGCCCCGGGACTGTAACTGCCATCGTTGAGTTCCGGTTGCGCGGATACTGCATCGAGCATACCGGTCTACCGCCAGCACGGCCGCGGGAGCGCCGGCCAGCACCGCAAACTCACCCCAAAGTACAATCTTGCCGGGGGCGCGTGCGGTAACTACGAAAGACATATGCTCGCGCCGTTGCCCAGTCCAGCGGTGAGCACCTGCTCAACGCCGGAAATCTGTTGCAGGGTCGAGCGCACCTCTTCGGCTGCTTGCGGCAGACACACGGCTTTGACCTGTGGCCCGGCGTCGATGGTAAAAAAGACCGACAGGCCCGCCTGGCCCATCTCACGTATCGCTTCGATGCAGGCCATGGTGGCCGTGTTCCAGTACAACAGCGGAGGCCGGGTACTGAGCATTAGCGCGTGCATAGTCAGGCAGCTTTGCTCTGCCAGCTCCGCGAGTGCATCGAAGTCTCGCCTTGCAACGAGTAGAAGCCCGAGATCAAAGTCGGCCCTGGTGCTGGTGACCCACGCCGGGAAATAGGGGGAGGTTTGCTTGGATAACGTCATGCCTGTGGTCGACGGTATGCGCTTCTGCTCGCTGCTGGTAATCACCACGATTGTGGTCAGCGGCCACTCGGTTGGAGCAAGCACCTGGCGCGCCTCCCAAGCGGGCCCCTCCAGCGCCACGAAGCCCCCGAAAATCGACCTGGCCGCGGAGCCGGAACCCATCCGCGCGAGCGCCGAGAGCGTGCTTCTAGACAGCCCCAGCTCACATTCCGCATCGATTGCGGTAGTCAGCGCGGCGAAACCCGAGGCTGAAGAGGCTAACCCGGCACCGGCAGGAAAATTGTTCTGCGTGCGCACCGTCAGCGGCGGAATGTCGTAGAGCCTCCTCAGTTCTGCTAGGAAAGCCAGTATTTTCGGATCGTCGGCAGCCTTGTCATCAAAATATAGACGGTCGCTTCCTTGTGCGGCTTCGACGGTGGTGGTGGTTTGCAGCGTGTCCAGAGTTATTGACAGCGATGGGGTTGCCGGCAGGTTGCCCGTTCCGTCCTGCTTGCCCCAATACTTCACCAGCGCGATGTTGGGATGCGCCTGCGCGGTGGTGCTCACGCGAGATAGTGAGCGGGGGGAGTGAAGCTGAAACCGATAGATTCAAGTTCGCTGGCCACACCGATAGTGACGAGATCAGCGTATTCCGGGCCGATGATCTGCACGCCTATGGGCAAGCCCTGGGCATTCAGCCCGGTAGGTATGGCAGTGGCAGGCAAGTAGCCAAGGCTGGCGATGCCTGCCCAGAACACCTGATCGCCATAGCGAATTTCGAGATCGTCAACTTTCAGGGTGCGCTCGCCGAAGCTTCGGTGATCGTGCTTGAACGCTGGTGTGGGCGTGATGGGCGCCAGCAGAACGTCGTAATCCTGGAAGAACTCGTGCCATTTCCAGCGTATCCGCTCACGGTCCTCAACATGAGATTTCCATGTTCTGTGGCTGCCCACCTGGGCGCGCAGGCTCGCCAAAGTGCGTGGATGGGCCTCGGCCGGGTCCAATGACTCGAGATATCGCATGGTGTTCTCGAATTCTTCGGCTGATCGCCGCGACGCCATCTCTGCCTGCAGCAGATAATCGTACGTGGACTGATGGTGCATCGAGTCGAAGTCTGGTCTCACCGCTTGGACATCTGCGCCGGCATCTGCACAAGCCTGCGCCACATCTTCAACCCGCTGCGCCGTTTCTGTCGTGACGGGGCAAGTGGAATCGTCGCTCCATGTGGCCACGCGCAAGTTTTTCAAGCTGCGGCCATCAAGTGTTGGCAGAGCTAACTGGAACCCGCGAGCCATAATGCCACTGGGCCCAGCAATCGTTTGCAGCGTGACTGCGAGGTCCTGGGCCGAGCGCGCCATGGGACCGATTACACTGATGTCTGCTGGCGCCCGTATTTGGGGGTCTAATGCGTGACCCAATAGAGGGACTAGATTGTAAGTGGGCTTGTGGCCAAACACGCCACAGAAGTGGCAGGGTGTGCGAATGGACCCGCCGATGTCCGAACCCATCTCCAGTCCGGTGAAGCCGGCAGCTAGTGATGCAGCGCCCCCACCTGAAGACCCGCCGGGGGTAAGACTCAAATCGAAAGGGTTATTGCTTGTGCCATACAGTTCGTTATACGACTGCATGTCGGCCAGGCGTAACGGAACGTTGGTCTTGCCAAACACGATCGCACCCGTCTGGCGGAGGCGCTGGATGGCCAGGGCATCGGCAGAGGCTATGTTGTCGCGTTCGTTTGGATCTCCCCAAGTGTTGGGTGTTCCGGTGACGGGAAACGACTCCTTGACCGTCATCGGCACGCCGTGCAGCGGACCCAACGTGTCGCCCGAGCCCAGCTTCTTATCCGCGGCTCTCGCTTCATCCAGTGCCCGCTCGCGCCACTCGAATACGACGGCGTTGATTTCTGGGTTGTAGCGGTCGATCCGGGTCGCGAAATGGTTCAGCAGCTCTTCGCTAGAGATTTCTCTTGCGCGGATCTTTGCCGCCAATTCTACGGCTGAGAGAAAGGCAATTTCGGTCATGGTAGCTGCGTACGAAGTGGCTCATGACTGTGACGGTTCGGGGTGATTTAATCAAGCGTACGCGTAGGGTGGGGTGTCGTTCCGATGGACACTACCAGACAATTATTCGGATACTGCGTTGGGGGTGATGTCTATGCAGACGGATCACGACCACGAGGCCCAAATCTCGCACGAGGTTAGGCGGGCGGTTACGGCCGGGCGCAAGATCGAAGCGGTCAAATTGTTGCGCGAACAAACGGGTATGGGGCTGTTCGACGCAAAGGAAATTGTTGACGATCTCGAGCGCACCAGCGTCAGCTTCTCCGCCCAACATCCTGCGGCACCGCGCAACGATACTGGTGCCGTGCGCATGTTACTCGTATTTCTCGCGCTGGCTGTGGTTGTGGGCACCTACATCTGGCTACAGGAATAACCCCGCGCGGCGCGGTTCCTATGCCTGTATCCGCTGGGGTTCTGTTGGGAAGCTGAGAGTAAACGCGGTGTACTCGTCTTGTGCCGAAGCACACTCGATTTTCCCGCCTACCGATTGCATAACCATGCTGCAGAAGCTCAACCCGATCCCGGCCCCCTGGCCCGTTAGAGTGGTGGTGTAAAACGGTTCGAAAATCTGACTTAAGACGGCGGGCGGAATGCCGGCGCCAGTGTCGCGCACTTCTACCTGGTTGGTCTCGCCGCGCGTAGTCGAAATGGTGATCGCACCCTTCTGGCCACGTTGAACGTAATACAGACCATTTTTGATCAAGTTGAAGAGCACATGCACCACCAGTAGTCGCGGCGCGTGTATCTCAAAGTCTTGAGCGCTATCGATCCTGATGAGTTGCTTTTCCTGGGAGTTGTTGAACGGATACCGAGCTACCGCCTCTTCTATCGCTGACGACGCCCAGAACCGATCGAACTCCAGCCCAACCAGCGGCTTGTCTGCCGTGTTGACGAGCAGCATGTCTATTATGGTGTTCGAGTAATCAACCTCCGACTCAATTCGACCAACCAGCGTCTTGAGTTGCTCGAATTGCCTGCGGTCAATTGAATCGCTGCTTCGTTCCGCAACCTGGTTTCTCTCGTAGGAATCGATGAGCGTAGGAAGGTACCTTGCGATGCCGCGCGAAAGTGTCCGTATGCTGGCGAGCGGTGTTCGTAACTCGTGTGCAACGTTGCTGCCAATCGCCGCGGCGGCTCTGATCTTCTCGGTGTTGACTATGTCGATGTTGCGGTTGGTGAGTATTCCAAACAACAGCGCCGTGGCGTATCCAGAAACGGGATATATCAAAACCCGCTGCAGTTCCTCATAGTTTGGCGCCGATAACCAGAGAAGGGGTGCCAGAGCGGCCAGGCTGGAAACGCCCCATAGAGTCAATGCTAGTACACCGCTGTTGGCGAGTTGAATAAAGAGAAAGAGAGCAATGATGTACTGAAATATCCAGATCATATGCGTTTCTTGTCCGGCCGGAGCGCATGCGGCATTCATCACGAGCATGTTCCCGTACGCAAAAGGAAACGCATAGGCAATGATGAAAGAAAAATAGATATAGAAGCGCTCCGCTTGGACACCTCGAAGCCTGGGATGAAGTGCGAGCGGTATCGCGAGAAGGGCTACCGACAATCTTATGCATAGAGTGTCGATCGATGGGTTTCCCACCAAATAGTCAATTGACCCAGCGAGTGGAATGCACCAAGCCAGGTAGCCGAACCTAACGAAGTGTCTTTCAGAATAGTCCGCGCTCTTTCGCGAGGCCGTTGCGAGCGCAGCTTTATACCGTGCTACCAGTGTCATTCGATACGGAATGCATTCACATCCCACATATTTGTCGCCGACAGTGAGTTCTTCAACTAGTAGGGTCGATTTCCCACTCGATTTGCAGGCAAATTCGCACGCTCAGTTACCGCTCTGGTGTGCAGACCGCCAAGTCGCAATAGTCCCGGTAGCATGTAGCAAGTTCGTTGACCTTAAATCCTGAGGACTTGAGTAGCTGTCCAAACTCCTGGGTTGAATGCTGCTTGAATATGCCGTTTGCGAAGTCTTTCTGTGCATTTCGGTTTTGTTTGGCAAACTCAATATTTTCCCAAAGCGCTTTGATGGAATGTCTGACGCCATACGCTTCTGCTACATGCTTAAGGAGGTACAGACCCCAGTCGATTATCTCGACCTGGCGGCCAAAATCTATGATGAACAGCTTGGCATCTGGCTTAAGCCATCGCTTCATCCTTCTCAAGATCAAGTCTTGGGGTGCGACCGCATAAAGTACATTCACGCACACGATGAGATCGAACGAACTTTCTGGTAGCACCGATCTTTGTAGATAATCCTGAACTATTGAGACGTTTAACTTTCGGTCGGAATACTTCTGGCGGGCGCGGTGATTCATGTCTGCGTTGCAGTCCACGTGCAGGTAGCTTGCGTTGGGAAGAATTTTGCCCATTGCGCAAACGAAATTTCCCGTTCCAGCACCAAGGTCCAAGATGTTCGCGTCGTCGGGCAGATCCCAATCAGGAAGTCTCTTGACTAGGGCGCGAATGTTTTCTTGGTACGCCGGGTTATATGCGCAGACTGCGTCGTATTTCGACGCGTAAGCCGACCATTCCATTCTCGATCGGCGTAGTGTTTCGTCGAGTCCAACGAAAATACTTTCTTCTACTTTTTCCGACATTCCGTGTTCGGTGTTTTGTTTTTGGAATCAACGGGCCGACCATACTAGCAGCTTGGGTAGGGAAAACAAATCAAACAACATTGCTGCGACGAGAATGATTCCCGTGCATAACCCAAAAGTTCCATTTAGCCCAAAAGACGAGGACATTAAAGTAACAAAACCTCCAACGAGAATTATTGTGGTCGAAACCACGGCTGATCCAGCCCGGTGTATGGAATATGCGGATGCTTCAATGGGAGATAGGTCGAGATTCGCTCTGCCATCCTGGTGTCGATAAATCATATGAATCGCGTCGTCGATAACTACGCCAACGGCAACGGCTACTATCACTGTTGCGGCTAGGCCGATGCTGTCCGATACGAACCCGTAGACGCCAAAGCCGCAGATTACTGGTACGACGGTCGCAACAAACCCGACGGCGGCGATACGGACGTTTCGATAGAACCAGCCTAGTAAGATTGCGGATAGCAGGAGGCTCAGAGAGATCCCTTTGATCATTGTCGGGATATTGCGGGTTGAAAGGAACGAGATAGGGAAAGCCTCGCCGGTAATGTGCAGCTTGAAATTCGAACTAGAGTTATCCCGGTTCTGAAACCAATCTTCAGTCTCTGCGGCAAACTGGCGAACGCCTGCAGAGGCGACGTCGTGTAGCAGAACGGAGACTCTAGAGTTTCCAAAGTCAGGACTAATGAGATCTCCCGAGGACTGCGTGTCAGATAGCGATAATTCGTAGGCCCAAAACAGTTGAGATATCTCATCAGTGTTGTATTGCATTAGGTCGTCTTTTGTTCCGAAGTGCATATTGACGTTTTCAAGTACGTCTACAACCGACGTGGCATTGGATACGAAAGGGTGTGCTCTGACGTAGTTGACTAGATCTTGATGTAGTGAGACGGATTCTGGGCTAAGAATTTTCTCTGGTTCGCTGATTAACCAGAGATCTAGTTGGTTAAGGCTGGATAGCGCCCCTGCCGCATACTCAGTGTCGATTCGGAAGGGATTGTCAGGGCGAAGATACCGTACAAAGTCATCGTCAATCTTTAGATGGAAGAGGCCATAGCCACAGATAGCGAACAGGGCAATGAAGGCCCATGTGGAGGTTCCCCGAGTTTCTACGATTCGAGCGTATCTGTTTAGTAGCGACTGTATCCATTGTTGGAGCCTGGCTTCGCCGGGGGTAACTAGTGCGACCGTGGCGAGGGGCATGACGATCAGGGTTAAAGCAGTGCCGATAAGGACGCCTAGTGATGCCCAATTACCTATTTCTCGAATCGGTTGAGAGTCGACAAAGTTGAGTGAGAATAAGCCAAATACTGTTGTGGTAGTGGTCAGTAGAATTGGCTGCCAATTTGCCTCCAATGCTCGTGCTACGGACGTCTTTATATCTAACTGAGCATCTAGACTGGCACCGCGGGCGACGTGTAGCAGCAGATGCATAGAAGAGGCTGTTACGACAGTGAAGATTATCAGTGGAATAGTCGCAGTAGATGTAACGATCACGAGGCCCGCATATCCAGCGATCCCCATCGTCACTCCAATAGTGGTGCCACCGAGTGACAGCATGATCAGAGTCATCCTCAGGTTGCCGAGAACGAACCACATAAGTGTGAAGATCGTTGCCATGGCGAGCAGGAGCGTCCCCGTGAGATCGCGGAACGTAGCATCCACGTAAGACTGCATAAGAGGTACGGTACCAGTCTTTAGGATTTGATATGTCGGCCATAGATTCGAGAACTCGACCATCAACTTTTTAGCGGCTGTGTCGATGGACGTAACTGCATCAACGGTTTTTACATCAAAGTCGAGGGAAACCACGACGCTGGCTGTGATGTGGTCCTCGCTTACGTATCGACGCAGAAGCCAGGGGTCATCTAGTGCAGGTGATTTGGTAACGTCGCACTGGGGTTCGCATAGATAGGCAAGCTTGGTGGCGCTATGGATGGTTTCGCCTGACTCTTGCAGGTGCTGAATCGTTGCTAGCGATTCGATGCGCTCGGCATAGGGGAGGTTTCCCGCCTCTTGAGTCAGCCATTGCAACGCACGTGCAAAAGCCGCGTCTGACTCGATCGGGTCGGAGGCCGTTACTACGAAGCTGATTGAGCTACTCGGGCGAAAGATTGCTTCAAACTCGAGGAGCGTCTGGTACTTTGAGTCGGCGGTGCTGTAGAAAACTCTATTATCGGGGGATAGCTCTAGTCTGAGCAGTCCGGGAATGGCGATGGCAATCGCGCAAAGAAATACTGCACAGATTACCTTTCGGTTGTCGTAGATCGCAAAGAACACAACGTTCAGTTACGTGCCCGTTGCGCTAGGACGCCTTGGTTTGTGACGCAGCCAGATTAAGAGTGCCGCAATCGGTCCCAAAGCTCTGAGGAATCCTAGGCGTATTCGATCTAGTTTGGTTGGCTGTATGGTCCCGCTGTTGATTGCGTAGCTCGATGCCTCTTTCCAAATGATGTTCCAGTAGATGGGATCCGTTGTACGTCCGAGCATCGCGTCTACGGCGTTGCCTAGCATTATTGTTTGTGGCTGGTTCCATAGCGGTTCTTCGTGCTCTAGGCCGGTGCACCTGAAGCCTAGCTTTTCGTAGAATGGCACCATTCCCGGCCACGAACCCATAAGATAATACGGCCTGTCCTCGCTCAATGAGGTGCTACAAATGAAATGGAAGAACCGGGTCAGAAGGTCGCTACGTCGGAAGCTTGGGTGTGTACATAATCTCGAGACTTCTTGCATCTGATCGCGACGTGGGAAGTCGGATGGCAGATCGAAATATTTCTCGTGTTCCAGGGGTGTATCTAGTTCATTAAATCTAACCCGGCCCGATGCCACGACTTTTCCACGGTACTTCCCAATTAAGATGCGGGCCCTCGCATCGTTTATGTCGCCCATGTCGGCTGCTTCAGTGGTATCGCTCCGCAACGTACCTTCATGCTTGTGCGCCAATAGCCGCAATTCAAGCACTTGGCGATAGTCGTCCTCAGACTTTAGGAAATAGAAATTAACTCCTTTTGAAACTGACTTCGGCTCGAATCCATGGTGACGCAACTCGTCCAACGAATCGGCGTCACTGAATTGGATCAAATACTGAGCTAACACGGAGCGGTCTTGCGGGCTGAGCTTGATGAACTCCGTTCCGACGACTAGTTGATCTCTGCCTCTATCGGACGTTAGATCGACCCTGACAATGCGCACGCGTAGCAACAATTGCCCGATTTCGGGAAATGTAGCTGCCAAAGCCAGCGTCATGCCCGGAAGGAGAAATTTATTGCGGAGGCTGCACGTCAGCTGGAGGCCTTCTTTAGAGATGTCCCGTATCTGGAACCTCATCAGGTCGTTTATTCCGACCTTTCCGGGTGCCACTGCGCTGGGATAGAAGTCCTCGCTGCATAGCCAGCGGGGACTTCTCCTTCGATCTTCTCCGGTATTGTGGGCGGTTGCGCGTTTGGACAGTCTGATGCCGATCAGTCGAATGTGCTCGTTCTCTTGGACTTGATCGACTACCAGCCCTGAGAAATATGATCGTTCACCCCCTACGGTAATCTCTATATCTACGGGATCGCCCTTAACTAATGGCATTGACTCGGGTGGCAGGAGTTCTACGCCTAGGGGGCTTAGCTTCCAGACCCTGCAGGGCAGGTATTGGGGGTCAGAAGCATCACGCTTCCTGATTCTCGCTCGGACCCGGTCTTCGGGGCGCACGTCACCCGGGAAGACTACCTCATGGATTTGGTGGAAATCCAAATCATACTTCTGTCGCGAAGCCGTTGGCCTGCTCTCTCCGATCGACTCCGTCATGGCATTGAATCAGCCGGTATGCTTCGACAAGTGTGGCGTAGTGGGCATCGTTGGGCTCAAGAGTATAGACGATTGTGGTCTCTGGGAAATCTCGCACGGAGAGATTTAGGGCCTGGAGATCGATTGATTGGAATTGAAGGCCTGGTACTGCACGCGTAAGGGTTTCGGCAGAACGCTGGCAGAGAATTAGGTTGCCAGGTTCTAGGCTGCTACCCATTTCGGGGGCTTTAGTGAGGTCGTCCAATCTGCTGAGGAAGTTGACCGGAGATCCCAAAGCGGTGATCTCTACCGAAGAATCTAGCCCGCCGAAATTTCCGACCATGGCCTCGCCGCTTGAAATGAGGATGTATCGCTTGATTGGCATTTGAGTCGCGGTGGCATTCATAGCTTCGTTGATTCGCGCGATTTCGATGCCACTAATCGCTGCTCGAATCAGGTTTAGCAGAACTGAGTTGGCGTCAAAGTACGCAAATATCAAATCTCCAACCTTTCTAGGTATTCCAGATTGTTCCTCCACTGCGTCCGCGCAAAGCTTTACTTCAGGCAACACACTCTCGTTCACGAAGCTGTCTAGATTCTTTGATCCTTGGGTATAGCCGCGGATATCGCTAAACAGGCAGGCTATGTCACACTTTCTCGCTTTGAGCGCTTCCACGGAAGCTTCGAGTACGCTCATGCGTTGCTCGGTTACATATGTTTCTAACCGGCTTGCGATGACGCGCGGTATGAATGAGGCAATCCGATTAGAGAACTCTGTACTAAGTTCGTTAATTCTCTTTTGGTCGTCCGCATGCTTTTGGTTGAGCAAGAAGTGGCGGACATCTGCTATATAAGAGGAGCGAATCGCAAGCGTTATCATGACGGTGACGATCGCCCCGCTTAGAATATTACTTAATGCCACCTTAGCTTCGATCAGTATTGGTGCTTGCACGAAGATGACGGATAGGACAAACAATAGACTGAGCAAAGGTGTTGTTCGAATCAGTAACACTGAAGCGAGAACAAACAGGAAGCAGAACACCCACGCCTCTAATCCATACCATTGCGCCACATATGCTTGCGATATACATAGTGCGGTGCACGCTAGAACTGCCGGCAGTTTGTAATATCGTCGATTGACAAGGCTGGTGCAGTAGAACGCAAAGCAGGCGAATAGGCCTGCCGCGGTGAGCATCCTAAATCTAAACCAATGCTCGATCGGGTCGAGTTCCATTGGTAGATCAAACAGGTAGTAGTGGAGGATGTAGCCGACAGCTACTAGAGGAAAGAAGATTCTCGATACCGAAACAAACGATGTACGTTGATTCTGTTGCCACTCACGCTGCCAGGATGCGTTTTCAATTAGCAGTGTGGGAAATAGCAGGCTCACGAGGGAGTCAAACCATCTCATGAAAACCTCTGATGCTCGATTGTGGAGTCATCCTTGCTCCGGTTTCTGCCTGGATAGCCCGTTGGGGCGTCAGGCCCTGTACTTGCTCTGTTGTAGGGCATGAATCATTGGAAGACTTGCTCGATTGTGCATGCTCGCGGTTTCTGAGCGCCATACCGTTCATCGTCCGATCGAGCACTTTCGTCATATTGACAGCGCCGGCGTGGGCGCTTTCGCACAAAGATTGTGAGTACTCTTGCACATCATAAAGCTTGGCGGGGTTTACCATTTAGTCTGGCCATGATTGATGGAAGTGATAGTGGGGACCTCTGGTTGGTCTATCGATATTGACTCCGGGCACTGTATTCACAGATCTGGCCTAGAGGCCTATTTTGACCCGGCCACAACAGCGAGTGGGGCAATCAGGTGTGTAGGTCCATTTGGCCCTACTGCGCATTTGGGCTGGCGGGATGTAACCGCGTGTCTGATGCAGATTGTGGATGACCTAGAGGAATTCCCCCGTTTTAGCGATTCGTACGTGGTTTGGGGCGCATACTTGCGGGGATCGATTTCAGGTTCCTATCCAGAAATCAGAATTCTTGGAGAGAGATGCGGATGGGTTCCAAACTTGCCGTTGCGTACAGAACTGGTGTTGCGGGCTGGTGAACATGCGGCGGGAGGATTGCTCGAACGCGAGTGGAGCCTGCTTGATGATGCCGTTTCACATAGAGCGGGGTTGGCCATAGGTTATGGGCCTTTGTGGGGAAAGCCAGATCCGCGGGTGGTATTGGGTGATGGTTTGGACCGTGATCTGGTTCCCAAGGGTTTCGAGGAGTTCGTGGTTGCTGCTTTTGCTTCAACGGGGGAGCGAATCATTCGCAACTGTGCACGCTCATTCTGCAACTCGTATCGATACGTCTAAGCAATCTACCCCACCTACTCCGCCACCACCCGAATCTCCACCCTGGCCCCTGGCACTGCCAGCTCCGTGATG
>DEBC01000087.1 GCA_002348365.1 Alphaproteobacteria bacterium UBA2966 | reverse complement strand
GCTCTGCGCCTCGTCGACCTCTTTCAACCGGACCGGCCCCATGTTTTCCATGTCTTCGCGAAGGATCTTGCCCTGACGCTCTGACATGTTGCTGAAGAACAGGTCTCGAATGGCCTCGGAAGCACCTTTCAAACTCACCGCGAGTTGGGTCTTTTCGACGTGTTGTAACAGAGTCTGCACGCCCTGCGGATCGAGCTTCGCCAGGTCCTCGAAGGTGAACATCAATGATTTCACCTTATCGGCGGAATCGCGATTACGCTCTTCCAGCATGCCCATGAACCGCTGTTCGGTGCCGCGATCGAAGCTGTTGAAGATGTCAGCCATCATCTCGTGCTGATCGCGTTGACGGGTATTTGCCAGGGTGGCCATGAACTCCTCTCGCAACGAGTGTTCAATGGCGTTCAGGACATCCTTCTGGACGTTCCCCATGCTGAGCATGCGCGTCATGACCTCGCCCGAAAAGTCTTCTGGCAACGCCGCAAGCACTCGCGACGCGTGTTCAGAGCTCAATTTGCTCATGATCACCGCGACGGTTTGCGGATACTCATTCTTGAAATAGTTGGCGAGGACGCCTTCACCGACGTTGTTGAGTTTATCCCACATGGTGCGGCCGGCAGGACCTCGAATGTCCTCCATGATTTCGTTCACTTTGTCGGCCGACAGAGTCTTGGCGAGCAGCCTTTCCGTACTCGCATAGGTACCAACCAGTGAGCTCTTGCCGGACACCGCTGCAGCGAATTCCACGAAGAATGCTTCGATCGTTTTCGAATTGACCGTGCCGAGATTGGCCATCGCCTGGGAGAGCTCTTTCAGCTCCTCCTCGTCCATCATGCCAAACAATCTGGCTGCTCGGTCTTCGTCGATAGCCATCATTAGAATCCCGGCTTTCTGCTGGCCTGTGAGGCCTTTGAGATCAGCCGCCGCCATGATGTTCCTCCACCACTAAGACGCCTCGACCACGTCATTCCGTTGGGTCGAACCGGTCGTCGCCAAATTCGGGTGGCCAGCACGGCAATTTTCTCGGTCTGGCCCACCTCAATTTTCAATTTTCCTATTATCAACGTTACCGAAATGGCACGCCAATGCACGTTAAAGTAGAAGTTGGTGCCTTTTCGGCAGATTGGCAGCGGTCAAAGCGATCCTGCCCATGTGGGCAACGCTTTTGTTCGACTGAATTTGCCGATAGTGTCGAAATATCTCCTCGCAGCCTCCACGGGTACGCGCCAATGCTTACAGAGTCCGACATTCAGCAATACAGGGAAGAAGGCCAGATCGTCCTGCCTTTTTGCCTTCCGGAGGAGATGGTTTCGTGCATCGAGCGACGATCAGACGAATTACTCCAGGGACATCCTGAACTCTCGGCTGACTACGTTCCGGGATTGGTCGAGATCGATGAGCAATGGCTGGCCGTCGGGTGTATCCCCGGGATCCTGGATGCGGTGGAGCAGTTGATCGGTCCGGACATTATCAACTGGGGGTCGGGATTGTTCGGTAAGCCTGCGAATGACGGGATTGAGACGCCATGGCATCAGGACGGTGAGTACTGGCCAATCAGGCCTCTTGCGACCTGTACGGCCTGGATCGCGATAGACGATGCCACTCCTGAGAACGGTTGCCTCAGGGTGGTGCCAGGCTCTCACAAGGACCAGGAGCTTCTTTCGCATATCACGCCGGAAGGCGACTACACGCTTTATCGGAGGCTCGAAGACGAGGCTGCCGCCGAGGAAAACGCCCGAGATGTCGTATTGGAACGCGGGCAGGTATCGATCCACGATGTTTTCATGGTTCACGGTTCACGACCGAATGCCTCCAGCAAGTCGAGGAGGGGAATTACGTTTCGTTTTATGCCGACAACATCGCATTTCGATTACGACCTTAACGACAAGCTGGTGCGGGATTTGGGGGTGCCGGATCTCGGACATCGAAAGCTGTTTCTTCTTCGCGGAACAGACCGTTGTGGCAAGAATCGCACCGTCGAACTTCCCGAAAATCTTGAGAGGTTCTGGGATATTGGTTCCGCTTCCATAGCAGCGGAATAGAAGCAGTCAGATATTAGGCAGGGAGCCGTTCCGACCCTGGTTCAGTCAACAGTGAGGTGCCAGCCGTCGCCCTGGGCGACCAGGTGTCCGGCCGTGGGTGCGGAGAAATGGGTTCCAATCACGAGAGACTCGCCATCGGCGTAGCGCGAGAGAAAACTGCGACGGGTCTCCAGGGCGCGCGCGGCATCGTGGTCAAAGTTACTGGAGACCTCGGGCAGGGCGCATTGGATAGGGTGATGCATCAGGTCGCCGGTGATCACGGCGCGCGCGCCTCCTGACTTGATTGTCACGCTTACGTGGCCGGGTGTGTGACCGGGTGTCGGCTCCAGACGAATTTCTTCAGTAACCCTGTGGTCCATCTCAACGAGTTCGTGTAGTCCGGCGTCGATCACAGGTCGGATGGAGTCCTGATTCACGGCTTTGGTGTCGAAGACATTGGCAGCGATCTCCGGGTCGACGTCACCGGCGACAGCTTCCGCGGTTTCCTGGCTCCAGTGATCCCATTCAGCACGACCGAGCAGATAGCGCGCGTTGGGGAACGTGGGGATCCACTCGCCGTCCACCAGCATGGTGTTCCAGCCGACATGGTCGATATGCAAGTGCGTACAAAGAACCGTGTCGATGCTCTCCCGCGGATAGCCGGCTGCGGCAAGGTCTTCGAGGAAGGAGCCTTGCAGCATGTTCCAGGCCGGATTGCCGGGACGCGGCTTATCGTTGCCGACGCAGGTGTCGACAACAATGCGCCTGTCCTGGGATTCGACAACAAAGGCCTGAATGCAACTGATCAGCTTGCCGTCAGCAGTGGCAAAGTGGGGGCGCAACCAGTCCTGTTCGAGGATCTGTTCGGTGGTCAGATTCCGAAACCCGAACTCAGGCGTTCTTTCCGCTATGGTTTCGATGATGCATGTGATCTTTACGTTGCCGACCTGCCAGGTGTTGCCGCCCATCGTCGCACCTCCATGTATGACTTACAGATGCAGCATAGCAGCCGCCGTGAGAGATAGGTGAGGGGTCTACACCTCCGAAACATCTGAACACCGCGCGGTTGGCGGGCTATATTTATTGGCAAGATGAGATTGGCGTGAGGATCGATATGGCGATCAGCGAAGCCCTTGAAAAGCCGCGCAAAATGCCTCGGACCAAGGCACGGCCGCGAATCCGCAAGACACGAAAGTCGAAGGTCAAGCTGGACATACATCCGGCATCCAGTGCGCTCGGCGCTGAGATTCTGGGAATCGATCTTCGAGAGCGGCAGTCACCCGGGACGATCGCGGCGATGCGAGATGCTCTGAACGAACATAGTCTCTTGCTCTTCAGAGATCAGGATATCTCGCCTGACCAGCACGTCGCATTCAGTCGGCGCTTCGGCAAGCTCGAGCATCATGTGTTGGCTGAATATCTACTGCCCGATCACCCCGAGATATACGTGCTGTCCAACATCAGGAAGAAGGGCAAAACCATCGGCCGGGCGGGTGTGGGCGAGTATTGGCACTCGGATTTGCAATACTTGGCCAAGCCGTCGTTGGGTTCGATCATGCATGCCATCGAAGTTCCGGAGGTCGGTGGGGACACCATGTTTGCGAATCAGGTCGCGGCATACGATGCTCTTTCGGACGGCATGAAGGAACTGCTCGGCGGCCTCAGGTTGGTGAATCATTTCGCCAAGGCGCGCCATTATTCGGCTCAAGTCGGCTATGCGCGGCCGTTCAGTGACGAAGAGTTAAAGAAGACACCGCCCGTGGTTCATCCGGTGGTACGGACTCATCCGGAGACCGGCCGCAAGGCGCTGTATGTCAGTCCGGGTTTTGCACTCTACTTCGAGGGCATGACGGAAGCGGAAAGCCGTCCCATTCTCGAGTTCATCTATAAACACACGATCAATCCGCGATTCATCTACCGGCACCAGTGGCGTCCTCATGACCTGGTGTTTTGGGACAACCGCAGCCTCATGCATTACGCCGTTCAGGACTACGATCACGCTAAGGATCGCCGGCATATGCAACGCACGACGATCTCCGGGGATAAGCCGTTCTAGGCCGTCTGCGGCATACCAGGATTGTGCCTTAGCAATCAGACCAGGCTGGTGGGCCACGAACGCAACAGGTGTTCACCAACACCGCCGGTCAGCCGCTGGCGATGGATATCGAGCATCTTGATGAGCCAATCACGGGTCTCGCGAGGATCGATCACGTCCTGAGTCTCGTACAGTTCGGCGAGATCCCAGGCTTCTGAATCCTGCGCGAGCTCGGCGACGCGTTTCTCGAATTCCTTCGGATCGTCATCGCGCTTGATGCCGAAGACGACATTGACGCCGAGTTCCGGGTCCATGAAGCCGAGGTCGGCCGTTGGCCACACCGCGACCTCATCGGAGTTCCGGCCACCACCCATGTTGAGGTAGGCTTGGCCGTAGCTCTTGCGCACGATGACGCTGATCTTAGGTACGGTCATCAGCGATAGCGCGTTCATCCAGTTGATGATGCGCCCGGGCGCGCCCTTGCGCTCACCGTCGATGCCGACCAGAAAGCCTGGGACATCGACCAGCATGATCAACGGAATATTGAAACTGTCGCACAACACCATGAAGGCAGTGGCCTTGTTGCAGGCATCGGCGTCGAGGGACCCACCCTTGAACATCGGATTGTTGGCGATGAAACCTACGGAATGGCCGTCGAGACGGGTGAGTGCGGTGACGACGGCGCGACCGTATCGCGCTTTGAGCTCGAACACGCTGTCTTTGTCGGCGAGCGCGGTGACGATCTTACGCATATCGTAAACGCGCGTACGCTCTTCAGGCATGATGTCGAGCACACTCTTCGCCGCTGAATTTGATCCTTTTGGAACCGGGTGCACGGGAGGCGGCTCGTTGTGGTGCCCGGGCAGATAGGAGAGGAAGCGTTTGACGGCATCGAGCGCCTCCTCGTCTGTGTCAACGGCGAGGTCGACGAGGCCGCTAACACCGGTCAGCAGCTTCCACCCACCGAGTTCCTCCTTGTCGATGGGTTGGTTGATGGCGAGCGACGTCACCCGAGAGCTGGCCACTGCCATGGTCGCGCCCTTGCGCATCACTACGAAGTCCGACATGCAGGCGTACCAGGTGGATGAACCGTAGCAATCGCCGAGCTGGGCGGCGGCCCAGGGTGTTTCGCGCAGTCGACGATATTCGTGGGGATCCTGACCGATGATGGCGCGGCCGGAGGCGCCCATTCTGTCCGGCATACGGGCACCCGAGGATTCTCCGATGAAGACCAGCGGCATGCCACGCTTGGCGGCGACGTCCTTGATGTGGCGGAACTTCTTCTGATTGGTGACGGCGCTGGAAGCGCCGAGCACCGTGAAGTCGTTGGAGGCGATGGCTACCCGACGCCCGTCGATGCTGCAGAAGCCTGTCACCTTGCCGTCGGCCGGCGTTCGCTCGCGTGCCTCGGGGCGGTTGGAGCGCGCGAGCAGGCCGGATTCTGTGAAGCTGCCGGGATCGGCAATATGGTCGATGCGCTCGCGCGCGTTGAGGACGCCTTGCGCTTTACGCTTGGCGAGCTTGTCGGCACCGCCCATCTCATGGGCTTTGGCGCGACGCTTCTTGAGTTCCTTCAGGGCTTTCTCGTGAGGCATTTAACTCATGCTCCGGGTAGCTTGTTAGACCGACAAGGAGGCAATTTTCGGCAGTTTGTCAAATCGTGACAGCAAAACTGGTTATAATTGGGTGCCAGCTGCAACCGGGAAGGGTGGGACAATGGCGTTGAACAACATGACGGAGGCCGACATGCCTCCGATGCTGCGCGAGATAGATGCCGGTCCGGCCGCCTGGACGGACAAGTCGTTGCCCCAGGATGCAGGCCGCTTCTCCGTGACGGACGCCTGCCTTGACGAGTTGCGGGAAGTGGCGAAAGCAGTGGAGGAAAACCCCCTTCCCACGACAGTTCTCACGCATGCGGACTTTGATCTATCGTCCTGCCAAGCGTTGATGGCATCTGTGCGGGCTAGCTTGGGCGACGGCGTAGGCTTCGCCATCATTGACCGGCTACCGGTTGAAGAAATGAGGCCGGAGACGGCAATCAAGCTCTATTGGCTGCTGGGCAACATGGTGGCGCGAACCGTTGCCCAGAAGTGGGACGGTACCATGATTTACGACGTGCGCGACACCGGCCGGGAGATGACGCCGGGTAACGGAGTGCGCTCGTCAACGACAAATGCTGGCCAGACTTTCCATGTCGATAACAGCTTCAACTTGCCGCCGGACTACGTCGGGCTCTTCTGCATCCGTCCGGCAATGGAGGGAGGCCTTAGTGGGGTAGCAAGCTTCCAGACCATTCACAACCAGCTGTTGCAGGAGCGTCCTGACCTGCTTGAGCGGCTCTATCAGCCGTTCTGGTTCGACCGGCAACATGAACACGCGCCCGATGATCCTCAGCACGCCAACTCTTGGCCGGTGTTCCGCTACGACGGCAAGGCCATCGCGACGCGTTTTTCCACGCGCTTGATCCTGGGCGGTCACGACGTTGCCGGCGAGTCGATTGACGACCTCGGCCGTGAGGCGGTGGAGTTTGTTGCGGCGACCCTCGACCGACCGGGCATGTGTCGCGACTTCCAATTCGAGCCCGGCCAGATCCAGATCCTCAACAACCGCAAGCTCGGTCACCGGCGCACGGCGTTCAAGGATTGGCCGGAGCCGGAGCGACGGCGCCACCTCATCCGTCTCTGGTTCCGAGACTCGGGAAGGCCATTTTACAACGGTTAAGAATTAGTCCCCTCGGATCTCAATTCCGATCCCAGTAGGTGTCTTCATGTTTATGGCCCGACGTAGGTGCCGCCGTTCACTTCGAGAGCGGTCCCGGTCATGAAGTCTGCATGATCCGACGCGAGGAAGATCACGGTCTTTGCGATATCGTCGGGATCGGCCATGCGGCCAATCGGTACACTTTGAACATACTTCTCGTTGAGCTCTTCCCAGCCGGGTTCGTGCGTGAAAGCTGTCGGGACGCGCGAGGGGTTAACCGCGTTAATTGTGATGCCGTGAGGAGCGAGTTCCCGGCTCAACGCCTTGGTCAGACCGAGTACGCCGGCTTTCGACGCGACGTAGTGACATTGCGATGCAAAACTGCCGGCGCGAGCTGCGATGGATGCGGTATTGATGATCCGGCCGTATCCGCGATCGATCATTCGGGGTATGGCAAGTTGCGAACAGTAAAAGTAGGACGTGAGATTGGTCGCAATCACCGCTTCCCACTGTGCCAGGGGGATCGTCAGTGTGGTTAGCCGGTTACCCTCGTCATCCAGGCGCGGACATATGGCAACATTGTTACAGAGAATTTCCGGTGCCTCATCCGACTGAAATAGACCACCCAGTTTGTCATCGATTTGCGTGGCGTCCGATAGGTCGCACTGGATTGTCGAGACACGGCTATCGGTGTTTGCGAGCTCATCTCCTGCCGCAGTGTTGATGTCGCAGAGGATGACGTTTTTGTTGTGCTCCAGGAACCGGTTTGCAATAGCCAGTCCGATACCGCCGCAACCACCAGTGATCAGTGCGCGTGTGCCCCGAATGTTCATGAAGTCATACCTTTCTCAAGAGCGGCCTGCTCAGTCTCCCAAATTCAGAAGACGGTGGGCGTTGCGCCAGAAAATCTTCTCCAGTGCTTCTTCTGATAAGGGAAGCTTCTTGTAACGCGACACGATATCGCTGACCGACGAATAGGGGTAAGCGCTACCGAAGAGGACTTTGTCCTGCAGAAACGAGTTCGCCGCCTCAACGTACATGTGCCCGCCGGGCATGTTGCTCATATACACATCAGGCGAGATGTAGACATTGGGTCGCTTGGCCGCGACTCCGACGATCTGTAGCACGTAAGGGTATGAACCGTGGCTGCTGACGAAATTGACATTTGGAAAGTCACGTGCCGCTCGATCGAGCGATTCAGGGTTGCAGAGGCTTTGCTCTTGCGCGCCGAAAGCGCTGGTGTTGATAGCGACAATCGCATCAAGCCTGTCGCAATGATCGTAAATGGGCGCCATCCGAGGATCATCTGGCGCTATCCCGAGGACCCCGAGATCAATATGAATGCCCGGGAAATCGTAGTCGCCCACCCCTTCGTCGATCATCTCCTTTGCTCGGACTGCATCGAGCACGTCAACCGAAGCGAGAGGGACGAAGCGGCCAGGATACTCGTCTGCGAGGCGCTTCAAGGCACTATTCGGGATTTCGGTGCCGGGTCGGTGCCGGCCGCATGAAACCCCGACGGATACACCCGCTTCATCCATCTCGGAGATGAGGGCCTGCACGGAGCGCTCTCGTGCCGACGGAGGACCATCTGGGGGGATCGTGCCAAACAGCCTGGCATGCACCTCGATGGTGTCCAGCGCGAACATTTGTGTTTCCGCATATTCCTTGATCGGTGGTCGTAGGCGAAAATCAATGATCATCAATTGGCTCCTTCAGGGGCAAGAGCAAATCGGGCGGGCCACAATGATAGACTGGAAATATGGACGATAGAGCCAAGGACATGTTGCCTGACCTCCCAGCGGTTCGGTGCGGACAGGGGTTCGACCTGCTTTCGGATGTGAGGGTGCTGGACCTGACGACCTCGATTGCGGGGCCCTATGCAACGATGCAGCTCGCCGACTGGGGCGCACAGGTTATCAAGGTGGAGCGGCCTGGTAGGGGAGACGATACGCGATACTGGGGCCCACCGTTTCTGGATGGCGATTCACTGTGGTTCCTGTCGGTCAATCGCAACAAGCAGAGCGTTACGTTGGACTACAGCCAAGAGCGTGGTTACGCCGTCCTTCTCGCTTTGCTGCGAGAGTGCGATGTCGTCGTGACCAACCAGGTGCCACGCGTGCAATCCAAGCTCAAGACTGACTACGAGTCGCTTTCGGCGGTGAAACCAGACCTGATCTATTTGGCGCTGACCGGATTTGGCCTGACGGGTGAGCGCAAGGAAATGGTTTGCTATGACCTTATCGCTGAGGGCCACAGCGGGATCATGGATCTCACCGGCGAGGCCGAGAACGATCCGCAAAAGGTCGGGACGCCGGCGGCCGACATGTTGGCCGGAACAGACACGGCGTTTGCTGCGGTAGCGGCGCTGTATGACCGTCAGCGAACGGGTAAGGGACGTAAGATCGATGTCACGCTGACCGAGAGCATGACACGGTTCCTGAACTCTCAAATCGTCTCCTATATGGGGTCG
>DEBC01000163.1 GCA_002348365.1 Alphaproteobacteria bacterium UBA2966 | reverse complement strand
GCCGCGCGTGCTGGGCCGCATGCCAGGTCGTGCGTTTCAGGACTTCGTGGCAGGTCTGCGGACCATAGTAGGTCTGGACGGTGGCATTGAAATCGGTGTCAGCGCCGGCCGATTCCCACCAGTCCAGCATCTCCCGGCGTACCGCTTCGCCGGCGTCCGCGATCTGAGCGAAGCTGACGATTTCATCTCCCGGTGCTGCTGCCAGAAGCTCTGATGTCAGTTCTCCGCCCTTGGTCACCGTCATAAAGCCGCAAGCGATCTGGAAGATATGGTGAGTGAGATGGGAATAAAGCCGCGGCCGGCCCGGCAGCTCCAAGGACATCTGGTCGTCGGGCAACTGCCGCACGTATCGCGCCGCGGCCGACAGCACGCCGTCCAGACGTTGGGCAAGCTCTGCCGGCGTCAGACTCGGTTCCGACCCCGCGTCCAATCCCAGGAGCGCGTTGACATTCTGCAGGCTGATGGCGTTGACGTAGTCGTCGCCCTTGGCCATGACGGGGACAGTGCGGGCGCCGAGCTGGTGGAGCTGCGCCAGTCCTTCTTCGCTGGCGACAACGTCGATCGATTGGTAGGCGACCTCACGGGCCGACAAGTACTCCTTTACGCGGAGTTCACCCGGGATGCCAGAAGACTCTGACCGTTTCCGTCATAGGTGGCAGCTTACGCGACTCTCGGCAATCAGGCGACGGGGGCCACGTCGTTGAAGACCTGGGTACGTTTCATCAGGCGTCGCTGGTCGGATGGAAAGCGTCCCCGGCCGTGCATGGTGGGGCGGTTGTCCCACATGACCAGATCGCCCACACGCCATTCGTGGGTCCAGATGAACTCAGGCCGGGTGACGTGGTTCGCGAGCGTATCGACCAGCGCCCGGCTCTCGTGATCCTCGAGCCCGACGATTGAGCGCGTGAACATTGGCGTCACGTACAGCGACTTTCGTCCCGTTTCGGGGTGCGTGCAGACCACCGGGTGATCGATAATCTCCGGCGGGTTCAACGGCGTGTCGGGATGCCGGTGCGTGGCCCGGAGGCCCTTCAGGCGCTCCTTCATCCCGTCTTCGAGCGCCTCGTAGGCGGCGTAGCCGCTGCCCCATCGTGTCTCGCCGCCGGAATCCGGAATCTCGACTGCGTAAAGGGCGGAGAGGGTGCCGGGCTTCGGCATGTAGGCGAGGTCCGAGTGGAATCCAACTTCGCGGTCGCCTAGCGCGCCGATGTCCTTGCCGTCCTTCTTGATGTTCGAGATGAACAGGATCTCCTTGACCGGGCGGTCGGGCATGTCGCGGACGTGAACCTCGGCCTTGCCGAAATAGTTCGTGAAACGGACCTGGTCTTCGTCGCTCAGTTCCTGGCCTCGGAAGAAGACCACACAATGGTCGAGCAAAGCCCCGCGCACAGCTGTGACCGTTTCGTCGGGAAGCGGCAGGGAAAGGTCCAGGCCTCGGATCTCGGCACCCAACGCCGCGCCGGTCGGAATGATGGTCGGGCCCTCCACGGTGTTAATCCGGTTGTTCACGTGCTGAATCCGCAAAGATGGGAACGAATGAAACGTACAAGTTTGCTGAGAACGGCGAAGCCCTGTCGTGAACGCGTCAGCGAGGCCGGCATCATAGGTGCCTGGGGGTCGATGCCACGAGTGCCGATGAATTTTTCGGCACAGCCGCAGCCCTCACTCAACGCGATGCGCTCGAGGTAGAACTGACCGAAAGCTTTTTCAGGCATCAGATATTCCATGCGCGGTCGAGTACTCGATCGATATGTTCCTCAACAGCAGGCACGTTGTAAACCACAGGCGTGACCTGACTTCTCGCGTGAGTGATGGGGTCGCCAGCCGATGGCGAACATGCCGACAGACGTGAGCCGGTCACCCCTGCAACCAGAAATATTCCTTTCGGGGGAAAATGCAATGTTGAAGAGGCTTGGCCCCATTCGCAAAATCTTGATCGCAGTATTGATTGTTGCGTCTCTCGGCGCGGTATCCGTTGTTCTCTCGGGCAGCGTGGTCACAGCAAATCCATGTCCCAACGGGCAATGCCGTTGAGCTAGACCCGTTGAAACACAGCCAACGTGCTGTGACTACCTTGAGCAAGTTCCCTGAAGAGAGAAGCGCATGAATACCCTTCTCTTGTGGCTATCAATCTTCTTGTGCCTGGCGGCGATCGGCGCGCTTCAGTTCCGGCTGTTCGGGGGCACCGTCAAGACCCGCTCTCCTGGCAATGTGGCCAGCTTTTTCTTAATGCACGAGATCGTCGACAAGCAGCAACGGAACTTGCTCTCCGTCATAGCATTGATACCGCTGAGTTTCGTGTTTCTCATTGTTGCCTATCACGCTGAAACCTTCGGGAAGGCTCTCGTTCAGACTTATCTTGAGTACTTCAAGCAGGAGAAGGCTCTGGAGCCGTTTATTTCCCCGGACCTGGTATCCAATATTCCGGAGCCGCTATATCCGATCATCATTCTGGTGGCGTCGTTTTTGATCTTTGGCGCACAACTGCGGTTTCTCTTCATTCGTATCGAAAAGGGCGTCGTATTCGTAACCGGTGTCATCAGCAGGACGAACGAACTGCTGGATGAGTTCTCAACGGCGCTTCTCAACAAATTGTCGTACGAGAACGTCATCGAGGTGCTCGAGGCCGAAAGACAGAACAAGGTGCCCTTGGCCGAGGAATTCGAGGAGACACCCGAGAAATCGAAGCTTTCGTTTGAACTGCTCCACCTGGCCAAGTCTGAGGTTGCGGGTTCCGGTCTGCGGGAGTCGTTGCTTAAGGTCCTGGGAAACAAGTTCGACGAGTTTCTAGATGATGATGACCTCAGTTTCCTGACGGGGAACGGCGAAAACGAAGACCAGGCCCTGGAGAGCCCGCCCAACCACCTGATCAACTGGTTCCACATTTATGCGGGCGCCATGGCATTCGTCGTTGTCTGCGGTCTGTATGTGGGTATTACACCGATGGCCGCGGAATTCTTCGGGGCCCACGAAATTACGTGGCCGAAATACGAGTACTTTTCGGATCTCGCGTGGAGCATTGCCTGGGTAACGCTTGCGACCATCATTCCGACTATAGTCGGTGTGCTGTTCTTCGCGCGGCGATCGGAAAACCTCCACGAAACGCGGACCCAGACCCTGTTTATGGTGTTATCGCTGGTGTTCCTGTTTTCACTGGTCGTCAATTTCACATTCATGGTTCCGTGGCTGATCGAAGTCTATGTCGGTGAACGCGCGGGCTCTGATGCTGGGTTCGGTTTTCCTGAATTCGTCTATCTATTCACTCATTCCCTGATTCCGGGCTTCGCGGTCATGGCGATCGCACTGGTCGACCCGCAAAAAATCCTGAGCCGGACGGATATCATTTTTGCGGTCGGCGTCATCTGTCTGGGGCATCTCCTGGCCTATCTGACGTTCGAACTGGCGGCGGATATGAACATTGCCTATTACTGGCACCAGGCCCTGCTGGGGTTCGTGTTGAGCACGGCGGCGCTTTTGATCCTGGCTGTGTTCTGCGGGGTTCGGGAGATTCCTGCCGCAGATCGCTCACCCACTTAGGCCGTCTTGAGGGACCGGCCGGGATTTATGGTGTCACCGGCGAAACGGTGATCATCAGGGACCGTACGAGATTGACGGTCGGCCAGCTCAAATTCCGGTTTCCCAATCGAAATTTTTCAGGCGGTTCACGCCGCTGGTCGATAGACGTCGTTCAAGCCGCAGACATCGATGCCGCGCACCAGGTGGAGCTGGCGGGTCGCGTTGTAGGCTTTGCCCTGCGTGTTCATCCGAACTTCCAGTTCCCGATCGAAATGCGACGTGGTCGGCATGTAACGGTATGTCA
>DEBC01000059.1 GCA_002348365.1 Alphaproteobacteria bacterium UBA2966 | reverse complement strand
AGGGAGGAGAACATGGCTGCAAATCTGAGTGTAAACATCGACGCGTGGAATGACGGGGATCCGATCCCAGATGAATATTCGTTCTGCAATCCGGCCGATGAAGGCCATATCACAATGGGCGCCAACATGAGCCCGGCAATCGGTTGGACAGGCGCCCCAGAAGGCACCGAATCATTCGTCATCATTTGTAACGATCCCGACGTCCCTTCTGTGATTGACGATGTCAATCAGGAAGGAAAGACCATTCCCGCGGACCTGCCCCGCGTGGATTTCTGCCATTGGGTACTCGTCGACATCCCGGCAAGTGTAACGTCCCTCGAAAAAGGCGCCGATTCGGATGGCATCACGCCTGGCGGAAAATCGCCTGGTCCGACCGATCTTGGGGTTCGCGGCATCAACCGCTACACTGAATGGTTCGAAGGCGACGAACAGATGGCGGGTAGCTACGGCGGCTACGATGGTCCCTGCCCCCCATGGAACGACACCATCCTGCATCACTACGTCTTCACGGTATATGCCCTCGATACGGCGAGTCTCGGTCTGAACGGCACCTTCAGCTGCCGGGAGGCCCTGCAGGCAATGGAAGGACACGTGCTTGCAGAAGGATCATACACCGGGACGTACACGCTCAATCCAGACCTTCGGTAGGCAGGCCTGGAAGCCACTGGAGGGTTTGCCCTGTACATCGGATCGGCCGCTTTAGCGACATCGCACGAATGCCCGAAACATGCCGGTGGCTGAATTCCGGAGAACTCGCCTGGCGATATGCCAATTTGGATTCTTGGGAGGGGCTTAGCGGGCGTAGCCGATCTCGAACTCTTCACCAACCTCGAGAGCGTCGGCGAGGTTGATATCTTCCATCCGGGCCTCTTCGAGGTCACTCACGTGTCCTTCCACACCCGAAACGACGGAGTCACCGCCGATGTCATCCACCGGGCCTGGTGCCTGTCGTTGCGGCATGGCGCGTTTGGCGACGTATTGAAGCACCGTTCCAGCCGTTTCCGCACCCGTCAGAATGCAGGCGGTTGTATCGGTGTTGGCCAGGTTCGCGTACCTCAATGAAGCATTTCGGAACAAGGTTTTTTCGAGATTGGCCCGATCCAGGTTGGCGCTGTCCAGCGTGGCTTCCGTGAAGTCGGCCTTCTCCAGATTGCAATCTGACAGATCGGCCTCAAACGGGTTGGCCCGGACAAATGTCGCCTTGCGGAAATTGACTCCGCTGAACACGGCCTTATTGAGGTTGGCATCATTTAGCATGCTCTTGGGCAAATTCGCATTGCTGAGATCGGTACGCTTGAACTGGCCGGTACCCTCTCCACCACGCCCCTTGATCTCCAGAGGCTCCATGTTGACGTCTGCGAGACGCGCACCCTTCAGGTCCGCGTTCATCATGTTGGCGCCCTTGAGTTCTGCGCCCGTCAAATCCGCCAGAATCAACCCGCTGCGATTGAGGCGGGCGCCTTCGAGGTTGCAATTGGAGAGATCGGCACCACTCAGATAGACGCCTTCCAGATCAGCACTACTGAGATCCATCCCCGTCAGGACAGCACGGCTTCCCAACTCGCCAGACGTATCCACCCACATGGCATGATCGCGCAATGAGCGCTGGAGGTCGAAATCCAGTTTGGTGGTCCCAATGCTCACCTTGGCGTCGTAAAGTTCGGTCTTCGAAAGATCCGCATCCGCCAGGATTGAACCGCGGAGATTGGCGCCATTCATACGGGCGCCGTCCGCCTTCACACCCTGAAGATTCGCCGCCGAAAGATTGGCGCGCTGCATCAACGCTCCACCCAGTTCCGCCCCTTCGAGATCGGCTCCGTACATATCGACGATCGGGTCTTCGGTGATCCGAGAGATCGCGATGTTCATGGAGACAGGATCCGGCTCCCTCCCACCGGACGGATCCCGGATGAAAATACCTGGACGCAGGTCGGCGCCCTGGAAGTTGAAACCTCGAAGCGCCGTGCCATGAAAATGGGCGCCGCGAAGGTCGGCCTTCGCGAAAATTCGTCCCCTCGGCCTTGGCGTTGTCGAAGTTTGCCGTGAACAGGTCGGCGTGACTGAAATCAGTTCCACTCACGTCTGACCGGCTGAAGTCCGTACCGACAAGGATGGCGCCGCGCAGATTGAGATTGGGTAGACGCAAGCCAGAGAGGTCCTGATGGCTGAGAACGGCGCGGGTGCCGTCCTTCATGCCGCGAACGCATTTCTCGTGTTGACAGATTGCCGCGACGAAGTCCGCCGACGATATCTGCACCACTATGGGCTCGCCGTCCTCTGCGACCCTTACGGCAACTAACTCTTCACGCTCGCTCAACTACCACGACCCCTTCCCCTCAGACGGGTCCGTGACCTTCCCCTCACCGATCAGAGGCCTGTGCCTCCTTATCACAGCGGTATAGACCAAAATGGCACACACAGAAAATCAACTTCACCGGCACCCAACATCGCATTTCTTGAGGATTTCCCCGGTTTCCGGGATCAAGAACCCAAGAAATCCGAGATCAATAAATGGGCTCTACAATTTTTAGTTGAAAACCGCTCTATGTCGCGACAGGAACCGCTCTGGGTCGCGACAGAAATTGCGCCAATGTACGCCGCAGTCATTTTGTGCGGGTCTGCTGAATCTCCGGAATTCTCGTGTTCGGAATGGGAGGTTCAGGCGGCGATAATCGCTTCGCCGGTGACTTGGGT
>DEBC01000094.1 GCA_002348365.1 Alphaproteobacteria bacterium UBA2966 | reverse complement strand
ACCCAGGATTGTTACAAGGCGGCAGGTGAGCTCAGTATCGATTACATGTTTTATGAGGACGTCGCCGAAAAGGTGTCCACCTTCAACCCACAAATGAAGATCATATTCTTACTTCGCGATCCAATAGATCGTGCCTATTCCGCTTATTGGATGGAAAAGCGCTACAAGGCGGATCACCCGGACTTCACGACATTCGTTCATCAGGAAAGTCCGTATGTCGCACGCGGATTCTACTATCGACAGATCATGCGTTACCTTGGTGTCTTTCCAAGAGAGAACATTGCCATTTATCTCTATGACGACCTCCTGAAAGACCCTCGGCAATTCACTGCCGATGTATTTGATTTCCTTGGTGTCGCGTCGGAATTTGTGCCGTCGTCATTGAATCAACGTGTTGCTCAGACACGAAAAATGGCCCCTTTGTTGAGCCGAATTCTGTATACGCATGTGGCGCCGGTTCTTCGATGGGCGCCGGCACTATGGCTGTGGAGAATGATCAAGCGGCACACCAATCTGACCTCGCGGGGTGGCGCGCTCAGCGCGGAGCACAGCGCCTACCCGCCCATGCGCGAAGAGGACAAGGCTGACCTCTTGGACATCTATCGAGAGGAAAACCAAAAGCTCTTCCAGCTCTTGGGGCGAGAGATTACTGATTGGCAGAAATGAGCTCACTTCGACTCGGTTGTCCGGTCAACCATTGACCTCCATTTGCCTCAATGAACTGCATTGGCATCACCCTGATCGCCCCAGTATTTCGTTGGAATTGATCCGCCACTGATCCATGTGCGGCGTTTTTGCCCTCTATCTTAACCGGCCACTGACTGACGCTGATATCGCGCTCGGGCGCGCGGGTGTGACGGCGCTGAAACATCGCGGCCCAGACAGTGTCGGAGAGTGGTACGACGTTGAGCGTGGTGTATTCCTCGGACACCGGCGTTTGACCATTATTGATCTGAGTGATGCCAGTAACCAGCCGATGGTGCACGGTGGTCTGGTAATTTCCTACAACGGTGAAATCTACAACTACCGCGACCTGCGCAGTACGCTCAAAGAGCGAGGCACAAGGTTTGAGACGAGCGGCGATACAGAGGTTCTGCTGAAGGCCTGGCAGGAAATGGGGTCAGGCTCGCTCGATGCCATCGATGGCATGTTCGCGTTCACGATTTGGGACGGAATGGGCGGCTGGTTGGCAGTGGATCCATTCGGCGAGAAGCAGCTCTACTACGCCGAGATTCCGGATGGCATCATCGTCTCATCTGAAATCGGTGTGTTAGCTGACCTGATCGATGCCAAGCCCGATCTCTCTGACGAACGTCTCGTTGCCTTTATGGCGCTGGGCTACATTCCCGCACCGCACACGGCGTTTAGCAACATAAAGCGTCTGGTTCCCGCAGAATTTCTAAAGGTTGTCGAGGGTCGAATTGCAAGTTCGGGCAAGTATTGGTCGGCGCCGGTGGGCGAGCCAGGCAGGGGTACCGTTCAGCCACTGAGCGAGCGGGACCTGGACCGGCTGCAAGAAGTTCTCGTTGATACCGTTGACAGCCGACTGGTTTCGGATGTCCCGCTTTGCATCTTTCTCTCCAGTGGGATCGATTCAGCGCTGGTTGCCTCGATGGCCAAGCGGGACCTGAATCGGGATTTGCAATGCCTTACAGTTAGTTTTCCTCAAGGGCGAACTCATGACGAAGCGGCTGGGGCTGCAAAGATCGCTGCGGAACTGCAACTCCCGCATGAAACAATCGTCAGCGAAGATGATCCGGGTGCGATAGACGCGGCATACATGAATCAATTGTTCGGTCAGCCGAATGACAACCTGACTGTGGCATCAGTCTATCAGATGGCGACCGCCGCCCGTACCAGGGGGTTTCGCGTTGCCTTGTCTGGTGTTGGGGGCGACGAGGTTTTCTTCGGCTACAACAAACACTTTTACTGTTATAGCAAGAGACACTGGTTCGGATTGCCCGAAAGTCTGCGGCTGGGATTGCGGCCGTTGGCCATCGCACTCCAGCAGTTGCATCCCAGGATTGGTATATTTCGAGATATATTTGCGGTTAGGAACTGCGAGCGGTTTCTCGCCGTCAAGAACATGCCAACATTTCCGGCATTGAAGACCATACCTGGATTGTCACAGTGGGCTCGAAACACGTTCACCGGTAACGGCGCACAGCTTGAGTATGAAGTGCCGCGGTTCGATTTGAGAGACACTCTGGCAAACCATCATTTGCCATGTGTCGATGTCGGCAGTATGCGGGCAAGCCTGGAGCTGCGAACACCGTATCTCAGCCGGCGCCTGCAGGAAGTTGTCGCTACTTCTGATCCGAGGGCTTTTCTGGCGTTCGGGCAGAAGTCGGTCTTGCGTCGTTTGCTCTCAAGATACCTACCATCAAGCCTCATCGATCGTCCCAAGATGGGATTTGTGTTCCCGTTCGACAGGTTTCTGAATCAGGTTCAGGATGGGTATCCGCGCGTTGGTGGTTTGCCGGAATCCTTGTGTCAGTCCATATGGGACCAGAGGGCGGAAACAGGTTGGCAACGTCTCGCCATCCGTTTGGTTCTGGCGCAACAGTTCAAGTTGCAGCCATCCACATGTCGTCACGGCGACGAGGTTGCACTAGCAGCTGTACAAAGTCAGCGAGACGTGCCAGCCTGAGGCTTCTCGTATTGGCCTCTCGCCCCCAGTCGCCGATGGGTTCGGCCTGAATATTCCGAAGTCTCATGAAGGTTCTTTTCATCGTCCGCTTATTCAGTGGATTCGAACGTAGCGTTTCGGAGCGGAGATGGATTCCCGCGGGCACGCCCACGATCTACAAGTTGATCGACGCACTGGCAAAAGACTCTCATGAGATGGAGTACGTGTTTACCTGCAAAGCGGTGTCCTGGGTGTGTTCGGACCCGTCAGATCGAGAGGTCGAGATCGAGGGGCTCCCGGGACAGACCACCGTTCTGGCGGGTGAGGCGAGATTTCCGGAATGGCTGGGTCGATTGCGTTGGTACTTCTATGAACTGCGCCAGGTGTGGCGGGCGCTGAAGATCTATCGGAGAAGCCGACCCGACTTGATCTACGTCGACCGCGGCAACATGTGGATCGCCGGAATTTTGGCGCGGCTCATTCGCGTGCCGGTGGTTTACCGGGTAATGGGAATCAGCCCCGGGTTTCGACATATCGCCGCAGGGAATCGGCCGCAGCAAATCGTTTCCCGATGGCTGGTGCGAGCACCGTTCGGCGCGGTTCTGTGCAGCGAAGACGGTAGCGGTGGAGAGATGTGGTTGGACCGAATGCTGCGCCCGGATGTGCCACGTGCATTTCTGCTGCATGGCGTTGTGCAACCTGACTCCTTGCAGACATCCACGCCGGAAACCTGGGGGATGCCTAGGGATCGAACGATTGTTCTCTTTGTGGGCCGCTTAGAAACTCTTAAAGGTTGCGATGAGTTCATCGAAGGGTTTCTCAAGGCCTCGGAGCGTCAACCCGAGGCACTCCATGCCCTGATCGTGGGAGGAGGCCCACGGGAGAAAGCGCTGCGGGTTCGTGTTTCGGAAGCTGGAGCAGAGCGTACCGTGACATTTACGGGCGAACTTACACACGCACGCGTTTTGAATGTTTATGCGCAGGCGGACATCTACGTGTCTCTCAACAGAATGTGCAATTTGACCAATACCAATGTGGAGGCCCTCTCTGCCGGATGCTGCGCGATATTTCCTGCTTCCCAACCTGGCATCGGTGCTGACCTCCGTACGGACCAGATATTTCCTCCCGATACGGTCATGCGTATCCCTCACGTCGAAGACACCGACGCCTTGGCGGCTGCGCTTCTTCATCTACATAGCGATGGAGAAGAGCGGCAAAGAAGAGCCAAGGCTATCGCCCGTATCGCCGAGCAAACGTTCTCCAATTGGGATGAACGTATTCAGCACGAGATCTCGATGCTCTCCAGTGTAGCTCAGAGTAAATCCCACGAGTCTCTGTCCACTGCATCGCAGGTTCAGGGGGCTGGGATCAAGTTCGAGCTTTGAACGACAAGTGCGGTTGATGCCCAAATTTGTCTCCTGATGCCCCGAGAACGGATGAAACATCCTGACATTGTCCTGGTGATTGGGGACTTGGGCCCCGGCGGTTCTCAGCGAGTGGTGACAACATTGGCAAATGCCTGGAACGACGCCGGTCGTACGGTCGCGATTGTTACGCTCTCGGACTCCGAGTCTGACTTCTTTGAGCCACACGAGGGAATTATCCGCCGCGCGATCGGTCAGACCGCGGACTCGGGGTCGTTCTTCCGGGGCGTTTGCGCCAATTTTCGTCGTATTGTCGCGCTGCGACGGACATTCAAGGAACTTAGGGCGACGAACGTCGTAGCCTTTATTGGTTCGACGAATGTACTGACGGTCATCGCTTCTCTCGGCCTCAGGACGCGTGTCGTCATCAGCGAACGTAACGATCCCCGTAGGCAGCCGATTGGCCGCGCCTGGCGCATAATGCGTCGAGTGTTCTATCCGATGGCGGACTTCGTAACGGCAAACAGTGAAGCTGCGATGGGGTACCTAGGAGGATTCATTCCGTCTCGCAAGCTGGTCTATGTTCCCAATCCCGTAGCCTACGATTCCGAGACATCCCGTGCTGAAATCCCAGAAACAACCATTCTGACGGTGGCCAGTTTCACCTACCAGAAAGCGCATGAGGTTCTGCTGCACGCCTTCGCCAAGATTGCAGACTCAGTGCCGGGATGGCGCCTTGCCCTTATCGGCGAAGGGGAGGCCGAATCCCAACTTCGCGCTCTCGCTGACAGTTTGGGAATCGGAACCCGAATTGACTGGCTGGGCACCGTGTCGAATCCGTTTCCATACTACCGTGCCGCTGGACTCTTCGTACTGCCATCGCGATTCGAGGGAACGGCAAATGTGGTGCTTGAGGCGATGAGCTGCGGAATGCCTGTCATAGTCACCGAGCGTTCCGCCGGTCCATCGCAGTTTGTCGAAAACGGTGTTTCCGGTCTGGTTGTGCCTGTCGATGACGTATCAGGCCTGGCGTCGGCACTTCTCGAATTGATCCACGATCCTGATTGCAGGCGGCGGTTGGCGGCAGAAGGCACGAGCCGGGCGAAAGCTTGCACCGTGGACCGCGTCCTCGCCGTCTGGAATGAAATTGTTAGCAACACGACGTCGCACAAACGTTTCAATGCTGTCCGTTGAGCGGCGTTCGTGCTTAAGATCAATATCCTAAGTGACCGATTTGCGACGCAGAATACGTGTGCATTCCTCGGGCCGCTGCTCGTACATGGGCGTGCCATCCGGGAAAGTGGATATGACATTCGAATTCATTTTGCCATTGAACCAGCGCTGCGCGAGTGCGACGTGCTGGTCGTCAACAGCAATTACTTCTGGAATGATCCGAGTCAAGACCGAAGCGATCAAGCGACTGAGGTAATCGCGGAATTGGCGGATGCCGCCAGTTGCTTGCTGTTCTTCGATCGCAGTTCGACGGCGGCGTCGGTCGCGGTCGATGTGCTGCCATTTGTCACACGTTACTACAAGACCAGCCTGTTGAGGGATCGAGCTCACTATCTGAGGCCCTTATATGGCGTGCGACTGTTTGCGGATTACTATCACCGACAAACTGGCGTAAGTGATGAAGAATCCAACTGTTCGGTACCCGTATCCGATGCCAAGCACCTGGCGAAGTTGCGGCTGTCTTGGAATACATCCCTCGCCAACTACTCGCTGTTGGGTCCACGTCTTGCCACGCTTTGTCGTTACGTTCCTCTGGCGTTCTTGATGCGTCCCACCGGGCATTTCGAACCGCCGTCTGCATCACGGCCCCTGGGTGTGTCGTGCCGGATCAATACCGCTTATCGGCGGAATACCGTGGCTCACCAACGCAAACTAATGGCCAATTTGCTTGGCGATTACTGCTCCAGTGATCGCATTGGAAAACTGGCTTATGTTCGGGAGCTTCGCCGCAGTCGCGTCGTCCTCTCACCGTTCGGTTACAGCGAAATCAATTACAAAGACTACGAGACATTCCTTGCTGGTGCGGTTCTCATGAAGCCTGACATGTCGCACCTGGAGACATACCCCGATTTGTTTCAGCCCGAGACGACATTCGTTCCCCATAGTTGGGACTTGGACGATACCGTTCGGCGGTTGGAAGAGGTGCTTCAGGATTATGACCGCTACATCGATATCGCACGGGCGGGTCAAGAGGCCTATCGCGCCCACATCGTAGGGAGGGAGGCGCGGGATCGGTTCGTGACCTACCTTAGCCAACTTGTGACTGAGGCTCTACACGAACCCCGCCCGCAGACTTGATCCATGGGACAAGTGTGGCACGTGTCAATTTCGGACAGGTCAGGATAACAGTGATCTGTCAGGCCAAACGAAGTTGCTGAATTCTTGATTCCACTACTCTTTTTGGCCCGTTCGCTAGATGTTGGCGGAGCGGAGTCTCAATTGGTGGTTCTGGCCACCCGACTGCAGCGGCTAGGGTTCGAAGTGTCCGTCGCGACATTTTATCCGGGCGGTGCACTCGAAAGTGCTCTGGCTGGTACTGGTGTCAGACTGATTTCGACCCAGAAAGCAGGCCGGTGGGATGTATTGGGATTTGCTCGACGCCTTCATCGAATCGTCGATGAGCTTAAACCGGCGGTCATTCAATCCTTTCTGGGCCCACCCAATATATTCTCTGCGCTGCTGCAACCATTTCACCGTGGATCGCGAATCGTCTGGGGCGTGAGAGCTTCTGACATGGATCTCAGTCTCTATGACTATTCTTGGAGACTAACCGCGTTCCTTGAACGGCGCCTTTCCAGGATTCCCGACAGGATCATGGTGAACTCGAAGGCGGGTCTCGATTATGGTGCTGCCGTTGGCTTGCCGGTAGAAAAAATCGTCGTTATCTCCAACGGTTTCGACACGGAAGTCTTCGCTCCAAACCCGGACGCGAGAGTGCAGTTGCGCGCGGAGTGGGGCGTAAGTGGGGATCAGCGTCTCATTGGAATGGCAGCCCGGCTGGATCCGATTAAGGATCACGAAGGATTTCTACGGACGGCTGCGCTGTTGAAAGATGATTCGACACTCCGATTCGTTTGTGTTGGCGGTGGGCAAGGCGAGTATGTCGAAGCCTTGAAGCAAC
>DEBC01000030.1 GCA_002348365.1 Alphaproteobacteria bacterium UBA2966 | reverse complement strand
GTACGAATAAAGCAATCCTCAATCAGACCGTTTCCGAAAGGGTTAATGCCGTCCCCGTTTGCTCGCCAAGTAAAGATCTTTAGCCAACGCATATCAGTTGGTGATTCCGGCTCGTAGCCACTAACCAGCATCAATGAGTGGTGGGCGGAATCGGCCAGCGTAATGCCCTCGACAGACGTGTTTGTGGCGCCGACGATGTGGATTGGGTCGTGCAGTTTGGCCTCCGTCGGCTTAGGTGAGGCGAATCTTGGGTGGGCGAGTTTGGACCCGGAAAGCACGCCGTACCCGAATATCCTGATATTGTGACCATCGTTCCATTTGCCATGATTGCTCATCGTGCCATGAACAACAGCGTCTCCGGGAATGTAGTAGTTTCTATTGGCGTGAACAGGAAAGCCAACGCCGATATCGTGAACACCCGGCAAGAAATAGAGCGTCTTCCAATCACCCTCGCTTGGTGCATCGTCACCTGGTTTGACAGTGCGCACGTTTGGGTCATCAAGCTTTGGACGGTTCTCAATTAATGGGTTAGCGAAGATGGTTAGGGTATGAATTGGAGGCCCCTGATATCCCTTCCCCGTGTTCTGGTCATCCATTTGACCATCGATGTCTACCGCAATAAGGCATGGCTTCTCGATGACCACGTATGCGTCCCCATCACGAACAGTACATGACATTGCCTTTTTTCTCGGGTGCACAGCCGCTTGCTGAATAGGTTTCCCGCTGACCTTGCGAATCGCGATTTCGACGGGACCGTTCATCTCGAAATTGATGTACGTATTGCTCCAGTTGCTCAAATGAGGGAAGTAATTATTCTTGCCCTCGATTCCTTTCTTACACTTGGTAATAAACGCGAATGGTCGATGCCAGGGACCACTGGCACCTACCTTCCTGATTGCGAAGATGTACTGGTCCGAGGCTTCGACGCCAGGCACTTCGCTGTAGACGATCAGCTCTTTACCCAGTGCGTCTATGGAACTACAGGAGAACGCTGTCATCACAAGACAAGCAATGATCGCTTTATTCATATCCGTCTTTCTTGTCCCGACATGTCGATTCATTCGCCAACCCTTTGACATGCTTGCAGATATGGCAACGGTCGGACCACAAAAAATGGCTGCTGGATTCTTTACCAGCAGCCATTATATAAGAAGAGCTCCCCGTGCTTGATACGTTTCGAACTTTTCTCCGTTCACCGACGCTGGATTTTCGTCTGCAATTTCAGGCGTTTCAGGACGGTGCGAGTGCTGCATGAGCATATCAGGTGTTGAGAAATCCCTCAAAAAAATAATCCGGTGAACTTTCACCGCGAAATATCTTTTCTGGGCAAACTTTTTTGGCATTTCTAAGCAGTCCAAAACCCTCGTGTTTTGCAGTGACTACCGCACTCTACCGGGTCAATTACAGAGGAAAATTACGAACAAAAGCACGCGTTCGGTGAAATTTCGTCAGTCGGTCTATAGAGGCCCGACAACTCGAATGAATCGAACAGCCACCTTGAGTGGCGGCCCGCGCAGAGCTTCATGTCGGGCGTTCTGCGGGGCTTTTTTATGCGTGCTCATGGATCGCCCGACAGATCCAAAATCCGTGTGACGTGATCTCGTGGCATGAGCATGCACCTGATCTCTGTTAGAATAGTGCAATGGTTACGTAGTGGATTTCGCTAGAAATGCCCATGCGGCGAACCTGATCATCCAGGAATTCTGGCGAATTCCACTACGACTCGCTCCTTAATTGTTGGCCCCCAACGACTTCGCTTCTGCCAATATAGGAAACTCGATATGCCACATTTCCTTTCCCAAAACTGGCTGCTTGATCGCCGGCATCTACTGCGGGGATTGGGTGTTTCACTAGCCCTGCCTCTGCTGGATTGCATGAAGCCGCTGCTCGCAGCAGAGAACGCCAAACGGCCGCGCCGAAGCGTGTTTATCTATCTGCCCAACGGAGTCAACACGTACGAGTACCAGATGCCGACGGCCGGGGCTGATTACCAGATGTCGAAGCCCTTACAGGCACTGTCGAAGCACCGCGACGTGATCACACCGATCAGCGGCATGTACCATCCACGTGGACTGGGGCATCATCACAATTGCAGCAGCATTTGGCTGACCGGTGCGAAGATTGGACAAGCCGAACGCAACTCGATCTCTGTTGACCAGTTGATGGCGACCGTAACGGCGCCGCAGACGCGATTCCCGTCCATCGAGTTGAGCAATCAGGGGCATTCGCTGTCGTACAACACCGACGGCATCCGACTGCCGGCTCAGGCAAACCCGGGCGTGGTGTTCCGCGAATTGTTTGAAGAACCCCAAGGCGGCGTCGACAAACAGCGACGCGGCCTGCAGAGGCGCGGCAGTATTCTCGACGCCGTAATCGACGAAGCCGCCGCGTTGGATCGCCAGCTTGGCAAGGCGGACAAGGGGCGATTGGAGCAGTACCTCACCTCTGTCCGCGAAGTCGAGCTGCGTACCCAGCGAGCGGATAAGTGGCTCGACGTTCCTCGCCCCAAGGTCGCACCTGCGGATCGCTCCAGGATGAACCGATCGATTTCGCTGGAGCAGCTCGGTGATTATCTGCGCACGATGTACGACATCATCGTGCTCGCGTTTCAGACGGACCTGACTCGCGTGGCCACCTTCAGTACCGGCAACGAAGGCACCGGCCCAGCCGTTCCCGAAATTGGTGTCAAGCAGGATCGGCATTCGCTTTCACACCACAATGGTAATCCGAAGCTGCTTAGTGACCTGCTGGCGAGTGACACGTTCAACTTCCAGCAGTTCGCCTATTTCCTCGACCGGCTGCGTGAAACGCAGGACGCCGACGGCCCTCTGCTCGATACCACGATGGCGTTGTACGGCAGTGGCATGGCTTACGGTCACAGCCACGGCAATGCGAGCCTGCCGCTGGTGCTGGCCGGAGGAGCAAAGCTGGGACTGAAACACGGTCAGCACGTTGACTACAACCTGACCAGGGATTTTCAGGGCTACGACAAGCACAAAGGCATCTACCACAGCGCCGTCAACAGCAAGGCCCACCTCAGCAATCTGCTGCTGACGATGGCGCAGAAGATGGAAGTGCCGGTCGAACGATTCGCGGACAACAACAGCACAGCGTCGGAGGTAGAAGCATGAAAGCAGTGCAAGACGCCTTAGCCAGAACGATGATGACAACTCAGCAACTTCTGCCTGGGATCGCACTCATTGCGATGATGTCCTCAGCCGCAACGGCACAGGATGCGACCGACTATGTTCCGGATCCAGGGACATTTGCGCCCTTCGCGAAGGCTCGCTACCTGGCCGGCGAACTGGTCTATATCGATCCGGTGAATCGGCGCGGCGCCATTCGGATGCACGACAATTACTGGTCGGGGCCAGCTCACTATTTCGCTCTACTGCCCTATGCAACGGTTCGATACAACGGAGCGCACGCCGAACTGCGGGATGTTCCGCTGGGGACTCATGTGCATGGTTACTTCTTCGTGCCGCCCAAGGGTGAGGAAGAGACTATTCCGCCGTTGCCGGACGAGCACAAGAAGTTTGCCGTACCACATAACCATGCGATTTCGCTCGAGGACGATTTCAGCTTTTATCAGCGGCAGGGGCAGTCGTGGAAAGTGGTCGCGATCGACGTG
>DEBC01000029.1 GCA_002348365.1 Alphaproteobacteria bacterium UBA2966 | reverse complement strand
CCCGCCAAGATACCGAGAAGAACGGTCTGAAGAGCACCGAGATGGGCTTTGGTGACGCCCAGCGTCTCTACTTTTTCCGCTATTTGGGCTGGTGCTTAGGCGTCAAATGGCGATTGGTTCACTGGGGGTTGGTCGGTCACGGGACAGTCCACGATGTTGGCAGGCCTCAAGCATGCCGCAAGAAAATGTGCCGGTCCAAGGGAATGTAGTCTCCAGAAGATGTCAGGAATGATTTCGCTACATGCGTCCAGGTACTGGAAATTCCCCGACTCTCAGGCATATTAGGCGGCATGAGCACAGCCGAAAGCGTCTACGAGCCGTCTCGACCGCAATTTGAGTACGAGAAGACCGAAGGCGGAATCGCCTACAACCTCGTGTCCGATTACACGCCGGCCGGGGATCAGCCGCGGGCGATCGAAGAAATCACGGCAGCAGTCGACGAGGGCGAACGGAACCAGGTGTTATTGGGAGTTACCGGTTCCGGCAAGACGTTCACGATGGCGAACGTTATTCGTAATACAGGCAGACCTGCGTTGGTTCTGGCACCCAACAAAACCCTTGCCGCTCAGCTCTATGGAGAGATGAAGGAATTCTTCCCCAACAACGCAGTGGAGTACTTCGTCTCTTACTACGATTACTACCAACCCGAAGCCTACGTTCCGCGATCTGACACTTATATCGAGAAGGACGCGTCGATCAACGAGCAGATCGATCGCATGCGCCACTCCGCAACCAGAGCGCTGATGGAAAGGGATGACGTCATTATCGTAGCAAGCGTTTCATGCATCTACGGTATCGGCGATATCGAGACGTATCAGGAGATGACCGTCACGATTAAGGCTGGAGACACGCTCGATCGAAACAAGCTGCTTCGGCAGCTTGTTGAACTGCAGTACAAGCGAAACGATACCAATTTCGTGCGCGGTACGTTCCGAGTAAGGGGAGATTCGATCGAGATGTTCCCTGCCCACCTGGAGGACCGCGCCTGGCGACTTTCCTTGTTTGGCGATGAAGTCGAAAGCATAACCGAGTTCGATCCCCTGACCGGGGAGAAGACTGACAAGCTCGCCCAAATCAAGCTCTACGCAAATTCGCATTACGTCACTCCCAAGCCGACACTCAAGCAGGCCGTGCTGGAGATTCGTAAGGAACTGGAAAGTCGACTGGATGAATTTCGCAACTCCGGAAAGCTGCTGGAAGCAGAGCGTCTCGAACAGCGTACGATGTTCGATCTTGAGATGATCGAAGCGACGGGAGCTTGCGCAGGCATCGAAAACTACTCGCGATTCCTGACCGGCCGCCTCCCCGGACAACCGCCCCCGACCTTGTTCGAGTATCTCCCCGACAATGCCATGGTCATCGTCGACGAGAGCCACGTGACCGTACCGCAGCTCGGCGGCATGTTTCGGGGTGACTTCCGCCGGAAGTCAACACTTGCCGAATATGGTTTCCGATTGCCGAGTTGTGTCGACAATCGCCCGCTGAAATTTGAGGAATGGGACGCCATGCGTCCACAGACCGTCTATGTCTCTGCGACACCGGGACCGTGGGAACTCGAGCAGACAGGCGGTGTGTTTGTGGAACAGATCATCCGGCCCACTGGGCTCATGGATCCGCCTTGTATCGTGCGCCCCGTCGACAGTCAGGTCGATGATCTGATGGCGGAATGCCGAGATGCAACGGCCAATGGCCAACGTGTCCTGGTCACCACGCTCACCAAGAGAATGGCTGAAGACCTCACGGAATATCTCCACGAGGCCGGTATCCGTGTCCGTTATCTGCACTCGGATATCGACACACTCGAGCGCATCGAGATCATTCGCGATCTTCGACTCGGCGCCTTTGATGTCCTGGTCGGAATCAACCTGCTGCGGGAGGGCCTGGATATTCCCGAATGTGCGCTGGTCGCAATTCTAGATGCAGACAAAGAAGGGTTTTTGCGTTCGAAAACATCTCTTATTCAGACAATCGGGCGGGCTGCTCGTAACGTGGACGGGAAAGTTGTCCTCTATGCAGATGACATGACAGCCAGCCTCGTCGGCGCTATCGATGAAACGGACCGACGTAGAGAAAAACAACGGCAGTTCAACGAAGCAAATGGCATTACCGCCGAGTCGGTGAAGAAGAATATCGGAGACATTCTTGATGGGGTGCACGAAGGCGACTACGTCACCATTGCTACAGGAGATGAAGAGACACGCCATCTCATCGGCCACAATCTGGAAGCTCATCTCAAGGATCTCGACAAGCGCATGCTCGAGGCGGCGGCCGAGTTGGAGTTCGAAGAGGCCGCTCGATTGCGGGACGAAATTCGCCGCCTGGAGAGTGCCGATCTCGGCATAGGCGTGCCTCGACATCGCCGAGCCAAAGGCCGGCGAGAAGGCAAGACCGACGATGGTCCGCGCAAACAGGGACCACGATCGACCGCTGGGCAGCCGGGCACACGATCCTATCGAGGCAAGAGCAAACGCGCGATGCGGCTTTGACTGAACATCAACAGTCTCGAATACTGTCCGTCCTAATAATTCGCCGATTCCCACTTTTTACATTTTCATGGACCGATGCCTCCGAAAGCCAATCCACTCCGGCTGAACAGCTTGCAGCGCAAGACCCTGGCGATTCTCCAGGCCCTTGCGGATGACCCAAGGACATCAACGAATTTTCCGGAGACCGGTGAAGTCTTGATCACCCAGTTTCCGCCGCCGCACGGGAATCATTTTCATGTGGGCGATGCAGTGGTGATGGCAAAGGATGCAACGGGTCTTCGCAACGAAGCCGTGTGGCGGGCACTAGAGCGCAAAGGCCTGGCGCGGGGTGAATTTCCCATCGCTATTCATCTCACACCATCTGGACTTCTCTACGACACCGGAATGAGGGATCAAATCCTGCATCGCCACTCGCATTAATCGTGGGGTCACAAATCGGGTGACAGGATCAGTTCGCTCGACGCAAAGGTCTTTCAGCCAACGATTGATGTATATCGTAGTGGTGTGGCCCAATGAGTCGCTAAGAAATACCCAATCGCGCAATCTGACCGAATGCAGACCGACGCGCACACGGTCGAACCACCTGCTTCTACCAGAGGCGGCCTTCAATTGATGGCCCGGTTTGGAGTCAGCTCCTTGGTGATCGAACGTCATGACGAGCGCGATGAACTGGGCCTGATCGCGGTGTCGGACATCGCCCGGGATGTAATCGCCAAGAACCGCTCCCTGGATCGAGTCGACGCCTATGAAGTCATGACCAAACCTGTTGTCACGTTAGATGCTGACATGGACGTGAAGTACGCCGCGCGCCTGCTGAGCGATCTCCACCTCTCCCGCGGCCTGGTGGTCGATCACGACCGCAATCTCGTAGGCATCGCCACCCTGCGTGATATGGTGTTGGCGTACACGGACCTGGGCGAGACTGAAGAAACGACATGAATTTGCATATCGAATCTTGATTTGAGCCGTGGAGGCGTAGTTGTTGATTTATCTTCAGTTGGTCGGTGGTCTCGTCATATTGCTTCTCGGAGGAGATTTTCTCGTCCGTGGCGCTGTCGCACTGGCACGGAGACTGGGTGTTTCACCACTTGTCATCGGATTGACGGTGGTCGCCTTTGGTACATCTGCGCCGGAACTCATCGTCAGCATTGAAGCGGCTCTAAATGGCGTACCTGGTCTGGCAATCGGCAACGTGGTCGGAAGCAATGTCGCCAACGTGTTCCTCGTATTGGGCGCACCCGCCCTCTTAATTCCCATCGTCTGTCAAGCTCCGTCCCTGAACCGCGATGTCGTCGTGATGATCGCGGCCAGCGTGCTCTTTGTCACCTTCTGCTGGACGGGAACGCTGGTGGCCTGGCAAGGCGCCATTCTTGTTGCGGTGCTCCTGGCTTTCCTCATCAATTCCTACGTTTCCGAGCGTGATGACGGCCAGGGACACGACGAATACGGCGAAGAATTCGACGGCGTTGGCGCTTTTCCGCAATCCGTACTCGTGTTTCTTGGCTTCATCGTTGTCGGGTTGGCCGGACTTCTATTCGGATCGCATATCCTCATCAACGGCGCGGTCGGTGTCGCCCGCGCATGGGGTGTTTCCGAAACTGTCATCGGCCTCACGCTGGTAGCACTGGGAACGTCCCTACCTGAACTGGCAACGACCATTGTCGCTGCCGTTCGAAAGCACGGTGGTATAGCCGTGGGCAACGTCGTCGGAAGCAACATGTTCAATATACTGGGTGTGATGGGGATCACTTCACTCATCATTCCAGTGCGCATCCCCGAACAAACGCTTCAATTTGACCTGTGGGTCATGATGGCTGCCGCCCTCGTTCTTTTGCCCTTCGCCATTCGCCAAATTCCGATTGGCCGCGGTACCGGGGTCTTGTTCTCCATAGCGTATGTTGGATTCATATCCATTCAGTACTTTGGGGTTCCTGTTCTGGCGCCTGAGACGGCCATGTTGACCCCATGAACGCAACACAAACGTCGTCGATCGCACGGGGATTGGAGCCTGGTGTCGCTCTGGTTACCGGAGGAGGTCAACGCATTGGCCGGGCAATATGCGATGCGTTGGCTGAAGAGGGCTGGGCGGTCGCCATTCACTATCTGCGTTCGTCCGCCGAAGCGGATGAACTTGCGGAAGAGATTGAAGCACGTGGGGGAAACGCCACCACAATCTCCACAGATCTTGCTGACGATGAATCGGCCAAGAATCTGATCGCCCGCGCTTCGTCGGAACTGGGTCCTGTAACCTGTTTAATCAACAACGCTTCTGTGTTCGAACCAGATGACGTTCTAACGGCGACCGCAGACTCATGGCGCCGTCACATTGATATAAATTTGCGGGCTCCGTTCTTTTTGACCCAGTCGTTTGCCTTGGCACTCGAAAAAGGGGAGCCAGGATGTGTCATCAATATCCTCGACGAGAGAGTCTGGAACCTCACTCCATATTTTTCGTCCTACACGGTCAGCAAGATGGGACTTTGGACCCTCACCCAAACCTGTGCGCTTGCGTTGGCGCCGAATATCCGCGTTAACGCTGTCGGACCGGGTCCAACATTGCCGAGCCCAAGACAGAGTTCGGAACACTTCTCAGCGCAAATCGCCTCCACTCCGCTCGGCATTGGCACGACACCCGTGGAGATAGGTTCGGCTGTGAAGTTCATCCTCGAATCACCAGCGATGACAGGACAGATGATCGCATTGGACGGCGGACAACATCTCAAATGGCGCCGGCACCCGGACGACACGGACCTCGTGGAGTGAGGCAAATACCGTCAATCCCGATGTATGGAGGTGGCCGGTGATGGCTAAATCTCTTCCGCAGACAGGACGTGGCCAGGTCCTGCCGACACGGAGTTCCCGGAAGGTTGTGGTTCGAAACCTGGTCTTGCCAGCTCGCGTCGGGGTGTATCGTCACGAGCAATCCACGCCACAGCAAGTCCGCATAAACCTCGAGCTAGCGATTAAGGACCCCCAAGGGCCACTCGACGACGAGATTAACAATGTCGTCAGTTATGAAGACATTGTCCTCAGTGTGAAAGAAGTATTGGAACAAGGTCACATAAACCTGGTTGAAACATTGGCGGAAATGATCGTGGATTTATGTTTTGTCGACGAACGTGTAGAGGGCGTTCGCGTGGGAATCGAAAAACTTCACGCCATTCCGGAAGCGGAAAGTGTTGGTGTTGAGATCGAGAGATTCCGATCTGAGCATTGATAACTCAACGATTACTTTGGGTATTTCATCGCCGTTTACCGACAAGTTGTGCACAGGCGAATATTTATTGATCGCAAATTGCCGCCCTAAGTCCAAAGTTTCCGCACTCTGGCCCTATAAAGCGCTTGACATAGAATTTATATTAAAAATCAGTTAGTTAAATAATTTGCCTAATCTTTAGGCAATTGTGTTGAACGCGAAGGTTTGCCGCACTTGCACCCCTTGGCAACACCATTTCCCACAAACTTATCCACATGAATCGTGGATAGTATGACATTTGTGTGAAGTCACAGTTCGTTGTTGGGATTGAAATTTAGGAGGCAGGTCGCACGCGCCGGTGTTATGCTTCACGGCAACAGATCATGACGGAAATCCAGCAAGACGTTCAGCGCCCCCGACATCGCGCTGCCTCTGCATCTCAGAGCACTTCTCGTGAGCCTGCCGCCCCATCCATCTCACGTGGGCGAGCTGTCATTCGCTCGCACCTGAAGACACTCCCAAACAGCCCGGGTGTGTACCGAATGATCGATGAAAAGGGACAAGTTCTCTATGTCGGCAAAGCAAAGAACCTGAAAAAGCGGGTTGCCTCGTATGCCAATCTGAAAGGGCTGTCGACCCGCATCCTCGGCATGGTCGCCGCGACCGCCGATATGGAATTCATTACGACACACACCGAGGTCGAGGCGCTTTTGCTTGAGTCAAACCTCATCAAGGAACTGAAACCGCGCTACAACATCCTGCTTCGAGACGACAAGTCCTTTCCATATATTCTCGTCACCGGTGATCACGAATGGGCTCAAATCACCAAACACCGTGGGGCACGAAGTCGGCGCGGAGAGTACTTTGGGCCGTTCGCCTCTGCCGGAGCCGTCAACGAAACAATCAACGCGCTGCAACGAGCATTTCCACTCCGCTCGTGTACGGACAGCATATTCTCGACCCGAACAAGGCCATGCCTGCAATACCAAATTCGTAGATGCACGGCGCCATGCGTTGGAAAAATCAGCCATGAGGCCTACGAGCAGATTGTCCATGAAGCACGCGAATTCCTGTCAGGCCGGAGTCACCGGACACAACAAGAACTCTCGACGCGTATGCAGGAGGCCAGCAGCAATCTTGAATTCGAAACAGCTGCTGTTTATCGCGATCGAATTCGGGCGCTAACCCAGATACAGGCCAAGCAAGGAATTAACATTCCGACGCTTGGAGAAGCCGATGTTATTGGAGCGTACCGCGATGCCGGTCAAACCTGTGTTCAGGTGTTCTTCTTTCGAACCGGGCAGAATTACGGCAATCGGGCGTATTTCCCCGCACATGCAAAAAGCGACACGATCGAGGAGGTGCTAACGGCCTTTGTCGGCCAGTTCTATGCTGATAAGACCCCACCTTCGCTGTTGCTGACCAGCCATGAAGTCGACGGCCGTACCATAGTCGAGGAGGCCCTCGCCGTCCGTGCCGAAAGGCGGGTAAACGTTCGGGTGCCGCATCGTGGCGCAAAACGCCAACTCATCGAGCACGCGGTGAACAATGCCCGAGAGGCCTTGGCGCGCCGTCTCGCTGAAAGCGCCTCTCAGCGCCGACTTCTCGAAGGCGTAGCACGTATTTTTGGGCTCGAAACACCGCCCGAACGCATCGAGGTGTACGATAATAGTCACATCCATGGTAGTGCGGCTCTCGGCGGTATGATCGTCGCGGGAGCTGAAGGTCTTCTCAAGAACCAGTATCGGAAGTTCAATATCAAGCAAGAGGATCTCACGCCCGGTGACGACTACGGCATGATGACCGAAGTGCTGACTCGTCGGTTTTCGCGTCTACTCAAAGAGGATGAAGATCGAGAAGGTCAGCAGTGGCCAGACCTAGTCTTGATCGACGGCGGCACCGGTCACCTTCACACTGCCCAACAGGTGTTCGCCGACCTCGGCGTGTCAGACGTCGGATTGGCTGCGATCGCCAAAGGTCCTCATCGCAATGCGGGGCGAGAAACACTCCATGTACCGGGAAAGGCGGCGTTCTCGCTGGAGCCCAATGATCCAGTGCTGTATTTCCTCCAGCGTCTCCGGGACGAGGCCCACCGATATGCCATCGGAAGCCACCGCGCCAAGCGGTCCCAGAAAATTGGTCGTTCGACACTGGATGAAATCTCGGGAATCGGCACCAAGCGGAAACGAGCACTATTGCATCATTTCGGTTCCGCCCGTTCGGTGGAACAAGCCGGATTGGCTGATCTTGAGGCAGTAGAGGGCATTTCCAACGGCGTAGCCAAAGCTATCTACGATCACTTTCATCCTGAGGATTAGCGGTATCGTAATGATGACTAGCACCATCTTGAATATGAGACGCGGACAGCACCCATAGGATTGCTTGGCATGATCACGAGCCTTCCCAACCTGCTGACGCTTTCACGAATACTCGTGATACCTGGACTTGTGGCAACGTTTTTTATACCCGGGACCACCGCGGATTGGGTCGCTTTGGGCATATTTTGTGCTGCCGGCGTTACAGATTTTCTTGATGGATACGTGGCACGTCTGCGCGGCGAAATGTCGATGCTGGGCCGTTTTCTGGATCCTGTTGCGGACAAACTGCTGATCGCAGCAGCGATTGTCATGTTAATCGCATTCGGCCGAATCGATGGATTTACCGTTCTGGCAGCGGTGATTATCGTCTGCCGTGAAATACTGGTTTCGGGTCTACGCGAGTTTCTTGCCGAACTGCATGTACCTGTACCCGTCAGCAGACTGGCCAAATGGAAAACGACCCTGCAAATCCTTGCTATAGCATTTTTGTTGTCTGGAGACGCCGGCGATATGTTGTTGCCCGCGAAGGAGATTGGGACGGTCTGCCTATGGGTCGCCGCGGCGCTGACCCTCTACACAGGGTACGACTATCTCCGAGCCGGTCTCGCGCATATTGCCACTGGATCGGAGCAGGACGCAGCTCAGGGAAGCCCCGCCGACCGAAACCCGGCCAACAAGCCAAAGCCGCAGATTTACGGCTAGATCCAGTCGTGAATCCGAGGACGCGGACATGAAGCTGTTTGGCATTGCTGGCTGGAGCGGCAGCGGCAAGACTTCCCTGGTGACAGCGCTACTACCATTGTTTGCAGAAGTCGGCTTGCGAGCATCAACCATCAAGCATGCACACCATTCGTTCGACGTCGATCAACCTGGGAAAGACTCATACGAGCATCGACGTGCCGGAGCAGCCGAAGTTTTGGTCACGTCGAGCCAGCGCTGGGTGTTGATGCACGAAAACGGTGATGAGCCAGAACCGACGCTCGTTCAGCTTGCTTCGCATCTCAGCCCGGCGGACGTCGTATTGGTGGAAGGATTCAAACGCGAACCCATCGACAAACTGGAGGTGCACCGTCCTGAATTGGGAAAGCCTCTGCTCCAATGCGACGATCCACATATTGTTGCAGTTGCCAGTACGGGTCCCTTAAACAATCTGCCCGTTCCACAGTTGAGTCTCGATGATCCACCCGCCATCGCGAAATTCATCATCGCGCACTGTGGTTTGTCTTCGGCACGAACCGAATCGCCATGAAGGATATGTGAAGGTGCAACTTTCCGACGATTGCTTTGCCGCGGACGATCATCTGATGACGACTGCAGAGGCATTGAACCTGCTATCCGGCCGCATCGAGCCGATCGGAACTCAAGAGATGATCCCGCTGCGGCAATCAAGAAAGCGTGTGCTCGCCGAAGACGTGATCTCGGACTATAGCGTCCCACCAAAAGGAAACTCTGCCGTAGACGGCTATTCGTTTGCTTTTGAGAGCTTGCGGAACGGCCAAGACACATCCTTCCGTGTCGTTGACCGAGCGGCGGCAGGCCATCCCGCTACCGTCGTTCCTGGTCGAGGAGAAGCCATTCGCGTGTTCACTGGCGCAGTCATGCCGAGCGGCCACGACACCGTTGCCATGCAAGAGGATTGTGAGATCGATGGTGACAACGTGGTTATTCCACCCGGGCTCTCGCCTGGCGCAAACAGCCGCCGGGCCGGCGAGGACGTCGAGAAGGGTGATGTCGTTCTGAGACGGGGTCAGCTGCTACGCGCGCAAGACCTTGGAATTGCAGCCTCGGTCGGTCGAACGGAATTATCTGTATATCAATCCGTCCGAGTCGCTGTCTTTTCAACCGGCGACGAGATCAGGGAACCAGGCAAGCTCCTCCCTGAAGGCGCAATTTACGATTCGAATCGTTACGTATTGATGTCGTTGCTGGAGGCGTTGCCGGTAGAGGTGATTGACCTCGGCATTCTTCCTGACGATCCCGATGCCGTGGCCGTTGCGCTCCGTTCCGCAGCGCAGGAACAGGACATCCTGTTGACGTCCGGTGGTGTTTCTGTGGGGGAGGAAGACCATGTGAAAAATGCGGTTTCTGAGAACGGCTCACTGTACTTTTGGCGCTTGGCCATCAAACCGGGCCGTCCGCTGGCTCTCGGGCAGGTGGATGGGACTCCATTTGTTGGTCTCCCCGGGAATCCGGTTGCAGCCATGGTCACCTTCATTCGGTTCGCCCGTCCGCTGTTACTCAGACTCGCCGGCGGGACGGACCTGGAGCCAAAACTTTACCGGGTTCGTGCAGACTTCAGTCACCGCAAGAAACGCAACCGTCGTGAATGGGTTCGTGCACGCCTAAAATCGGGAAAAGATGGGACTCCGGAGGCGGAGAAATTCGCTCGGGAAGGGGCTGGCATCTTGCGTTCGCTGGTTGAGTCCGATGGCTTGATTGAATTGCCCGAAGACATGACAGAGGTGGTACCGGGCACTATGGTTGAATTTCTTCCTTTTGCTGAGGTCATCTCTTGAAAATTCTCTACTTCGCCTGGATTCGCACGAAAATCGGATTGTCAGAAGAAGTCGTGGAGCTTCCCGGTGATGTCTCTACCGTGAGCGATTTGCTTGATTGGCTTCGACAACGCGGCCCCCAGCACGCTGATGCCTTGGAGGACGAATCCGTGGTGAGAGTTGCGGTCAACGAGGAATACGCCCAACTGGACGCGCCCGTTTCGAATGCGGACGAAGTGGCGTTGTTTCCTCCTGTTACTGGCGGTTGAACCGCGGGACACAAGCATGATCCGGGTGCAACAAGAAGATTTCGATGTCGGCGCCGAAATCAGCAATTTTGTCGGTAGCGATAAAAGCATCGGTGCGCTTGTCACGTTTGTCGGCCTGGTCCGCGACATGAACGATGGTGACGCTGTTGCGGATATGACCCTCGAACATTATCCGGGTATGACCGAAAAAATGCTCGAACAGATCCGAGCGGAAGCTATGGAACGCTGGCCGCTCTCTGCCAGTCTGATCGTTCACCGCTATGGACGCCTTGCACCCGGAGAAAAGATTGTTCTCGTCATCACGGCCTCCGCGCACCGCCAGTCAGCCTTCGAAGCCAACGAGTTTCTTGTGGATTGGTTGAAGACCAAGGCCCCCTTCTGGAAACACGAGGAGACGCCGGAAGGTGCCAGATGGGTGTCTGCCCGCAGCAGTGACGATGCCGCGGCAGCACGATGGGCCCGGGATTCCCAGAAGCAATAAGTACAGTTTCACTTGGTTGGGTTTGGCGCTATCCTGCGTGCGAGCTTGAAAAACTCGATTCCAGTGACACCTTTCTGTTAGCAGTTCGCGAGGAGGCGACCCTCTCAGCATGTTCATTCAAACTGAAGAAACCCAGGACGCATCAAAGCTCCGGTTTATTCCGGGTGTCCCCGTGCTCGATTCGGGAACCGTATTGTTTGATCGCGGGAGCGATGTCGCACGTTCACCTCTCGTCGAGCGGTTGTTTGAAATCGAGGAACTGGAGCACGCAGAACTGAACACCGACTCGATTACTCTATCCAAGAACGACGGCCAGGAGTGGCAGACACTCAAGCCAGCCATACTCGGCGTCATTATGGATCACTTCATGTCAGAGCAACCTGTGATCCTGGCGGATGAATCTGCGGGGACCGCAACATCTTCGGAGATGGCCGGGGAAAACTCGGACGAGCTCGTCGGACAGATCAAAGAGTTGCTGGAGACTCGAATTCGCCCCGTCGCGCAGGATCAAGGCGGCGATATCATCTTTCACGGTTTCGACGCAGGTCGTGTCATTCTTGAGTTCCAGGGTGGGGCCCACGCCCTCAAGGGCGGCGTTCAGACGATGCTGCGTCACTATATCCCCGAGGTCGAAGACGTGGTTGACCATCTCGACATGATCCCCAAACCGGGGCTGGACACACCCGAGGGCCGGGCCATCAAACGGACTCTCGACGAAGACATAAATCCACAGATTGCCATGCATGGTGGGCACATTTCGCTCGTCGACGTCGTGGACGACACGGTCTATGTTCGACTTGAAGGGGGATGTCAGGGTTGTGGTATGGCGTCGATCACGCTCAAACAGGGGGTTGAAGGCGCGATCAAACAAGCGGCACCTTCGATCATCCATGTCCTCGATACGACCGACCATGCCGGTGGCACAAATCCGTACTTTCAGCCCGGCAAAGACGGGACAAGCCCGTACTAAACATCTTTGACCGGCGTCTGCTGATCTCCTCTCGCGCCCTTTCTGCCGGGTAGCGTGACAGGGAGTTTGATGAAGGCACTTCTGCTCTCGACGTATGATTTGGGTCACCAGCCCTTTGGGCTGGCGTCACCGGCTGCATGGCTGATCGAAGCAGGCGCAGAAGTCCGATTCCTTGATTTGGCCGTCCAGGAATTCGATGAAGATGCCGTGATCGGAGCAGATCTCATCGCCATCCACGTGCCTATGCACACAGCAACGCGGCTGGCCGAATCGGCGATCTTGCGCATTAAAGAGATCAACCGAAAAGCACACATATGCTGCTTCGGACTTTACGCCCCGGTCAATGAGGAGTGGCTCCGCAGCCTTGGGGTGCACACGGTGATCGGCGGCGAGTTTGAAAAACCACTTACAGACCTCTATCGGCGCCTTCGGAACAATTCATATGTAGACGGCGATCCCACAGTTGTTTCGCTGGACAAACAGGATTTTAGACGCCCCCATCGTGTCGGGCTCCCGTCCCTCGACCAATATGCTCAACTGATCTGGCCTGATGACCGGCGCGAAAGTGTCGGCTACACCGAAGCGAGCCGCGGGTGCAAGCATCGCTGCCGCCACTGCCCTGTGGTTCCCGTTTACAATGGCCAGTTCCGCATTATCGAACGCGATATCGTGATGGCCGATGTTCGCCAACTCATTGCAAAGGGAGCCGATCACATTACATTCGGTGACCCCGATTTCTTTAACGGTCCCGGCCATACTCTTCGGCTGGTGGAGGATCTACACCGGGAATTCCCCCATCTGACCTATGACGTAACCATCAAGATCGAACACCTCCTCAAGCGGCAGAAAGACCTTCCGACCCTCAAAGAAACCGGCTGCCTGTTTGTTACGACAGCGGTCGAATCAGTTGATGATCGCACCTTGTTGATGTTGGACAAAGGACACACGCGATCAGATTTCCAAGCTGCGGTCGCAATCAGCAGAAGGGTTGGGCTCGCACTTTCTCCAACCTTTATCCCGTTTACACCTTGGACAACAGTCCTGGGATACGTAGACCTTCTGGAGACCGTCTATAGTCTCGGGCTGGTGGACGCGCTGTCCCCCGTCCAGCTCTCAATCCGACTTCTCGTGCCCCGTGGATCACGGCTCCGAGAACTCGACGATTGGCGCGAGCACGAAGGCGAATTCGATCCTTCTGCTCTCAGTTTCACCTGGAGGCATTCGGATGCGGCCGTTGAGGTGCTGTACAGGCGCGTACGCGACCTTGTTTCAGATGGCGAGAGTAGTGGAATGGAGCGCCGACAAATCTTTTCCACGGTGTGGCAGGCCGCCCATATCGCTGCTGACTTGCCGACTCCGGAGCTGAAATTTATAAATATTCGGAGTTCGCACCCCTATTTGAGTGAGTCTTGGTATTGCTGCGCCGAACCGACAGAAATTCAGTTCGCGCGCGTGTGACTCTCGAATCCATGCCCATCGTTCTTGGGAAGACGACCCAATCACGAATGCGCACCGAATGACCTCTGTTCTCCTGCTGATACCAACGACGTCGTATCAGACGGCGGATTTCCTTGCAGCTGCCGACGAACTTGGTATTGACGTCTTCGTCGGCTCAAATGAGGCGTCGGTGTTGTCGAACCTCGGCGGCCGTACGATGACGGTTGATTTTGCTGATGTGGACCGTGGGTGTGCCCAAATTCTGGCATTGGCCAACGAAGTCCCGATCGACGCGATCGTACCCGTTGACGAAGTGACAACCGCCGTTGCTGCTGCCGCAGCCGATGCGCTGAAATTGCGGCACAATCCGCTCGAGTCGGTCTTGAGAGCAGGCAATAAGCTGAAGTTGAGAGAGTGTCTTCGTGATGCCCGGGTCTCAACCCCGGAATTCGTCCATGTTGACAAGGATGCTGATGCTTCCGAAACAGCACGCGGCGTCACCTTTCCCTGTGTGCTGAAGCCACTCAATCTGTCCGCAAGCCGTGGGGTGATTCGCGCGGATGGGCACAACTCATTCGTGGTCGCGTTCCAGAGAATTCGCGATCTGTTGAACGAAATTGGAGGACAAACTGAAGCAGCGCGTACGGTCCTCATCGAGCAGTACATCCCGGGAAGAGAACTAGCCCTGGAAGGACTCGTGAACCAGGGAAAACTGCAAGTGCTGGCACTCTTCGACAAGCCTGACCCCCTCGAGGGCCCCTATTTCCCGGAGACTATCTATGTGACGCCGTCCCGTGAGTCCGACGATATGCAGGAATCTATCTCTCGTACGACTCAGGATGCTGTTTCAGCGATGGGTTTGAAAGACGGACCAATTCACGCGGAGTTGCGCTTGGGCGATTCAGGCCCCGTCATCATTGAGGTCGCAGCGCGATCTATTGGTGGACTTTGCTCCCGAGTCCTTACGTTCGGAGCCGGTGTGTCGTTGGAAGAACTGGTCTTGCGTCACGCGCTGTCACTTCCCATCGAGTCGCTCGAGCGCGAAAGCCAAGCAGCGGGGGTCATGATGCTTCCCGTACCAGGGGAAACCCCGGGCAGACTAAACGCGGTCGCGGGGATCGACAGAGCACGCTCTGTTCCCCATATCCTCGACGTCACTCTGTCCATACCTTTAGGAGAGCGCATCGTGCCCCTGCCAGAAGGCAATCGTTATCTGGGATTCATTTTTGCGCGCGCGGAGAGTCCGCTGGCGGTTGAGCAGGCGTTGAGGGATGCATTTGGCGCCATGACATTCCATGTTTCCGAGAAAGAGGCCGGGACATAGACGTGCAATCACTATTTACCCGAATTCAGATCTGATCTGTTCAGATAACAACGGGGGCGGTAATACCGCCCCCGGATTAACTTAATCTGGCCGAGGCCTCGTCAGGCTGCCGCTTTGCGGCGCACGACCGCGTCGTAATCTTCCATCAGCTGTTTTGTGATGTCGCCAACGACGTACTGGTGCCCATCAATTTCCCCGACCGGCGTAACTTCAGCAGCTGTGCCTGTCACGAAGATTTCCATGGCGTCCACGAGCTCATCCGGCATGATGGCTCGCTCGATCACATCGACACCGCGTTGTCGGGCGAGGTCCATAACGGTCTGACGCGTAATGCCAGACAAGAAGCAATCGGCCGTCGGCGTGTGCAATGCTCCATCAAAATTGAGGAATATGTTTGCGCCGGTTGATTCGGAGACTTGCCCACGCCAGTCGAGCATCAAGGCATCATCAAATCCCTCAGCTTCGGCTTCATGTTTGGCCAAAGTGCAGATCATGTACAAGCCTGCAGCCTTGGCTTGGACCGGCGCACACTCAGGCGAAGGCCGCCGCCAACGAGTCGTTGTCAGACGGATACCCTTCATGCGGGCTTCCGGTGAAAAATACGCGGGCCACGGCCACGCAGCGATGGCAACCTGAATCTTGTTGTGCTGCGCCGACACACCCATCATCTCGGGTCCACGCCAGGCAACGGGACGAACATACCCGTCCTGGATACGGTTCGCCGTCAAGACGTCACGACAGGCCTGATCGATGTCTTCCAAGGTGTACGGGATCTGAAAGCCCATCACCACTGCCGAGTAGAACAAGCGCTCCGTATGTTCACGAAGCTTGAAGATCTCGCCTTCGTAGGAACGCTCGCCCTCGAATACCGCGGATGCGTAGTGCAAACCATGGTTCAGCACGTGCAACTTTGCGTCCCGCCAGGGAACCATCTCGCCGTTGTACCAGATGAAGCCGTCGCGATCTTCGAATGTAGGCGAAGACATCTGTACCGTCCTCGTAACAGGGGTTGTAAGGTTCAAAAATGTCCGAATAGATTGCCGTTCCGCAACAATCGAATAACATTTTAGTTCTTGCGCTAGGTATCACCAGAGGCAATATATGTCAACATGACTGACGTAAAGGTGGGGCCTAACCCCCTCTTCCTGCGTGACGAAGAACTCATTCAGGGAATAGAGCTCCTGTTTTATGCCTATCGTGATTTCACGGGAGACCCAGATGCGGTGCTCGCGGAATACGGATTCGGCCGTGCCCATCACCGGGTAGTCCATTTCGTCTCTCGCAATCCCGGCATGTCCGTCGCCGAACTGCTCGAAATACTACGTATCACCAAGCAATCATTGTCACGGGTGCTGGGACAGCTGGTGGAACGTGGTTTTATCGTGCAGAAAAAGGGAACCCGAGACCGCCGGCAGCGGCTACTCTATTTGACCGAGACGGGTACCGACCTGGCGGCAAGCCTCGCTGAACCTCAGAAGCGCCGCGTGGCACGTGCCTATAGAGAGGCCGGCGCAGAGGCCGTAGAGGGTTACCGCAAGGTCTTAATGGGGTTAATCGGTGACGGCAGCCGAGAGGCCATCGTTCGCTCGTTCCGCCGTCGCTGAACGGGAACTGGCGGGCCCGTTGCCTGAACACGCCTCTCATATCCTGGTCGTCGACGACGATACACGCTTGCGTGAGCTATTGAGAGACTACCTGAGCGCAAATGGCTTCAACGTTACGACGGCCCTGCATGCCGCAGATGCCCGGCGAAAACTTGCCGGCATTGAATTTGATCTGATCGTCTTGGATGTGATGATGCCGGGCGAAACCGGTCTGGAACTGACCGAGTATCTGAAATCGACATCTCGGGTGCCGGTCCTGCTGCTGACCGCGCGTGGTGAAACAGACGACCGAATCGCAGGCCTGGAACGAGGGGCCGATGACTATTTGCCCAAACCGTTCGAGCCTCGCGAGCTCATATTGCGCATCGAGAGTATATTGCGCCGCAGCGCACCCGCACGACCTGACATAGAGCAGCTATCCATCAACAATCATACGTTTCATCGTGAAAGGGGAGAGTTACGGTCAGACGACGGCGTCATCCGCCTGACTGCCGGCGAAGTCACCTTGTTGACCATATTCGCCGCGAGCGCAGGGACAACGGTCTCCCGAGCTGAGCTCGCTCGGCGCGTGGGCGTGAACAGTGAACGTGCCGTTGACGTGCAAATTGCCCGCTTGCGGCGTAAGATCGAGCCTGACCCGAGAAATCCGCGGCACCTTCAAACCGTGTGGGGTGAAGGGTACGTTCTTTGGCCCGACTGAGAAGACTCGATTTCACGCGACGAACTCGAACGCGCGTTGAACGATGACGAAGATACTGAAGCAAGTATTGCCCCGGGCCCTTTTCGGTCGCGCCCTTCTGATCATCGTGACCCCGGTTGTGGCTCTTCAACTGGTGGCCACGTTCGTCTTCTATGAACGCCATTGGGACACCGTGACCCGGCGCCTTGCCCTTAGCCTGGCAGGTGATACTGCCCTGATCATAGAGATGATGCGCGAAACCAAGGGCGTGGACGATTACGCCGCAATTTTCGACTCTGCCGAACGCTTCATGTCGCTCCGACTAACCTACTTGCGGAACGAAATTCTGCCCAACCAGCCACCGGAAATCAGTTTCGCAAATCGGATTGTCGATCGCATGCTCAACAAGGCATTCGATGCGCATCTTTACCGTCCGTTCCGGATAGACACCACCAGTTTCGGCGACGACATCGAGATCAGAATCCAACTCACTGACGGCGTTCTTCGCGTGCTTACCACCAGAAAGCGCGTCACCAGCTCAACGACCTACATTTTCATTATGTGGATGGTGGGAACGTCGCTCATCTTGTTGACAGTGGCCATTCTTTTCCTCCGCAATCAGATTCGACCCATCCGCCGTCTGGCCGAAGCCGCCGAGGAACTCGGCAAGGGACGAGACGTCGGCCACTTTCATCCATCAGGAGCCACAGAGGTTCGCCAAGCGGCCTCGGCCTTCATCAGCATGCGCGACCGCATTCGGCGACAAATCGCGCAGCGAACGGAAATGCTCGCAGGTGTCAGCCACGATTTGAGAACCCCCCTGACCCGGATGAAACTCCAGCTCGCGATGCTCAGTGAAAGCGACGATGTCCAACACCTTAAGGCTGACGTTTCCGAGATGGAGCGAATGGTCGAGGGCTATCTCTCATTCATGCGTGGTCAGGACGCAGAAGCCGTCGTGGACACCGACATCGGCGATTTGATCAATGGCGTTGCAGTCGACGCCGGACGGAAAGGCGTCAGCGTCACAATCGCGCCCGAGGAAGAAAGTTCAGCGGATAAACCGGGGCCCGCAGAGAACAGTGGTGTCATTCCACTTCGGCCAAACGCCATTCGGAGATGCATGACCAATCTCGTGGACAATGCGGCCCGCCACGGTGAACGCGTCGAGATCTCAGTCAGTTGGATTGACGACCAGTTGGAGATCTCAGTCGATGATGACGGCCCCGGCATCCCGGAGGAGCAACGCGAAGAGGTGTTTCGTCCCTTCCACAGACTGGATGAGTCCCGCAATGCTGAGACCGGCGGAATGGGCCTGGGCCTCGCGATCGCGAGGGATGTCGCACATAATCATGGCGGCGATATCTTGTTGTCGGACTCGCCCCTTGGGGGGCTGCGAGCTTCCGTACGGTTACCTCTGTGAATCCGCCAACCGGATCGTGATCAGTAGAGGAGTCCGCCGTTCGGCACGGTCTTGTCGGGTGATATAAGCGTTACCTGATCTTCGTCATCGGGAAACCCGAGAACCAACACTTCGGACATGAACGGCCCAATCTGGCGCGGTGGGAAATTCACCACCGCGGCCACCTGTCGTCCGATCAACTCATCCTTTGCGTAGTTGGTCGTGATCTGTGCTGAAGATTTCCGTTCACCGATCTCAGAACCAAAATCGATACGCAGCTTGTAGGCTGGCTTTCTCGCTTCGGGAAATTCGTCCACCGCGACGACCGTACCGACCCTCACTTCGACCTTGAGAAAATCTTCGAATGAGATCTCGTTCATGACCGCTAAGAAGACGCTTCGGTGACCGTGTCTTGTGTTCCACGACCTGCTACTGGATGACAAAACGTCGCCATGAATCTATCGGCCCGCGAGAGTTGGCGGTCTACGAATGTCATTGTCTTAGCCAAATCGGCGCTGTCATCCGACAACCAAACCCTTATCGCTGCCAACATAATCAACCCCAGTCCCTTGACCCGCACCAAACCCGAAATACCGCTGTGATCGATACGCGCCGACTCAAGCATCCAAGTGAGTGACCGTGCGTAAATGGGACCGGCGCACGCCCACATATACGGCCTGCAGCGTGCGTCATTGAGGATGGATGCAACACCTTCCTTATAAGGTCCCAGCAGATCGAATCGCCGCATGATCACATCGAAGAGGCGGTCACGCGGTGGTTCGCTTGCCATTTCAGGATCATCGCCAGCCACCAGCTGACTGTCGATTTTCCTGAGGAATTCCGCGACGATGTGCATCTTGGTTGGTGTCAACGCATAGATTTCCTGCAATGACACGCCGGCAGTGTCGGCAATATCCGTCATCCGGGTATCCCGCCAACCCTGCTGAGCGCTCAGCGTGAGAGCCGCTGTGATAATCCGTTCAATTGGGTCTCCCCGTTTGGCCCGCGCTCGTTTTGCCATGCTCGATCCCCTTCAGATGCTTACTTCTAGAGGTCTGCGCTGGTTTGATACTGTCACAAGATCTGTCGATTCGCGATGCGTGTTTCACACGCATTCGGCCGGCACGTGTCAGCCGGCGAGTTCTTCGGACCTGCGCGTCGCCGCAGTGACCGCTCGAGTGATGAGCTGTCCCATCCCATCATCCGCCATCAGAACCTCCAGTGCAGCCGCCGTGGTTCCACCGGGACTCGTGACATTTTGCCGCAACACCGAAGGCGAATCCTCTGACCTCCGGGCCAGCTCTCCCGCACCAGCTACCGTTTCCAGGGCAAGTTGTCTGGCGAGGTCCTCAGGAAGTCCTGCAGCGATACCGGCTTCGGCCAAGCATTCGATCAACAGAAACACATATGCAGGACCACTGCCCGAAGTGGCCGTCACGGCGTCCAGCAAGCCTTCGTCATCGACCCAAGCGACCTTTCCGACAGCGTTGAGAAGGTCGCCACACAACTCGCGGGACTCCGCCGAAACCTGTTGATTGGCGCAAGCGACACTGATGCCGCGACCGATGGCGGCAGGCGTATTGGGCATGGTGCGAACGATTGCTGCCCCATCACCCAGCCTCTCAGCGAAATATGTGATCGGCCGGCCCGCGGCGATCGACAGGAAAACGCACTCAGATGTGCTGTACCTAGCGTAGTCTGGCACTACGTCGTCCGTGATCTGCGGCTTAACGGCAAAGACGACAACCCGCGGCAAGATGCCAGACGGCACTTCTTGGGCCGCCTCCACGTAGGAGACCCCGAGTTCAGATGTAAGTTGACGTGACTCGTCTGCGGGATCCACGACATAGATTCCGGCGCCGTCGACGCCCCGTTCCAACCAGCCGTGCAACAGGGCCCCGCCCATCTTTCCGCAACCGACAAGAAGGATGGTGTCATTCATGCTTGGACCGGGAATTGAGGGAGCTTAAGCCTCTCCCACTGTTTCGAGCATCGCCGAGGCCAAGGCATCGTCGGCGCTCTTTCCACCCCAAAGCATGAACATGAATGCTGGGAAATAGCGCTCACTTTCATTCAAGGCCACTTCGATAAGATCTTCGACCTGGCGTGGCGTCGCCCCCGTACCGGCCCCCAGCAGAAGTGCGTGCCGAAACATGACGATCCCGCCATCGGCAGAAAAGTCGAAATGCCCCAGCCACAAGCGTTCATTCACCAACGTGAGCAGCGCACATGTGTCGGTCAGCCGGTGTTCGGGAACTCGTAGATCGAATGCGCAAGAGAACTGCATTACGCCCTGTTCTTCGCGCCAGGTGAACCATAAGTGGTAGCGGTTCCAGTGTCCCTCGACGTACGCCGCCAGTTCCTCGTCACCTGAACGATCCGCAGGCCATTCATTGGCCACAACGAGTTGCTCGACGATATCGAGAGGGTTAGCCGGCGCAAACTCGGCCGGATCAATTACGCTGGTCATAACGGAAACTCCGCAGCGAATGAGCGGGAGACGGCTGGCTCGGTGGTCGAACACGCTTCGACTGCATTTCTATATCTTGTAGGTAATGCCAGCACCACAACAGGATGTAGCCTGCCAAATCGGAGAGTCGGGCGCAAGCGCCGAATTGCGTCAGCTATCAAAAATTTGTGGAAAACCTCGGGTGGACAGAAAATTACTGGCGTTCAGAACTTCCCGAACTCGTCACGAGGCCGATTTGCGCGTACCTCGCGCCGGACTTTTCTTTCCGGTTCTGCCACCCTTTGACTTGGCAGCACGAGTTGCCGGCCGTCGCGACGGCGTACTCACGGATTTTTCCAGGGCCTCTATGCGCTTCTTGAGCGCCTCATTCTCGCGCCGCGCGGCCGCCGCCATGGCTTTGACGGCATCAAATTCCTCTCGCGTAACCAGTTCCATGTTGCTCAAGATCCGCTCAAACTGGTCGCGCAACCGGACCTCGACTTCGTCACGGACACCTTGCAGGGTCCCCAGGGCACTCGCCGCAACACGGGCCAAATCGTCGAGAATTTTATTATCTGTCTGCATATCCTGCTTCACTGGTTTGTCTGTCCACTATGGCCCAGCCCGTTTGGGTCAGCAAGCTCGACCGAAGGGCTAGTGCCGATCGCTTATGCCTTGCAGCCCAGTCACCTGCTTCCTATAACGGCTAAACGTCCGGGAGAGCTGCTCGACTCACTTTGGTTCGGCGCCGGCAGATTTCAACGGATCAGATAGAACCGGAGTGTGTCGTCCTGCTTCCCGCCGTTCTCTCCTATCCCGCCATTGATCCGATACTCGTTGAAATCGGTCCGTTTGCCATACGCTGGTATGCGCTGGCCTATATCGCAGGTCTGCTACTGGGTTGGCGATATGTCGTTGCACTGACTCGACTGCCTCAGTCGCCGCTAGAAAAACAAGATGTTGACGATTTCATCGTCTGGGCGACATTCGGCGTAATCTTGGGTGGACGCATCGGCTACACACTGTTTTATCGTCCCGATTACTATCTGGCTCATCCCCTCGAGATTCTGTTCGTCTGGCAAGGCGGTATGTCCTTCCATGGCGGTTTGATCGGTGTGATTGTTGCGGTGTGGTGGTTCTCGCAACGGCGCGGTCTCAGCACACTCGGCGTGGGCGATTACATCGCTTGCGCAGCACCCATCGGCTTATTCTTTGGCCGCATTGCAAACTTCATCAATGCGGAGCTGTTCGGCCGGACCAGCGACGTCGCCTGGGCTATGGTTTTCCCCAGAGGAGGGCCACAGCCCCGTCACCCGAGCCAGTTATACGAAGCACTCCTTGAGGGCGCATTGCTGCTCGTCGTACTTGCCATACTGGTTAGGAAAGACCGGATCCGGCTACGACGCGGAACCCTGTTCGGTCTATTTCTTGTGGGCTACGGCGCAACTCGAGCATTTGCCGAGCTCTTCCGTGAACCAGATGCACACCTTGGTTTCCTGCTGGCCGGCCTAACGATGGGCCAATTGCTTTCCGTGCCCGTTATCCTGCTCGGCATTTATCTTGTTTCCCGTGCCAAATCACCAACCTAGCCCCGAACCCACGCTGTCCGACCACCTGCGCCGCCTCATCCAGGTATCGGGACCGCTAACGATTGATCGCTATATGGCGGAAGCGCTGGGAAATCCAAAATTTGGGTACTACACGACACAAAACCCCATCGGTGCCGCAGGCGATTTCATCACGGCGCCCGAAGTCAGCCAGATATTCGGTGAATTGATTGGACTGTGGTGTGCCGAGACCTGGCAAAGCCTGGGAAGCCCATCCCCGCTCCACTGGGTTGAGATCGGTCCGGGGCGAGGCACGCTGATGCGGGATGCGCTGCGCGCCGCCGGTGCGCTGCGCGCGTTCCGCGACTGCGCCAACGTCCATCTCGTTGAAACGAGCCCCGTGTTGCGTGAATGTCAGCGAGAGGCCCTGCCCGATATTGACGTAGCGTGGCACGATCACTTTCACCAGGTTCCGCACGGATCGACGATCGTCGTCGCGAACGAGCTGTTTGACGCTCTGCCAATCCATCAATTTGAACGAACCATTCGAGGTTGGCGCGAGCGAATGGTCGATTTGGACACGGGCGGAGATGGATTTCGATTTGTCCTGGGACCTGTGAGCGCCGCGTTCGCGCTGGTTCCGGAAGCCTTGAGAGAGGCCCCGATCGGAAGCGTCGCTGAGGTCAGTCCCGCTTCTGTGAGCTTGATGCGAAACATTGCCGAGCGTGTCAAACATTATGGTGGCGCCGCCTTGGTAGTCGATTACGGCAGTCTCGAGAGCCGTCCCCGCGATACTCTTCAAGCGGTGATCGATCACGGTACACATGACGTTCTGATCGCTCCGGGATCGGCGGACCTTTGCGCCCATGTTGATTTCGCCTCACTCACGCAGACCGCCCAGAAGAGTGGCGCTGATGTTTGGGGTCCGGTGTTGCAGGGAGAGTTTCTCGAAGAATTGGGAATCCACACGCGCGCCAGCCAACTCAAACGCGCGGCAACAGCAGACCAAGCGGAAGAAATTGACACGGCCGTCGAGCGGTTGACCGAACCAGGACAGATGGGCACCTTGTTCAAAGTGATGGCCATCGGCTCGCCTGGAATGAGAGCTCCAGTTGGTTTTGCCCAAAGCAATTCTCAAACGTCGTGACTCAAGACGTGCCCGCGTATCTGCAATCTGAAGAACTGGCCGCGGTGCCCGGCATCGAACACGGCTTTTTCACCCGTGTAGGGGGCGTCTCGAATGATATTTACGAGTCACTCAATTGTGGATTCGGCTCTGCCGATGATCCTCAAAATGTCGCCGAGAATCGGGAGCGAGTCTCTCGTGTTCTGGAGGTCGAACCCGATCGGCTGATGACGGCATACCAAGTACACGGCACCCACGTGCGCGTGATTGACGAGCGAACCGACGGCGACGTTCCCGGGCGCTCGGATGCACTGGCCACAAACATGCCGGGATGCGCGCTGGGAATCCTGACGGCGGATTGCGCCCCCGTTCTGTTTGCCGATCCCAGTGCGGGTGTGATCGCGGCCGCTCATGCGGGATGGCGCGGCGCCCTGGATGGAATCATTGCTTCTACCGTCTCAGCCATGACGGAATTGGGAGCCGATCCGACCAGAACGCTTGCGACCATTGGGCCCTGCATCAGTGCGGAGACATACGAGGTAGGCCCCGAGTTTCCCGATGTCTTTATCCAGAAAAGCGCAGAAAATCGTCAATTCTTCGCCACGGCACCTCGCTCCGGCCATTTCCTGTTTGACTTGCCCGGTTTCATCGCCTCGGTTCTGAGCGCCGCGGGCATTGGCATGATCGAGCATGTCAACAGTGACACCCTAGGAGAAGAGGACAGATTTTTCAGTTACCGGCGAGCCTGCCATCGAGGAGAGACCGACTATGGCCGACAAATATCGGCCATCGCCTTGAACAGCTGAGGAGTGACGTCTTATCGCGTCGCAAACCTGCAATGGGCAGATCACGTTCGGTTGTTTCGATGATGCGAAAACCGGCTGCTGCCATGGTGCTGCTGTGGGCCGTAGTCCCCACCGCATGCCAGCCGCTGTCTCGTCCCTTTCAGCCTGAAGGCAAGACGGCGGCGGTTGCGGGGCATCTTGAACCCGGCCCACGCGCCGGTCTCATCGTGTCCAACCGGGGCGTTTTGCCCGATCGATCTTTGCATCGCCTCTCGGAACTGCTCGCAGCGAGTTTGCGTGACTGCAATATCGCCGCCACCACGAGCATTGAAGATCGGGCGCGATATCAGTTGCAAGGCAATGTCGAACTCGAAGACGGCCCATTTGCCGCGCCAGAAGATGCGTTGACCGTTGTCATTCAATGGAAGCTCCTCGATCCTCAAGGCGATGTCGCGGGATCGGTTATTCAGGAAGAGGCGGTGTCCGCCATGGCTTGGCGTAATTTTGACGATGCGATCATGATGCCGATCGTGGGCCGCGCCACTCCGCGTATTGAGCGTCTACTGGACGGGTACGGAGATACATCAATTCCACCCCAACCTCTGGAGGCTGTGGTCGTCTATCGGGTTGATGGAGCACCCGGCGATGGAGCGACAACGCTTCTGGAGAGGATGCAGCGCGCCTTGAAGATGCGGCAGATTCCAGTCGCCAACAGCATAACGGAAGATACCTACGTCGTTTTGGGTGCAGTCCATATTGACGACGATCCAACCGGGAAACAGCAGGTCGTGCAGATCGACTGGACGGTCATTCGCCCAGACGGACGCCGGGTCGGCTCCATCCGCCAGCAAAATTCGGTTGATGCGGGAAGGCTTGACGGCGCCTGGGGTACAATTGCCACCGCCGTGGCTTACGGAGGCGCAGACGGCATTGTTTCCCTTCTAAAAGCCATAGGAGTCGACTGGCCGAACGCAGCTGCCAACAGATGACAACACGCAGAAACGATCATTCATGGAGGCACCGCTCCGGCAATCCCGGAATACATTCAACACGCCGTAGACCGCCGTTTACACGCCGGAACCTCCCTGATAAATTCCGCCGCGATCACGCCTGTCGACACATTCACCCAGCAGGACGATATACCGTCCCAAATTTGGAGCCGATAGGGACGACGCCATGAAGATCGTCGCCGGCAATGCCAATCGTCCGCTCGCAGAGGCGATGGCGGCCTATTTGAACCAACCACTGACTCGCGCTGTCATCCGGCGCTTCTCCGATATGGAGGTTTTCGTCGAGATCGAGGAGAACATCCGCGGCGAGGATGTATTTCTGATCCAGCCGACATCCTATCCGGCTAACGACAACCTGATGGAATTGCTGGTGTGCCTGGATGCGCTCAAACGGGCGTCAGCGAGGCGGATTACCGCTGTGATCCCCTACTACGGCTATGCACGTCAGGACAGAAAATCGGGCCCTCGCACCCCCATTTCAGCGAAGCTCGTCGCCAACCTGATCACCACGGCCGGTGCTGATCGGGTGGTCACCCTCGACTTGCATGCCGGACAGATTCAAGGCTTTTTCGACATTCCCCTGGACAACTTGTTCGCCGTTCCCGTCTTTTCGGAAGACATTAAGGAGCATCACGACGGAAGCGATCTAATGTTTGTTTCGCCCGATGTGGGTGGTGTGTTGAGGGCACGTGCTCTGGCAAGACGACTTGACGCGGGGCTTGCCATCATAGATAAGCGGCGCGAACGAGCTGGCATTTCCGAGGTGATGAACATTATCGGTGACGTGGCGGATTGTCGGTGCGTGATTGTCGACGATATCGTCGATTCCGCTGGAACCCTTTGCAACGCGGCGGACGCGTTGATGGAAGCCGGCGCGAAATCGGTTTCGGCGTATGTGACACATGGCGTGTTGTCTGGAGGTGCGGTTGCACGCGTCACAGGTTCTTCAATGGAGGCCCTAGTGACGACAGACAGTATATTGGCAACGGAGGCCGTGCGTGTTGCACGAAACATCCGCAGAATCTCGATCGCGCCACTGATGGCCGAGTCAATGTTGCGGATAAGCGAGGAACGCTCGGTTTCGTCTTTGTTCGATTGATTTGTGCAGTGGTGCCGCTTGTGAAAGCCAATGGTGGGGCTGGCACCCCTGAAGGAGAAACAGGATGTCTGATGCTAACGTGATGACGGTCCAAGGCCGGGAAGAACGGGGTCGCGGGGCCGCCCGAGCGGCGCGCAGGTCTGGCCGCGTCCCGGGCGTGATCTATGGGGCGGGCAAGGACACGCAGTCGATATCGGTCGACCGACGCGAGCTCGACCGCGAAATGGGCCGCGGAGGCTTTTACACGCGACTCTACAGCCTCAAGGTCGACGAAAAGGCCGAGCAGGTTCTACCGAGAGAAGTCCAGGTGCATCCAGTCACAGATGTACCCATGCATGTCGATTTTCTTCGCCTCTCCGGAGACTCCACCATCCGACTGCAGATTCCGGTCTACTTTGAGAACGAAGAAGAGTCGCCGGGGGTCAAGCGTGGTGGCGTCGTCAACATCGTCCGCCACGAGGTCGAGGTGAATTGCCGAGCCGACGCCATCCCGGAAAGCTTCACCGCGGATTTGACCGGTCTCGAAATTGGAGACGCGGTTCGAATCAGCGACATTTCCTTGCCGGAAGGTGTGGAGCCGGTCATCAGCGATCGTGACTTCACAATTGCGACGATTGCGGCATCGAGCGCCGCCATTGAAGAGGCTGCCGAGGAAGCAGCAGCAGCCGAAGCCGCACTGCTCGCGGCCGAGGAAGGCGAAGAAGGCGAGATGCTCGAAGGCGTTGAAGGCGAGGCCGCCGAAGCGCCCGCCGACGATGCCACGACAGAGGACTCTGAGGAGGGATAACTCTCCGCCATGTTGCTGGTCGTAGGCCTGGGTAATCCGGGAGACCGGTACAAAAGAAATCGCCATAACATTGGCTGGATGGCCGTGGACGCGATTCTCGCCGAACACGGATTCGGGCCTGAAAGACGGCGATTTCAAGGCCTGGTCGCCGAGGGACGCTTGGCCGGACGACGGGCGACTACACTCAAGCCCACGACGTCGATGAACATCTCGGGTCAGTCCGTTTCTGCGGCCATGCGATACTTCCGCCTGGCACCGGGCGATGTCGTCGTATTCCACGACGAGCTGGACCTCATTCCTGGCAAGGTACGGGTCAAACAAGGTGGCGGGAATGCCGGTCACCGAGGACTGATCAGTATCGATGCCCACATCGGCAAAGATTACCGCCGGGTCCGCCTCGGCATCGGTCATCCGGGTGACAAGGCGCGGGTAAACCGCCATGTCCTCGGAGATTTCGCCAAATCTGACGCAGGCTGGCGTGATGCTCTCTTGGACGCCGTCGCGGCAGCTGCACCCATGCTTGCAACAGGTGACGATGCGGGATTTCAGAACAAGGTGGCGATGCTTGCACCGGCACCGAAACAGGCCGAGTCCTGAGTGAGCATGACGATTCAGACCATCAATCCCAGGAGGTGACATGCCAGGTGTCTGGTTTGACGATCATGAAGTCGGTCATGTGTTCGAATTTGGTCACGCCACGATGACCAAAGAAGAGATTATCGAGTTTGCCCAGAAATATGACCCGCAACCCTTTCATGTCGATGAGGAAGCGGCCGCTTCGGGGATGTATGGCGGCATCATCGCCAGCGGTTGGCACACCGTATCCGTCTGCATGCGCATGATCGTCGAAAACATGATGGGGGCAGAATCGGGAAGCCTGGGGTCACCGGGGCTCAGCGAGGTCAGTTGGCCGAAACCCGTTCGTCCCGACGACACACTGAGGATTCGTGCAGAGATCTTGGAGAAGATTCCGTCCAAGAGTAAGCCAGACCGTGGATTCTGGCGAGTAAGGTTTGCCGCGATCAACCAACACGACGAAGAGGTCGCCATCATGGTACCCATGCAATATTTCATGAGACGACCCACGCATCAGGGCTAAACTTCAGTGGTGAAATTGACGATGCAGACACCGGCTATGTTATAGAGTCGCAAGCGCGTCAAATCTGATCATTGCGCCAACAGGGAGTGAAGGAAAGATGGGAACGACGACAACGCTCACCGCAGAGGACGGCCACAAGTTTGCCGCCTACCAGGCGGTGCCGGATGGCCCTGTAAAAGGGCGCCTCGTCGTCGTACAGGAGGCGTTCGGTCTCAACGGTCATATTCGCGACGTCTGCGATCGATTGGCGGATGAAGGCTACGTCGCGATTGCGCCGGCGATGTATGACCGCGATGCGCCGGGGATCGAGTTGGGATACTCGGAGGAAGAAATTCAAGAAGCCCGCGCAGTCATGGCCCGAATTCCCTGGGATGCCGCTATGCTTGATGTCCAGGCCGCGTACGATTTCCTTGCGGGAAAGGGCCCCATCGGGATTACCGGATTTTGCTGGGGAGGCTCAGTAACCTGGCTGGCCGCCTGCCGGCTCGAGTTCGCGTGTGCTGTGCCGTACTACGGTGGCCGGATCATCGATTTTGTCGCCGAGAAACCCGAATGCCCGACGATGTGCCATTTCGGCGAACTGGATCCCACGATTCCCATCGACGATGTCAACGAGATCATTGCCTATCATCCGAGTGTCACAGTTCATGTTTATCCAAATGCGGGACACGGTTTTCACTGCGATCAACGTGCTCACTACCACGAAGAGAGCGCCAAACTCGCTTGGACGCGGACGCTGACATTTCTTGATCGCCATCTGACCGCTTAGGCCAGTCGAATCCCGCAATCTCAGGATCGCATCCTGGAATCGGTTCAGTCCTGGGGATCCAGTTCCACTTCGCAGGGATCATTCACCAGTACCGCTGTCACGGTATTCAGCAGGTGGATGTGTTCACGCACCGGGAGCAGTGACGGCAATAACGATCAAATTTGCTGCTCTCACGTCATGTTTCGTCGCGCTGCTCATGTTCACCATATCCTCAGAGGCCGCTGCCACGGAAACGCAGAGATTTCTGTTTATCGGTGACCTGCCGTACTCCACCGAACAACGCGATCGACTCAGTGATGTCATTATCCCAGCAATTCGGGTGGATGATTTTCCGTTCCTTGTGCACTACGGAGACCTGAAGTCCGGTAGCGTCCCGTGCACCGAAACTCTTATTACAGAGTCATACACGCAGCTTATGGGTATCTGGAGCAAGACCGCTGAGACCAATCAGCTGCCGACAGTGTTCTACACACCGGGTGACAATGAATGGACCGATTGCGATCGCCGTTTCATCGGAGATGAAACCGGTGGTCCGATGTCGGAGCTCAAGGCGCTTGACGTGCTCCGGCGGATATTCTTTTCCGAGCCCATTCAAGTGCCCTCAACCTGGAACTACGAACGCCAATCCCTCTACCCGGAAAATGCGATCTGGCGTTACGGCCGCATCGAATTTGCCACTGTTCACATGGTGGGTACCAACAATGGACGTCTCGAAATTCTAATGGATGACGTCGGCGTCGCTTTGGCTCACGTCGATGCCCGAGACGAGGCAAATCGAGCCTGGCTCAACAGGATTTTCGCCCGCGCTTCCCATTTCAGGAATCCGGCGGATGCGGTCATCATTACCACGCAAGCGGATGTGACCGACCCGGATGAATTCGCGCCCTGCACGCCTTCAAACCAGATGAACTGCGATGCCTACTCAGGTTTCAGAGTTCAATTGGCCAAGCACGTAGCTTCTTTCAAACGGCCCGTATTGCTCGTGCACGGTGACACGGGGCCCTACTGCATTGATCGAGAATTGGGTGCCGACAAAGCACCAAATCTATGGCGCCTCAACGCCGGTGGAGACTACCATCGCCCACTCGATGCGACGGCCGTAACTTTCCATGCTGGTGAACCAGAAGCGCCCTTCTCAGCGCAAGGCTTGGTCGACGGCGAGGCCCCGGCAGGCCAATGCTGAGTTTGGTCAGCGCAAGGCGGCCTCTATGTTGCCACCGTCAACCGTCATTACAGCCGCCGTTGTTTTCCTGGATAGCGCAAGGTCCACAAACGCCTTGGCGACGTCTTCGGCCCTGACCTCCCGCTTCAACAGGTTGCTGCCGCGCAGATACTGATCCACGCTTAAACCCCTCGCAGCCGCCCGCTCCTCGAGCAGACCCCCTTTGAACAGGCCCGTATGCACCCGGTCCGCATTGACGGCGTTGGCAGTGATTCCCAATTCCCCATATTCCAAGGCGTATTGACGCGCCAGAAATAGCGTTGTGGCCTTGGGCAATCCGTACGGACCGAAATCCTTCCCCGGATTGACGGCCTGCTTCGATGCATTGAACAGCAAGGCTCCTCCCGTGCCCTGCGTCGACATCACTCGAACAGCGTTCTGTGCCACCGTCTGGTGGGCAAAGAAATTCAGCTCGAAGCTTTCCCGGAGCACCTGGTCTGAGACCGTACCGATGCTTCCCTGCCACGCGGCTCCGGCATTGGAAACGACAATATCGATACCGCCGAAAGTCTTACATATGCGGTCGAATGCCCTACGCACTGAGCTACGATCGGTGACGTCACAAACAATGCCGATCGCCCCTTGGCCGATGGCCTCAGCAGTCCGTTGGGCGGAAGTCCCGTCTCTGTCCAGCACAGCCACGGCGGCGGCGCCAGCTGCGAATGCCCGAGCGGTTGCGGCGCCAATTCCCGAGCCGCCGCCTGTAACCACTACCACTTGACGGGAAAAAGGCAATTCCGCGCCCTTCCCCAGCTTGGCCTGCTCGAGAGTCCAGTACTCGATGTCGAACATGTCCGCTTCGTTCACTGGCCGGTAACGGCCAATCGCCTCGGCATCGGTAATCACCTCCACCGTATTCTCGGCAATATCGGCAGCGACACGCGCTTCCTTCACCGACTTACCGGCCCCGAAAAGGCCGAGTCCCTGAATTAGAATGACTCGCGGATAGGGGTCGAGTTCGACTTTAGCTTCTTCGCGTTTACCGTTGTGGCGAGCGAAATACCCGTGATACCGGCGAACGTAACGGTCGACCCGCTTCTTCACTTCCCGGGAATAGGAGGCGAGGTCGTCCGCGGCAGGGGCCGGTAGAATCAGGGGCCAATTCTTGGTGCGGATCGTGTGATCAGGTGTAACGACACCAACTTGGCTGTAACGGGAAAGGTCCTGACCATCAACATAGTTGCGTATGGGTTTGCTGGTCCGAAATTCAAGGATTGTGCGGCGCCAATCAGCGTCGTCTCCATTCGCTGGTTCAGCGAGTTGTCCCCGCAGAATGGGAGCCACGTCTACGATCCGCGCAACCCGCGAAGGAATCCGCGATGACTTGAAGACTTTTCGGCGTTTGCGGCGCAGCCGCAACTCTGCGAGAGACACCAGCGACGTCATGCGTTCGTACGCCTCACACGCACTCTCTCCAAAGGTGAAGATTCCGTGCTTGAGCAGAACCAATCCGTCGACGTTCCCGCTCGATTCGAACACTTCAGCGGCTTTCTTGGCGAGAGCAAAACCCGGCATCACGTATGGCACCAGCGCGACGCGATTGCCGAACACTTCGCGGCAAAGCGCGGCACCATCGGGCTGATCCGTAATCGCGAGTACGGCCGTGGAATGTGTGTGATCCACATACTTCTGCGGTAGGAAGGCGTGCAATAGGGTTTCTACAGAAGGATTTGGGGAGGTCGAATCCAAGAGGCAGGCCCGTTGATAGTTGACCATCTCCTCATCAGATAACACGTCCAAGTTACGCAGTTTATGGAGTTCGGACAGGCGTAGCGCAGGCAGGCCGCGGGGCTCGATGTCACCCATATCCCAGCCGCTACCTTTGACGCACAGCACATCCACAGGCTTGCCCAGAACGTCCTTCATTGTGGTCTTGACCGAAGTGTTGCCACCGCCATGCAAGACCAGCCTGGGGTCCCTACCCAGCAAGCGCGTCGTATAGACGCGTAACGCAAGATCCCGATTCACACCCTTACGCGCATAGGACCGGACCATGCGTTCGGCTTCTTGCTTGCGCCATTGGCTTTTCATATGCCGGGTTTCCTTAAGCCGCGGGCTTCGCCCGCTCCGGATACAGTGCCGCCAGGCCATCAGCAGATGCCGGGCAGACACCCCTTTCGGTAATCAGGCCTGTGACCAGATGCGCCGGCGTCACGTCGAAGGCAAAGTTGGCAGCGGGGCTGCCGTCGGGCGTGAGCTGAACGGTAGAGATCTCGCCCGACCGCGTACGGCCCGAGATGTCTGTGACTTCGGCGCCGTCACGTTCTTCGATCGGCACGTCGCGCACGCCGTCGTGGATTGTCCAATCAATGGTGGAGTGGGGCAGACCAACATAGAACGGCACGCCGTTGTCATGCGCGGCGAGCGCCTTCAGGTAGGTGCCGATCTTGTTGCATACATCGCCGGACGCCGCGGTGCGGTCGGTGCCGACGATGCAGAGGTCGACTCGGCCGTGTTGCATGAGGTGGCCACCCGCGTTGTCAACGATGACCGTGTGTGACACGCCGTGATTGACGAATTCCCACGCCGTGAGGCTGGCGCCCTGATTGCGCGGACGCGTCTCGCCCACCCAGACATGAACCGGGATACCGGCGTCGTGCGCCTTGTATATCGGCGCCGTGGCAGTGCCCCAGTCGACGGTAGCTAGCCAGCCCGCATTGCAGTGAGTGAGAACGTTGACGGGACGCGATTGCCCCAACGCCTCCCAAGCGTCTCGGATGAGTCCGAGGCCGTGGTCGCCGATAGCCGCGCAGGTGGCAACATCGTCGTCGCTGATTTCGGAAGCCTTCGTGTAAGCGACATCAAGCCGCTCACCTTCGGGCACGACAGAAACGGCAGCCTTCATCTCGTCGAGGGCCCACCGCAGATTAACCGCGGTCGGCCGGGTCGCGAGCAGCAAGTCACAAGATTCCTCAAGAAAGGCATCACTGGGATTTTGAGCCAAAGCGAGGCAAACACCGTAGGCTGCCGTGGCTCCGATTAAAGGTGCGCCGCGAACGCGCATCACCTTGATGGCCTCAGCGGCTTCATCAACGGTACTGAGAGTGCGTGTCACGAATTCATGCGGGAGCCGGGTCTGATCAATGATGTGGACGCTACGGTCGTTACTACCGACCCACACGGTCCGATAAGCAGTGCCATCAACATTCATGGGTTAGAATCCAATTTGCAGTTCACTCACCTTCGAATTCGCAAAGCGTGAGCACCTTGAGGCCCATTTCTTCGATGCGTGCCCGGCCACCAAGATCGGGCAAATCGATGACGAAGGAACATCCGATGACGTCGGCACCGGCCTGTTGGATGAGCTTGATGGCCGCCTCAGCGGTTCCCCCGGTGGCGATCAGGTCATCGACAAGGAGGATCTGGGACCCAGATTCCACGGCGTCACGATGGATTTCGACTCGATCAGTCCCATACTCGAGCTCATAGTCCTCACCAATCGTATCCCAGGGCAACTTACCTTTCTTGCGGACAGGAACGAATCCGACAGACAATTGATGGGCGACAGCCCCGCCCAAGATGAAACCGCGGGCTTCTATTCCTGCAACAGCATCGATACGGACTCCGGCATGGGGCTGGACCAGCTCATCAACGGCCTTACGGAAACCGAATGGATCTTGCAGCAGGGTCGTGATGTCGCGAAACATCACGCCAGCCTCTGGATAATCCGGGATCGTGCGGATCAAGGACTTGTAGGGCATCTATGCGCTCCAGCAGATTCGAAGATCTAAGAATTATCAAGCAGTCGGCCCGCAACTGCGTCGAGTTTTGCAAGCATATCCGGATCACGCGCTTCGGGAGCCGTAATCAGGGCCGTCTCTAGAGCGCGATCGCAACCGTGGGGGCAGGTGGTGGGGCGTTCCCCCACTACTGGAATGACTGCACGCACGAGGTCCCGAGCCTTGTTCGCGTTGCCAGTCAACACGCGGATGATGTCGCCAACCTCGACGTTATCGTGGTCGGGATGCCAGCAATCATAGTCGGTAACCATGGCGACGGTGGCGTAACACATTTCCGCCTCCCTCGCGAGTTTGGCTTCTGGCATGTTGGTCATACCGATCACGGAACATCCCCAGCTCCGATAAAGTTCAGATTCCGCGAGGCTGGAAAACTGCGGACCTTCCATTGCGAGGTAGGTGCCACCTCGTGCAATCGGGATATTGAGTGTCGAGGCGGCAGCTTCCAGATGATCGCCCAGCCGAGCGCAAACCGGATGCGCCATGGAGACGTGTGCCACCAGCCCTTCGCCGAAAAACGTTTTTTTCCGTTCGAAAGTGCGATCAATGAACTGATCAACGATCACAAATGTGCCCGGGGCGAGTTCCTCCTTGAAGGAGCCGACTGCGCTCACGGAGATGATATCGGTCACTCCAACGCGCTTGAGGGCGTCAATATTGGCTCGATAATTGATATCGGTCGGTGACAACGGATGTCCTCGACCGTGTCGCGGCAAGAAAACCAGATCGATCCCCGCCAGCTGCCCAAACGACAATTCATCCGAGGGCTTGCCAAACGAGGAGTCGACAGTCTCCCAACGCACATTCTCAAGACCGTCAATGTCGTAAACACCGCTTCCACC
>DEBC01000124.1:7431-11870 GCA_002348365.1 Alphaproteobacteria bacterium UBA2966 | reverse complement strand
TGGACCGGCCCAACCGGACCTTGACATCATCCAGAATTATATTGCGAATGAGAATTATTATCAATATTTTATTGGCTGAAAAGGCAATTATTCTGCCATTTTTGGTGCGGTATCGGTTACCGAACAGCTCCGGGAAGAATGGACAACGAGGGATGGAGAGTTGAGTTTGTATGCCCCCATGTCTGCGGCACCCAATCGATTGGGAATGTGTAGATGAAACTGATTGTTCCGACCGCTTTGGTCGCCGTTCTCATGTCGACCGTCAGCCTCTCGGAGACGTTTCCACAGCGAATAGTCTCTGCCGGAGGTGACCTGACCGAGATTGTCTATGCTCTGGGTGCCGAGGACCGATTGATCGGCTTCGATGTCACTTCCAACTATCCTCCGTCCGCAAGAGACAAGGAGCAAATCGGCTATGTACGCCGCATTTCTGCGGAAGGCGTGCTGGCGCTGGGTCCAGATCTGGTATTGGGCGCCCATGACATGGGTCCCCCCGCAGCCGTCGACCAACTGAGAGCTGCCGGCGTTCGCGTCGAGCTCGCGCCGCGGGGTGATTCCGCAAAAGGCATCCCGGAGAAAGTTCGGTTCGTCGGTCAATTATTGGGCCTGACAGACAAGGCTCGGCAACTGGCCTCACAGATCAAAGCCGACCTCAGCAGGGAAGCGGCGAGAGCGGCATCCAAGCAGCCGAAGCCCAGAGTTATCTTCGTTCTCGCCCTTGGCGAGGGCGAACCGATGGTAGCAGGCGTCGGAAGTTCAGCAGCAAAAATCATCGAACTCGCGGGGGGAACCAATGCCGTTACTCAGTTCAAAGGCTATAAGCCAATGTCCCGCGAAGCCATTCTCGCGGCACAGCCCGAGGTGCTTCTGATGATGGATTCCGCTGTGGGCCGCTACGGCGGGATCGACAAGATTCTTGAACGTCCTGAATTGGCGCTCACTCCCGCTGGTCAGACACGGCGCTACGTGTCCATGGACGGCATGCTGCTACTTGGCTTCGGACCCCGCACGCCCCTTGCCATCGAGCAACTGGGAGAAGCGCTACGCCAATAGCAAAATTTTTCGGGCGGCACCCCGTGAAGCGAATATTCGGACTCCAGACCGCGGCAGGATTCAAGCTCTTTGCTGCACTGGGCGCTGTTGTCCTCGCAATTGCGGCGGCAGAATTGGCGTACGGTCCCGTCTCTCTCAGTCTTTCGGAGGTGAGCAGCGCTATTCTTGGCTGGGGGGACGCTTCGTCAACGGCGATCGTTACTCAAATCAGGGCACCTCGTCTGCTTCTGGGAATCGCTGTGGGAACCGCTCTCGCGCTTTCCGGTTGCGCCCTTCAGGGCGTATTGAGAAATCCGCTTGCTGATCCTGGCCTTATCGGAGTGACCGGTGGTGCCTCCGTTGGCGCGGCGGCAACGATCGTGCTCGGCGATGCCCTGGCTTTGGAGCTGCCCAGGGAAATTCGCCCCTACCTGTTGCCAGTATCCGCGTTCCTGGGCTGCGCCCTCGTGACAAGTTTCGTTTTCCGACTATCCCGGCACGCGGGTACAACTTCGGTCGCCACTCTGATTCTCGCTGGCGTCGCCATCAATGCAATCGCCGGCGCGGCAATCGGTGTCATGGTCTACATCAGTGATGACCGGCAGCTTAGAGATTTGACGTTCTGGACGATGGGATCCCTGGGGGGCGCCAACTGGACGATGGTCGCGGTCACGCTGGCGGTCGTTTCAGTCGCCGCGGCAGCGCTCGCGACCCTGGGCCGCGCCTTGGACCTCTTTCAAATTGGTGAGCGTGCCGCGTTCCACTCCGGGCTCAATGTCGAGCGGACCAAACGCAACATCGCACTCCTTTCAGCGATTGCTGTCGGCGGCGCCACAGCGGCGGCAGGACCGATCGGATTTATCGGTCTTGTCGCACCCCACATGGCCCGGCTCATCATCGGGCCATCGCATCGACTGGTATTGCCGGCTTCCGCTCTTTTGGGGATGGGGCTGCTTCTAGGCTCGGACCTGGCGGTACGAAATATCGTACCCCCCGCGGAACCCCCCATCGGCCTCGCCACCAGCTTGATCGGCGGGCCGTTCTTCCTATGGCTCTTGCTCACGCGCATGAAGGGACGCGGTCTCGTTGCTTGAAGTCCAGGATGTCACGATCAGGTTTGGCGGCGACACCCCCGCCGTCGACAATGTGAGCATTGCCGTGAAGCCAGGTGAAATCGTATCCCTATGCGGTCCCAACGGCGCTGGAAAATCAACCCTGTTGAGCGTTCTGGCAGGAGATCTGCCTCCTCAAGAGGGGAGAGCATTCCTGGATGGGCGCCACCTCCATGACTTCAGCCCTCAGGAGCTTGCGACCCGCCGGGCAGTTTTGGAGCAGTCTCCAACACTCGCCGCCACCTTCAAGGTGAAACAACTTGCCGGCTTGTCCATCGCCATAGAGATTTCACCCGATACAGTACGAGAAATCGTCACGGATACCTTGATGGCCGTCGGGCTGCAGCATCGCGCGGAAAATCGAGCCGATTTGCTGTCCGGAGGACAGCAGCATCGAGCCCACCTCTCTCGAGTGCTGAGTCAACTTTCCTCCGCTGGTGTGGAGGAAGGCAGATATCTACTTCTCGACGAACCTACAGCACGCCTCGACCTCATCCATCAGGTGACTGCAATGAGAGTGGCCCGGAAGGCCGCCCAACAGGGTGTCGGCGTTCTAGTTGTGCTGCACGACCTGAATCTCGCCGCGGCGTTCTCCGACCGCGTGGCGTTGATGCACGAAGGGAAGCTCGTAGCTGAAGGTACTGCAGAGAAGGTATTCACCGGGGACCGCTTGAGCGAAGTCTATGAAGCTCCCTTACAGGTCGATCGCGGCCCATCGAACACCGTCCGCGTCTCACCAATCTTCTTCGCTGACTCGGGCTAGCCAAAGTCCGAGAAATCACTATCTAGTTCCATATTGGAGGTCCAAATGTTCATTGCGATGAATCGTTTCACGATCGTTCCGGGCAAAGAAGAAGCGTTCGAAGATGTGTGGAAAACACGGAAATCGCGTCTCGATCAGGTTCCCGGTTTCGTCGAGTTTCATCTACTCAAGGGTCCGGGCAATGAAGAGGGAACGCTCTACGCATCGCATACGATCTGGGAAAACCGAGACGCCTTCGAGGCATGGACCAAGTCAGAGCATTTTCGCCAGGCCCATGCGAGCGCTGGTGATAATCGTGGCCTGTATATCGGTCATCCCGTTTTTGAGGGTTTCGAGCCCGTAAAGGGAACCTGACTTCCTGTCGGATCTAAACCATTTTGATGAGGCGCCTCATCCTGGAGTGCCACCAGCTAAACGCTTGGCGACACTCCAGGAATTGCTCCAATCTCAGGGAGGCAAACACCGAGTGGAGTCAGAGTTGGCGCAGAGCGCCAAATGAATAAAAACGCCCATATAAACGTCCCCAAAAGCCGACGCTGAACGGCGCCTGACAACAGAAACAGCGAGTCGTCGGCCGAGGACGATTACTTCTGAGGCCCGACGCCGTTCAGCGTGTTACCAATGGGAACAGGCAACGTATCATGCGAATGATTGTCATTCTCATAATGTCTATAATTTTGCGCGCACTCAGGCGCGAAGTCAAGAGCAAATGAGAATTATTATCAATAACTCTCGTTCAATCTCGGACCTTTAGGGATCTGGCCGCTACCCTCCCCCAGTTCTGTGAACACACGTCAATCAACCTGGGTGTACTTGGGCCAGTCCGTCAGTGCCGAAGGGTACGATTTTGCGGCCCCAGAGGTTCGCGCTCTTTCGCAAGGAATAATCGGGCGGTGGTCAGCAGTAAACCATGGCTCGTGATCGACTCTCTGCCTGCGACCCATTACGGTAGCGCCGGTCCGGCAACCGTGGGCGGACCTTCAAGTACGATCATGCAGCAGGTGGTTGCCATGGTCGATGTCGTTCGCACTGTCCCCGGAGCCGCTCCATGAGCCAAGAAGATCTCTGCTACACCCCAGCATCTGAACTGCATGGGATGATCGCTCGTAAAGAAGTTTCGCCGGTAGAGATCACCAGCGCCGTTCTCGAGCGCATCGAAACCCTCGAACCCAAGCTGAACGCATTCGCGACCCTGACCGCGGATATCGCGACCGATGCAGCCAGGGAGGCTGAGGCCGCCATCACGCGCGGCGACGAACTGGGACTACTGCACGGGATTCCGGTTACCATCAAGGATCTGGTCGTTACGGCCGGCGTGCCGACCGAATACGGTTCCCATACGCGTAAGGGATACATCCCGGACGCGGACAGTCCTTTTGTCACGCGCCTCAAGGAAGCCGGCGCCGTCATGCTCGGTAAAACCACGACATCGGAATTCGGCTGGAAGGGCGTGAGCGAGAGCCCCCTCACAGGTATCACGTCCAATCCGTGGAAACTCGGCTACAACGCGGGTGCATCATCCGCCGGCGCGG
>DEBC01000124.1:3944-7040 GCA_002348365.1 Alphaproteobacteria bacterium UBA2966 | reverse complement strand
GGTTCGATCCGCATGCCGTCGCATTTCTCGGGCGTGTTCGGCCACAAACCAACCTATGGACGGATTCCGGCCTGGCCCGTCAATAACAACGACAACGTCTCCCACATGGGTCCGATGACCCGTACCGTTCTCGACGCGGCGATGATGCTGAAAGTGATGGCGGGCCCGCACAGCTGGGATTACACGAGCCTGGAAGCCGAGCCCGCCGATTATCCCGCCCTTTGCGCGGACGGCATCGCCGGTCTCAACGTCGCCTATAGCCCTGATCTGGGACACGCCCGCGTCGACCCGGAGGTCGCTGAACTCGTCGCTGACGCGGTCGCCGCGTTCGAGGAACTCGGCGCCACCGTGGAAGAGGTGACGCCCCCGTTTGGGCCGGAAGGTCCCGAACTCATCCGCTTCTTCTGGGCCGCGCATGTCCTGCGCTACGCCCAGTTCTTGCCCGAATGGGAAGACAAGATGGATCCCGGGCTGGTGGCATGTATGCGGGATGCCGAGCGGTATACGGCCGAGGACTACATGAACATGCGCCAGCGGAAGCTCGACTATGTCCATAGTCTGTTTCGCTGGTTCGACGACTGGGATCTGCTGCTGACCCCGGCCGTCTCGGTCGCAGCCTTCCCGGCCGATCAACTGTTGCCGTCCCATTGGCCCCAGCACGACTGGGACTGGACCGTGTGGGCGGAGTTTTCGTACCCCTTCAACTTCAGCGGCAGCCCGGCGGCGAGCGTTCCGTGCGGGTTTACCGAGGCCGGCCTGCCCGTCGGTCTTCAGGTGGTCGGCAGACGGTTCGACGATCTCACCGTTCTGCAGGCATCGGCCGCCTTCGAAGCCATCCGCCCATGGGCAGACGAGCGCCCGCCAATCGCGTAAATACCCGATCTCAGACCGACGATGAACTGAACGCCGCCGCGTCCCGCTTCACGGCCGGCGAAGGGAGAGGAATGTGGAATATCTGAAGAAGGCCGAAGCCGATCCTGAGGTGGAGGATCGCGCCGTCCGCGAAGCCGTAGAAGGCATGCTCAGCGATATCGAGAAACGTGGTGAGGACGCTGTCATACAGTACGCCAAGGACTTCGACGGGTGGACCGGCGACTTTGTGCTGACCGATGAGCAGCGCCGCGACCTCATCGACAGCGTCACCGACGGCGTCAAAGAGGATATCGATTTCGCGCACCTTCAGGTCACGCGGTTCGCCGCAGCGCAACGCGACAGCCTCTCTTCCTTCGATATCGAGACGGAACCCGGCGTGCATCTGGGGCAGCGGGTGGTACCGATCGGTTCCGCCGGCTGCTATGTCCCTGGCGGCCGCTACGCGCACGCCGCTTCTGCCGTGATGAGCGTCGGGACGGCGAAGGTTGCCGGCGTTCCGAACATCGCCGCCTGCTCGCCGCCACGGGGCGACAGTATCAGCGCGGCCGTGGCCTACGCCATGGATCTGTGCGGTGCCGACATGATCCTACAGATGGGCGGGGTGCATGCCGTGGCCACGATGGCTTTCGGACTGTTTGGGTGCCGTGAGGCCGACATCCTGGTGGGCCCGGGCAACGCCTATGTTGCCGAAGCCAAGCGAATCCTGTTCGGACGTGTCGGTATCGACCTTTTCGCCGGGCCGACCGAATCGAGCATCGTCGCCGACGACGGCGCCGACCCCATGACCATCGCCGTCGACCTCGTGTCGCAGGCGGAGCACGGACCCACGTCTCCGGTCTGGTTGTTCACGACCTCCCGCGAGCTAGGCGAAGCGGTTGCCAAGATTCTGCCCCGTGTCGCGGACGACATGCCCAACCCCGACGTGGTTCACGCTGCCTGGCGCGACTATGGAGAGATCATCCTTTGCGACAACCGGGACGAAGCCGCCGAGGCCTGCAACCGGTATTCACCCGAGCACGTTCAGGTCATCGCGGATGACCTCGAGTGGTGGCGGGTTAACCTGAGCAACTACGGATCACTGTTCCTTGGCGAAGGCTCCACCGTGACCCACGGCGACAAGTGTTCGGGCACCAACCATATCCTGCCGACCAAACGCGCGGGGCGATATACGGGTGGCCTCAACGTACACAAATTCATGAAGGTGCTGACCTACCAGCAGCTGGACGAGCAGGCCAACAAGGTGTTCAGCGCGGCGGGCTCCCGCATTTCGCGGATCGAGGGAATGGAGGGACACGCGCGCGCCTGTGACTGGCGTCTGCGGAAATACTTTCCGGGAGAGAACTGGGCGTTCGACGTCTACGACCAACAGCGCTATGAATGAGCGATTGTGAGATGGAGAGGTTGATCTGATGAAGCGGTTCACCAAGGCCTTCACGCAACAGGAACCCATTCCCGAAGAGGGCATCGCGCGCGCCGTCCAGGTCCTGCAGTCGGGAAAACTGCATCGCTACAATACGGATCCCGGCGAGGAATCCGAAGCGGCGGCCCTGGAGCGCGAATTCGCAGCCTATCAGGGCAGTGACTACTGCCTCGCCTGTGCCTCGTGCGGCTATGCCCTGCACGTCGCACTGTGCGCGGCCGGGCTGCAAAAAGGCGAACCCGTCCTGGCCAACGCCTACACACTCGCCCCGGTCCCGGGCGCGATCCACAATGCCGGCGGCGTTCCCGTATTGGTCGAGATCGACGAGTCCTTCCACATCGATCTGGACGACCTCCGCGCCAAGGCGGAGGAGAGCAAGGCGCGCTTCCTCATGCTCTCGCACATGCGCGGGCACATCGGCGACATGGATGCCATCATGGACATCTGCGAGGAATTCGGTCTGTTCCTGATCGAAGACTGCGCCCACACCATGGGTGCACGCTGGAAGGAGACCCGTTCGGGGAACTTCGGTCGCATCTCCTGCTTCAGCACCCAGACCTACAAGCATATGAATTCAGGCGAAGGTGGCTTCCTTACCACCAACGATCCCGAGGTCGCCGCACGGGCCGTGATCCTGTCGGGCTCGTACATGTTCTACCCGCGGCACGGCGCGCGTGCGTCGGACGAAGTGTTCGACGAGGTGCGCCTGCACATGCCCAACTACAGCGGGCGGATGGATAACCTGCGGGCCGCCGTCATCCGCTCACAGATTGCCGGTCTGGACGCCAACTGCGAGCGCTGGA
>DEBC01000124.1:0-3518 GCA_002348365.1 Alphaproteobacteria bacterium UBA2966 | reverse complement strand
TCCATCCAGTTCCGCATCGAGAGCCTCGACAAGGACCAACTGCCGTCGTTCGTCGATGCCTGTGCCGGCCGGGGCCTTGATCTCAAGTGGTTCGGTGAAGACGAGCCCAGAGGATTCACAAGCCGATACGACAGCTGGAAGTACCTGGGCGAGGTTCAGGAGCTTCCGCAGACACTGGAAATCCTTGCCAACACCTTCGACATGCGGGTGCCGTTGACCTTCGATACCGATGACTGCCATCTGATCGCGGACATCATCGGTGAGGTCCTGGCCGAAATGACCCAGGGTGAGGCGGCCTAGGCGTCAGACCGGCGTGGTGCCGTAGCCCGAACGCGCGTTCCTGCGCAACCCGTAGGGTCCGGGACAGAACAGCGTGATCGCCTCCCTGCCCGGCTCCAGGTCCACCCGATGCTCGGCATCCGCCGATCGCAGGCCGACGTAACCGGGGCCTCGCCAGAAGCGGCCTGATCTGGTCGTCTCCCAGTACCCGCCCTTCAGGATAATCGTCAGGTAGGGACAGGGGTGGTTGTGCACCCCCTCGCCGTGATCATCGTCACGGATGTGATGGATCAGCACGTTGAAGGGGAACCAGCGCGGGCGACGCCGGAACAGAAGGTAGTACCGATCGGTCCAGGGTTTGGCCAGGAGGTATTCCGGGTGAGACGGCCCCCGGTCCATCAGGGTCCGTTTACGGCCAAGCATTTCGAGTATCGAGAACAGCACAGTGAAATTCCCTGGACTGCAGCAAACTCACGGGCGCTTGAGACACCAGACCGACAGCAGCGGTTCGGTGCCCGAGCGCATGGCGTGGACGATGCTCGACTGGTGATACACCACTTGACCGATACCCGGCGTGTACCATCCGTCTGATTCGTTGAACCAGTCGCCCTCACTCATGACGACATAGATCTCCTCCGGGGGGTGGTCGTGGTCGGGATACGTCACGCCGGGCGCCATCAAACTCACGCCCACGACGATATCTTCATGGCGCCCAAGACCGGCCGGTCCGATGATGTCCGCGTTGGCGTGACCGCCGCGGAAGCCCGGATCCTCTCCCGCATCGGGCGGGCGTAGCCGCCAACGCAGTGCCGGAGCCAGGGCTTCGAAGGCGCGCGTCAGGTTCGCAACAGGCTCAGGACCGTGTTCAGCGTTTAACAGCGCCGCCGAGAGATGCCGGCAGGCATCGAGCTCCGCCGGCTCAACCGATTCTTTCGCCCACGCACCGTCCAGCTCCGCAAATACGGCGCGGACAGTGGCTTTTCTTTTGCCGCTTTCATCCAGGACATCGGTGGCCGCCTTGGCCGCGGCCTCCAAGGCACGAATAAATTCGGTGAGTTGTTGATCGTGGGTCGCCATGGTCCAGTTGAATTGAGCTTAGCTTCTATTGATCCGTTACAGTCCGCATCTACTCGGATGCGGCAGCGCGATAGTGATCGATCAGCCAGTCCTGCAACCGGCCAATCGTCTTCTCGAAACCGGACAATCGCCCGCGCGGGGCGAAACGCGACGAGATGCCCTGCTGATAGCGGCTCCACCCCACCAGATCCTCCTCGGCTGTCGTGTGGAGGTCTTTCCTCTCCATTTCCCATCGCTCCACGAATTTGGGTTCACGGAGACTGTCCTCGGGGAATGTCCACGAAACACCCAGGTAGGATTCTGCGGGTCCGGCGGGGAGCCACACCCAGTACTTCACCTTGTCTGACATCGCGACGATCAACAGGTTGGGCGCGACCGTAATGAAGCCCATCCGCGAGCGCTCGCGTTCCGTGAGATCGGGCAGGATTGGGTGAAGCACCTTACCGGTGCGCGTGGCGGCGCCGTCCAGGTGCTGGCCGATCAGGGTATAGGCCATGATGCCGTTTTCGGCGTCGTTATATTCGCAATCCTCATCGATCGCGTCGGGCGGCACCGGGAACATGCTGCCGAAAGAGCGGGCATGGAGATACGTGCAGTGGTAGCACTCGTCCGCGTACATCTTCCAGTTCCAGTCGTGGCGTTCCGGCTCCAGCGGGGTCGGTGCCTTCAATTCCGCCAGACCGTAGTTGGTGAGTTGATCCTTGAGTCGGGCCAGGCGCCCGGCCAGAGGCGAAACTGTGTCATCGAACGTCGCGAACAGAAAACCTTCCCAAACCTCGGACCGAATTTCGGGCAGGCAGACATCGCCCAGGTCGAATGTATCGTCGTCTTCGAATCCCGGTGCATAGGTGAGCCCGCCCGACAAATCGTAGACCCACGAATGCATCGGACAGCGGATCTGACTGGCCTGGCCGTGGCCGTCGAGCAGAAGCTGCCCCCGATGCTGGCAGACGTTCGACAGGACGCGGACGGTCCCATCACCCTGCCGAACGACCAGCAAGGGTTCGTTCCCCACGGTGATCGTGTAGTAGTCGCCGGCGTCGGGGATATCGGTCACGCGACCGATGCAGAACCAGTCTCGCCCCCAAACAGCCTCTAACTCGAACCGGTAGAATTCGGGATCCCAGAAACAGCCGGGGGGTAACGCGACGGTCCGATCGCACGCCGTCGTGCTGGCCGTGAATTCGTCCAGGGGAATGGGACACGATATGCTCACATCTGATCTCCCGTCCGTACGAACAATGGTCTACTTGTCTATAGCTTCGAGGAATCCATCGACGACGTCCGGGCCGACATCGACGGTGTGCTCCGGCCCCGGGAAGGCGCCGCTCCGAACTTCGTCGGCGTATTCCTTGAACGCCGCGATGCGCACCTTCTGCATCTCCTGGCGCATCGCGTAGAGGTCGCAATACTGCTTGGCGTGACGCGGAAACGGCGGTTTGCCATCGCCCAGAATATCCACGGCAAAAAGGAGCTGCAGGTCTCCGCCCGATCCCGATCCGATCGACGACGTGACCAGCGACGTTCGTTTTGAGAGTTCCCGCATGATCGGCACCGGAACAAGCTCGCACTCGACGCACCAGGCCCCGGCATTCTCGAGGTCCTTGATGTCTCGGTAGATCTGCACCGCCTCATCGACCGTCTTGCCCACCGGGCGCAGGCCGCCCGTCCAGGTACTCTTCCGAGGCACCAGCCCAACATGACCCTCTATGGGAATGCCCGCCTTGGCCACCGTCTCGACGAATTCCAGACTCCACTGGCACATGACCGAATCAGCCCCCGCCTCCATGGCATCGAAGGCGGCGCGCAAGGCTTCGGTCTTGCTGGCGTAAGGAGTGATTCGCGTGGCATAGGTCATAAACGTGTGGGGCGCCGCCCGGCGGCGATCAATCGCAGACTGAGGCGCGTTGGGTTCCATCAGCATCTTGATGGCATCGATCCCGGCCTCTTCCGCCGCCGCTGCCTCCTCCGGTGTTACCGGGTTGACCTGGGTGAGCTGCCGCACGCCTTTCAGGTCCTGGATGTCCTTGACCGTGTAGTTGCGGAGGCCATAGGCCCCGGTCATGGACACGACCCGTTTGAGAGGTCGATCTCCCGTGACTGGCGGCGGTACGACAGAATTTTCGTCAATTGGCGCCATGTTTATCTCCCTCGTTCAGGGC
>DEBC01000137.1:21799-85897 GCA_002348365.1 Alphaproteobacteria bacterium UBA2966 | reverse complement strand
CACAATATAAAGAGAATTATTGATCTGTCTGTCTGCGGAAGTGGGAATCATTCAACGCCGCGCGCCTCTGATTGATAGAAGGACCAGATAATCCCGAGGCCTGCGGAGAACGTCGTCTTATCCTTGAACAGAGGGCTGTCTTCGTTGGCGGCGCCGTGGTGCAAATCCACCTTGAGTCCGGCAAAGCCTCGCCAGCGGGAACTGAACGACTTGAAGGCCGCGAGCTGGACCTTCGTCCCAAGATAACCAGACTCCGCGGAGAATGCCGGACGTGTTGCGGTCGCGAATTGCGGCGCGACTTCGTAGAAGTATTCGGTCAGTTGAACGGTGGCGAAACTGGCTCCCAGCCCAAACTTGACTTGGATTTTCTCGCCCAGGAAATTCTCGTGCTGATAGGCGATCTCGGGTGCCACGACGATTCCCTGATAATTCCAATCCGAAAGATCAGTCGAGAACACGGCCCGCACCGGCAATTCCAGATCGACTTTCGCTCCGCCGGCGGGTGCGCGCGCTACGGTGAGCTGCACGCGTGGGCCGATTTCGCCAAGCCAGTCCAGATCGGGCAGACCGTTTCTGTCGTCGTTGTCATCTGAATCCACGGGAAATGACCCGTTGAGACTGATATCGAACTCGAGATCTTCGGTGTGAATCAGCCGACTCCGCAGCAAGCCCTTTTCATCCGACCGCAGTATCTCGCCCCGGTAGGCGATATGGGGCAGCGCCAATCCGCGAAAGCGGCTCTCGTCTGCAGCTGGATAATCGGGAATGTATCCGCCACCCGCCATGACACCCAGCTCGAACAGGGGTCGCCCCTCTCTCGCAACGGCGGGTCCAAGGCAGACCGCCAGGCACGTGGCCATGAGGGCGACTGTTCGCAATCTTCGGGAGAGAAAGCCGGACATGTTCGGAGTGCGCAGTACTCGGCGCAATCAAAGATCTCTACACATGGCCGTAGGATATCATGGCGTCGGCGACCTTCACGAAGCCCGCGATGTTGGCACCGCGCAGATAATTTACCGGTCCGATTTTCTCGGTCCCGTACCGGACGCAGCTTTCGTGGATATCGCCCATCATGTTCTCAAGCAAACCGCGAAGATGATCCTCATCCCAGGCAATTCGGGCGCTGTTCTGGCTCATTTCTAAGCCGGATACGCCGACGCCCCCGGCGTTGACGGCCTTCGCGGGGCCAAACATCACGCCGGCCTCGATGAATGCATCTACAGCGGCCTGCTCGCATGGCATGTTGGCGGCCTCTGCGACGGCCTTGACGCCATTCTTGACCATCATTGCGGCCTCTTCACCGTTCACCTCGTTCTGTGTCGCCGATGGCACCGCACAGTCAACCTCAACGCCCCAGGGCCGTTTGCCGTCGTGATACTCCACGTTGCTGAATTCGTCGGCGGTCTCCGAAATGCGGCCCCGACGCACGTTCTTGAGTTCCTTGACCCAGTCGATCTGCTCCTGATTGAAGCCGTCGGCGCAATACACGAAGCCACCCGAATCAGACAGCGTCAGGGGTTTTGCACCAAGCTGAAGGGCCTTCTCCGCCGCATGGGTCGCGACGTTCCCCGAACCAGATATGGAAATTCGCATGCCCTCCATTCCTCCTCCGGCGTGCTCGAGCATGTTGCGCAGGAAGAACATGGCGCCGTAGCCGGTCGCTTCCGTACGCATCTTCGACCCGCCAAATTCGAGGCCTTTGCCGGTCAGGACCCCGACGAAGCGATTGGTGATGCGTTTGTATTGACCGAACATGTAACCGATCTCTCGGGCGCCGACGCCGATGTCTCCGGCCGGCACGTCCGTGTCTTCACCGATGTGACGATAAAGCTCGGTCACGAAGGACTGGCAGAATCGCATGACCTCGTTGTCGGACTTGCCTTTTGGATTGAAATTGGCGCCTCCCTTGCCACCGCCAATGGGCAATCCGGTCAGGCTGTTCTTGAAGGTCTGCTCATAGCCGAGGAATTTCAGAATGCTCAGATTGACGCTCGGGTGGAATCGCAGACCACCCTTGTAAGGTCCGATCGCGTTGTTGAATTGAACGCGGAAACCCCGATTGGTGCGCACATTGCCGGCATCGTCCGTCCAGGGAACACGGAAGTACACGACCCGATCGGGCTCGGCCATCCGCTCAAGAATCTGATTCTCGTGATACTCGGGCTTATCGGCAATGTAGGGAAATATCGTGGACGCTACTTCGAAGACCGCCTGCTGGAACTCCGGTTCGCCCGGATTCCGCTTTTCCACGCCCGCCATGTAGCGGTCGAGATACTCCTTGGATTTTGCGTCGTTGGCGTGCTTCTTCGACATGATTACCATTCTCTCTCTGCGGAATTGGCGAGGCCGTAACGGCCCCGACGGAGCAGTGCCAATGCGTGTTCAGGCCGTCGTCAATCGCGGTGGTGGTTGCCGGAGCTTGGTCCTTAATGCGCTCCGCGTCAACGGCTGGACGGCCCGCACCAGCCGTCTGGATGTCGTTTGCATGGGTCTCAAGACCGTGTCGACACGCCGACTTTCGGAGGCTGCCGGCGAACAAACCAGGATTTCATGTGGGAGGTAAGCCAAATCACGCGTATCCCGGGGTTCGCAATCTCTTGTCATGATTCCTCAATAGGGGCAAGCTACTCCTTGTAATTGCGGGGTTTTTTGCACCCAAGGGGCAGAGGTTTTGATGTTGGAGAAAGTGGGTGATCTGAAGTCGGAGCGCATCGAGCAAATTGTTGACCACCTCCGCGCGCGAATGGACAAGAAGCGGGCCGCATCAGTTGAACAGTTTGTGCGCCTCTTTTACCAGCGTGCAACAGCGGAAGACCTGGCGGAGAGCACGGCGGAAAATCTCTATGGCTCCGCTCTGAGTCTGTGGAAATTTGCCGAACAACGCGAGCCGGGAACCCCGAAAGTCAGGGTCATCAATCCCCGGGTGGACGAGCAGGGGTGGAGGTCCTCCCACACCGTCATCGAGATAGTCCACGACGATATGCCGTTCCTCGTGGACTCCGTGACTTCCAACCTCAACCGCAAGGGCTACACGGTCCATCTCGTCATCCATCCCATCGTCCGCGTGAAACGTGACGACAAGGGTCATCTTCTGGAAGTGATCAGCGGCAAGTCGCGTGCCAAGAAGAGCGACATCGTCACTGAATCCCATATGCATGTGGAGGTCGGTGCGCAGTCATCGCCTGACGTGCTGCAAGAGATCCAGGAGACGATCCAGGCCGTTCTCATCGACGTGCAATATGCCGTCCAGGACTGGCGCACCATGCTGACCAAGGTGGACGAGGCGGTCGCAGAATTGCGGGACAACCCGCCACCCGTGGCAGAGGAGGAGGCCCAGGAAACCATCTCATTTCTCGAATGGCTGGCGGACAATCATTTCACGTTCTTGGGTTATCGCGAGCACACACACAAAGCGACGGCCAAACGCGCAACCCACAAAGCCGTCGAAGGTTCCGGGCTGGGGGTATTGCGCAATCCGGACTTTCACGTTCTCGCGAACACCAAAGGCGGCCTGACGGAACTGTCGGACGAAGTAAAATACTTCCTGGGTATGTCCGAGCCCGTCATCGTCACCAAAGCTAATGTTCGCTCGACCGTGCACCGCGCGGTGCACATGGACTACATCGGCATCAAGACATTTGATTCCAAAGGCAAGGTCAACGGTGAGCGAAGATTTGTCGGTCTCTTCACGTCCGTGGCCTACAACCAGACTCCCGAACAAATCCCGTTTCTCCGGCGCAAGGTTCGACGCACCATTGAAATGTCGGGACTCGGAGAGGCGAGCCACGATGGCAAGGCACTTGCCAATATTCTCGACACCTTCCCCCGCGATGAGTTGTTCCAGATTTCGGAGCAACAGCTTCACGATACGGCGATCGGCATCCTCGAAGTGCTTGAGCGCCCCAGGATCAGTGTCTTCTATCGACGCGACCCGTTCAGTCGCTATGTATCGTGCCTGGTTTACGTTCCGACCTACCGGCACAGCACGGAACTTACTGAACTGATCGGGAAAGCCGTCTCCCAGGCATTCAACGGGTACGTGTCAGTATCCTTCATTCATGTCGGTGACTCTCCGCTGGCACGAATTCAGTACATCATCGCGACCAAGGAAAAAGAAAAACCGGAGCCGCCGCGCGAAGAGCTGGAGGAATTGCTCCATGTCGTCGCGCGTACGTGGGGAGAGAACCTTCACGACGAACTCCTCGAGCAATGTGGTGAGGGGCGCGGTAATCAGCTATGGCACAGGTATGGAAACGCGTTTCCTGCCGGCTACGCCGAGGCGTTCTCGGCCCAGGAAGCCACGTTCGATGTCGAGAAGATGGAAGAGGTCATGGCGACCGGACGGGTCGGCATGAATCTCTATCAAGCGATCGAAGCGCCGGAAAATGCCCTGCGCTTCAAACTATTTCATCACGGCGCGCCGTTGCCGCTCTCGGATACCCTGCCGATGCTGGAGAACATGGGGTTCCGGGTCATTGAAGAGCACCCCTTTGATATCCGGCTCTATGGAGAGGAATCATCGATTTGGATCCACGATTACGGTCTCGAAGTCTCCGCCGGCGTCGCTTTCGATCTGCACGAAGTCAAAGAGAATCTGCAAGAGGCTTTCGGTCGCGTCTGGTACGGCGAACTGGAGAACGACGGTTTCAATCGGCTCGTGATACAAGCCGGACTCGAGTGGCGCCAGGTCGTGATTCTCCGGGCGTTTTGCAAATACCTTCGCCAAACGGGAATCACGTTCAGTCAGGCGTACATGGAGAACACGCTTGCGGCAAATCCCGGTATCGCGCGCGATATCGTCAACCTATTTCACACCAGGTTCGATCCTCACGACCGCAAGCGCGCAGCCCGCAACGAAGTCACGCTGGTTCAGGGTATCGAGACGGCACTCGATGCCGTGGCGAACCTCGACGAGGACCGGATTCTTCGACGCTTCCTGAATCTGGTTCAGAGCATTCTGCGCACGAACTTCTATCAGCCAGCCGAGGACGGCAGCGTCAAATCCTATGTGTCGTTCAAGATTGACAGCCAGAATATCTCCGAACTCCCCCTGCCGCGTCCGTTCGTAGAGACTTTCGTCTATTCGCCTCGGGCCGAAGCCATTCATCTCAGGGGCGGTAAGGTCGCGCGGGGCGGGCTGCGATGGTCCGACCGGCCCGAGGATTTCCGGACGGAGATTCTGGGATTGATGAAAGCCCAGATGGTGAAGAACGCCGTGATCGTGCCGGTTGGAGCGAAAGGTGGTTTCGTGGCCAAGCGGTTACCTTCAACGGGTGGGCGCAAGGCCGTGCAGGCCGAGGTCGTCGAGTGCTACAAAACCCTGATCCGCGGCCTTCTCGATTTGGTCGACAACAATGTCGAAGGCAAAGTGGTCCCGCCGAAGGATGTCGTCCGCTTCGACGATGATGATCCCTACCTGGTGGTTGCCGCCGATAAGGGCACGGCGACCTTCTCGGACATCGCCAACGGTGTCGCCATCGATTACGGGTTCTGGCTCGGTGATGCTTTCGCCTCAGGTGGTTCAGAGGGTTACGACCATAAAGGCATGGGAATCACGGCGCGCGGAGGATGGGAGTCCGTCAAGCGCCATTTCCGCGAGATTGGTCATGATGCGCAAACGAGCGACTTTACGGTCGTTGGTGTTGGCGACATGTCCGGCGATGTATTCGGGAACGGCATGCTGCTGTCCAAACACATCAAGCTGATCGGTGCGTTCAATCATATGCACATCTTTATCGATCCGGACCCGGACCCCGCCAAGACGTGGGACGAGCGCAAGCGCATGTTCGATATGCCGCGTTCGATGTGGACGGATTTCGACAAGAAGCTCATATCCAAGGGCGGGGGCATCTTCGATCGCGCGGCAAAATCAATATCCCTGACACCCCAGATCAAGCAGGCGTTCGGCATCAAGGCCGATTCGCTGACTCCCACCGAACTGATTCGCGCCATGCTCACGTCGGAAATCGACTTGTTATGGTTCGGTGGAATCGGGACCTACGTGAAGTCGGAAGACGAAACAAACCTTGATGTTGGTGATCGGGCCAACGATTCACTGCGTATCAACGGCAAAGAGTTGCGCGCGCGCGTTGTTGGAGAAGGTGCAAACCTCGGGGTGACGCAACGGGGTCGCGTGGAGTACGCCTTCGCGAGTGGTCGCATCAATACGGATGCCATCGACAACTCCGCTGGTGTCGACTGTTCGGATCATGAGGTCAACATCAAGGTGCTGGTTGACTCCGTGGTTGGTGCGGGGGACATGACGACGAAGCAACGATCAAAATTGCTTGTCGACATGACGGACGAAGTCGCGGATCTCGTCCTGCGAAACAACTACCTGCAAACTCAGGCGATCACGACAGTGCAGAGCCGCGGCACAGCCTTCATGGAACCGGAAGTCCGCTTCATGCGGGCGCTGGAGCGCGCTGGTGATCTTGATCGTGCCGTCGAGTTTCTGCCTGACGAGGAGATGATCGCGGAACGCGAGGCGAAGGGCCTGGGATTCTCGAGGCCTGAGATTTCGGTTCTCCTGGCCTACAGCAAGATGACCCTTTACGAGGAGCTTCTCGGAACCGATTTGCCGGAAGACTCTTACTTTGCGGCCGATCTGGTCTCGTATTTCCCGACGGCGTTGCGCAAGAAGTTCGTCAAATCTATCGAGCGCCACAGTCTCCGTCGGGAAATTGTTGCCACGCAGATCGCAAACTCCATCGTCAACCGGGCCGGCCTGACATTTGTCAACGACGTCATCGAGGACACGGAGATTTCCGTGGCGGATATCGCGCGGGCTTATGTCGCGACGCGTGATGCCTTCGATTTGCGTGCTCTCTGGCAAGACATTGCTGATCTCGACAACAAAGTCGATGCTGGTTTGCAGACAGACATGATGATTGCGGTCGAGGATCTAATCCGCCATGCGGCGATGTGGTTTCTCAAGAACGTGCCGCAGCCAATGGACATCTCCAAAGTTGTTGCGTCGTATGCGCCAGGAATCGCGACCATGGCCAAGAATTTGGATGGACAGCTCGCGGATCTCGAGGCCGCGGAGTTAAAGGCCAAGCAGGCGAACTATGTCGAGCAGGGCGTTCCGGCCGGTCTGGCCAAACGTGTGGCAGGTCTCGAGGCCATGCGGTCGGTCTGTCACATCGTCCACGTCGCAAATAGTTCAGGCCGTCCCATCGACGAAATTGGTCCGACGTACTTCGCCATCGGCGCGCGTCTTGGTCTCGATTGGCTGCGCTCAGCAGCCGAAGGGATCGAGATTCAAAACCATTGGGAGCGACTGGCCGTGGGCGCGATCATCGAAGATCTCTACGGTCAGCAGCGGACGTTGGTGACGCGAGTCATGGACAGGGCGAACGGCTCTCTCGATGAGCAGGCGATCACGGAATGGGCGGAAGCGAATCATTCGACGGTCTCCCGGACATCAGGCCTGATCAGTGAATTTCGTCTCAGTGGTGCTGTCGACATCGCGCAACTCGCGATCGTTAACCGCCACATGCGCAGTATGTTGATCACCTGAAGGCCTGAGACGGTCGCTGTTAGGCAAAGAATTGCCAGGTTCTGAAGTGATGAGCGACGTCTCCGACCCAAAAGTCCCCACGACGCGACGCGGTATGGTCGGTTGGGCGCTCTATGACTGGGCGAACTCTCCGTTCACCACTTTGATTATCACCTTTGTGTTTGCAGCTTACTTCAGCCGCGGCATTGTCGGCGATGAAGTCCAGGGCCAGGCGCTGTGGGGCTATGTGGCTGGCATCAGCGCCGTGGTGATTGCCGTATTGAGCCCTGTGTTGGGCGCGATCGCCGACGCGGGCGGCCGGCGTAAGCCTTGGATACTGGCGTTCAGTGGGTTGTGTATCGTCTGTTCTGCCCTTCTCTGGTTCGCCGAGCCGACTCCAAGCGCCGTCATCCTGGCAATGGTGCTGGTCATTCTAGGAAACATCGGGTTCGAGTTCGGGATCGTTTTCAACAATGCGATGCTGGGAGACATTGTTTCACCGAAACGTCTGGGCCGGTGGTCTGGATGGGCCTGGGGTGTCGGATATGCGGGCGGCCTGGCCGCGCTGTTCGTCATGCTGTTCGGATTCATTCAGACGGAAACGCCGCTGTTCGGCGTAAGTACCGAAAATGCCGCCAATATTCGGATTGTGGGGCCGCTGGTTGCCGTCTGGTTTGCGATATTCGTGATTCCGCTCTTCCTGTTCACGCCGGACCGGCCGGCTGCCAGTCTCCCGATCGGTGTTCGGGTTCAGCGGGGTCTCTCGGCATTAGAGACAACGATAAAGGGATTGACCGGCGAGCACGCCAACGCATTGCGATTCCTCATCGCGCGCATGTTCTACAACGACGGCCTTGTAATCGTATTTGCTCTTGGTGGCGTGTATGCGGCGGGCAAGTTCAATATGGAGCAGGCGGAACTGATTCAGTTCGGGATCGTACTGAACGTGACGGCTGGACTGGGCGCCATCGTGTTCGCCTGGATAGACGATTGGCAGGGCTCGAAATTCGCCATTATCGCCGCCTTAATCGGACTTTCAGGTGCCAGTCTCGGAGCCGTCATCGTCGACGACGTCACCTGGTTCTGGGTCTGGGGTGCTGCGCTTGGGATCTTTGTCGGACCGACCCAGGCGGCCAGCCGCTCATTCATGGCGCGCCTTGCACCGCCTGAACTCCGCACGGAGTTTTTCGGACTGTTCGCCTTGTCGGGGAAGGCGACCGCGTTTCTGGGTCCGATCGTAGCGGCGACGGTCACGGCGTGGAGCGGTAGTCAAAGCATGGGACTGGGTACGGCCGTGGCGTTCTTCGTGATCGGTCTCTGCGTATTGTTCACCGTTCGAACAAATCCATGATCCAATAAAAAACGGCCGGGCGATGCCCGGCCGAGCGAACAGGGCGTATTCGGTGTTTACTCTACGACAACAGCCGTCCCACTCGCGGTTACCATGAGCATACTGGACTTGTCGCCGATGGCTTCATAGTCGAGATCCACTCCCACGACGGCATTGGCACCCCGAGCCGCGGCTTCGTCGGTCATCTCCTGAATGGCGACATCACGGGCGTCCTTGAGAACTTTCTCGTAAGCACCGGCCTGACCACCCACGATATCGCGAACCGCCGCAAACAGGTCGCGGAAGATGTTGGCACCCATGATGGCCTCTCCTGACACCAGGCCCTTGTAGGCCAGGATGCGTTTGTCTTGGAGAGTTGGGGTTGTGGAAACGATCATGGTGCTACTTCCTGTGTCAGGTGGTTAGTGACGGAAATGGCGCATGCCTGTGAAGACCATGGCGACACCGGCGTCGTCCGCAGCAGCGATCACTTCGTCATCACGCATCGATCCGCCCGGTTGAATGACGGCGGTGACCCCTGCTTCAACGGCGGCGAGCAGACCGTCGGCGAAGGGGAAGAATGCATCCGAGGCGGCGACGGAGCCAATCGTGGCGGGCTCCGAGTGTCCGGCGGCGTCAGCCACGTCCACTGCCTTGCGGACCGCGAGTCGAGCGGAATCCACACGGCTCATCTGTCCGGCGCCAACGCCAACCGTCGCGCCGTCCTTCGCATAGACGATCGTGTTTGACTTGACGTGTTTTGCGACGGTGAAAGCGAACGTGAGATCGGCCATCTCCGATTCGCTCGGCGACTTCTTCGTAACGACCCTGACGTCTCCGCGGGTAAGCTGATCATCCCGGGTCTGGACAAGATAGCCCCCGGCCAGCGAACGTACCGTTGACCCACGTGAAGACGGATCCGGGAGCGATCCGGTCAACAGGAGTCTCAAATTCTCCTTCCGGGCGAGCACCTCTTTGGCCGTTTCATCCGCGTCCGGCGCGACAATGACCTCCGTGAAGATTCCGGAGATTTCTTCGGCGGTTTCACTGTCCAGCGAGCTGTTCAGCGCAATGATGCCGCCAAATGCGCTCACCGGATCGCAGGCGAAGGCTTTTCGGTAGGCTTCGGCGAGAGTTTCACCGACCGCAACACCGCATGGATTGGCGTGCTTTATGATTGCGACGGCAGGCCCGTGCTTTTGCGGGTCGAATTCGGCCACAAGTTCGTACGCTGCATCCGTGTCGTTCAGATTGTTGAATGAGAGCGCCTTTCCCTGAACCTGCTGTGCCGTGGCGATGCCCGGCCGCGGCTCTCCGCCGACGTAAAAGGCGGCTTCCTGGTGCGGATTCTCTCCATATCGCAAGACCTCCCGGCGCTGACCCGACAGCACGAGACGCTCGGGAAACGATGCCCCCAGCTCTCGGGCAAACCAGTTTGATATCGCGGCATCATACGCGCCCGTGTGGGCATAGGCCTTGGCGGCTAATTGTCGCCGGAGATCGTCACCGACGGCGCCGTCATTCGCCTCGATATCCTTCATCACGGCTTGATAATCCTCGGGGTCCACCACAACCGTGACATGGGCATGGTTCTTGGCGGCCGAACGGATCATGGCCGGGCCGCCGATGTCGATGTTCTCGATGCAATCGGTGAACGGTGCGCCCTTCGCAACGGTTTCCTCAAAGGGGTACAAATTCACCACCACGAGATCGATGTCCGCGATGCCGTGTGTCTCCATGGCGTCGCGGTGGGCAGCGACGTCGCGGAGAGCGAGGATACCGCCGTGCACCTTGGGATGAAGGGTCTTGACCCGGCCGTCCATCATTTCCGGGAAACCGGTGTAGTCGGCGACCTCCTTCACATCCAATCCCGCCGCTTGGAGGGTCCGGGCCGACCCGCCAGTCGATAGCATTTCGATCCCTCGGCCGGCGAGGAAGGCTCCCAATTCCTCCAGACCCGATTTATTGGAAACGGACAGAATGGCGCGGCGGATCATGGTGTTGCTCGACTGGTTCAGATGGGTTCGACGTGAGAGGAAGTTGTTGCCCTGCGGCTATACCATGATCTGCGGCGTTTCGTCAGGACTGTCGCAGATTCCTACTCGGAACCGGCGACCGCGATCGAGTCAGCGCTTCGAGTTGTCGCGTCGGGCGCTCGAAATTCTGGAACAAGAGTCGCGATGAGATCGAGAATGTCCGCAGTTTTATGATGCTTTGCGACCTCACCGAGTTTCTCAATTTGAGCCCGGAGGAGTTCAATGTCCATCGCTGGCGACGACGCGAGTCGGATGGACGGGTGTGCCGTCGCTGAAATGACTTCGTCGGAATCGAAAAGCTCTTCGTGCAGTTTTTCACCCGTCCGAAGGCCAGTGAATTGAATGTCGATGTCCTTGCCCGGCCGCAACCCGGCCAATCGGATCATTTGATGTGCAAGATCAGCGATGCATACAGGCTCTCCCATGTCGAGGACGTAAATCTTGCCGCGTGCATCCGAGTCTGAGCCATTCAACGCACAAGCCTGAAGCACGAGTTCGACGGCCTCGCGGGTTGTCATGAAAAATCGGGTGACCGCCTCATCTGTCACGGTCACCGGGCCCCCTGAGGCAATCTGTCGGCTGAACAACGGTACGACGGACCCGGTTGAACCCAGAACGTTTCCGAAGCGGACGGTAACAAAACGGGTTTCGCTGGGCGGTCCCCCGGGCTGAGCACTCAGCGCCTGGCAGTAGCGTTCGGCAATGCGCTTCGTGGCGCCCATGATATTTGATGGCGACACGGCCTTGTCAGTCGAGATCAGGACCATCGCACCAACGCCATTGCGACGGCATGCTTCCGCGACGTTGCGAGTCCCGATCACATTGGTCAGTACGCCTTCTTCGGCATTGGCTTCAACGAGCGGGACGTGCTTGAAGGCAGCTGCGTGAAATACCAGATCGGGAGTCTCGGAACTGAATATGTCCTCAAGTCGTTCCGGGTCCCTGACATCGGCAAGTGCAGCCCGTCGTGGCAGGTCCGGATGGCGCTCACTGATCTCAAGATCGATGCGATAGAGGTTGTATTCAGCATTGTCGACGAGCGTCAGACAGGCTGGTTGAAAGTCGGCGATTTGACGGGTTAGTTCTGCCCCGATGGTACCGCCGGCGCCGGTAACGAGAACGCGCCGGTCTGAGACCAATTCCCGCATGGCGTCGCGGTCGAGGACCTTCTGAGGTCGTCCCAGAAGATCTTCAACATCGACGGGTCGTGGTTCGAAACTTCGGACCGTGCTGGTCGTGGCATCCGCATTGACGTCTCGTCCGCTATCGAAGTCGGTGAGGCGGGGAAGCCGGGCAAGACTCATCCCGAGGTTCTCACAACGTTGAAGAAGATCCTGGATCTTCTCTCCGCCAAAGCTGCCGCCAGCGATGATCAGCCTTTGGGGGCGCATGCCCTCGCGTTCGAGGCGGGCGACGACATCGTTGATGGCGCTGAGGGAGCCGAGAATTCGCACACCGCGGATGTCACGGCCAATACGTCCCATCTTGTCATCGACGATTCCCACCACGCGGTAGGTTCCAAGGCCTGAGCGAGCCATTTCGCGGATGAAAGAATCGGCCTGATCACCGGCGCCGGCCAGCAGTACCGGGACTCGGCTCTGGTCCATCTCAAAACGCTGGAAAGCGGCCTGGAGGTTCCCATCCTTGAGGGCCCTGTACAGAAATCTCGGACCCGCCAGCATGACGATCAGAAGCGGCCAATTGATGATCAGCGATGTGCGTGGGAAGTCCTCGAGGCGGGTCAGAACGAACAGCACAGGAAGAAAAATAAGGATCGCCAGGGTTGCAGCTTTGAATATCGCGATCAGATCGTTGAGCGACGCGTAGTACCAGATGCCGCGATAGAGACCGATGCGCCAGAACGTAATGGCGCAAACCACGGAAAAGATCAGAGTGCCTTCCCAGAGGAACAGGAACTCCTGCGGCGCGCCGTACGTGAAATAGCGCAGGGCTACTGCGGCCTCGAAACTCAACGCCGCCATGATGACGTCGTGGACAGCGACGATGAGAATGCGTGAGTTAAAACTCAAACGATCAATCCTTGTCTGGCGTGCTGAGGGACGTGGGTACCTTGATCGGGCGATTGGCGAACGTCCACAGCAACACGGCGACGATCAGCCCGGCGAATAATAGTAGGAGTGGTGCAATTTCGGGATACATGGCTGCGACGACTGCCAGAATAACGAGAGCGATATTGGCCGCATTGACTCGACGGACGGCGCCGGCATGGGTTCCCGGGCTTTGGGTTGCCCTCTGATAGAAGTGACTGCGGTGTGCCAACCAAATCTTTTCGCCGCGCACCAGGCGCTGCAACAAAGTAATCGTCGCATCGGCCAGATAATACAGCGGCAGGATGATGGCCGGGGCCCAATGACCCTCGGCGGCCAACGTCAGCAAGAGCCAACCGACAAGGTAGCCGAGGGGGACACTTCCCACATCTCCGAGGAATATCTTGGCGGGCTGCCAGTTCCAGCGCAGGAACCCGAACGTTATCGTCACCAGAGTCAGGCCATAGAGGGCGATATCGGGACCGAGATTTGCCAGTGCCGCGATCACCGTGACGCCGAGACCGATGGCGACGGTCTCGGCACCGGTAATGCCGTCGATGCCATCCATGAAGTTGAACAAGTTGACAAACCAGAGCCAGAGCAGCGCGGCCATCAGGTCGTCGATCCACGGAGCGACGAGTCCCTGAAACACGGGGGCGTCCGGAAGCGTCCACAGCCCAATGGCAACAGCGATGGCATGGCAGAACAGACGGGCGAATGGATTGAGCCCTCGGAGGTCGTCGATCCAGGAGACCGCGGCGAGAGCCAGCGCAAGCCCAAGAATAGTGAACAGTGCGGGCGCGACGTGAGGCACCAGGACTCCGAAGTGGCCCCAGGCCAGAACCAACAAGCCGATCACGACAATGCCCCCGCCTCGGGGCACCGGACGAGCATGGCTGGACCGGTGGTTGGGCTGGTCGAGCACCGCGTGCCGGTTTAGGACTTTGACCAGTTTGCCGGTGGCGAACCGCGACAGCGGATAGGTGACCAGGAAGGCCAGCAACAGGTAGTTGATTAGATATCCGTCTATCAATGGGTTAACTGGTAATCGCGATCCCAAGGTCGCATCTGCATGTCCCTGCCGCTAGCATACGCGTGGTCGCGTCCGGCGGCGAGAATCCAGCGAATCATGTTCGAAATTTCCAACGTCAGCCAGCGTTTCGGTGAACGCCACGTCCTCAAAGACATCAGCTTGCGAATCGGCGAGCGCCGAGTCGGTGTCATCGGCGCCAACGGGTCGGGGAAGAGCACATTTGTGCGCCTGTTGAACGGCCTCCTGATTCCGGACGAGGGGACTGTCACCGTCGATGGGATTGACACGAGAACCGATGTCAAGGCGGTGAGACGCAAGGTCGGATTCGTCTTTCAGAATCCGGACAACCAGATCGTCTTTCCTGTGGTCGAAGAGGACCTCGAGTTCGGCCTCAAGAATCTCAAGTTGTCCAAGCAAGAGATCGCTTCCCGGATTGATTCGATTCTCGGGAAGTACAAGCTGGAACATCTCAGACAGTGCGCGGCTCATCTTTTGTCCGGGGGCGAAAAACAGATGCTGGCGATCTCGGCAGTGCTGGTGATGGAGCCGAGTTATGTCGTGTTCGATGAGCCGATGACACTCTTGGACCTGCGTAACAAGAAGCTCGTTCTCGACACGATACACGCCATCGAGCAGCCGATCATTCTGGTCACCCATGATCTGGAACACCTTGAGGAGTTCGAGCGTGTGATCGTGTTCGAAGACGGGCAGGTCGTGGCAGACGGTGCTCCCGACGACGCGATCCGCTACTACACTCAGGCGATGGCCTAATGCTGTCGCTGTATGTACCGGGTGACACGATTGTTCACCGCATACCGGCGGGGATCAAACTTCTGATCTTGGTGATCGGAAGCATGGCGCTGTTCGTCATTTCCAACATTCCGGTACACGTTGCCGAGCTCCTGATCATCGCGGCCCTGTTCCAAGTTGCGCGTCTTCCCTGGAAAGACACCTTGCGACAACTACGGACGGCGCTGATCTTCATGGTTCCGATCTTTCTGTTCCATGTGTTTCTGACGGACTGGATGCTGGGTCTCGAAACTGTCCTTCGCATCCTGGTTCTGCTGCTGCTCGCCGTTCTGGTCACGCTCACAACAAAAGTCTCGGACATGATGGATGTCCTGGAGCGCGTCGTGCGCCCGCTTAAACATCTGGGGGTCAATCCGTCCAAGGTGAGCATGATGCTGTCCATGGTCATACGATTCATTCCCATGATGATGCGTGAGGCTCAGGAGATACTCGAAGCCCAGCGGGCACGAGGGCTTGATCGCAACGCGATCGCCTTGTTGATGCCGCTTCTGATCAAGACGTTGAAAATGGCGGATGATTTGTCTGAGTCCATTGAGGCCCGGGGCTATGATCCCGAGCCGGTGGTCCCAGTTTGGAAACGCAGAGGGTAGGAATTGCAGCGACGTCGCGGCGTTGATGCGACGGGTCCCGACGGACTATAAGAGAGTTCCATTTCAGCTGGCCTCGCGTCCGGCAATTCCCGAAATCGGTTCGCAATACGCCTTTGGGGGGCATCATGACTACACGAGACATGGTATTTGTCGCGCTGTTTGCAGCACTGACCGCAGCGTGCGCTGTTTTCCCGCCATTTCAAGCGCCGTTCGTTCCGGCCCCCATCATCGTGCAAAACATCGGCGTGATGTTGGCCGGTTCAATCCTTGGCGCCAGACGCGGCGGTCTGTCGCTCCTGTTGTTCGTCATACTGGTCGCCGTCGGATTGCCGCTGTTGACAGGTTGGAAGGGTGGCTTTGGCGTAATTCTGGGCCCGACCGGCGGATTCATCCTCTCATGGATACCCGCGGCCTTCGTCGTCGGCTGGTTCGTTGAGAGGTACTGGAACCGCTTGAACTTCTGGAATCTCTTGCTGTTTAACGTCATCGGCGGCGTCATCGTCGTTTACGTAATCGGCATTCCCTGGCTTGCCGTGGTCGCCAACATGGAATTCGGGAAGGCGCTCGCGGGCTCCACGATTTTCATTCCGGGCGACGTGATCAAGGCTATCGTGGCTGCCGCCGTTGCCATGGTGGTGAAGCGGTCCTATCCGCTCATCAATCCGTAGAAAGGTTGCAGGCGGCGCGGCGCCCTTGGGCCGCGCCGCTACACCGACTGGGCGTTTGACGGTTCGGAGTCTGCCACCGCGATTTTCACCGCGACGGTTGCGAGCGCGAGGGTGGCAAGCCACCAATGCTGCCAGATTCCAAACGACAGGGAAGCGACGGCAAGGGCAGCCGTGGTCGTCGCCAGTGAGGCAGCCTGTGCTTCGCGCGGCAGATGTCGGGCGCTCATCAGGGCGATTATCACGATTGCGGCCAGTCCTGCGGCGCCGGGGACTCCAAGCTCCAGCCAGATTTGCAAAGGGGCATTGTGAGGATGGAGTTGCATGCTGGCGCCATCCTGAATGACCTCAACGTCACCGCCCGGAATGGTCCTGGAGGCGTCCAATCCCCAGCCGGCCAGAGGTTTTTCTGCGATGCGCTCGGCCGAGAAGTTCCAGATATGCAGCCGATGAATTGCTGAGTCGGTGGTTCCCGACAGCGCATCCGTCCAGCGGTCAGGCGACAGAAACGTCCCGGGCACGAGGGGCGCCGTCAAAATTCCCAATGTCGAGACGATGACCATTGCCCGTCTCGACATGTCTGGCCAGTGCAGCGCCGCGGCGGCGACCAGAGCCGCGAGGCCGAAGGCAACGCGCGCGGAGTTCCCATCTCCCAGAAGCAGAACAATGACCGCGAGAAACAAAACACCGATGGCGAGCCAAAGCCTCTTTTGCTGCCTCAGGATCAGCGCCGCGGGCCACGCCATGATTGCCACAATGCTCAACGCGCCGTTGAGAATCGTTGGTTTGGTTACATTCTCCGCACCACGAACGAGTGTGTTGACGGGAAGGCCGGCTGACAACTCTACGATCAACAGGAGGCAGCCGGTGGTCAATCCAACGACGGTTGCCCGCCGTGCCACCCAGCGTTCCTCCGCGACCAGAGCGTCGCACGCCAGAAACAGGGACACCGCAGCCGCCGCGAGCAACGCGAGAGAGCCCGAGCGCCGCAGCGCTGTTTCCGGTTCCAACGCCCATAGGGCGCTGGTACAGCCCCATATCAACATCAACGCCAGAGTGGCTGCAGTCGGTGATTTCAGCACCTGACGATGAAACCCTCGAGAGACGGTGCGCGCCAGCAAAGGCAGCGCCATCAGGGCGACAAGAATCACCCCGCCCTTGGGTGCGATGACTGCAAGGGGCACGGTAAGAAATACGGCAAATCCCAGCCAGTGGCCTGCGTGAAGATGTCTCATGCCGTGACGCTGTTCGCTGCCGCCGCTTGCAGGGAATTTGGGATCAGTTTTTCGTAGACTGCGAAGGTCTTTGCGATGAACTTATCCATCGCGTAATCCCGTTCCGCCATCTCCCGTGAACGCTGCGCCATCTGGTGCCTGAGTTCATCATCCGCAAGCAGCCTGGCGATCGCTTCCGCCGTGGCGGCGCCATCTCTGACCGGCACGAGGAAGCCATTCTCGCCGTGCTTGACGATCTCTCGGCACCCGGGAACATCGGCCGTAACGATAGGGCGACCGGAGGCCGCGGCTTCAATCAAGACCCGCGGCAGACCTTCCCGGTAAGAGGGCATGCAGACGATGTGTGCCTTGGGCAAGGTGCTCGCCATATCATTCGAGAAACCCCACCACTCCACCAGGCCATCCCGTTCCCACTCCCGGATTTTCGACTCACCAACATCAGTTGGGTTATCCGGGTCGGTCCGACCAACAATGACAAAGCGAGCCGAAAGACCCTCACCCTTGAGGGTCCTGGCGGCAGAGACAAACTGGTGAATACCCTTGTCGCCGATCACCCGAGCCGGAAACATGACGATGGGCTCATCGGCGGGCTCGGGAAGGAACTGGAACAGGTTCATGTCTACGCCGGTACCTTTGATGATGATGCTGTCATCCGGTGCCACCAGCCCTTCGTCGAGGAACAGCCGCAAATCGTCAGGGTTCTGAAAAATGGCACGGCCGTTCGGTTGACCGAGAGCGAACCGGTAAATCCGCTTGATGATTCCTCGTTGCAGTCTCGCGAGGGTGCCCTCGATCAGAAACAGGTAGCCCAGTCCCGTAACCGCGTTCACGACTGCGGGCACCTTCATCAGTCGCGCCAGACTTCCTCCGTAGAGCACTGGCTTCATCGTCACGGTGTGAATCAGATCGGGGCGCAGCGAGCGGATGATGTTTGCGAGCCTGAAGATCAGCCGCAATTCACCCAATGGGCCGCGTGCGCCCCGCTTCAATGGAATGTCGTGATGATGAATGCCCGCAGACTCAATGATTGCGACGGCATCGGCGTCATGCGCGACAGCGACATGGACGTCGAATCCCGCACGTCTCGCTGCTGCGGCGAGAGAGAGGCGATGGGAGACGAAGAACGGTGCGTCATTCAGGATGAACAGCAGTCGACGCTTGGCTGAGAACTCTTCGCTCATACCGCTTTTTCGCCCACGTAGTTGAAGTGTGTGAGCAATGGGGCCAGAGCATTCCGAGCCAAAACATCTTCGACGCCTGCCAGCCGGTCGAACAGGGGACTGTTGGGAAACATTCGGTAATGCCGGACACCGACGCGGCGTATGCCGACCCTCTCAAACATCTTAACAAGATTCATTGCCGACGTGACGCGTTCGACGCCATACGGATGATCCGTTCCATCCGGCCCTTGTTGCATCGCCACACGGGGAACGCCGCGGCGGATGAACAGCTCCAACTGAAGTAGAGGGTTAAGGGCATTCGCCTCGGAAATGACCAGGTGTCCCCCCGGTTTCAGCAACGTGGCCGTTTTTTGCACGACGTCTCGGCGCGGTTCCAGGTGATGAAAGGCCTGTTCCATCCAGATCAGATCGAACGCCTCATCGTCGTTCAATTCGAGGAACGAGCCGCAGAAGAACGCACAATCGACGGGTCGCCCAATCTCGGTTTCGAGGACTCTTTGACGCGCGACTGCGGTGTTAACACGATCCTGCCGCACATCGACGGCGCGAACATCTCCACCTTTCAAGGCGAGCCAGAGTGACTCCGTTCCGAGGCCGCAACCCACCTCAAGAACTGATGCAGACGGGTTGTTCTCGAGGACTTTTTCAGCTTCGCGGATCTGTCCGGCATAGAGTCGACGCATCCGGGGTGAGAAGGATTTTGCGTAGCTGCCGTAGTATGCGGCGAAAGTTCGCGCGGCCTCACCGTCGAGCAACTCATTGCTGAGCCAAAGGTCCAGAAATTCCGCTATGTCCGTGGCGGTCAGAAAGGAAGAGCCCAAGCCAGGTGTAGGCTGCGCAGGGTAAGGCGGTGCCCCGGACATCACGCCTGTGATGCCACGGGGTCGGCGCTCGGCGCGATTCCGATCATAGAGAAGTCCACGTCAGGGAAATGTCCGAAACGATCCATGACGCGCTGCTGCTGCTCGGCAGAAAGCAGTGACCGGCCCCGGCCCCTGACGCCGCGATTGAAGCGCGTGCCGTCACCCGCATCGACCTTTGCTATGGCGGCGTCGACACGACTGCCAAATTGATCGAGACCATAGAACCTGAGAACCTGTCTCACTGCTTCGGCCTTGTCCGCCATCATGTCTTCGTAGGAGAGCCACAGTGTTTGCACGCCTTCACTTTGAGCAGACTTCCACGACACCACGAAATTTACATACCAAGGAAGCGCGAAATCGATCAGTTCATCGAATTGCTCCGTCTGGGACTTGGAGAAAAAGTCGTCGGTCGCGGTGAACACCGGTGTGCGTCGCGATTCCCTGTCCAGATGATCGCGTAGAGAAACGAGGCAATCGAAAACATCGCGCACCAGCACCACCGGGCGTATGCCGAACTCCTTGATGAGTTCGAGGTTGGGCGAGGTTGCCCTGGTATGCTGATGGCAGACGATGTTCATGTTGTAGGCGTCGATGAGGTTGGGCAGGTACAGATCCTGCTCGTTGAGATGGTCGTATCCGAGAAACTGCCGAATGTATCCCGATGACTCGGCAAGCACCGAAACGAGAAACGTCGAACCAGATTTTGGAAAACAGGTGACGAACAGGCAGTTCCGCCGCTTGGTGAACAAGCGTTTGGCGCGCAAATTGAATCGCAACGAACGCAATGCCGTGGTCTTCAGTCCGCGATCGAGCCGTTGTGTGAAGCTTGCCATACGCCGCCGTGTCCGTACCGCTATACCGCGCGACGACGTGAGTTGGAACCGTGACACCCGTCGCTGGGGGAGTATGCTTGCGATCCGTTCCTAGACGACAAGATCGTTACCTCATAAGAGTGCCGGGCACCTGATGACCTCTGAAGCACCCAATCATGAAACTCGTCCGGCGGATCGTATCACTGTCGACGATGTCAAAGCTTCCTTCAATAGCCACGTTCGACCGCAAATTTTCGTAAGGCTGTTTGCCCGGCCACTCGCCATCTACCTCACCCCGGCAGTCTACAACGCGGGTGTATCGGCCAATACGGTGACTGTCGTCCGGTGCCTGTTGAACGTGCTTGCCCTGGCGGCATTGGCCAGTGGAAGTCGGCACCTGATTCTCGCCTTCATGGTGCACGTATATCTCAATCTCGTGCTCGACTGCCTGGATGGCAACATCGCCCGCATGTCGGAATCTGTGACCTACTGGGGCAAATTCTTTGATGGCTTCGCGGACAGGTTCTTGTCTCTACTCACCCCGGCCGCCGCGGGATTCGCATACTGGCATCTCGCTGGCGACGTGCGGATTGTGATTGCCGGTTTCGCCGTGACCCTTCTCGCCGTGTACGCAGAGCTGACGAAATCACGGGTGAGCCACCATCGCGAATGGATGATTCGCGAAACCGGTCCATTGACCGGTGATGAAACCGAACGGCAGTCGGGCTGGCTGCGCGTCGAGCAGCGCACGACCGCGTTGGTCTACAACGTTACCTTTTTGTCCCCGTTGCTGCTGCTGTTGCATGACGGCCTGTCTTATTTTCTTTGGGTTCTGTTACCAGTCCAGGTGATCGGTGCCGTCATCGTGGGGGCGGCGCTGCTGGGGCAAGGCTGGGCAAACATGCGGCGCCCTCGGACAAGCATCCACTCGCGTAAAGCCGGGGCGGATGCCGACCAGTCGGCCGTTGAGCTATAGCGGGATGCGGCGCTCTTCTTCGTGACTGCGCCGGGCGGCCTCGATCACGTCGAGTACGCGGACGCCATCCTCGATGGAGCAGGTGGTGACGCTCTGCCCATCGAGCACATCGAGGAATTCCTCGGTCACACCCATAAACATGTCATTCCGTTCGCAGGTGTATGTGGTCTCGTCCCAGTCCTCGGAGGCACTGCCGGAAAACGCGACGCGATTGGGTGATTCCGTCCACAAGCAACTGCCCTCTTCGCCAACGAATCGGATGCTCTTTTCGTGAGGTCTGCCGAAGAGATCGAGGTGCAAGGTGGCACGCAGGCCGTCATCGAACTCCAGGATCATGTCGACATTGTCGTCCGCATCGATCTCGAGATCACTGATCTTCTCGATTCGGGCCGAGACGGAACGCGGCATGCCGAAGAACCACAGTGCCAGATCGATCCAATGGCTTTCGTCGAGGATTGCGCCACCACCCAATTCTCGACTGGACATGAAGAAGTCTTGATAGCGCTCCCAGGGATGCCAGTCGGCTAGATGTGCGGACATGGTGAAGCGAACATGCCGCAGGCGCCCGACAGCGCCCGATTCGAGCTTGGTTTTGACGTCTCGAAGGGGCGGCCACCAGCGCCAAGTGTATCCCAGCAGGAGTGCCACCTCATGGGACTCGCAAGTCCGGGCTAGCTTGCGGGCGCTTGTCGCATCGGGCGAGACCGGTTTCTCCAGCAGGACCGGCAACCTCGCCTCGATCGCCGCAATTGCTTGATCCACGTGAAAGAAGGGGGGCGATGTGATGACCACGCCGTCTAGACGCTCCGAGTTTTCGAGAGCCGCTTCGATGGAGTCGAACCCCCGCTCCACCGGAGTCTCTTCGGCCAGCTCCGCGAGGCGGTCCTGACGCGGATCCATGCTCGAGATGGTGCAGCCCCGGGACGCGAGGTTGCGAGCATGCCGCTTGCCAGCGCTGCCGCTTCCAACGACGAGGATGTGCTTGTTAACCGAAGTCATCGAGTGCCGTTCCCGGTGAGATGTCGTCTCAGGCGCGCGCGTTCTGCCAGCTGTTGGATTCCCTGGTCATGCGACTGGTCATACGTGAGTCGCTTTTGAACGTTGGGTTCGACAGAGGCGAGAACGTCTGCAATTTTCCTGCCCGCATTTCCATCACCGAATAAATGCGCGCTCTGGTGCCGGCCGTGAGATATTTGCTGGTTGACCGTCGCTTCAATCTGCGCCGCGTCATAGTCGACGTGGATGACGTTCTCCCCATGTTCCCGACCTTGTTGGCGGGTCCCGATATTGACTGCGGGAACACCGAGGTATGCGCCCTCCCTCAGCCCAGAGCTTGAGTTGCCGACCAGGCAGGCCGCGTTGTTTATCAGGCGCGCGTAATCCTCCGCGCCAAAGTGACGATAAAAGTGGAGCCAGTCGGGATTGTTGCGCTCCCGGTAAACACGCAGTCCCTTTGAAATGTCGTCGGACCCTGCATCCACGTTTGGCCATAGCCATGCGGCCTGCAAACCAACTTTTTCGACCGCGGTCAGCGTCTCCCAGATCTGATCTAACCCTGAGCCGTACTCTGTTGTCACGGGATGCTGGAGGACGACCAGGTAAGGCTGCGACGGGTCAATTTGTGCGCCGACACCGCGATACCGCTCAAACATATCGGGCGGCATTCGTAGATCGAGATCCGCAATAAGGTCGATTGATGGACATCCGGTGAGAAACACCATTTCCGGGTCCTCACCCATACGCACGACGTTGTCCCGAGCCCGACCCGTCGCAGGAAAATGAATATGCGCGAGCTTGGTTACGGCATGGCGCACGCTTTCGTCGATGGAACCTGTGACTTCCCCGCCTTGTGTGTGCGCAACGGGAATATTCATATAGCTGGCGGCGATGGCGGTCGCGATCGTCTCGAACCTGTCGGCGACAGTCAGGACGATATCGGGCTGAATGTTTTCGAATTGAGTCGCGAGCTCGATGATGCCCATACCTGTCGACTTTGCCATTGTCGTTGGTGTTTCACCTTCGACGATGGAGTAAACGGTCGATACCGGAGTAAAGCCATCAGCTTCGATGATGTCGCGAACCGCGCCAAACCGGTGGAGCAGCGCCGAAGCACCGACGATAAGCTTGAGGTCCAAAGCCTCGTGCTCTTCGATGGCGCGCATGACGGATTTGATTCGGGCGTAATTGGCCCGGCTGTTCACCACGATGCAAATCTTGCGTTTATCCGCCATCAATATCCTCGAGAGAAAGCAAACGGTCAGGTGATACGTCACGCGCGAGGGTTCGACCCACAAAGCCCCCCAGATCCCCAGCGGGTATGCCGGTGCCGGGCTTTTTCGAGGTCAACATATCTGGTGTCAGCCTGGTACCCGCTGCGAGAGGACGCGTCACCGCCAGGCTCTTGGTGAAGAGATCACGCATGGTGCTGAGGTTCTTGGCCATGGTCTCCTTGTCGACAGGATTGGCGTCCATGACCGCAAAGGCGTCACGCGCCTCGCACACCGTTCGCATCTCGTCAGGTGTCAGCGATACCGGGACATCGGGACCAAACAATCGCCTGTCGAGTGTCAGGTGGACCTCGATGAGATTGGCACCGCGCGCGAGTGCGGCAAGCGATGGATAAATACTCCCTGAGTGATCCGACAGTCCGGCTGGGACGTCAAAGCGGTTTCGAAGGTCGTCGATGACATTCAGCCCGACTTCCTCAAGAGGCGTTGGGTAACGGCTCGTGCACTGAAGGAGCGCAAGCGGCGACTTCTGCTCCTGAAACGCTGCGACAGCGGTTTCAATTTCCTGCCACGTGCTCATCCCCGTAGAGAAAATGACCGGAAATCCGGTCTCGCACAGGCGTGCCAGAAGGTCGTCCGACCTGAATTCTCCGGAACCTACCTTCCACGCCGGGATGCCAATCGCTTCCAGAAGATTGATGGCTGCCACCGAAAAGGCCGAACTGAGAAACACCACGCCTCGCGCGCTGGCATGTTCGGCCAGACCCGACCACTGCTCAGGCGTAAATTCCATGCGCTTCCAGTAGTCGTACCGCGTCTTGTCCTGTTTGCTGAATGCAACCCGGAACTCTTCATCGAGCGTGGATTCGGCATCGGCGATGTGGGTCTGAAACTTGATGGCATCTGCCCCGGTATCAGCCGCTGCATCGATGAACGCATGAGCGAGGCCAAGCGATCCGTCATGAGTTTGGGCGACTTCGGCGATCAGGAACGCCGGCTGGCCAATGCCGATGGTCTTGCCTGCGATTTCAATGGTGGGGTGTGTCATGCGGGTGTTCGTAGGGGGGCTGTTATCCAGCTATACAGCAATCTCGGAAAATTCGCGCGCTGTCGCTTTTCCGGTGTCATCGAGTTCGTAAATCACGTCGGCTGATTGCACCGTGGAGAGGCGGTGCGCGATGATGACAATTGTCGCGTTGTGCGCAAGACGTTGGATCGAGTCTTGAATGAGGCGTTCCGATTCAGTGTCGAGGGCGCTTGTCGCCTCGTCGAAAATGTAAAGATCGGGTGCGCGCAGAATGACCCGCGCGATCGCGATCCGCTGCCTCTGTCCGCCCGACAACTTCACGCCACGATCTCCGACAACGGTATCGAAACCGTCGGGCAGTTCGGCAACAAAATCGAAGGCATGGGCATCGCGGGCAGCTGCAACCACTTCATCCTCAGATGCGCTGGGATTGCCAATCCGTATGTTCTCTCGGATCGAAGTATTGAAGATTTCGGGGGCTTGGCTCACGTACCCAATTCGCTGGCGGACCGATCGGAGATTATATGTCGAGAGCACATGACCCCCGACGCTGACACTCCCGTGATCGGGAGCATATAGACCCAGGATGAGGTCGGCGAACGTTGACTTGCCGGTGCCGGATGGGCCAACGATTCCGGTGATTTTCCCTTTGGGTATACGCAGGTTGAGATCGCGGAAAACGCGCTTGCCGTTCTCATGGCTGAAGGTCACATTCTCGAAGACAATGTCGTCGTCAAGGGTTGCGAGTTCCTGACCTGTTTCGATGTCTTCGCGGTCGGGAATGTTCTCAATCAGCTCATGCATCAGCATCAGTGACGGGATCTGTGAGGCAATCTTCATCCGTCGCGAAATGATGAAATTGACGTTGGTGAGAAGCCGCTGACCGAGCACAACATAAAAGCCCAACATTGCCGCAATGCTTTCCGGTGCGACGTCGCCCACCTGTTTGAGGGTGATCAGCGCAACGCTCAGGAAAAGGACGATGAGGAATTCGGTCGACTGGAGAGGGATCTCATTGAGAATTCGAAAGAGTGTCTCAGCACGCGTGTGTCGTTTGAGCCTGGCGGTCAATTCTCCCGTCACCTGGTCGTAGATTCCGAACAGCTTCACCTGAAGGGCCGCCCCGGTGGCTTCGGCTCCTATGGATGAAATTTGCTGGTAGAGCTTCTGGCGCAGCTTGCCGAAGTGAAGGGAGTAGTTGAATGTGGACTTGCGAACGGCAAAGAACAGAAGCGCGCCAACCAGCGAAATAGTCAGTGTCGCCTGCCAGTTGGTGAAGAGCAGGACTGTAAGCAGCACGGTCGCCAGAATTATCCGATTCAAGAAATCGAGAAGGACGGTGATCGCCCGGGCGGCCCGATAAGGCTCGATCGTGATGTTGTTCACCATCTCGCCCTGCCGCTGCGACGTCGCGTAGGCATAGCGGGCGCGCAGGTAGTGATCAAAAATCTTTGCGGCCCAGTCTTCACGCAGACGGAAGGAGAAATAGTCGGCGGCGCCACGAGACATCACCAGAAGAACGCCTTTGAGCAGAAACGCCAGGGCCACCAATAACACCAGGCCTTCAAGCTCAACCCCATCAGGGATCAGTTCCCGCAGTCTTACACTAATCTCAGCAACCGTGCCGGAACCCTCGGATACACCGGTGAGACTGGAGATCAGCGGGAGAACAAGAGCCAGTCCCATGCTCTCAGCGACTGAGGCAAGGAGCATCAGGCAACAGAGTCCGAGAATGATCCATTCGCGCCTAGCGATGAGGTGGCGGATTTTTCCAAGTGTTTCGAACCGTCGGTTCAAGAATTCTCTCTCTCTTGGTGTTCCGGGTGCGGTACATAGGTCCTATGGAGGCGATACCGCGGGCGCTGGGAGCAAACTCGATGGTGCTCTCGACCACCCGCCGCACCACTCATCGACGCTTTACAGCCTGGGCCAAGTGACGCATCATACCGCCAGCGTGTTCATCGTGTGAACGCTATGCTGTTAATCGAAGGTTCGTCAAGGGTTTAGGCTTGAATCATGTCAGAATTCGAACCCCTCGAAGGCGTGAAGGGCCTGCATCCGAACGTGCAGATGCGCACCAAATTGCAAGGTTTCTAGCCGAATGCCCGCCTCGAAATTCAAATCGCGCTTTCGAATCGGCGATCGAGAAGTCGGGGCGGACGCGCCTGTCTTCGTGATTGCGGAGGCCGGCGTTGCACACTTTGGCGATATGGATCTCGCCCGCCAACTCGTGGATCTCGCCGCGGAAGCGGGTGCCGATATCTTTAAAACACAGGTGTTCGACGTGGATGAGCTCATCGCGGAGTCGGCGCCCGACTGGCGCGACCGCCTCCGGCCGAGAAACTTGTCGTTGCCCCAGTTTCAGGAACTGAAGGAACGCTGCGATGCAGCGGGCCTTCTGTTCATGGCGACGGCGCATGATGCCTCGCGAATTGATTGGTTGCGGGAGCTTGATGTTCCGGCGGTTAAAGTGGGTTCGGGTGAACGGAACAATCCCGAGTTTCTCTCCCAGTTGGCCCAGCTCGGAAAGCCAATGATCGTCTCGACGGGCATGTACCGGGAATCCGATGTAACGGAAGCGCTCGATGCCCTCTCCAACGCCGGAATGGACGAAGTCGCGCTGCTGCACTGCGTGACGAGTTATCCGACACCTGAATCTGATGTGAATCTCTCGGCCATGGATGCGCTCCAATCAATTTTTCCGGGACCTGTCGGATATTCCGACCATACCGAAGATCATCTGGCCATTTTGTCTGCCGTGGCGCGCGGCGCATCGATCGTTGAGAAACACATTACGATCCTGCGTGACATTCCAGATGCCCAGGACTGGAGGGTATCCGCAGGTCCGGACGACTTTCCGGGTCTCGTTCGAGACATCCGGCGGATCGAGACGTTGCTCGGACACGGCAGAAAGGAACCCGCGCCCTCGGAAGTGGACGCTCAGGCATGGGCTTTGAAGTCGGTGGTCGCGTCACGGGACCTTGCCGAAGGGCTCATCATTTCCAGAGAAGATCTGGCGACGAAGCGGCCCGGCACTGGAGTTCTGTCCAACCGTCTGCCCGAATTCATCGGTCGGACGCTGGCCAGAGATGTCGTCGCCGATGAAGCTTTGTCGTTCGAGGACCTCGTGTGATGCGTCGTGTCTGTGTGTGGAACGGCAAGCGCGGGGGATTTGGCGCCTTGGCGCCTACCATGGATGCCATCCAACAAAGCCCAGACTTGTCGCTTCAACTCGTGGTCACCGATCAACACCTGTATGACCGGTTCGGTAAGACGGTGACCGAAGTTCAAGCCCGATTCCCGGTGTCGGCGACAATCGACATGGAACAGGAAGGCGATTCCAATCGGGACCGGGCGGGAGCGATAGGGCGCTGCCTGACAAAAGCCGCTCAGGTTCTCGGGGACCTGCAGCCCGATATTCTTCTGGTCATTGGAGACAGAGGCGAAGTGTTTGCCGCCTGTATTGCCGCGCACAACATGCGGGTGGCAATCGCGCACGTGCAGGGCGGCGATATTTCCGGAAGCCTGGACGAACCCGTTCGGCATGCGATCACCAAGCTTGCCCATATTCATTTTCCTTCAACGCAGGCCTCCGCAGATCGAATTGTCGCGATGGGGGAGGAGCCATGGCGTGTGCATGTCGTAGGCGATACCCATATTGATCAGGTGTTTCTCGGCGACATAACGCCCGCGGACGAACTCCGCGCGAAGTATGATCTGAGTGAGGAAGCGCCGTTCATGCTTGTCCTCCAGCATTCGGATTCGACTGTGTCTCACAGAGCGGCTGACCAGATGGCCGAAACCGTCGCCGCCGTGGTTGCCACGGGTCATCGCGCCATGCTGGTTTACCCCTGCTCTGATCAAGGTTTCGAAGGCATCATTTCAGAGATCGAACGAGTCGCCGACTCACCCGGTCTTTCAGTACATCGCAACATTCCGGCGGCTGACTTCATCGGCCTGGAAAAGTTGGCGGCGTGTATTGTGGGGAACTCATCGGCAGCCCTGATAGAAGCGCCTTACTTTGGGCTCCCCTCCGTGAATATCGGGGAGCGACAGAAAGGCCGAGAACGCGCGGCAAACGTTATGGACGTCGATTACGATCGAGATGCCATACGAACGGCCATCGAACGTTGTGTCTCCGACGAGGAGTTCCGCCAACGCCTTCGCGACGTCCAGCCCCCGTTCGGGGACGGCACTGCATACCGCCGCATAACGGATGTGCTGGCAACGGTTGTTGTGGACCAGAATCTTCTCAACAAGCAAATGACCTACTGAATTGCCGGACAAGCCTCGCGTTCTCTACTACGACCTGCTTTCCTACCAGCCCGAGAACTTGGCCTTGCTGGAGAAAGAGTTCGAAGTCATTGCGCTGCCCACGCCTGCAGAGGATTCGGATGAGATCCTCTCGCAGGTAGATGCCTGCTTCGCGCCCCTTGGCTATCTGTTCGACGCCAAAAAAATGGTCCGGTGTTCTCACCTGCGCGCCATCATAAGCAACACGACCGGCGTTCCCCACATCGATATGGAAGCTGCGGCGTCTCGTGGCATTCGGGTGTTTTCGCTGAAGGACGAGCAGGCGTTCCTCGACACGATCACACCTACGGCGGAGCACGCATTCGGTCTGATGTTGGCGCTGCTGCGGCGGACTCCATGGAGCTACGGCGCAGTGCTGGATGGGTCGTGGAATCGATTCGACTTCGGCGCACCGGCCATGCTGTCTCGGCTTTCACTGGGCATTGTCGGACTGGGGCGGCTCGGGAAGAAACTGGCAAGTTACGGCCGCGCGTTCGGCATGCAGGTTTGTTACTTTGACCCCAACGTCGAGGCGCCGTCCCCAGAGTACCTTCGGGTCGACAACCTCAAAGACCTCTTGGCGCAATCGGACGTCGTATCGATTCATGTGCCCGCCAATGACTCGACTCATCATCTGATTGACCGCGAGTCACTGGGTCACATGAAGAAATCAGCGGTTTTGATAAACACAGCACGCGGCGAAATTGTTGATGAAAGTGCCCTTTTGAACGCGCTCAAGAGCAACGCCATTGCGGGTGCCGCCACCGATGTGCTGGACGGAGAATACGATCCCGGATTTCAAGCTTCGGCGCATCCTCTTGTGGATTACGCCCGATCGCATTCCAACCTGTTGATCACACCGCACATCGGTGGGTCGACGGTTGATGCTTGGCGAGATACCCAGAGGCGGGTCGTTGACATGGCGGTCGAGTACTTTTCAGGCAAGGGCGGTGGTGAAACATGAACGTTCTGCCTGGAGTGTGCTGGGGACTGATCCCCGCGCGCGGCGGCTCAAGAAGCGTACCGCTCAAGAACATCGCAGATCTGGGCGGGCGGCCGCTTCTCGATTACTGCGCTCTCGCAGCGCAACAGAGTGCCTCGGTGGCGCGAATCATCTGCAGCACGGATTCTCAGCCAATTGAAGCGCGATGCCGCGAATTGCAGGTTGAAGTGAGTGCCCGGCCGGCTGCGCTTTCGGGCGACTCGGTTGCGGTTGCTGATGTCATAGTGGACTTTCTTCGTACCAGCGGGACCGATTCGGGAGGCGTGCCCGAATGTATCGCGTTGTTGCAGCCAACTTCGCCATTCATCTTGCCGGAGCAGATCGATACCTGCGTGAAAGAGCTTCTGGCCGATCCCTCGGCGGGATCGGCGCAGACGGTCATCGACTGTCCGCATAATCATCATGCCTACAATCAACGCTTGGTCTCGGATGGTTACGTGAGTTGGCGTTTCGCGGAAGAGCGACTCCAGGCTTACAACAAACAGTCAAAGCCAAAGCATCACCTGTTCGGAAATCTGGTTGTTTTTCGATCGGAGAGTATTCTTCAATCCGGGGCGGTTTTCGCTGACCCCTCCATAGCCGTCGAAGTGCCCGCCGTTTATGGATTCGATTGCGACGGTCCTGACGATTTCAGGCTGGGTGACTTGTTGCTTCGGGCCGGTTTTGTCTCGCTTCCACACATCGAGCAGTCTGCTTGATGCCAGGCTCCATTCATGAGACAAGGACGCCGCCGCCGTTGCAGACGGCATTCCTGTCACCTACGACAGCAAACTACTAGCTCGGAATTCTCATGCGCGTATTGGTCTTGGGTGGTGACGGCTATCTCGGTTGGCCCACCGCCATGCATTTCTCTTCTGCGGGGGACGAAGTTTGGGTGGCGGACAATTTCGCCAAGCGCCAGTGGGAGCTGGAAGAAGGTGTCGAGCCGATCGCGCCCGTGCCCACGTTGCATCGCCGAGTCCGTCGATGGAAAGAACTAACGGGTAAAACCATTGAGTTGCGCGTCGGCGATCTGACCAATCACCGGTTCGTTTACAACCTGTTTCAGGCCGCGCAGCCCGAAGTCATCATCCATTACGCCGAACAGCCTTCGGCCCCCTATTCCATGCAGGGCCGGACTACAGCTGTCCTGACCCAAATGGGCAATGTGACCGGCACGTTGAACGTTCTGTTCGCGCTTCGACGTCATTGCCCGGACGCCCACCTGGTCAAGCTCGGGAGCATGGGTGAGTACGGCACCCCTAACATCGACATAGAGGAAGGTTATCTGACGGTCACCCACAACGGGCGGACCGACACCGTGCTCTACCCGAAGAAGCCGCACAGCTTTTATCACCTGTCAAAGGTTCATGATTCGAACAACATCGCGTTTACCTGTCGAATCTGGGGTGTCCGTGCGACCGATCTGAACCAGGGCGTGGTCTACGGCATCGACACGACGGAAACGCTTCTCGACGATGAGTTGGCGACATCCTTTCACTACGACCATGTGTTCGGGACAGTGCTGAACCGTTTCGTCGTTCAGGCCGTGATGGGGCAACCGCTGTCCGTGTATGGGAAGGGCGGTCAAACCCGGGGAATTCTGAATATTCGCGATACCCTTCAATGCGTCGAGTTGGCGGCGCGGAATCCGGCTAAGCCCGGAGAGTTCCGTGTCTTCAACCAGTTCACCGAGGAGTATTCAATCCTCAATCTCGCCAACCTCGTGCAAGAGACCGGCAGGACGCGTGGCCTGGATGTCGTAATCGAGAACGTGGCGAACCCGCGGGTGGAGCAGGAGTCGCACTACTACAATGCCAAACATTCCAAGCTGACAGACCTGGGGCTGCAACCCCATCTTCTGACCAGCGAGGTCGTGGGATCGATGATGGATCGTGTCGAACGGTACCGGGACAACGTGAATCTCGACACGATGGAGCCGCGTATCAAATGGGTGGGCGGTGGTGTAGAGGCAGGCTGATTGGGGTACCTGTTCCCAGTTAGGTCTTGCAAATCCGAAAACAGTGACGGAACGGTGAACGCGTCGAAGTGATGCCGGCGAAGCGACCCGAGACGTCTCTCAATTGGTTTATGGCGTGTTCGACCTCTGAGAGCTCAATTCCGGGAAACTTTTGCTTCGCGTAGGACGTCGCTTTATGGCTGCGGCGTATCCGTCTGAGCATAGGCTTAAGCGCCGAGACAGTGTTTTCCCGGGCAATTCTCGCGCGTCGTATCGGTCCCATTTTCTGGGGTTCACAGCGTAAAGAGATTTCGATCAACGCATCCGCGACACGGTCTCCCGCGAGTGAGCCATCGAGCGCGGCTACATATCTATTCACCTCCGATTGTGCGGAAGGCGGCGGGGTCGCGGTGCCCGCCAGGAGCTCGCGCAGGGTTTCAATAAGGCCCTCGCCGTCCACCGCTTCGTGACTGACCGCATTCGGGAGGTGGGAATCAAATGTCTCATCGACAGCAGGCCGGAATGCAGCAACAGGAATACCCAGAAGGTACGCCTCAAGACCGGTGGTGCAGCTGTTGTGTATGACGGCATCGGCACCTGCGATCCAGGGGATTGCGCTGTCCTCATGCACAACGGTGACATTGTTGAGTGCAGCCGTTTCGCGGAGCCAGGTAGCGTGATCTTCAGACGGATGTGGCCGTACCAGTAACGTCCGATCGGGGAATGCAGATGAGAGAGCCGGCATGACACGGATGAAGCCGTGAAAGACCTTTCCCAGGAAGTCGCGCCAGCGATGGTAGAAGGCGAGCTGTTCATCGTTCGTGATCGTGCCGCGCTGTTTTAGGGCCTCGATCCAGAAGTCGTAGCCCATGAAGTGGTTGTACCGGCTGAAGTTCGAATTGATGAGGATGTATGGACCGTAGCACTGTCGAATCTTGTCGGCCGCGGGCGTGAAGACACTGCGGAATTCGGGTCGCAACATGTCGAAGCGTGGGTTGCCGGTGATCCGCACCTTGGCATCCGCCTCTGGGGCTTGCTTGTGAATATCATTGGCCTGCACATCGCCCCAGGCGAAGAACCTGTTGGCTAGCGCCAGAGATGCGTTGGAAACACGCTCGTGCAGATAGGCGTCGCGGTCGCGATAGACGAGGCCCTCTTCGCACCACGCCACGATCCGGCAACCTCGCGCATCAAGTCTCTTGAAATACTTGGTCTTCGTGCGGCCGACGCTCTTGTCGAGATATATGCCTTGGGGGAGGTTATCGAGTTGGGAAAGCATGGCGTTCTGTTCGCCGAGCAGTACTTCGAAACCCCGTTCGGCTGCGGCGAGTGACAACAATATCTTGCCATAAAATTCCCGGTGCTTGGTTTCGATGGGGAGAAGAAGCCACGGTCGTGATGACATAGGTTCAGTCGTGCTCCACCGGTGCGCCCAAAATCTCTGCGTGAACCGCATTGGCCACCCGCGCACCCGACTTGCCGTCTACATTTCCCGTCCACTTCTCGAGAACGGTCATCTCACTCGACTCAAGCGCGACCCTTGTCCCTTCGCTGTTTGTCAGGTGATGGCAGACTCTGCGGACAATGTCCTCTTCGGAGTCGGCATACTCTGCGGCCGACTCAACATCGAAAATGAATTCAGACAGCTGTGGTGTCGCGGCTTCGGCAAAATGAGGAACGATGAGGGGTTTACCCGCCGCGATGACCTCAAGGAGCGCGGTCGTCCGAAATCCGCATACGACATTGCTCTTAAGGATCAATTCCATCGGGTCGCCACTTGAGATCAGAGTGAGGTTCTCGGGAAGGTCATCGCCATCACCAAGAAGTTCTCGAATCGCTGCGACTTCGAAGGGAACCGGCTTGGCCTTCACGATCACTCGAATGTCGGGCATTTGTCGAGCGACTTCGACGGCTGCCCGGTGATACGAACGGGCAAGCTCATCCCAGGAAAATTGATCCCGCTCGTCACCGAATTGCTCGAGGCCTTCCGGCATCCCGAACCCGAGCTTGCGAGCCATGCGTGGCAGCCCTGTCTTCGGTCCGAACGCGAAGAAGAGCGCCTGATGAGCGGTAGTCGCTTGACCACTCGTGTCAGGTCGCAGCCCGGCCTGCGCTTGACGCCATTCATGTATTCGGTCGAGCCGGGGCATTCCGGTCACGGTGATGTTCCCTTCCGGCGCGACGCCGGCCGCAACCTGCAGATTCTTCTCAATTCCGTTGTAGACGAGAATTCGTCTGCCATGGAACGGACCGCGACGCGTGCGATAGACCTCTTCGTAGAATTTGAAGATGCCGGGGGTTTTCAGGTTTTCCTTATGTAACGCGATGAACGGCACACCCAATTGCTCGAAAGCAGCCGCCACTTCTCGTTCCGCATAGTAGGAAAAGCTCGCTGTCAGAACTGCATCAAAGGGCATTTGGGCGAGGAAGTGCTTCAGCACCTGAACCGCGAAATCACGGTACGCGCGTTTGCCCGCCTCCACTTCTGAGTCATCTGAGAGATAGTTGAAATCATCTATTTCGGGGGGCAGGAAGGCTGAGACCATTGCCTTGAAAGGTTTGATCTCGACCATGTCGAGATACCAGGGCTCGAATCTCTGATCGCCTTCAAAAGCCGACGCGGCATCCTCGAACAGGCCTCGTTTGGACAACAGCAGAAGCTTCTTTGCATCCTGACCTGAAGATCCAGTTTGAGCACCCCCCAAGGCGCGAACCATGAGCCAGGCAGCAGCACGCGCCAAGTTGAGACGCGCGACAGTGCGAAACGCGAACCACCAAACGTGGCGGCGGATCTTGTCGTTCATGGGTGAGTGCTGGGAATCAGGCAGCCGCTCGCTGCTCAGACCGGACGATTTCGCTGACAAGCGATGCAACGCGCTCACCCGCTTTTCCATCGGCATTGCCGAGCCAGTGATCGAGCGCCCGAAGTTGTGCGTCAGCCAGGGTCGTTGCATGGCCCGATGCGTGCGTGGATCGGGCGCGCGCGGCGAGGCGAGCAATCAACTCCTGTCGGCTGTGCGCCCGTTCTGCCGCGTCGCCGAGGTCAATGACATAGCCCTTCGTATCCTCCGCCGCCGCTTCCACAAAATGCGGTGAGACGATCGGGACGTTGGCCGCCAATGCCTCGAACAGGCTGGTGCTGTTAAATCCGCAAAGAACGTCTGCCTGCGTTATGAGCGAGAACGGATCGCCGCCGCAGATGATCTTCAGATTCGCAGGTGTCTTGAAATCATGTCCAAAGCTTTCCTCGATCACCGCCAAAGCCCGGGCGTGATCCTTGGCTTTGATGACAACGTCGATATCCGGCTCTTGCCGGGCGAGGTCGACCATCGCCGCATGACATTCAACGACCAGCCTGTCCCAACCGACCGCTTCCTGAGCCTCGTCGAGAATCTCCCTCCGTCCCGGAAGCTTCCGCGAAATCAAAGGGGCGCCGGTGCGCGCATTGAACGACATGAACAATACGGTAGGCCGCTCACCGGTTCGACGGATCGTACCTCCAAACTTCTCCCGCCAGTGATGTATTTTATCGAGACGCGCCATGCCGGACACGACCACCCTGTCGGGGGAAACGGTCCCGGCACGAACCTGAATGTCACGCTCGATCTCATTGTAGGTCGAGATGAAACTGCCCTGGAATGGGATCTTCCGTTCACGGTAGACGTGTTCGTAGAACGTCTCGAGCGCTGGGCTTTTCAGGCATTCCTTGTGCAACGCGACGACCGGTGTGCCATGCACCTCAAGCGCCGCCGTGAGTTCCTGTTCGGCGTGATAACTGAAATTCCCGGTCAACAGGACATCAATCTGTCCACGGCTGACGTGGGGCCAAGCGGCTTGCCAGAAATCTCGCAATTGGAGCTTCTTGTCGGCGGTTTCCGGTGGAGCGGAGCGATAGTTGTTGTCATCGACCGTTTTCGGGAGGAACGCTCTATAGACGAACTTGGTATAGGTACGATCGAGTGAGACGATGCGAAAGCGACCGTCGCGACCGAGGCTGGCTTGGATATCTTCAGAGAATCCAGGCTTGGGAAGAATGAGCGTGCTAATCGCCTGCGACTCGTGGACTTGTGGCTGCTTCAGCGTAACAAGCTGGCTGCGGATGAGCTTGCCTACGAGCGGCGCCCTGCCCTCCGCCGCCAGCCGGGTCAGGATAGGACCCAGGATAGTGGTGCCGACCTTACGCTTGATGCGTTGGGCATATGTTGGGGTACTCAAATCGAATTCCGCTTCATGTGGTGGTTCCGTTGATCCTATGATAACAGCAACTTTTCACTCGAGGGCCGTTCATTGAGTTTTCGATACTCTGAAAAACCCGCAAAGCAACTGCTCTGGTACTTCTTGATGCGGGACATGGGTCTCAGCGAGGACCGGGAGATCGGGATTGATGCCGGCTGCGGCCACATGGAAAACAAGCGCTGGTTTCGGACGAAACGATATATCGGTATCGATGTTGATCGTGAACGGCTTGCCGCTGCACAAGCGAAGCATCCCGACGCCGAGACGATATGCGCGAAGCTCGAAGAGACGTCGGATGTAACCGGTGACTTTGTTCTCTGTGTACAGGTCATGAACAATCGCTATTTCGACGTTGCCGACACCATTGCGGGAACTGAGGCCCTGATACGTATGGTTCGCCCGGGAGGAGTTCTCATTTTCAACATCAGCAAGCGAGCCTTTTCGTTCGAAGAGGACATATTCGCTCTGCTGAAGCGTTCATTCGATACGATCAAGATCGAGAGGTACGGCGCGCTCTCGGCACCCAGCACGGTTTTTTCCCCGATCATTGCCGGCCTGATGTACCTTTTCCCCGTTCTCAGAAAGGGCCGGGGGTACCAAAAAATTTATTATGTCTGTCAAGGCCGCCACTGATCGAGTCGACGAGGCGAACGCATTGGAACTGGCGATCGAGGTTGGAGACGATGAGATCGAGGCACTCATCGCACCATATATTCGCCGACGTTTCTATGCTGACGATCCCGAATGGCGCAAGCTTGTTGACGATCAAGAGAGGAAGTGGCGACGTGCATACCGCAAGAGCCGGTTGCGAACCTTTGTCGGGTTGCCAGCCCGCGGCCAGGGGCATGTAAAGAAGGAGTATGGTCGCCAATGGGGCGGCCGAACTGCTCTAGACATTTTATCGCCCAAGGACGGCTCCAGCGCAGTTATTTGGCGCAATCATGGATTCTTGATGGACGCGAATGGCCTCAAGCGAATCTATCTCCTCTTTCTCATGCGTCTGATCGAAGCCCTAAAGCCGGTATCCGTATTGGAGGCAGGTTGCGGAACCGGCGTGAACCTTTTCGTGTTGGCGTCGAGATTTCCCGACATCGAGTTCTCGGGGATCGAACTCACGGCCCAAGGCGCTGCCGCGGTGCAAACATTTCAGGAGGAAAGCACGCTTCCAGAAGTGTTGAGTTCGTACTCACCCCTGCCACCGCGAGACACGTCTGCGTTCAAGCGTGTGCACGTTCAACAGGCGAGCGCCGCAGAGTTGCCTTTCCAGGACGGCCAGGTCGATCTTGTCTTCACATGCCTCGCTCTTGAGCAGATGAAGGCAGTACAGCATTCAGCTTTGCGGGAGATTCGCCGGGTGGCCCGAAGAGCGATCGTGATGACGGAGCCATTTGCGGATTGCAATGCGGAAAGTATGCGCCAGCATCGTATTCGAGCGCATGCCTATTTTGACGCTGCCGTCGATGACCTGCCACGGTTCGGGTTGAAGCCGACCTATGTGCGCAAGGATATTCCAGCCAAGATTGCCATGGGTGTCGCCATCGTGGCGTCCGAGACCGTTTGATTCCTGGTCTTTACGATACCCCGAGCAAGGTTCGACGCAGCGGATCGCATTCGTACCGGGACGCCGGAATCCGAAACAGCGGCATGCCGGGCATGTCGAACATGCCCTTGTTCATCTTGAGATCAGGGAAGGGCATAAAATTGAACATCAGAACCAGCCGGTATCCCTGCCGCGCCCGGCTCCCGTAGTGCAGACACCGTGACGTGTCGACAAAAGCTCCGCTTCCCATGCCGCCCGTTAGCGCAATTGACTCCGACATGTTGGTGACGCTGGCCACTTCTTCGTCGGAGAACCTGCCAAAACCCCAGGAATGACCAAGCGCACTAAGCGCCGTAGCCGTTGACTGCGCGGGGAGGAACGTGAAGGGCCCCTGGCCCGGCCCCGTTTCCACCAGATTGATGAAGCATTTGATCTGTCGGAAGTCGTCGTTGTCGACATGAAATAGTTGGCTCGACTCCGTCGAATCATTGGCGGCCGAAACGAAAACGCCCATACATTTGAGTCGGGGTAGCGTTCCGAAATAACCGGTCACGGATTCGACGATTTCAGGACTCAGGATCAGGTCCAGTAATTCGGGATGTTCTTCAACGTCGTGGGCGTCGAGAATGTTCGTAAAGAACGGTTTCTTGCCTCGGGTCAGCCCTTCAATCCCGCCCTTAGACTCGAATATGCGCAGACTGGCGGCCACCGCAGCACTCGCCATGGGGAACGTGTTGGGGTTGAACGTTCGATATCCCGAAGCCTGATCAATAAAGGTTCCCCAGTTGGAGTTTTCCAAGAGGGCCGCACCTTGGCGGCGGCGACGCATTACGTCGCCCACGTGCACCACCGATCGCCGGGCTTTCACCAGGCCATGGGCGAGCTTATTGGGTGCTCCCATCCGCTTGGCAAAACCAACCAGTGCAATGTCGAGGAGATCAATCGAATCTTGTGTGGTCATGGCAAGCCTTTTCGACGATCAACCGACTCCAGCAGCGTTTTCTTGTGAATGAATTTGAAGGCGTTCCTGGGCCGTCATCTCGACTTCATTGGTGTTGACGCGCTTGAGCAGGTAAGGCGACTCCGTTCCGACATTCCACCCTTGGGTGAGGGTGAGACCAAACCTGAATCCATGATGTCTACAGAACGACTCCGGATCGTCAGGAATCGCCCAGTCCCGTCCGAAGGGATAGGACACCCATTCCGGCTGTTTGCCGACGAGAGAGGAGAGAAATGCTGTGTTCGTCTCGATTTCCGTCGTATCACCGTCGGGAATGCGCGTGAATGGTATGTGTCTGTGCCCGTGAGCGCCGATTATGTGTCCGCTGCGGTGAAGTTCCTGAACGTTTCTCTCGGACATGTACATGTCGGTGCAGAAGTCAGCTTCAGCGACACCCCGATCGGCGAGCATCCCGCTGGACAGTTCATCCATCAGCGATTCGGGTAGAAGGAAATTGATGAGGTACTTGACGCGACCGACGTCAGGGTCGTCGTAGATATAGATTCCCTCCGCAGCAGCTTGCGACGCCGGTTCATCCATCGCCATTCGCCACTCCGCCTGAAGCATGTCGAGGAGCTGAACTTGAAACTCTCCAGGCTCCGTCATCGCGCGGAGCCAGTGCGTCTTCTGGAGGGTGTTGGCGTGCCCTTCGGTCAAGGGCTGCGATGTCACGAAAAAGATGCCCTTGATGCCACGTGGGTCCAAGACGTCGACCGCAATCCGGTACTGATCCATCAGGCCGTCATCGAAAGTCAGAACCACGCTGTCGGATGGCAAGCTCGCCTGCCCCGAGATGTAAGCCTGCGCCTCTTCCGGTGATGCCATATGAAAACGATCGGACAGCCAATCGACCTGTGCCGTGAAGTCATCCGGCGCTATAGGGTGGATCCCCGGATAGATGTACTGCGCCGGGTCCCGAATGTAATGGTAGTTGACGAACAGAAGGGCGGGACTGGCTGTATCAGAGAAATTATTTGCCAAGGCAGGCCTGTTTTTCCAGCGCGATCATCGTGAAGTCGAAGTGACCGCGGCTTCTGTGATATGGTCATAGGCATCACCCAGGCCACAATCCGCGACGAAGTCGCGGAGCGACTTGAGTTCGTCTGCAGCAATCAGATCACGCCAGATACCAATCCGGTTGTTGGTGAGGGGATGGCGCAGGCGGTCCAGTGTTGAACTCGCATGCCCGGATAAAGTCATAACTTTGTCGTAGTCCTCTGATCTTCCCGAGAACTCCGCGACGCCTGGTTCCCAGGGCTCGCCGACGAACTGTATGGCCTTCCGCATGCACTCCTCGGGGGTCAGGGTCAAATCTTCGTAGCGCATTTCATGAACGACACTGGCTGCTCTGGTTCCCGCACCCATGAAGTCACACCAGAGGTTTCCGAACATTTCGACTGAATCCCATTTTTTGGCCTGTCGGAGCGAGGCATAAACGTCCCGGGGATCGCGAATGATGTGAATGATTTTCGCCCCCGGCCAGTTCTCCTTGATGCGTGACACATGAAGAATGTTGCCGGGCGTTTTTTCGGCCCAGCGAGGTTTGCCTTGCCGGATTGCGAACTCGTTCAGAATAGATGTTACGAATGCAGAAGCGCTTTCCGCCTTTTCCGCCGCTGAATGCGCCCACTCGATCTCGATGTCGAAAAACCCCGCCATGCGCTCGACATAGTCGGCGAGTGGCTCCCCGTCACGACCCAATCGGGCGTCCCAATCGACCTCAAACCAATATGTCTCGAGGCCGGCCGCGATGTGGGAATGTTGGCCCAACATCGCCCTGAGCAGGCTGGTTCCAGACTTGAAAAGGCCGCCGATGAAGATCGGTGTGGTCGTCATTCGAAACTGCCTTCCCTGGCTTCGCGCGCCATCAGCCATTCCGCGAGTTCCAAATCAAAGGGCTCGTCAATATTCACCAACGGCCGGTCGATGACGACCGCGCAGCAGTCGTAATCCACAATATAGCGATTGTCAGGATCGAGCAGCGCCTCACGACGCAGCGCATAGCAGATGCCATTGCGATGATAGTAGTCCGGGATGCGCTGGCGGATGGAATACTGGCCTCCATCCTCAAGGTAAAACTTCAGGCGGCCGTGATTCGACCGCACGAGGGTCTTGTGGGGCGTGTAGGACGGCGAGGTTTTGCTCACGGTTGCGGCTGCTTGAAACTTGCCACTGGCAATTTCTGCGACGGCCCGCTCAACATCTTCGGGAACACGAAGCGGGCTCGTCGGTTCGAGCAGGACGGTCAGATCGAATTGTTGGTTGTAGTGATCTTCGGACGTCAGCAGAGCATGGCGCCAGGCGTCAATGGACAGTGCAGTGTCATCCGCCAGTTCTGGAGGTCTCAGGAATGGTTTTTCCAGGCCATGGCGTGCGGCCTCCTCTGCGATCTCCTCATCATCGGTTGAGATAACCGCGACATCGATCCAATCCAGTTGTCGGCAAATACTCGCCGCATGGCCGATCAGGGAGTTGCCGTGAACCACGCGCAGATTCTTCCGGGGAATCGATTTTGATCCGCCGCGCGCAGGGACAACCGCCAGCACTGCGAGACCTTGGTAGGTCACAGTGCCCCGCGGCGATTACATGAGAGAGGCATGAACTTGTTCACCCCTCCGTCTGGCCAAAGCCGCAATCAGCGACAGCCATTGAGGCTAGCTGGCTCGCGCCAAGGGCGTTCAAATGATCGGAGTTCGTGAACAGTGCGTAATCTTGGATGGCGCTCCAGTAGTCCACCCGCTTGAGCGTCAGGCTATGTGCGAGTTCGTCGATGTAACGCCGAGTCGCTGCGATTTCCGGATGACGCTTTGCGTAGGCGACCTGATCCGGAGCGACCGGAAATGTCACCAGGCATACTTCCGCACCGCGACTGATCAAAGCAGACAGTATGGACTTTGCGGTTTGCGCGGCCGTGCTGGTCGCCGGTTCTGCCGCTGGAAGCTGGTCTGTCACGGTACGTTCCGCCTGCGTACGTCTGTCACTGGGCGGCATTTCGGCGAGACTTGTGTCGACAGTCTGGGCCCCGTCCGTCTGCAACGCGCGGTTTACGCGAAACTCGTCCCCTGTGAGGTACACCTTCCAGAAATTCAGCACTTTTGGGCGGTACCAGGCCGACAGCGCCCGAGATGCCCCCGGTTTCCAGTCGGCGTTTCGGTAGTCGAGGCCGAACTCGCTATTACGCCGTTCCGAGAATTGATGCGGGCCCAATTGGAATATCACTTTGCCGGGCGATCTTTCGGAAAAGTAGTGTTCAACCTTGCTGGCGATTGTGCGAAGGTTTTCCCCGGGAAACGCTAGATTGACGAATTCCGGCTGACCTGTGAAGCCGAGAGAGGCATGTGAATCGCCAAAAACGGCATTCGCGGAGGTAGACGATGACATGAGGGATGCATGTTTCAGCAGGAGATCGTTTGGCTCCACATGAAGGCGGATCAACGCTTCGCTGGTGCCGAGGAAGATGGCGAAAGTTGCCGCTAGGGTTGCCAGCCATAAGAGCGTGTAGCGCGGTGAGTGAGCGGTCGGCTCAGCTCCGGTATCGGTTTCGAGTTCAGTATTAGAACTGGAAGTAGAGGAATTCACTGTATCCACCCACAAAGAGCCTGATCATGGTGTAACCGCCGATTAGTCCGAAACCTGTTGCGACGACAGTCCCCAACCGCCATCGCCCGACTGTGCTGCCGCCATCAAATTGCCACCTCACCCATTGCTGGGTCGTTGGGGCAAAGAGTGCGATCATCAGGATCAATCCGGTCATCAGCACCTGCACGGCACCAGTGAAATATGGTGTCGGTCCGAGACCGAAAACCGTCAGTGCTGCGGGGAGAGAGGCGAGGCGACCCGCCCAGGCCTCCGGTAGAATAATGCCGTTGAGCCCAGCCATACCGTAGAGCACGCCGATCGCTCCGTGGAATGTCTCAGCTCGAAAAAAGACCCATGCAATGACGACGGCGAGAAACGTCACCCCCCAACTGACGACCCGCCCGGCAGCCGATGCCTTCAGATTGATTCCGGCGCGCCTTGCGACGTGACGCCACAAATGGTTGAGGCAGAGATAAGCACCGTGCAGCCCACCCCAGACGACGAAGGTCCATCCGGCTCCGTGCCACAGTCCCCCCAGCAGCATTGTGATCATGAGATTGATCCAACGTCGCGACTTGCCGTGCCGGTTTCCGCCGAGAGGGATGTAGAGGTAGTTGCGCAGGAACATCGAAAGCGTGATGTGCCACCGGCGCCAGAAGTCGATGATGCTCGTCGCCTTGTAGGGTGCCCGAAAGTTAATCGGCAGGCGCAGTCCGAACATCCGGCCGAGTCCGATTGCCATGTCCGAATAACCGCTGAAATCGAAGTATAGCTGGAGTGTGTAAGCCAGCGCGCCGCCCCATGCCTCAATGAAGGTCAGCGTAGCGCCGGCGTCAGCCGCTTCGAACACGGGCGTGGCGTAGACGGCCATGCCGTCCGCAAGGACGACTTTCTTGATCAGGCCGAAGGCGAAGATCTTGGCGCCTATTCCCAAGTCCGAGGTGCGGAACATGAATGCGGCCTCACCACTGCGAATTTGGGGCAGTATGTCACGGTGATAGACGATCGGTCCCGCAATCAGCTGAGGGAAGAATGTGACGAACAGGGCATAGTCAAAGAAGCCGTGTGAATCGACGTTTTCGTGCGCGCAGTCGACGATGTAGGCGATCTGTTGAAACGTAAAAAATGAAATTCCGAGCGGCAGGACGATGGCACCCAGAGTCCAGTCGATGGCAATCAGCGACGAAATAATTTCGGTAAGGAACCCGGCATACTTGAAGTATCCGATCGTACCCAGATTGGCGCTGATACCCGTGATCAGGACGATGCGCGCCACCAGATGTCGCTTCTGCCGTGCCAAGGTTCTGAGCACAACGCCAAGAGCGTAGTTCCCGGATACAGAGGCGACCAACAAGGCCAGGAAAGACGGGTTCCACCATCCGTAGAAGAACAGTGAAGCCAAGATCAAACTTCCAATAGCCGTGGTTCGCCCAATTCGCGAGGTAGCAAACCATGTCAACAGAATCACGACTGGCAAGAAGCCGAGAATGAAATGGAATGAGTTGAAAAGCACGACGGTCGAATCTATCGAATGCCGATGATCATTTCCTGATAGGCGTCCGGATCGAAAGAAATCTCCACGTAACTGGGACCGGAATCCGGGACCCAGGCCTCAAGCGCGGTGCTCAGGTCTTCTTCCTTGTTGACGGCGACACCCGGTATGCCCATGCCCTCCAGCACGATCAGCCAGGATGGATCGTTGATGATCAAGGGGGCTTGGGTGAGGCCATCCTTCAGCGCGCGGCCGCGGACGGATCCAAAACCACCATCGGACATGAGAACGATCAGGAGCGGGAGGGTTCGCTCCACGGCTAGTCTGGCTTCAGCCAGAAACATGCCGATGCCCCCGTCGCCAAGCACCGCGACCGTTGGAACCGAGGGGTCATATTCGGCGGCCGCGATTGCCATCGGTAGCGCGGTACCCATATAGCGGCCCTTTCCCGACATCAAACAGTGGTTCGGGTGCGCGGGGCGCCAAATATGCTCGGCAATTGTGCAGAAGTTTCCCGTATCGAACACGCCTCGGACCTGTCCCGCAAAGCGGCGCTGGATCGCGGCAAGCGCGTGTGCGGGGAGAAAGCCGCTCGATCGAAGTCTGTTGTCCAGGCTCGTGACGACGTCAGCGACAAGATCCGACCCCCAATCGAACGCGTCCAGCGCGTCGAACACGGAATCCAGAATTTGGCACTGAGCCGATGCCAGGAACTCGAAACCTTGATCGGATCCAATGGTATCGACGTTCACAGCGGAGCATTCGAATGGCTTGGCTGCCAACACTTCTCCTGCGCGCAACCCTAGGCCAATTACCAGGTCAGACTGTGGAACGATTTTGGCCTCCGGGGTGTGCTCCAGCCCGACTCCCGTGAAGACACCAGCGGAATATCGCAGGCCTTCATCGAGTGCACCTTTAGCCGCGGCGGTGACAAAGACCGGCACCGCCAAACTCTCCAGTCGGCTAGCCCACACGGAACGGGCAGCCAGTGAACCGACAATGACAACGGGCCTCTTAGCTATTTCGATTTGTTTGATCACCGGGCCGAGGACACTCGTTTCAGGAGTGACCGGCGTTGGTGGGGCCTGTTCGTCATTCAGATTGAGAACGACGGGCCCGGGAACTTCTGCCTTCGCAAGTGCGACGGCGTTTTCGACGACTCTTTTCCCTGCGATTCCGAAACAACCCTTGCTCACAGCCGACGTCAGACCCGGATGATCCATGCCTTTGTGTCGAACTGTCCAGTCGGTATCGCGCGGAAAGGCCTCGCAGACGGCCAGCAATGGAAACCCCTCCAGCGCGCTCGCGGCCAAACCCGAAACCATGTTGGCCAAGCCGGGGCCCTTGATCGAGAGGCACATCCCCGGTTCCCCACTCAACCTCCCCATCGTCCCCGCCATGAGGGCCGCACACCCTTCGAAATGCGTACGGACATATGCGACCCCTCGTCGCTCCAGAGCGTCAAGAAGCTCAAGGCTCGGTCCCCCGCCGGGAATCCCGAACACGGGCCCCACAGCCTTGTCCGTGAGCTCGTCTGCGAGCGATTCAATCGAAGGAATGACGGGCCGGGTCAATCGTTGTCCAGATAGGGAAGAATTTTCTCGGCGGCGCGATGGCAGACCCTGCGGACGGCGTCCGGGCTGAATCCACCGCAATGTGGCGTGATGAGCAGATTGTCATGCTTGCGTGCGTAGGCCACGAGCGGATGATCACCGATATCGGGCTCGCCTTCGAGTACATCGAGACCGGCCGCTCCCAGCTGGCCGGATTCAAGTGCCCGAAGAATGGATGTTTCGTCGGCAATGCCGCCGCGCGAAGTGTTGATAAGGATTGCGCCCCGCTTAACGCGTTGGATCAAATCAGGCGAAACCAGACCCCGGGTCTCCTCCGATAAATGAACGTGGATGCTGATCACGTCCGAGGTCTCAAACACTTGCTCGATGGTCAGCCGCTCAATACCCGCTGGCCACGGATCGATATGGGGATCATAACCGACTACATTCATGCCGAATGCGTGACCGTATCGTGACATCCAGCCCCCGATACGTCCGCATCCGATGAGACCGAGTTGTCTGCCGTTGAGCATGAGACCGGGAAACTCCTCCCGATTCCATTGGCCCCCTGCGGTGTGCATGAGCGCCGGCGCGAGTCGTCGAGCCGAGGCCAGCACGAGCGCCCAAGAGAGTTCGGCAGCCGGTGTGATGTTCTGCAGCAGCTCGGGATCCTCGCGAAGGGTGTGCACAGGAATCTTGCGCCTGTTCAGCTCTGCCCGTTCGATATGATCCGAGCCGGTCGTGGCGCAGCTGATCACACGAAGCTCAGGAGCGCTCCGTACCATCCCGTCTGATATTCGAACTTTCATCGAAGCATCCAATAGCGCCGTCGCTTGCTCCAGATGGGATTCAATTGTCTTCTGAAGTGCGGGCACGTGCTCCGTCTTTCCAAAGCAATGCATCACGTCTTGCACGGCTTCATATCCTTCCGGGGCACCAACGTAAATTATGAGGTTGGTGGTCAAGATCCTGCGCGCTTGAATATTGCATACAGCCAATCCGAAGTTTCGTTGGACTCGAAGTGGCGTCGCCACGCTGCATCGAGAATTGGATGATCGACGCAAGGAATATTCACGTTGCCGCCGGGCCTGCCATCCCTGATCCAAACCATCGCGTTGGAAATGCTGTAGCGTTGGATGAACCTATAAGACTCCAATTCCAGGCCGCAGAGCCGAGCACATTCCGTCAGCGAATTCTTATCGAAATACCACCTGTGGTGAACTCGATAGAAAAACTGACGATACGATTCCCCCGCAAGTTCGAGCATGGCATCATCTCTATTGGGGGTACTAATCGCTATGCGACCTTCAGGCCTCAACAGGTCCACAATTTCCGTCAAGAAAGTGCGAGGGTTGTCGATGTGTTCGATGGTCTCAAAATTAATCGCCCAGTCGACGGTCCCTTTATGTTCTTCTAATGCATCTGACGTGAAGCCATAAGTCTTGAATCCCCGATCTTGCAGGGATGCGTGATACGCGGTTCCCGGCTCAATCGCTATGATTTCCCTGGCAAATCCCTTTGCATAATTGAGGTAGCTTCCCGCCGCGCATCCGATGTCGGCAATTTTCTTATTCCGCAGAAGACTTGGATCCAGTACCTCCAATCTCTCTAATTGCATGGATTCGTGCTTCTGCAGAAATGCCGCCGCGTCAGCTTCCTGGCCGAGCGACTTGCGATAGTCCGCTCCGACATAGAAAGCCTCATCTTTGCAATCGTCTTCCGAAAGCCGGTCGGCAGTGCAGTTTCCGCATCTAGCAATTGTCGATGATTCGGTTAGTGAGCCAAACTCACCGTCTCGGACCGGCCCATTGTACACGATCGTCCAGTCATCTGAGCCGCAGATTTCACAGGCGCCAAAAGTTTCGAGTTTGGTGTCGAAGTGCGAATTCACGAAATCATTCTGTTTCATTGGGCGGCAGAGTATCATTCCTCATGCTGCCGCACGCCGGGTGCATTCGGTTGAATCCCGGCCTGGCCTTCATTCGACATGCCACTCAAAAATCGCCCGGAACGAGCGAATCGAGCGGCACTTTAACCCGCGTCAAACGGCCCAGGAGATCGAGCAATATGACAACGCGCTCATTATCGGTGCCGGTTTGAAAGAGACCGACGTGATCACAAAGCGCGCCATCACTGATTTTCACCCGGTCGCCTTTGGCGAATTTTTGACCACGGCCTAACCGAACGTATCCATCCTCATTCTCGCGGCTTTTGATTTCTTCAATGATCGCATCCGCGACGGCCGCCGGACGGTCACCAAAACTCACAAGATATGCGACGCCGGGCGCCGTATTCACACGTGGCCGGTGTCCTGCGTCGATATCGACGTTCACGAAGAGGTATCTCGAAAACAGGGGATGTGGAACAATTTCGGTACGCCGTGCATGCCGGCGTTGCTTGAGATAACGCGGGAGGTACACTTCAAATCCGCGCTCCTCGAGGTTGTTCTTCGCCCAGACCTCGAGCTGCATTTTGGTGTAAACGGCGTACCAGCAGTTCATTGTTCTGAAGAACCCTCGGCGCCCTGCGTGCGCGACACCTTGAGAAGCGGAGGCGTCAGAATGCGACCTGGCGGGACTTTGCTTGCCAAGGTGTCGTACGTTTGTTGTGGTTTAGCCACGTCAGTAAGGACAATTGCATCCAACTCACTGGCAGCATCAACCGAAGACTTGATCGGCACCTTCATGAACTCACCATGGTCAACGCGAGCATCAATTACCGCGATCAGCTGAACGTCATGCTGCAGGCTGCAAAGTACTGCAATTTCTGCAAGTTCTCCCAATCCGCCCAGCGCGATCCGCCGCCAGCCCCTGGTCACGCAATGACGCAGAAGGTCTTCACATTCATTTCGAGCCTCTCTGTAGAAATCGAATGATCGCCTCAGGTAGCGGGCAGTCAGCCGGCTCTTCTCCGCAAATCCTTGTGGGGTAAGGTAATAGGCATACCGGTTCGCAGGTGCTTGAGCCATTTTGACCAAGCCTTTACGAACACATCTTTTGAGGTAGGCGTTTGTGAGTCCGAGCGCGATGCCCAGCTCGTTCGAGAGGGACCGCTGCGAGACGCCACTGTTCTCATGGACGGCATTTAGCAGGCCGAGAGTGATACGACTCTCTGCGTCGATCGGTTGTCCGTCTGCTGAAGTCTCTTCGTTCAGGACTTGATCCTTCTGCTCACAATTCATTTGGGCGAGCGTTCACGCCGCGAACGCTATATTGTTCATATGATGAACGTCAAGCCATTATTCCTTTGAATCTGCGACTTTTCTGGCCTTTCTGGTCGTTGACATCTTGGGAATGCGCGCCTCAGTATGCGGCGGCTCCGATCAGTTGGGGTTGAGCCATTTCCTGTCACTGACGAAGCGGTGTCATGACCTCAGATAGTGCGATTTCGGTGATTGGCCTCGGATATGTCGGATTGCCACTGGCGATCGGGTTGTCCAGACACTTTTCAGTGGTGGCACTGGACATCGATGAGACCCGTGTTTCCGAGCTCGACGATGGCTATGACAGAACGGGTGAAATTACTCCAGAAGTTCTGCGCGCTGCGAAGTTGCGGCTCACATCGAAGCCGTCGGACATTGCTGCGTGTTCGATCCACATCGTAACCGTGCCCACTCCGGTCGGGCCCGACCACGTGCCCGACCTCACAGCCGTGCGGGCGGCATGTGATCTCGTGGGTAGTCAGCTCAAAGCAGGTGACATATTTGTCCTGGAAAGCACCGTTTATCCAGGTGCGACGGAAGAGATCTGTGGGCCCGCACTGGAAGAGGCTGCTGGTCTCAAGTGTGGTGCGGACTTCTTCCTTGGTTATTCCCCCGAAAGGATTAATCCCGGCGACCGTGAGCATACCGTCGACCGGATCACAAAAGTGGTTTCAGGGCAGACCGAAGAGGTCACGGACCGGCTGATGGAGGTATACGGCCGCGTCACCAACGGTAATCTGCATCGCGCACGTGACATACGGACTGCCGAAGCCGCCAAGGTAATCGAAAACGCTCAACGCGACATAAACATCGCGTTCATCAACGAGATTACCGAGATCTTTCATAAGCTTGATATCTCCACTCATGACGTACTAGAGGCGGCGGGCACCAAATGGAATTTCCTTCCTTTCAAGCCGGGATTGGTGGGGGGGCATTGCATCGGCGTCGATCCCTATTACCTGGCCCACCGCGCGCAGGAGATCGGGTACGACCCTCAAGTCATACTTGCGGGGCGTCGCATCAATGACGGAATGGGCGTCTTCATTGCCGATTGCATCGCCGATTTGCTTTCAGAGCCGTGCCGGGTCCTGGTCTTGGGATTGACGTTCAAGGAAAACGTACCTGATCTTCGGAACACCAAGGTTATCGACCTTGTTCGGCAACTTGAGACGCGCGGACACACCGTCGACGTCCACGATATCATGGCCGCGCCAGAAGAAGCCGTCGCGCGCTATGGGGTGGAACTACTGCCGGATCTTTCTGGGGATGGGTATGGCGCACTGGTGGGTGCGGTTGCGCACGATGCATACACGCAACTGGACCCCGTAGCGATCAGCCGACTGGTCGCAAGAGGAGGCCTCGTCGCCGATATCAAGGGAATGTGGCGGCACGTGGAGATGCCCGAGGCGTTACGCTATTGGCTCTTATAGCGAACGCGCCGCATTTCGACCGAACGGTTCAACGGGAATAGACCGTAAATGCCCACTTCAGGATGGTCTGGCCAGCCGGCTCGGTGTGCCCGTGAATGACGAGTTGCTGCGACCCTCGAACGCCCTCCGACGAACCCAGATAGATGCTTTCCTCCAGCGCAATCTTTGTGCTCGATCTCAATTGCAAGCCGCCGCCGTGGGGTAGCCGAAGGAGGGCCGACACACCGTCTGCGGCGATCGACGTGTTTACCTGAGGGTGGAGGTGGAAGCGAATGGCAAATGGCTGGGCGTTCCGGCCCTTTTCGCCGACGGCGGTAAGTGAGTCCTCCCCGCGAATCTGGCTGCCGTCGGCTGACAAGTAGATCGCGCGCCCGTGACGCAGCCCAAATCGGGTCACATACCCGTCATGCCAGGACTCGATGAGCGCATTTCCAGCCTCTTCACGGTGCTCTGAGTGAATTGAGAGATTTGTCTCGGTCTTCGTGCCCCGATCCGAGAGGTCGATCGAATTGGTGTCAGAGACGACCAGCGTCGAATGCGCTGCCGTTGCCCGGCCTGCCTTACGCCATTGACCGCCGCCATTGGAACCGCAATTGACGATCACACGATCACGACTCACGCTGAGCTCAAAGCTAGCCAATCCGGCGTGCGTTGTTGGATGGATCTGCTCCGGTTTGCCGACATCCAGCAGAAGCAAGGTCCTTCCCGCGGACATGCGGTGAAATCCTCCTTGCGGCAACGCCGAAGGGGTCGCACCTCGTGCTTTGGAGGCGGCAAGGATGGCGTCGATATATCCGCGATCGCTTTCATTGCCGGCGTTGAAGACCCCGAACCGACCGTCCCCATGTCGAAAGCACTTCAGGCCCAGCGCAATTCGTTTGATGGTGTCCGCCACCGTAGAAGGCAGTTCGATATTCAGTCTCTCGATCACCGATTTTGCCGCCAGGAGCAGGCGAAGCGAGTTGAGAGCTACCTCGGCGTTCCGGGATGGCAGCGTACCGTCAGGAGCGACCTCCTGTGAGATCAATTCCTGGAGTGACTGCATGTCAGTTACAAAACGCTTGGTTTTGCCATAAAGCGCGCCCTCCGCAACGACCCTGCCGACGAACGCCGGCAGATTCCAAACATCGTCAATCAAGAAGCCCGCTGATCTGTTCAGATGTCGCGCCTGTGCAGCGAAACTGCCGAAGAAATTGCGCCGAAACGTAGGTTCCGCCCCGTCACAAAGGAATCCAGCGTGACAAGCCCACCAGACCAGACGGCGTCCCAAGACATCGGTACGCCACGACAGCGGCTGCCACTTCTCGTTGAGGTCAATCCAGGACCGAACCAGTTCTCGTGCGCGGAGCCGGGCCGTCTCGGCCTCGGTGGCACGAAAGTCGGCGAGCCACTCAAAGCTGTTGGCCTCAACGTGCCAAGCTTCGCTCGCGTCCTGAAGATTCCAGGGAGGTTCATTGAGAGCCGATTTCTGCTCGCCGCCAAACACATATCGTCCTTGGAACAGGGCATTGGCAAAGTCGGGGTCACCGGGCGCCGGATCCAAGGGTTCGCACCTCAGGGATGTCGGCGCCTCACCCTTTAGACTGCGGGCGTAAAGCCGCGTCGTGAATGCCCGTTCTGCGATCGGTTTGGCGAGCCGGCGTGCAACGCCGGCCGATGACCCGCTGAGAGCCATCAATACCTCAGTAACAACGCTTGTACGAACACTGTTACCGCACGACACGGCACTCCCGTCATCTATTGGCTGCTGTCACGTAACGCTCGAATGTTCTCCGAATAGCGCTCGGGGCCACCCTCGAAAATCGCCGTGCCAGCCACCAGCATGTCCGCCCCCGCCTCCACGGCGAGGGCCGCTGTTTCGGTCGTGATTCCACCATCGACCGCCAGGTCGATGTCGCGCTCAGAGGAGTCGATCATCTGCCGTATGGCAGCGATCTTCTCCAAGGTACTGTGCAAGAACATCTGGCCCCCAAAACCCGGATTTACGCTCATCACCAACACCAGATCGACGTCATTGATTACGGGACCGATGGCTTCTGCTGGTGTGGATGGATTGAGCGACACACCCGCCTTTGCGTCGCACCGCTTGATGAGCTGAATTGTTCGGTGGAGGTGCGGTCCGGCCTCGGGATGGGCCGTGAGAATGTCGGAACCCGCCTCGGCAAACGACTCGACGTACAGATCGACGGGAGAAATCATCAGATGAACGTCGAAAGGCAGATCACTATGGTCTCTGATGGCCCTCACGATAGACGGACCAACGGTGATGTTGGGGACGAAATGGCCATCCATGACATCGATATGAATGAAGTCGGCGCCAGCCTTGGTTATGGCTCGAACTTCCTCCCCCAGGCGCGAGAAATCGCTGGCGAGTATCGAGGGGGCGACGCGCACATCTTTCTTCATATCATGGTGTCCTACCAGCTTACCCGGACCCCTGCAAGCAAGCCATCGTTCAGGTCCTGCGACGCAGGCGCGCAATAAAGAATCCATCGGTGCCGCCGGCGTCGCGCATGTGGCTGGGCAAGACCTGGACATCCCCGTCGGGCAAGATGGCATCCTCAAATCCGGGCACCAGGGTCTTGGATATCGGCCATCGATCGAACAGCTTTTCAGTGGCAAGCGTGCGCTGAATCTGATTGATCCCTTCTTCGGGCTGTAGTGAGCACGTGCAATAGACGAGGACTCCACCAGGCTGGAGCATTCCGGCCGCGGCATGGATCATTTGCGATTGCTGGGTTGCCAGGCGCTCAACTTCGGACTGTTCGCGCAGGTAGGGGATATCGGGATGCCGTCGAACTGTCCCGGTGGCGGTGCACGGTGCATCGATGAGAATTGCAGCGTATTGCCGCCCTGCCTGCCACGAGCGCATGTCGGCTTCGGTGAGGTTCACATCCAGTTTCAGGCGCCGCATATTGCTTTCAAGCCGCTCAAGCCGCTTTGACGAGATATCCAGGGCATCGACCGCAGCACCGGAGACGGCCAGCTGCGCGGTTTTACCCCCGGGTGCGGCGCAGGCGTCGAGAATTCTCAAATCCTTCGGATTTCCATCCACTGACGAGAGCAGCAGGGGGGCCGGCAGGGCCGATGCGACGTCTTGGACCCACCACGCCCCTTCGCTGTAACCCGGTAACTGCTCGACCAGTCCTCCGCCGGTTCGTCTGAGGGTTCCCGATGGTAGAACCTCTGCATCCAATCGCGCCGCCCAACGGGATCCATCCGATTTGACCGAAAGGTCCAGCGGGGGCTCGGTCATGTGGGCTTCGGCGATGAGCCGCGCCTGAGAGTCTCCGTAGGCAGTACACCAGGACTGCCAAAGCCACCCCGGAGTATTCAAGCGAGGTGCGTCCTGACTCCTTAACAATGCCTCACCTTCCTTGGTGAGTCGGCGAAGCACGGCATTCACCAGACCACGGAATGGACTCTTGCGGCCCGCCAATTCCACCGTCTGATTGACGGCAGCGTGCGGAGGCGTATCGAGAAACAAAATTTGAGCAGCGCCCAGGCGAAGCGTGTTTCTCACTTTCGTGAGACGAGGAGGTAGCGGGCGATCGACGAGGGCATCGAGGACATCATCGAGCTGGCCCAGGCGGCGAAGCACCGTTGCGGCGAGCAGGCGAACGAACGCGCGATCACGACGGTCGAGATCAGTGTGCGAGTCGGGACGGTTCAGCGCGTGTTCGAGCGCCTCATCGAGTTGTCGATGTTTGTTTAAGACGGCCGCAATGACATTGAGCGCGGCGGCACGCGGATCAGAGGCAGACGTCATGGTGTTTCATTAGAGTTGATCGACGCTGAGCACAATTTCCTCACTTCGTGATTCTTGGTTTGTTGTTGTTTCAGAGCATATTGCTGATACTTGTTTTCGACGATCCACGCCGCGATCGGTCAACAGAGATTCAAATGATGGCATCACCGAAAAATCCTTCCGGGCAAAGTCCCGAGGCCGACGACGATCAGAAGAACGAAACTGCAGCGCTGCCATCCAAGAAAAGACCGAAGCAGCAGGTCGATGAGGAGGGAGGCCCCGTGGGGCCAGAGCCGACTCGTTACGGCGATTGGGAGCGAAATGGGATCGCCAAAGATTTCTAGCCGCCCGCACAGGCCAGGTATCCTCACGCGATAAGCGTGACGAAACCGACAACGGTGAGGAAGGTCAGAACCAGGCGACGGAACCGGCGTTCGCTGACCAGGCGAAAGCTTCGTGCACCGATCCATGACGCAATCATGAACGCGGGTAACAGAAGCGCCATGCGCCAGATCAAGGTCTCGTCGATGACATCTAATGCGACAAAGGCCGCGATCGCGACCGGCGCCAGGAACACACCGAGACTGATAACCGTTGCGCGTGCCATAACGGCTGTCGGCGTTGCAGTCAGCAGATAAAGACCGGGCACCATGCCGCCAATGCCGACGGACCCCAGAAGGGATCCCGTAACGGCTCCCACCCCTAGCGATGTGACGTCGCTGGGCCGGCCTCGAAACCGCCAACCCTTCATGACCATGAAGGTCAACAACAGTACGATGACGGCGATGACGCGCCGCATGATTTCTTCGTCGGCATTGACGAGAATGTAGGCACCAACCGGTATCCCACAGATTCCCGCAAGGCCCATCAGGGTATTCAATCGCCAGTCTGTATCGCGGATCACCGAAGGCAGAAGCTGTACGGTCGCAACGAATTCGAATATCGCGGACATGGGAACGGCCGCCAGCGGGCCGAACAGCAGGGCGAACAGCGGGGCGTTCACCAGCGCGGAACCAAACCCCGCAAACCCCCTGATCAAGCCCGAGGTGGTGGCAATCAATGCGGCGATACCAAGATCCACGTCGAGAACATCTGCCGGCACAGTGAACCCCACGACGGTCCGGCTTCACTGTGGCGCTGGAAGGGGCGAAGCTTCGGCGATCAAACCCTCATCTTTGAGCTCAGTCCAGAGTTCCGAGGGGATGGATGCCTCCATGTGGGCGACGTTGGCGCGAACCTCCTCAGGCTTCATGGCACCGGGCACTACAGCAGTGACGCTCGGATGGCTCAGAGGAAATTGCAGGGCAGCTGCCTGCAGCGCCACATCGAATTTCTGGCATACCGCATTGATTCGCTCGGCCTTGGCCATGATATCGGCCGAAGCGTCGCTATAGTCGTACTTGGCACCGGGGACCGGGCCGGTGGCCAGGATGCCCGAATTGAAGGGCCCGGCGATGAGGACCGAAGCGCTTTGCTCTTCGCAGAGTGGCAACATGTCATCGAGCGCACGCTGGTCGAGCAGTGTGTAGCGGCCTGCCAGCATCATGCAGTCGAAATCTCCGGCGCGTAGGAACCGGGCACACGACACGGCATCGTTCAGGCCCCCGCCAATGGCGCGAATTATTCCCGCACGCCGAAGTTCATCGAGGGCGACATAGGCGCCCTCCATGGCTTGGCCGAAATAGTGGTCGACCAGGCTCGGGTCCTTGTGCGTATAGAGATCGACGTCGTGGATGAAGACGATGTCGATGCTGGGAAGACCCAGGCGCTGGTATGAATCCTCGATCGAGCGCATGGTGCCGTCGTAGGTGTAATCATACGTCGCGGCGAATGGCAGTCCGCCGTCTCTATGACCGTCAGGAATAGCGGAGCTGGGCGCTATCGACTTCAGCACGCGACCGATCTTGGTCGACAGGACAAAGCTCTGTCGGTCGACCTGGCGAAGGATCTGGCCAAACCGGTGTTCGGAACGACCGTAGCCGTAATATGGCGAGGTATCGAAATAGGTGATGCCCGCGTCGTAGGCTGATTGCACGGTGGCGAGTGCAACATCCTCAGGGATGGCGCCCCGAAATCCGCCGAGCGGTGCGCTGCCGAGACCCAGGGTTGACAGCTCCAACCCCGACCGGCCCAGCACACGGGTTGATGTGGGATCCACTCAGCTACCAGCCAGTGCTTCGGGGTTCAGAACCAGGCCGTCACCCGGATTCTCACCACGATCGATGGCGATGATCGAATCGACGCATCGTTGCGACACGCCCTCTACGGCATCGGCGCTCGCACCGGCTGAGTGTGGCATCAACAAAACGTTGTCGAGCTTCAACAGTGGTGAGTCGCCGGGAGGTTCGGCCGCAAACACATCGAGCCCAGCGCCGGCGATCCCGCCGCTGGTCAACGCTTCGACCAATGCACCCTCGTCGATGACGTTGCCGCGGGATGTATTGATGAGATAGGCGCTCGATTTCATCAGCGCGAGCGTCTCCCGGTTGATTAGATTTTCCGTCTCCGGTGCTCGTGGCGCGTGGAGGGAGATGAAGTCGGATTCTTTGAGCAATTCTTCCAGTGCTACCAATTCGACACCGAGGTCCTGCACAGCGTCAGGCGGAATGAGGGGGTCGTAGCCCAAGATCCGCGTCTCGAACCCCCGGCAGCGTCGGGCAAAGGCCCGCCCGATGCGTCCCAGGCCCACGATCCCGATGGTCTTGCGATGAAGTCCAACGTGATATCGACCACCCCAACCGCCCCCGGCGACCAGGTTGTGATATTGCAGGACGTCGTTCGCCAGGGCTGACGTCAGCGCGAAGGCGGCATCGGCGACAGCTTCGTGGTTCGCGCCGAACGCCATGGCAACCGCGACGCCGTGACGCGTCGCCGCATCCACGTCGACCTGATCATAGCCGACGCCCCAGCGGGCGATAATTCGCAGTTCGGGGGCCACCGAGAGGGAGCTCTCGTCGTAGGGTTCGCTGCCGGCGATCGCGGCATAGGCACCCGGCAATTGTTCAATTAACTCATCATGCGTGAGTTTTCGGCCCAATGTATTGAACTCGACCTCAAATCCGGCCTCTTCCAATTTCTGCAGCCAGGGACCACGCCGCTTGTGGAGTTGCATGGCACAGACGAGCACCTTCTTTCCGCTCATCGCCGTGATCTCCCTCAGTATCCACCTCTGGAGCCGGTATCGGCGGCGTTGGAGCCATCTTCTCCGCGTGCTGCCGTAATTGCTGCTTTTGCGGCGGCAGCGAGCAGCCGTGTGTCGTTGCTGACGGTCACAAGGTCGAATCCCTTCTCGCCCATTTCACGTGCGTATGGTCCGCTGGCATTGTGGATCCCGGCGATCAAACCGTTGGATTTCGCCGCCGCAAGTATCCGTTCCTGCGCCTCGACCATGATCGGCTCCCGGGAATCCTGATGCGGTGTGAGGCCGAGAGACAGTGAGAGGTCACCAGGACCGATATAGAGACCGTCGAGCCCAGGCGTCGCCGCAATGCTCTCGACATTTTCCAGGGCCTGCTGGGTTTCGATCATCCCGATCACGAGAACCAGATTCTTGGAGTCCTTAACGTAGTCCGGACCGACACTCATCAGGGCGCGTGTTGGCCCGAAGCTGCGAGCCCCTCCATCGTGCGCGAATCGGCAATACGAAACCAGTTCGGCCGCCTCGTCAGGGGTGTTGATCATGGGGCAGATGATCCCCAGGGCGCCGGAATCCAGCAGCTTCATGATGATGCCCGGTTCATTCCAGGGTACCCGCGCCATGGGGACGGCATTTGTGGTTGAAATCGCCCGCAGGCACTCGAGCGCAGTATCGAAGTGAATAAGCCCGTGCTGGGTGTCGACGGTAACCGAGTCCCATCCCTGGTTGGCCATAACCTCGGCCGAATGGCCACTGGGGATGGTCAACCACGCGTTGACGGCAGTCCGATCTTCACGCCACAGAGCTCTTAGCGGATTTTCCTTCACGCGACCCACACTCTTTCGTGATCCTGTTAGGCCACCAACGTAGCGACTGCGACCACGACCAGCAACCACAGGGCGGCTCGGCGAAATGTGGCCTCATTGGCATTGCGAAAAGCCCGACTGCCGATCCAGGTCGTGATGACATACACGGGAAGCAGCAGAAGCGCCCGTCCAACGATCGTCCAGGTCACAACGCCTCCAATCGCCAGCGACGCAAAGGTGGGGACCATGATCAGGCAGGCGTGACTGATCAGTGCGGCGCGTGCCACTTCCATCGCCCAGGGTGCGGCCAGGATATAAAGCGTCACCGGTGGGCCCCCCATCGCCGTTGCTCCGTTCAGCACACCGCTGAGGGCGCCGATGGACACAGAACCTTTTGCTGCCGGGTGTCCGGGATAGCGCCAGCCGGACAGCAGGACCAGGGAAGACGCAAGGACGACCAGCGCGATTGTTCGCTTCATCACATCCGCGTCGGCCACGATGAGTGCCCAAGCACCGATAGGGACGAGCAGCGTGCCGGCAATCGTCATCGGCGCGACGACCCGCCACGGTGTCAGCCGGACGGCAGCCGGCATGAGCTGGATGGCGATCCCGATCTCCAGGAGGGCAACCGTGCCGATGGCCGCCTGGGGTCCGAAGAGCAGAGTTAAGAGTGGAGCCGTGATCAGCGCGGAACCAGTGCCCGTGAACCCGCGCATGATTCCGGACACGGCGACAATGATGGCAGCGGTCACAAGCCGTAGATTCAGTAGGTCGTCAATGATCACAAGAGCGAGAGAATCTGGCATGATTGATGGTTCCGGTAGCGTTAAGGACGTCGTTCTACCAGGTCAAGTCAATGGATGGTGGCGTCCTTTGCTGCACCTCAACCAGAGCCGGCGGACTCTAATCTCAATTAATGCAATCCGGCGACGAGTCGTCGAAATTTGCAGGGAATTAAAAGTCTCGCTCATGGACGACGGGCGAGAGAGATATATTTTTCTGAGGAGTTATCTCATGTCGACAAGAGAGCTTGAGCGGGGCAGCTGGCAACGGTACTTCGACAGCATTTCAAAGGGTTTAGGAGCCCGTGAAGTTGAGATCGAAGTTGGTTCGCTCGATCTGGGTCAACAGGTGTCCGCTGAATGGATTCCCTTGAACGGACTGACTTATGACCCGCAGGATGATGTGCTGGCAGTGATCACAGAGTCCTACGAGCACAACATTTGCCACCCGAAGGAGATCTATGTTTCAGAAGATATGGGAGCGCTTCTCGCCGTCGAAGCGATAGATGGCGATGGCACCAAGAAGATACGTTCTTGGACCTGGCGACATTAATCCAGGTCGAACGACCGCTGTTGCAGTGGGAGACTCGCGTTGCGCCCCGATGCTTTCGGGTTCAGCGATCAGATTCTTGTGGGGGTCACTCGGCCGTATTGTCTTGCGCGACATAGAGGTGCACTTCGGAAGATCTTGTTCCGCATGCGCGTGGAAGCTCGACAAAATCCCAGATCAGGTTGATAGCAGGGCGCGAGCAGGGTCCCACGCGAACATCGTTACTGGATTCCTGAAGTTGATGCAGTGACTCGTCATCGATAAAGCCACAGATCAAACGCTCGACATCAGCTTCCGCGATCGCGCTGCATACCCAATTGCTGGTCCAGGTGCGGTTTCGCGTGAAGGACAGCGGATTGTCGTCGGAATCGACCACCAGGACATAACGTGCCTTCCCGAAGAAAGGCGACAACGGCGAGTCTGGGCTAAATCCGTGAACGGTGAGGGCTGTACGGCTCACATCAATCACTTTCGATTGGTAGAAAGCTTTACCTGGCCTGGAAATCTGGGTGATTGTTCGCCGGTGAGCCTTAACGTAGGTTAGGTTCAGAAAAATCGACGGGAGTGGGTTGTGGCCGGACAGCCATCAATCAAAGTGGGACTCGGCGACATGTGCGCGCAGTGCGGCGTGCGCAATCAAACTGTCTGTGCGCCGCTGTCCCTCGATTAACTGGGCGTGGTCTAAGATTTTGAGCCCGGCCACGAGGCAACGGAGAAGACAGGCGACCTGCCAATGTACAGACTCCGCCATCGGGGAATTCACGCGCGGGTGGAGCCGGCCTTGCGCAACAGGTCAAATCACAGAGACAGGATCGCGGCTTAAGGGAGGATCCGCATGAAATATAAGGTTCTGCTATTCGACAGCTGGGGAACGCTTGTCGACAACTATTCCATCGCGGAAGTGCTCGAGCCCTACATCGGGGAAAGCAATCTGTCGAACGCGATCTCCCGCGATTGGCGGTTCCAGCAGAAGTGGGCGATGTTCTACGTGACCCTTTGCGACAGATTCGTGCCGCATCCGGGATTGACGGAAGCCGCGCTCCGCTGGGCCCTGGATCTCCATCACGTGAAGCTGTCCGAGAAGGCCATCAAGGACGTGATGTCCCAGTACCATAAGCTTCACGCCTATCCGGACGTGCCGCGTGCCCTGCGCAAACTCAAGAGCCTCGGGCTTAAGCTCAAGATCGTCGCAAACCCGACGAAGCAGATGTTGCTGGATCACACGGAATATGCGGGTATCCAGCAGTATTTCGATGACATCATCTCAAGCGGTGAGGAAGCCAAGGCCTTCAAGCCGTCGCCAAAGGTATTCAACCTCGGGGCGCGGAAGGCAGGCTGCAAGAAGAGTGAGATCCTCTGGGTGACAGGGCATTTTTGGGAGATTACTGGTGCCGATACCGCCGGCCTCGATACGGCGTGGACAAATCGTGCGCGCCAGCCGGTGCTGCCCATTGGTGTCACCCCGACATACACCGTGCCCAATCTGGCTGCCTTGGCCAATACGCTGGCACGCGAGCAACGAGAAAAGTCGAAAAAGCGTTCGAAGAAGCGCTAGGCGGCGAAACGTAACAGCACGCCGTTTGCCTTCTCGCGTTTGTAGGCGTAATTTTCTGAAGATCATTTTGCAGAAGTCGGGATAACTCCTTGAAGTTGCGGCGTAAAACCGCTGCCATCGAATGGCTTGAGTATGGCATGCCCGAAGCGGTGGTCCGGCTCCGCGATCAAATCAGAGAGGCGGACGGCCTGCTCATCGTGACGCCGGAATACAATTACTCGATCCCCGGCGTGCTCAAGAACGCAATCGATTGGGCGTCGCGCCCTCCGGATCAGCCGTTCGATGCCAAACCGATGGCCATCATGGGCGCCAGTCCCGGCGGCAGCGGCACAATGCGATGTCAGTAGCAGCTGCGGCAGCCGTTCATTTTTCTCAACGGCCTCATCATGAATCGTCCGGAGGTAATGATCTCAGGTGCCGGGGGGTTGTTCGATGACGACACCAATTTGACGGATGAGCCTACCCGGGAGCGTATCGGGACCCATCTGTCCGCATTTGCCGACTGGATACGCGCCCGGCAGAATGCCGCCTGAAATTGCCGGTGACACAGGGAAGGAAAACCAGATGAAACTCTATGACTTCAAGGGCGCGCCCAATCCCCGGCGTGTGCGCATGTACATGGCGGAGAAGGGCATCTCCATGCCGACACAGGAGATCGATTTGATGGCGCGCGAGCAGCACGAGGATGCGTTCCGTGCCGTGAATCCCTGGTGCACGGTGCCGGTTCTCGAGCTCGACGATGGGACCCACATCTGTGAAGCCATGACAATCATCCGGTATCTCGAGGCCATTCAGCCGGAGCCGCCGCTCCTGGGAACGACACCCGTGGAACAGGCAACCATTTCGATGTGGGAACACAAGCTTGAGGTCGACGCCATGCTCGCCGTCGGCGAGGTGCTTCGAAACTCAATTCATCGTTTTGCCGGGCGTGCCTTGCCGGGACCCGTCGACCACGAGCAGATCCCCGCTTTGGCCGAAAGGGGACGCAAACGTATCGCCTATTTCATGGAGTTACTCGAAGAGCGTCTCGGTGAAAGCGAGCACGTCGGGGGCGCGGATTTCAGTGTTGCCGATATCACGGCATTGGTAGCCGTAGACTTTGCCGCCCGTGTCGTGGAGGGACTCCTCGACAGCCATCCCAACGTCCAGCGCTGGCACGAGTCCGTCAGCGCCCGACCCAGCGCCCAGGCGTAGAGGCTCGCCCGTCCACGCCTGCGCCCGGTCTGGACGGACCGACCTCACGCGCCTTACGTTCTCCTGGCGCGGGGTCGAAAATCTCAGAGGCAAGCCTTGGAACCGAGCCCGGAATCTCTCAAAGCGATGTACGGCACGGTGTGGCGTATCCGCCTGTTCGAGGAAGAGGCGAACCGGCAGGCCACATTCGGCAACGTTCAGGGCGCATTCCACATGTACTGCGGAGAAGAGGCGGTGGCCGTGGGTTTCTGTGCACACCTCCGGCCCGATGACTATGTGGTGGGCACCCACCGCAGCCACGGTCACTACATTGCCAAGGGCGGCCCTAGCGAGTCAGCTCAGGGGCGAGGATCGGGTCACCGTCTGCTTTTTCGGTGACGGCGCCATGCAGCGCGGCACGTTCCACGAAGCCATCAACATGGGCGCCATCTGGAAGCTGCCGGTCATTTACGTGTGTGAAAACAACCAGTATCAGCAATGGATCCCCCAGTCCCGCATGACGAAGGTTACGTCGGTGAGGGACATGGCCCCGTCCTATGGCATTCCTGGTGAGTCGGTTGATGGGCAGGATGTAGTGGCGGTCAGCCAGGTTGCCCGCGACGCGATCGAGCGCGCCCACACGGGCCAGGGGCCGACGCTCATTGAATGTGTCACATACCGCTTCCATGGTCACAACCTTGGCGATCTGCATGAGTATCGCGACAAAGAGGAGGTGGCGTACTGGGTCAACGAACTCGATCCGATCCAGCTTCTGGGGACCTATCTTATGGAGCGTAAGCAACTCAGCGAGGATGAGGATGCGGCCATTCAGTCCGCAGCCGTGGCCGAGATTCGAGCTGCCGTGGCGTTCGCCGAGGCAAGCCCGTTTCCGGCTGACGCAGAGATCGTGACCGACGTGTTCACGGCACCCGACGGAGCGGCGCGATGAGAAGCGTGACCTTCCGGGATGCACTCAACGAGGCACTCCACGAAGAGATGGCTCGCGATAGCAGCATATTTGTAATTGGCGAGGACGTCGCGACCCACGGCGGAAACCTGGCGGTGACCAAAGGAATGGCCGAAGCCTTCCCTGATCGAATTCGTGAGACGCCCAATTCGGAAGCGGCCATTGTGGGTGTTGCCGTCGGTGCTGCACTGGCAGGCATGCGCCCGGTTGCCGAGATCATGTACGTCGATTTCGTGACCTGTGCCATGGATGAGGTGGTCAATCAGGCAGCGAAGATGCGTTACATGACGGGTGGTCAGGCGAGCGTTCCCATGGTGCTCAGGCTTCCCTGCGGTCTATCACAGTATACGGCGGCGCAGCACAGCTAGGCGCTCGAATCGTGGTTCATGCATGTTCCGGGCTTGCATGTTGTCGTGCCGTCGACGCCACGCGACGCGAAAGGGTTGTTCCGCACGGCCGTCCGCGAACCGGACCCCGTGCTCTTCCTGGAATACAAGCGGCTGTACAGTATGGAGGGCGCGGTGCCTGAAGACGTCGAGCCCATCCCACTCGGTGTGGGTGAAGTCAAGCGTGAGGGCGAGGACGTCATCGTTGTCGCCGTCGGACCGATGGTCAACAAGGCTTTAGAGGCGGGCATTTTGCTCGAGGACGAGGGAATCGATATCGAGGTTGTCGATCCACGCAGCCTTTCGCCACTCGACGTCGATATTTTAGCTGAATCAGCACGTAAGACTGGGCGCGCGGTGGTATGCGCCGAGGATGCCTTGATGGCGGGGTGCACGGCGGAAATCGCTTGCGCGATGATGGAACGTTGCTTTTCGAACCTGTCTGCACCGGTCCGGCGGTTGGCCGCTCTCGATGTGCCCATGCCCTTCAGCCCCCCTTGGCGGACAAGATAGTCCCCAGCGTCGATCAGCTGGTTGTGACCGTAAAAGAGGTAATGGGCGACTCCTGACGAAGCGATGTGTCACTCGATGGCGTCGAACTGCTGAAAGGCTGCGAAATGTGCGAATCGCGTCCTGTCTGAAACAGGCAATCGGAATGGCAGGCTCTCACTCGATTCGTGGTGTGAGGCTCATGCAGTCGCGGATACAGCTGTCAGAGCCTCGTCTGTGGATAGCACGGTCGCATATTCGCCTGCCATGTTGGCCAGCGACAGCGCATGAACCTCTTCTGCTGTCCAGAGGTGCCCACTCAGGTCTGATTTGTCGACCGTGGCGGTCGCATCGGCGACGACGAACGTCTCAAACCCGAGGTTTCCGGCCATTCGCACAGTCGCCTCCACCGAGTTATTTGTAATTACACCTATTGTCACCAACTGGCCTAGGCCGTGTTCCTTCAGGTGAGCTTCGAGATGTGTTCCGATAAAGGCGGAATTGGTCCGCTTGGCGATTATGGTTTCGCCCGCAATCGGCAGGACCTCGGATTTGAAGGCATTGCCCGGTTGCCCGGGCCGTTAAGTTGAATGTGGGTCCAACGAGTCATGACGGATATGAATCACCGCCATTTCATGCGCCCGCCACGCCGCCAGTAAGCGGGACATGTTGGATTCGGCCTGAGGGTTGTTGCGCGGGCCCCAGCTGGGATTGTCAATCGCCCGCTGCACATCGACGATGAGCAATGCCGCGGCAGGACCGGGTACAGGCGTGTTTTCTGCGGTTTTGTTCACGCTTCCGTGCGACCCCCGACATCGTGCGCGACCAGATTATTCAGGATCTTCCCTGGGTTCGATTCTCCGGGCGGGAGGCTCGGTCGGTGTCGCCGACCCGGCGGCCTCTT
>DEBC01000137.1:0-21404 GCA_002348365.1 Alphaproteobacteria bacterium UBA2966 | reverse complement strand
GGAAAGCATCGGAAAGCGCCATCCGCAAACCCAGCCAACGCTCGACATTTCTGTAGCGGGTCTGGTTTTTTGCCCAAAGGACGAAGACGTCGATCATCTGCGCATAGGAAATGGAAACCACGTGGGAATCCTTCCAGACAGGAGGACAGATGGAATACTTGTCAGCAAGAGCCTCGCTGGTCACGGTGCCATCATAGAATCCCGCGATATAGCCCGCGCAGTAGGCCTTGAGGTCCCCCTCACACTGCTTCAGCATATGCTGCGTCCGCCCCTGGGCGCTGGCAGGGCCCGCGAGGCCTGTGATGAGCAGAAAAATGAACGCCATGGCAGTGAGCTGCTCTCTTGATCTTGCCATTTTCCAGGCCTCCCGGGCCGAGAAACTATTGAAGTGGGGCTATGGCTGACCGGCAAACCCCAGCATTGCGTGTAATAGCACGTTACAGCCGGCCTCCAGGTCCTCTGATGTTGCCGCCTCGATTTCGTTGTGGCTGATACCGTCTTCGCATGGAACGAATATCATCCCGGTAGGCGCGACCCGCGCTACATAGCAGGCGTCGTGCCCGGCACCGCTTACGATATCCATATGCGTGTAATTGCACGATTGGGCACCGGAACGAACGGCTTCAACGCACTTCTCATCGAACACGACTGCCGGTGAGTGCCAGATTTGCTCGAACTCCAGCACCAGGCCGATCTCGGTGGCGGTTGTCTCGCTGGCCTCTCGGAGGTGTTGGTCCATGATCGATAGGATCTCATCATCGGGATGCCGGAAATCAACGGTAAAGAACACGGAACCGGGTATCACATTGCGGGAATTCGGATGCACTTGCAGCATGCCAACCGTCGCACAGGCGCCGGGCTGGTGCTGCAGACCAATACGATTCACTGCTTCGACGATGCGGGATGCGCCCAAAAGTGCATCACGACGGGTCGGCATCGGGGTTGGACCGGCGTGCGCTTCCTGTCCGGTCAGTGTGATTTCGTACCAGCGCTGGGCCTGACCACCAGAGACGATCCCGATGGTCTTCTCCTGGTCCTCCAGGATAGGGCCTTGTTCGATGTGCGCCTCAAAATAGGCGGCGAGCTCGCGCTCGCCGCAATTGAGGTCGCCGGCATAGCCGATGCGTTCCAGCTCTTCCCCCAGCGTGTTGCCGTCGGGATCGGGTCGGGAAAGTCCGTGATCGATATCGAAGGCGCCGGCAAAGACACCCGAGGCAATCATGGCGGGTGGGAACCGCGAACCCTCTTCATTGGTCCAGACGGCGACTTCCACCGGCGCCTCTGTCTCGATATCGAGGTCGTTAAGTGTCCGCAGGACTTCGAGCCCGGCCAGAACGCCATAAGCGCCATCGTACTTTCCGCCGGTTGGTTGGGAATCGAGATGGCTGCCCGTTACGACGGGTGGTGCGTTCGGATTTCGGCCTGGCCTTTGGGCGAAGATGTTGCCCATGTTGTCGACCGCGATGGTGCAACCCGCCTCTTCGCACCAGCGGACGAACAGGTCCCGCCCTTGCTTGTCCAGGTCTGTCAGTGCCAGGCGGCAGACTCCACCTTTTTCCGTCGCACCGATCTGCGCCATATCCATCAGAGATTGCCACAGACGGCCGCCATCAATCCGAAGATTCTTGCCCGCTGCTGTCGTTCCAGTCATCGAAGCTAACCTCCTGTTACCAGTCTACCTCCGATCCGTTGCCGACCCGTGAACGGAAAGCTACTGCAGTGGTGAGAACGGGGCCGGCGTCACCAGCATCGCCGACTGGCTCTCGATGAGTTCCTGCTCGCCCGCTGGCGGCCACTTCCCGGTGGCGGAGGCCTGTTTGCGGGCCTCTGCACGACTGTCCATGGATGCGTAGGGCCAGATGTGGAGGAATTTGTTGAGCCCACCGACATCGGTGAACAGGGCCGCCGTCATCGGTGAAAACTCCGTCCGGATATGGATATTGTTGCCCCAGATTTCCAGGAGCTTGGGCATCGCACCTGGTTTGATGGTGTATTCCCGGTACTCATAAATGGGGCCATACGTTCCAGGTTCTACGAAGGCGCTGTTAGGAGCGGTCCTAAAGACCTCCGCTTTCTGATCGACAACCAGACCGAACTTGGAAAATGCCGGAGGCCAGTTGGGGTCCTTGGCAGCAGCTGAACGCACCTCGGTTCGATGTTCCATATTCTCGTACGGCCAGACGTGGATTATCTGATTCAACGCCCCGACCTCCGTAAACCAGAAGGCCGTCAGTTCGGAGTATTTCCTGCGGTGCCCGTAACCTGCTTCGAATAGCTCCAGTGCTTTGGGGACACCGCCGGGGATCAACGTATAAGTACGGAACTCGTAGATCATGGAATCGACTTCCTGTGTTTGGCGAGGAACGACTATTGCAGCGGTGAGAAAGGTGCGGGAGTCAGGATCATGTTTTCCTGGCGATCGACACACTCCGCCCCGCCCTTTGGCGGCCACTTGCCACCCTCCAGGGCATTCCTGCGGACCTCTGCGCGGTGCTCCAGGCTTTCGTAGGGCCAGATGTGTATGAACCTGTTGAGACCGCCAAGCTCTGTGTAGAGGGCGGTTGTCAAAGGAGAGAACTCCTTGCGCGCGCCAATAGCCGACTCCCAGATCTCAAGGAACTTCGGCATCATGCCGATCTTCATCGTGTAATCGCGAAGCTCATAGACCGGGCCGTACTGACCCGGGGCGGCGAAGTCGGAATTCGGCGCCACCTGAAACACGTCCGAACGCTGATCGACGACCAATCCCAGTTGCGCAAAACCCGGGGGCCAGTTCGGGTCTTTGACAGTCGCTGCCCGCACCTCATCCCGATGGTTCATGTTCTCGTAGGGCCATACGTGGATGATCCGATTCAGCGGCCCGAATTCGGTTCTCCAGAAGGCGGCCAACTCCGAGTACTTCTTGCGGTGCTCGTAGGCCTCGCCGAACATCTCCAGCACCTTCGGCATGGCACCTGTTGTCAACGTGTAGGTGCGGAATTCGTAGATCATTGGCTGCTTTCCCCGTGTTCGCGGATCATTATTCTGTTAACTCGCCACCGATGAATCGCACGATGGACGAGACGTCGAGCTCGCTATACCCCGACTTACAATAGAGCGAGAAGATCGCGTGGGCCTGGGCGCCGAGCGGCGTAGAAGCGCCGGCCATTTGTGCCGCCTGCTGGGAGAGCCGCAGGTCCTTGCGCATCATCGTGGCAGTGAAACCGGGCTCGTAATTGTTCTCGGCCGGGCTGCCCTCGACCATGCCTGGCAACATGCCGTAACCCACAAGGGGCCAGTTCGCCCCGGACGATTTGGAGACGATCTCAAAGAACTTCTCGACGTCAAGACCGATATGTTTCGCCAGCATCAACCCTTCCGAGGCACAGATGAAGTTGATGCCCATCATCATGTTGTTGCAGATCTTCGTGGCGCATCCCGCGCCCGGCTCTCCGGTGTGAAATATGTCCGTGCCCAGTATGTCGAAATAGGGTTTGGCGCGGGCAAACCCCTCTTCGGTCGCGCCGGCAATAATCACAAGTGTTCCCTCGCGCGCGCCTTTTGTGCCACGCGACACGGGCGCATCCAGCATCTCGAAGCCGCGCGCATTCGCGGCGCCCTGGACTTCTCTGACGCTGGCGAGATCAATGGTCGACATGTCTATCAGCAGGGCGCCCGCCTCGGCTGAATCAAGCACGCCGCCGTCACTGAGATATACATCACGGACATGCTCGCCCTCGGGCAGGATCGAGATCACGGTCTCCGCGCCCGCGCAGGCTTCCGCGATTGAACCGGCCGCTACGCAGCCCGCTTCTTCGGCCTGCGTCATGTGTTTCGGGACGATATCGAAGGCGCGGACCGTGTGGCCGGCCTTCACAAGGTTTGCCGACATCGGCAAACCCATATTGCCAATGCCAATAAAGCCAATCGTACTCATCAATCCTCCCCAGGGTCGCTTTTTCTGTTTGTTCGCTAGTTTGATCCCATAGCTACTTTGCCACCGATCGCACCAATACACCTAACCCGCCGGGACGATCCGCCGCCGGGAAATTATTGCAACGGCGAGAACGACGCCGGCAACAAAATCTTGTTCTCCTGCTTCATCGAAAACTGGCGGCCACCTTTGGGGGGCCAGACTCCGGTAGCCTCCGCCTGGGCGCGTACTTCAGCCCGATGGTCCACGTTCTTGTATGGCCAGATGTGAACGAATTTGTTCAATCCCCCGTGCTCGGAGAACCCCGCAAACAGCAATGGCGACAACTTGAGACGCTCCCCCAATGCCGCTTCCCAGCGTTTTGCGACTTCCGGAAATCCGCCCGGTTTGATCGTGTACGTGCGCATTTCATACACCGGTCCAAGTTCGCCTGATTGCATCTCGGGACAGAATGACGTGGGCATGAAGATCTCCGACTGCATGTCAGCGATCAGATCGTAGGTCTCGGGCGGCCAGTTCTTGTCCTTTGCCGCTTCGGCACGGACGCGCAAACGATCGTCCATGCTTTCATACGGCCAGAGATGTACGACCTGATGCAGCGGGCCGATGTCGGTGTACCAGAATCCAGCCACCTCCGAATATTTGGCGCGGTGTTCGTACACCTCGCCGACACGTTGCATGAGTTCCTGCGCCCCGCCAGGCAAGCAGTTGTAGGTACGAATCTCGTAGATCACGGCTTCAGCCCCTTTCTTGCGATTGTCTGTAAAATTCCGTAGGGAGGCTCTAACTTCGCCTCCCCTGCTTGCCCTTCCGGCCCTTGCCGGCAGCTTTTTTCTTCGCTGTGGATCCCTTCAAGTCGAAGCTGTTCACGCCCCATGCGGCCCGCGGTTTGACGGGTCGGACCGGCAATCCATGTTCACGCGACAAGTCGAACAGCGGGACACCCGGCGCCAGCATGGAATTGAAGAAGAACATCAGCGCCTGGGTCATTTCCCTGGGCCGTTCGCGCGTCATGAAATGCCCGGAATCCATCATCAGTACTGCCTCAAGGCCTGGAATATGGTCCTCGACGCCTCGGAAATATTCGATCGGCTGACGGGGGTCGTAGGCGCCGAATGCGGTGATCACGGGAAATGTGAACTTGGAATAGTCCACCGGAGTGTTCTTCTGCAGATCCCGGAAGTAGCGAGGCACGGCTTCCGCCGTTCCCAGGTTCGAGAACTCCGCGGCGATCTCCTCGATCTCCTCGTCGCCCAATTGGGTATGTGGACTGCAGGAGCTTTCAAACCAGACGCGAACATAGGCGCTTGGCTTGGCGAGCAACTTGCTGAAATCCTGCCAGTTCTGCGAGTTCCACTGGTGATGGAGTGAATTTCGGACGTCGTACTCATGTACCGAGATCGAGCAGCGCATGTAGCGCTGAACGCGATGGGGAATGTGGTCGCAGATATGATCGCCAATGATTGCTCCCCAATCATGTCCCGCCAAGCGGAAGCGATTGATACCGATTGAATCCAGAAGAGCAATAAGTTCGCGCGCCACATTCGTGCCGGTGTAGTCGCCTTCCTTCTTGTCGGATTGGCCGTAACCTTTGAGATCGAAAGCCAGTACCCGGAACTGGCTCGCCAGTGCCGGGATTTGGTGCTTCCAGCATTGCCAGCTCTCTGGAATACCGTGCAGCAGCACGACGGGTTCGCCGTCCCCTGCCTCGACCCAATGCCATTTCACCCCCTCAACCCGCTTGGTGCGGTGGGTTAGACCACTCATAAAATCCCTCCCATGTCAGTGCCATCCACGGATACCCGTTGGGGCGGGCACAGAGTATAGCGATGTCCGTCTGGTGGAGTCAGTTTGCGCCGGTGCGGGCGGGTGTCGCACCGGAGCAGTCTTGAGCGACGACGCACCGGAAGGCCCCACGCATGAGCGGGCGACCCGGTCCGGTTTGGGCCATGGGGTGCAAATGGGGTACAAAGCTATGGCGTAGCGTCCAGCCGGCCACACAGGCCGAATGCCCCACCAGACGAAAGGATGCCAATGGCCCGTAAGCCCAACTACAAATTTGAACGCCTTCAGCGTGAACGGAACAAAGCCGCCAAGAAAGAGGCGCGGCGGCAGGCAAAAGAGGAGCGTACTGCTCAGCGCAAGGCTGAAGAAGAAGGGGTCCAGCCTTCAGCCCCGGATGTTGGCGAACCGGAGTCAGGCATCGAGTAGAGTAGAGCGCGACCCGGCCTCGACCAGGTTGCGCGAGTGTTGTCTAGACATACGGATCGGAAGACCTGGAGACAGTCATCGCCGCTGTCCGTCCCGGCGATTCACGGCCGGAAAATGACAGCACCTGTTCAGACAATCTAGGAAGCGGCTGCCGCCTCGGAGTCGTCCGTGCGGCGTGCACCGGCCGTGGATGGATTCTCCGCCCGTTCGGCTTCTGGTGTCACAGGCTGATACTCACCCTTGGCACGTCTTACCAGGCCTTCAAATGACGCTCGTGCCCGGCCTTCAGCCGTACGATCGTTCATAAGGCTGGCGTATGAATGGAAAGCCTGGAAAATCGCGAACATGTTGAAAGCGAATTGGGTGACGTCCAGCTCCGGCACAAAATCGCCTGAATCTTTGGCTTCGCGGGCCGCTTGCTGAACGACGTCGACCCATTCCTTCTGCACCTTATTCACGAAGAAACGCAAGACGCCGGGGCGATCATCGAATTCAATGGTCGCGGTCACGAAGGGACAGCCGCCCGGAAGATCCTGCGAGGCGGGCCATTCCAGCCACCTGTCAAACAAAGCGCGTACGCGGGCTTCTCCTGCCGGCTCCCGGCGTGCCGGAACCACGACACGGCTCGCGAACATTTGAGCCGCTGCCTGAAGGATGGAAAGTTGGAGTGTTTCTTTGGTGCCGAAATGGGCGATAAGTCCGCTCTTGGACAGTCCCATCTCATTCGCGAGTCCGCCGATCGTCAGACCCTCAAGACCAACCACGCTTGCCAAGCTTACCGCGCGCCGCAAAATCGCATCGCGGGTCTCTGCACCTTTGGCCATTTCGGCCCCCACCCCGTTACTCGCGCAGAACTAAACAGATCGTTCGTACTTTTTCAAGGAATCCTTGTGCCCGCGCCACATTTTTGGACTCCTGCAACTATTGGTGCGCCAAATTCGCGTTAGGGTTTATCCCCATCGACGGAAAAGGAGACCCGGCCGCCGCTATCTCAAGGCAGGTCTGGCCGCCTCATGTCAACGAATGCATTCGCTCGTCAATATCTCACCGGACCGGATTGAACCACAGCCGCTCGTCCGCTCCCAATAATCCGGGCCTGTTCATCCGGCCCTTTTCATCCCGCCCTGTTCATCCGATTGTCCACCAGGTCGGTGACAACCGCGGGATCGGCGAGCGTCGATGTATCGCCCAGTTGATCCGGTTCGTCGTCGGCGATCTTGCGAAGGATACGGCGCATGATCTTGCCGGATCGAGTCTTCGGCAGGCCGGGGGCCCACTGGATGAGGTCGGGGGAAGCAATAGGTCCGATCTCCTTGCGCACCCATTGCACAAGTTCGTCGCGCAGCGCATCCGTCGGATCCTCTCCGACCATGAGAGTCACATATGCGTAGATGCCTTGGCCCTTGATGTCGTGCGGATAACCGACGACGGCGGATTCGGACACCTTGGGGTGTGCCACCAGGGCGCTCTCTACTTCGGCTGTACCCATGCGGTGACCCGACACGTTGATGACGTCGTCCACGCGGCCGGTGATCCAATAGTATCCGTCCTCGTCCCGGCGGCACCCGTCCCCTGTGAAATAGCGTCCCGGATACTGGCTGAAATAGGTCTGGATGAACCGGTCGTGATCGCGGAACACCGTGCGCATCTGGCCCGGCCAGGAATCGGTGATGCAGAGATTGCCTTCGCAAGCGCCTTCGAGCTCATTCCCGTCAGCATCGACGATGGCGAGATTCACCCCAAAGAAGGGCCGCGTTGCGGATCCCGGTTTGAGGTCCGTTGCGCCGGGCAGGGGCGTGATGCACACGCCCCCGGTTTCCGTTTGCCACCAGGTATCGACGATGGGACAACGTCCATCACCAACGACGTTGTAATACCAGCTCCAGGCTTCGGGATTTATCGGCTCACCGACCGTTCCAAGAAGCCGGACGGACTTTCGGCTCGCCTTCTTCACGGGCTCGTCACCTTCCCGCATCAGTGCACGGATCGCGGTGGGGGCCGTGTAGAAGATGTTGATGTTGTGCTTGTCGCAGACCTGCCAGAACCGTGACGAGTCGGGATAGTTGGGCACGCCCTCAAACATCACCGTGATGGCACCGTTGGCGAGCGGTCCGTAGACGATGTAACTGTGTCCCGTGATCCAGCCCGCATCAGCGGTGCACCAGTACACGTCTCTGTCGTGATAGTCGAAGATGTATTGGTGGGTCATGGATGCGAAAACGATGTACCCACCGGTGGTGTGAAGCACACCCTTGGGTTGGCCCGTGCTGCCCGACGTGTACAGTATGAACAACGGATCCTCGGCGCTCATTTCTTCAGGCTCGCATTCGGTCGCCTGGCCCTGGACCAGGTCTTCGTACCAGACGTCCCGCCCCTCGACCCAGTTGATGTCGCCGCCGGTTCGTTTCACCACGACGCATTTCTCAATGGTCGGACAATTCTCCAACGCACCGTCCGTATTGCCCTTGAGCGGAATGGGCCGGTTCCCTCGGATACCTTCGTCGGACGTGATGATGACGCTGGAATCGCAGTCATTGATGCGTCCGGCGAGCGAGTCAGGCGAGAACCCCCCGAACACGACGGAGTGGATGGCGCCGATACGCGCGCACGCAAGCATCGAGTAGGCCAGCTCGGGGATCATCGACAGGTAGATCGTAACCCGGTCCCCCTTCTTGACCCCGATTGACTTCAATCCGTTGGCCAGCTTGCAGACCTCATCGTGCAGCTCCTGGTACGTGATGGTCTTATCGTTGCTGGGATCATCGCCCTCCCAGATGATGGCTGCCTGGTCGCCACGGGTGGCGAGGTGTCGGTCAATGCAGTTGGCGCTGACGTTCAGCGTGCCGTCATAGAACCACTTCACATGGAGATCATCGGCCGCGTAGGACACATCCTTGATCTTCGTGAATGGCTTGATCCAGTCGACGCGTTTGCCGTGCTCGGCCCAGAACCCCTCCGGGTCCTCGATCGATTGGTTGTACATGCTTTGATACGTCTCGGCATCGCACAGCGTTCGTTCTTTCCATTCTCCGGGGACCGGATAGATGTCCTGTTCCGACATGGCTTTGCGTCTCCCTGAAAAGTAGCGTTCGGCCCCGGGGACCAACCAGTGGCCATACTGCGGGGCGGGCGCGTTCATCCCACTTTCTCGACGGATTATTGATTCATTTGTCCGGTTGCCACAAGGCGGGGTTGGACACGATCCACGCTGGTCGTTAAACAGGCGAAAACGTGGAGGCGAAAACATGCTCCTGCATCTCATGACCTGGCAGGAAGTCGAGGACTATCTCAAGACCTCGACGGGCATCATGATGCCGATCGGCTCGACCGAGCAGCACGGACCCACAGGGCTGATCGGCACGGACGCGGTTTGCGCCGAGGCCATCGCCAGAGCAGCTGGGGAGATTGCCGAGGCCGCCGTCGGGCCGACCATCAGTGTCGGCATGGCCCAGCACCACATGGCGTTCACCGGATCGATGACGCTTCGGCCGTCGACGCTGGTTTCCGTCATTGCGGATTACGTCAATTCGTTGTCCCGCCATGGATTCGATCGGTTCTATTTCATCAACGCTCATGGCGGGAATGTCTCGACGGTCCAGTCCGCATTTCAGGAGGTCTATGCCCAGACGAGCATCGACGGCGGCGGCGACAATCGCCCCCGTGTACGCTGTCTGCTCCGCCAGTGGTATCAGCGCCCTCGGGTTCAGTCCCTGGCCAAGAAGTTCTACGGCAATAAGGAGGGCTATCACGCGACCCCATCCGAGGTGGCGGTCACGCAATATCTCTTCCCCGATGCCATCAAGACGGCGGAACTGCCGGAGCTCACCTCTCCGGGCGGATTTTCGTTCACCGATGCTGAGGACTATCGGCGGCGCTTCCCGGACGGGCGTATGGCGTCTGACCCCTCACTGGCGACCCCGGAACACGGCAAGGAGCTGTTCGAGCTCGCCGCAGAGGATTTGGCTGCCGACTATCGGGATTTCCTGAAGGGTTAGGTTGCCGAAGGAAGACAAAAGGCGTCAGCCGCCACCTGCCCGCGCTGGTGAATTTCGCTGCAGACCCGTATTTGAGGTTTCGTCCTTCGTGGCACTGAAATTGAAACGCACCGAAGGGGTCGCCTTCGTGGTGACTCTCGCCGGTCTGGCAGCGGTGACCGCGACTGCGGTCGATATATTCCTGCCGGCGCAGCCGATGATCGGGTCAACCTTCGGTCTACCCTCTGGTGCCGGCGGTGTGCTGATCGCCGCCTACTTTCTGGGCTACGGCCCGGGCATGATGCTTTGGGGTCCCCTCGCCGACCGCTATGGGAGATTGCCGCCTCTCTATATCTCGCTGATTGCATTCGTTGTTCTCGCCGTGGTTTGTGCCACGACGGATTCCTTCGAGGTCCTCGTGGCGGCGCGAGGTCTGCAGGGGGTTGCGGGCGGCGGCGGCCCTGTTATTGCGCGGGCGATCGCCCGGGATATGGGCGGTGGCGCCCGGACGGTTCGCCTTCTCACGACCATGACGGCGATCTTCAGCGCGGCGCCGCTTTTGTCGCCCATCGTCGGATCCGGTCTGCTGATGGTGTTCGAATGGCCGTCGGTGTTCTGGGCCCTGGTTGTGTTCGGCGCGTTGTTGATTCTTGCGACCGTCCTTTTCATTCCCGAAACGCGACCCCGGACGACGGATGGTGCTCAGACGTCTCCATCTGTCCTGAACAGTTTGGGCATCCTGCTCCGGGCTCGAGACTTTAACGTCGGTATGTTTCTGACGACGACGGTATTCGCAGGGTATGCCGTGCTGCTATCGATCGGGGCGTCCGTCGCCGAAAAGCCTTACGGCATTCCGCCCCAGTTGTTCGGATTTCTATTTGCCGTAGCCGCAGTGGCGTCCGTGACCGGTTCGGTCAGCGCCCGATTCATGGCGACTCGTCTGGGCCTGGAACGCGTAATTTCGACCGGGACCGCAATTGTCGGCGTGGCGGGAGCGGGGTTCCTGATTATCGGTGCGGGAACGCCGAGCCTGCCTGTGCTTTGGGTGGTGGTTGCCTGTTATCTGCTCGGGTTTGGAATGCTGTTTCCGACCGGGACGGCGAAGTCCCTGGAGCCGGCTGGTCGCATGGCAGGACTCGGCGCATCGGTTCTGGGTGCCGTGCAGATGCTGACGGGAGCCGCCGCCGCCGCCCTGGGTGCGGTCATGTTCGATTCGACAAATTTTGCCCTGAGCACCCTCATGGGGGCTGCGGGCCTGCTGTGCCTCGTCATAAGAGCCATCGATGTGGCGGCCCAACGGAACACGAAAACGCCGTCGACCTGACGGCCTTCATTTCTGGGTTCGAGTTGGCTACGTCCGTGTGCGTTGGAAAGTGTTCTATCGGCTCGCGTAATTGATGCAGAGTGCCGCGTCGGGAACTGCTTCCAGGCGTTTGTCGCCGACCGGTTCACCGCAGGATGTACACGTGCCGTAGCTGCCTTCATCGATATGTGTGAGCGCCGCCTGAATGCGGCGGGCCTCGGCCATAGCGGCATTGCCCAGGCCCTCGAGCACTTCGTCCCCTTCGGATTCGGTTGCCCGCTCCTCCCAATCGCGGCCGTGGGGCTCGCTCAATTCCGCGTCGATCTCCTTGGCTTCCGCCAGCAGTGCCGCGAGTCGAGCTTCGAGTTGTGTCCGAACGGTGTCCAGGTCAGGCATCACGCAGGTCCTGGCAATTTGAAAACCGATTCGGAATTATAAGCCACTGCCGGCAATGAATCGAACCGGATGTCTCTAGAACCGATGATCTCCAGGCAACTGGAATTACGCTTCGATGTGATCGGAAATCACGACATCGCCATCGGAGATGGCGATCGGAACCGGAATTAGCGAGGCGCCGGGGCAAGGCCCGGCCACGCAGAACCCATCCTCGATACGAAATTGCGCGCCATGTGTGGCACACAGCAGGTTCGTCTTGTCCCGCGTCAGAAACTGATCGGGGGTCCAGTCAAGCGGAGTCCGCGCATGCGGGCAGATGTTGACGTATCCGAAGACGTCTTCGCCCCGCCGAACCACGAACATCTCGAAGCGCTCGCTGCCGCTGCCGAAACTGAATCCCCGACCGCTCAGATCCGCGATGTCGTCGAAACGGCACAGAACATGGCCTGGAGGCGGCGCGCTGTCTGGGCTGTTCCGGCTCAGGGGTCGATGCCCCCCATCTCACAGATCGTCTTCCAGTGATCGGGTTCCACGGGCATGACGGACAGTCGTGAATTTCGTACCAGCAGGAACTCTGAAAATTCTGGCCTGGCCTTGATCTCGGTGATGCTGACCGGCGTGTTCAGAGGTTTCACGGCTTCGACATCGACCATGCCGAAGCGGCCGGAGGCATCGGTGTGATCGGGGTAGTACTCTTTTACGATTTTCATGACACCGACGATCTGGCGATCCTTGCCCGAATGATAGAAGAAGGCGAGATCGCCGATTTTCATGGCCTTCATGTTGTTGGAGGCCTGATGGTTTCGCACGCCATCCCACTCGGCAGGATTCTCTTTGAGCTGATCCTCCCACGACCACTCGCCCGGTTCGGACTTCATCAGCCAATACGCCATATTCTCAACCTCCTGAACTGTTCTGCGTCTCAGGCACTTTCGGGCTTGCCGTCACCCAGGACCCACATCCACGGTCTGATGACGACGTCTTGGTAAAGGCCGTTCACGACAAACGGGTCGCCTTGCAGAAACGTCTCCACCTCCGCAACGCTGTCCGCCTCATAGATCATGAAACTGCCATTGGGATCACCACCGTCGCCATCGAGGGTACGCCCCGCGGTGCGCACCTTGTCGCCGGCGCCCTGAAGGAACGCGAAATGCTGTTCCCGCAGACTCTCCCGCAATTGCACACCGTCCGGTATATCCGTCGCGAACATGGCGTAGAGCATGATGATATCCCAATTCGGCTGAAGTCACGGTCTAGCCGGGCTCGAGGCCGGCTCCGACGCTGCAGGCCCAGGGCCGGATCTCGACACTCTTGAACAGTCCGGCCTTGGCGAACGGATCGTTGTTGGCGAAGGCTTCGGCTTCCGCCAATGACTCCACGTCGACGACGAGGATGCTGCCGGTCGCGGACTCACCGTCGGATGTCGTGGTGCGGCCACCAAGCCTGAGCTGGTCGCCCTTCGACTCCAGGTAGTCGAGGTGTATCTCCCTGTTGTCCGCGCGCAGATCTCCCCGATCGGGATTGTCGGTGCAGATGATGACGAAAAGCATGTCGGGACCGGTCCTTCTGGGAATGACAGGGCGCCAATGTAGTGCGCTTGTCCAGCGAGGCCAATCCGGGTGCAGCGCTTCAGGCCAGCTCGTCGCCCATGGGCCGCGCCAGCAGTTTCTCGATTTCCGCTTCGATCGTAGCTCCGTCGTGGAGAATGGCGTTCACCGCTTCACAAATCGGCATATCGATGGCGAGTTCACGAGCGAGTTTGACCACCGCGCGCGCATTGAACACGCCCTCGGCCACGGATCGACGCGACGCCATGATGTCCTCAAAGCGTTCCCCGCGGCCCAGGGCTGCGCCGAGGCTCATGTTGCGCGATTGCTCCGACGAACACGTCAGTACGAGGTCGCCAAGGCCGCAGAGACCCCAGAGTGTCGCGCGCTGGGCGCCCTTGGCTTCGCCCAGCCGATGCATCTCAACAAGGCCTCGGGTGATCAGTGCCGCCCGTGCGTTCGAGCCGAACTCCCGACCGGTTACGATTCCGCAGGCGATGGCCAGGACATTCTTGACGGCGCCGCCGATTTCCGCGCCCACCAGGTCGTTGGAGCGGTAGGTCCGGAAGGTCGCCGAACCGAGGGCATCGGTAAGGGCATCTGAGATCGTGTCATCCTGACAGGCGATCGTGACGGCGGTGGGCAGGCCTTTCGCGACCTCGGCGGCAAAGGTGGGCCCCGACAGCACCGCCTGGGGTGCTTGGGGCAGCGCCGCCGCAACGACTTCCGTCATCAGTGCGCACGAGTCTTCCTCGATCCCCTTGGTGCATATCACGGCGGGGGCACCTGCCTGCCAGTGGGGTGCCAGGGACTCGCAGACACCCCGCAGGAACTGGCCCGGGACGACGAGAAGTGCGGCATCAACGTCGCTGGCCTCGGCCAGATCGCTGGTCGCGCGCACCTGCGGGTCCAGCGGAGCTTCCGGCAGGAACATGGTGTTCCGGTGTTCGTCGTTGATGGCATCGACCACGACGGACTCGCGTGCCCAGATGACGACGTCGCGATCCCGTTGCCGCGCGACCGTGGTCAATGCGGTACCCCACGCGCCCGCGCCGATGATGCCGATACGTTCATACCGTGCGGTCATTCTGGTTCCTCCGCTGTCCCTGTACCGACTGGTTCCGATGGATCGGACTCCGTTCCCCGATTGGTGACCGGGAATGGGTGACATTCTAGAATCATTCCACGCGATCAGGGCAGGGCATGCGCCAATTCTCCATGCTGTTGTCGGGTGTGATGTGCGTCGCGGTCATTGCGGCCGGCCATCCGGCCGGCGCAGCGTCGGGGTTCGATCTGGTCGACGTGGACGGTGGCACTTTCATCATGGGTGATGCGGAAGGCGACGCCAACGAGGCGCCCCGGGAGGTGACTGTCCCGCCGTTCCGGATCATGCGAACCGAGGTGACAAACGATCAGTTCGCAAGATTCGTCGCCGACACCGGTCATCGCACCGATCCGGAACGCATTCGGGCGGGTTGGGTATGGACCAATCGATGGCGTTCGGTGCCGGGTGCCGACTGGCCCCATCCACATGGGCCGGAAGACAACCTCGACGGTCGTGGCGGACATCCGGTTGTTCAGGTCAGCGCCAGAGATGCTGCCGCGTTCTGCTCGTGGGCCGGATTGCGCCTGCCCTCCGAAGCCGAGTGGGAGTTCGCCGCCCGGGGGTCGGATGGTCGGCGCTACCCCTGGGGCGATGCGCCGCCCGAGGCCGACGATGGGTCGCGTCACGCCAATTTCGGGACCGTCCCGTGCTGTGCCGCGGATGAAGTGGATGGGTATCTCAAAACGGCGCCGGTCGGACGCTTTGGCTCGGGGGCCTCACCGTTCGGCATTCTCGACATGGCCGGCAATGTCTGGGAGTGGACGGCCGACGCCTTTCCCGGGCGTCCGGGCACCGTCGCCCTGCGCGGAGGCGGTTGGGGCAACAATCCCTATTGCCTGCGCGTGAGCTATCGCCACGCCAACCCGCCCGATATCGGGCTCGACATGGTCGGCATCCGCTGCGCAGCGGACAAGGAGAAAGGCCGGGGTGCCACTCAGTAGGAGTCAGGTGTTCGAGGTGTATTCGCGCAGGATTTCGGTCACACGGATGTGGTAGTGGGCGAAAATCTCGCTCTTGCCCCGTTCCTGGGCCGCCCGGTGCTTCATGTTCTCGCGCCAGGTCCTGACCGCGTCTTCGTCCCGCCACAGTGATATCGACAGATACTTCCCCGGAGTCGTCAGGCTCTCGAATCGCTCGACGGAGATGAAACCATCGACGGCTTCGACCTCCTGTTTGAGTGCCGCGGCGGCATCGAAGTAGTCATCGGCATGTCCCTCCCGTGGCGTCACCTCGAAGATCACGGCAATCATGGTGTCCTCTCCTGGCAGCTTCGGGACAGTCTACCTTCAGTTGGCAAGCTGTTTCACCTCGTCGAGCGGCCAGCGGGCGCGTGCCGGTGCATCCAGTGGATCGGTCAGGTCCAGGCGCAGGCGCTCGAGTCCCGCCCAGGCGATCATCGCGGCGTTGTCGGTGCACAGATTGGCGGGGGGCGCCAGCATCCGGAAACCGTGATCGTCACACACCGTGGTCATGCGGTCGCGCAGATAGCCGTTGGCGGCAACGCCGCCGGCCACCACCAGTACACGATTGTACGGATGGCGTTCCGAAAAGTCCGCGAGGGCATTCGTCGTGCGATCGACGAGGACATCACCCGTCGCTGCCTGGAAGGATGCCGCCAGATCGGCGGCGTCCTGGGGTCCGGGTCGACCCTCGCCGAGGTCGGCGACGGCGTGTCGCACCGCCGTTTTCAATCCGGAGAACGAGAAATCACAACCTTCCCGGCCTCGCATGGGTCGGGGCAGGTCGAAACGCTTGGGATCGCCGTCGCGCGCTGTCCGCTCGACCGCCGGCCCGCCCGGGTATTCGAGGCCCAGCATCTTCGCCGTCTTATCGAAGGCTTCCCCGATGGCATCGTCGATCGTCGTGCCGAGTCGGTGATAGGCGCCTACCCCGGTCACCTCGACGAGCTGGCAATGGCCGCCTGATACGAGCAGCAGCAGGTAGGGGAACTCGATCCCGTGAGTGAGGCGAACCGAGAGCGCATGTCCCTCGAGATGATTCACCGCGATCAGCGGACGTGCGATCGATCCGGCGATCGCCTTGCCCGTCACCAGACCGACCATGACACCGCCGATCAGGCCGGGCCCTGCTGTCGCAGCGACCCCCGCCAGATCTCCGAACGTCACCTCCGCCTCGTCCATCGCCTGTTCGATGATGCCGTCGAGATACTGCACGTGGGCGCGCGACGCGATCTCAGGGACCACGCCCCCGTAGGCTCGATGCTGGTCGAGCTGCGACAGGATGACATTCGAGAGGATTTCGCGCTCGCCGTTGACCACGGCGGCGGCCGTCTCATCACAACTCGTTTCGATTCCCAATACGATCATTGCGTAACTGCACGGCTTGGAGTGAGTGACACCTGATTTCGCTTGCGCTTTCCGTCGCCACGCACTAGCACCCTCGCCATGGCGGCGCAACGCACAGACGGGAGCGCGGCGGTGCGTATCGGCACCCGCGGCAGCAAGCTCGCCCTCGCTCAGGCCGGGCAGGTCCGGGCCGAACTCGCGGCCGCCCATGAGAACCTGACAATTGATGACATCGAACTCATCGTCATTCGCACGACCGGTGACCGCGTGACCGACCGCCCATTGGCCGACATCGGCGGAAAGGGTTTGTTCGCCAAGGAGGTGGAAGAGGCCCTCCTCGCCGGTGACATCGATATCGCGGTTCATTCCATGAAGGATCTCGAAACGGTTCTGCCCGACGGGGTCGAGGTTCCCTGCATTCTCCCGCGGGAGAATGCACGTGATGCGTTCATCAGCGCGGCGGCATCCAGCATTGACGAACTGCCGTCGGGTGCCATTGTCGGCACGTCGTCTCAGCGCCGACGTGCCCAGCTTTGCTACCGGCGGAAAGACCTGGAAATCGTGATGTTTCGCGGCAACGTCGATACGCGCCTGGCCAAGATCGATCGCGGCGACGTCGCGGCCACACTGCTGGCAATGGCCGGACTGAACCGGCTGGGGCTGGCCGGACGCGCGACGGCTGTTCTCGAACCCGAGGACATGCTGCCGGCCGCCGGTCAGGGCGCCGTCGGGATCGAGTGCCGTATCGGCGACACCAGCGCCCGCGATCTGATCGCGCCGCTCAATGACCCTGTCACCCAGACCTGTATCATCTGCGAGCGCAGTGTGCTCGCAGCTCTCGACGGCTCGTGTCACACCCCCATCGCCGCCCACGCCCGCATCGAGGACGGGCAGTTGCAACTGACAGCGCGGGTGCTGCGTCCCGACGGAAGTGAGATGCACGAAACCCGGCGCGAAGGCGACCCGGCGGAGGCAGGGGCTCTGGGAACCGACGCCGGGGCGGAACTGCGAGCGCGGGCCGGTCCGGACTTCTTCGCAGAATTTTGAACCGTGCGCGTTATCAATACACGCCCGCTTCCCGATGCCGAGCCGTTGACTCGGGCGCTGGAGGCGCTCGGGCACGAGGTTATCGAAGCACCCCTGCTGGAGATTGTATTCGGTCCTGACCCGGGGACGCTCGAACTGGGAGGCGTGCAGGCGGTGCTGGCGACCAGTGCCAACGGCGTCAGGGCCCTGGCCCGGTTTACCGACAACCGGGGGGTCCTGCTCCTGACCGTCGGTGACGCATCGGCTCGAACCGCAGAGGAACTCGGATTTTCCCACGTGACCAGCGCCACGGGAGATGTGAATGCGCTGGCATCGGCCGTGATCGCAGCGTGCGATCCCTCGGGCGGTGAACTGCTGCACGTCTCCGGAACCAGGGTTGCGGGTGATCTCGGCGGTGCCCTGGCTGCCGCCGGTTTCCCGGTACGCCGTGTCATCCTTTACGAAGCCAGGGTCGTCGACGGGCTGCCCGTTCCTGCCGCATCCGCGCTCGAGTCCGGCGCCGTCGAAGCAGCGGTCTTTTTCTCTCCCAGAACGGCGAGAACCTTTGTTAGGCTGTTAGGCGATGCGGGATTGGCCGAAACCTGCCACATGCTGAACGCCTACTGCCTGAGCCCGGCGGTTGCCGAAGAGGTCTCGGAAGTCGACTGGCGTGCCGTCGTCACCGCGGCCCGGCCCGATCAGGACAGCCTCCTCGACTGTCTGTCGCGGACCGCACTGTCGCATGCTTCATCATCGCAGGCTTCACGTTCATGACCGAGACGTCGAACACCGAAGAAGTCGCTGACCCCACGATCGAGGCCGAACCCGAGACGGAAACCCCCGTCCGCACGTCCGGTCGCGGCAATATGGGCGGGCTGGCGCTGGTTGTGGCGGCCGTGGCACTGGTTGTCGGCGCTGCCGCCGTGGCCATCCATGTCCGGCCACAATTGCTTGGTCCGATGGCTGCACCGGCCTATGACCCGGCACCTCAGCAGGCCGCAGTGGCGGCCCTGGGCGGCAGACTGGACTCCGTCGAGGGCCGCCTGGCCGATGCCCTCAAGTCACTGGAGGATCTGCAGGTCCGCCAGGCGTCATTATCGACGATGGCCGGCCAGATGGACACACTGGTGCAGGAAATGGATGCGGTTGCCGGCCGCCTCGACAGTGCCCGCCGGCGCATCGATACCGTGGCGGCCGGCGTACGTGACGCCGACGTGAGCGAACGCGTGGAGGCGCTGACGGGACAACTGCAAACTCTCGAAGAAGCCGTCTCCGGTGCCGAAGCCGGCACCGGGCAGGTCGAGGAACGCCTGGCCGCGAACCTGGCCGAACTCGGCAAGCGCCTCGATACCATCGCGGCAAGGACACGGTTGCTGGAGGTCGTGCAACCCGATCACGTTGCGGGTGCCGCTGCGGTGGCGCTTGCCGTGGGCCAGTTGCGGGTCGCCGTCCTCGACGGTCAGCCCTATTCGGCACCCCTGACCAATGTGAAAACCCTTCTCGCGGCGGAAGGATCGCCGACAACGGATATCGCCGAAACATTGCGAGCGCTGGAACGCGAGGCATCTGTCGGTGTGATGACCATGGCGGCGCTCCGCCAGGGACTGTCGGACCAGTCGGCCGTGATCCTGCGGGCAGGCACTTCGGAGGCCACCGGATGGATGGACCAGACCCTGCGGCGTCTTGCCACCGTGGTCACGGTCCGCCGTACCGGTGAGGTTTCGGGGTCCGGCGCCGAGGCGCACCTCGCCCGGGCCGAGGCGCGCCTGCAGGCAGGCAGCCTCGAGGCTGCCGTCACCGAACTTTCGGGCCTGGCAGGTGCTGCCGCGGATGCCGCGGCTTCATGGCTGGCGGCAGCGCGAACCCGCCTGGCCGTCGAATCGGCATTGTCCGAGCTGGAGGTGTATGCCGTCTCCCGCGTTGCCGATATCCATGATGCCACCCGCCCCGACAGGATGGCGCAATGACGCACCATCCCACATGACGCCGTTCGAATGATTCGCGCTCTATGGCTCTTCATTGGACTTGCGCTGGTCGCTGCAGCCGCCGCCTGGCTCGCCGACCGGCCGGGGAATATTGCCGTCGACTGGCAGGGCTGGCGGATCGAGACGTCCGTTGCTGCTGGTGCGGTGGCGTTCGCCGTGCTGCTCGCCGCGGGCGCATTGGCCTACAGGGCCTGGCTGTGGCTCGTGCGGAGTCCCCAGACCATCGGCCGGGCGCGCCGGGACAGCCGCCGCCGCCGGGGCGAGATCGCGGTGTTCAGCGGTATGACAGCGCTGGCCGCAGGTGAAGGGCCCGAGGCACTCAAACTTGGCCGGCGCGCCGGGGAATTGCTCGATGATTCGCCGCTGCCGCTGATGCTGTCGGCCCAGGCCGCACAGCAGGCGGGAGACACGACCGAAGCGGCCCGGCTCTACCGGCGCATGCTCGACTCGCCGGATACGGAGTTTCTGGGGGTGCGTGGCCTCATGATTCAGGCGATGCGGGCCGGGGATACCCAGGCCGCCCTTCGTCATGCCCGGCGTGCCCAGGCCCTGCGGCCGGCCTCACCCTGGGTTCAGAACCTGTTGTTCAGCCTGCAGTCGGCGGCAGGTTTGTGGCAGGAGGCGCAGGCCACCCTCGAGGATGCTTCCCGCCGTAAGGTCCTCGACAAGGTGACCGGCCGCCGCCACAAGGCGCTGACACTCCACGCCCAGGCGGGGGATGCCGACGAGGCCGGTGAGACCGAAAAGGCCGGCGCGCTGGCGCGGGATGCGCACGCCCTGGCGCCCGAATTCGTGCCGGCCGCAGTGCTCGCCGCGCGCCACTACCAGGCCGACGGCGAAACCGGTAAGGCGGCGCGGGTGATCGAGGCCTGCTGGCGCAAGTCTCCCCACCCCGATCTGGCGTCTCTCTATCTGGCCCTTCATCCCGCGGACAATCCCACGGCCCGGGTCCGCCGGATCACCCGTCTCGATCGGCTGAACGCCGGGCATCGCGAAGGCCGTGTCGCGCTCGCCGGCGTGCTGGCCGCGGCGCGACGGTGGCACGAAGCCCACACGCATCTCAACAAGGCCCTGGCGGAGCGTGAGGAACGCCGCCTGTTTCGCCTGATGGCCCAGGTCGAGGAGGGCGAGCACGGACCGGCGGCGGCCGCGGCGTCTCTCCAGAGAATGTCGGCCGTGCCACCCGACGATACCTGGGTCTGCCAGGGCTGCGGCACCGCCGCGGCGGACTGGTCGCCCCACTGCGTGCACTGCGGGCGGTTCGACTCCCTTGTCTGGGGCACGGCGCCCGAGCTCCCGGTCGGGGCCACAGTCTTGGCCGCGGCGGACAGCACCGGCGCGACCGGGACATCGGCGGCGCTGGCGCGCCTCTCGGAGACCCTGCCGGATGTTGCCGAGGCGGCCGATACAGCGGAGGCCGGCGTTGCGCTCCCGACGATCTGGCCTGACGGAGCGAACGGAGGCGGGGATATCGTTGACGCCTCCCCGCCCAAGGCGTAGCTTGCGCGCCTGCCGAACGGGCGCAATGCCCCGCACGAGATGCTGTGCGTTCCGGCTCCCGTGCTGCAGTAGCTCAGGTGGTAGAGCAGCTGATTCGTAATCAGCAGGTCGGAGGTTCAAGTCCTCTCTGCAGCACCA
>DEBC01000042.1 GCA_002348365.1 Alphaproteobacteria bacterium UBA2966 | reverse complement strand
ACGCATTCGACATTCACGTCTTGAGTTCCTTGTCCGAGGGTCTTTCCAACGCTGTCGGCGAGGCAATGGCCAGCGGCATTCCCTGCGTGACGACGGATGTCGGCGATTGTCCGTCCCTCGTCGGCGATACTGGCTTCGTGGTACCAATCCGCGATCCGAACGCGATGGCCGAGGCGCTGCGGCTGCTTCTGGGTGAAGGACAACAAGGTCTAGCTCAAAGAGGTGCCTCCGCTCGGCAACGCGTAATGGATCGCTATTCACCGGAGTCCATGGCCCGGGATGCGGCGGCACTCTACCGTTCCTTGATTATGGAATCACCTTGTCCCACTTCATCGTAGCGAACGACAAGATCAAGTAAATGTGCGGCATCACGGGGTTTCTTGGATTTAATGCCGGAGAATCGGAACAGCGATCGACCGTGAGCCGGATGATGGCTGCGCTAAGCCACCGAGGACCGGATGACGAGGGTCTGTGGCTGGAACCAGAGTCCGGACTTGCGCTCGGGCATCGGCGGCTTTCAATCATCGATCTGTCCGCGCTCGGTCACCAGCCGATGACGTCGGGCAGCGGACGCTATGTGATTACCTACAATGGCGAGATCTACAACTTCAGAGAAATACGGGATGAGCTGAGGACGGCCGGCGTCGAATTTAGAGGCGACAGCGACACTGAGGTTGTTACAGCTGCTGTTGACTTATGGGGTCTGGATTCCACGCTTTCTCGACTGATCGGGATGTTCGCCTTCGCATTATGGGATAAGCAGGAACGAGAGTTATCTCTGGTTCGTGATCGCTTGGGGATTAAGCCTCTGTACTATGGTACCGGCGGCAGTACGTTCTTCTTCGCATCTGAGTTGAAGGCGCTGCATGCATTCCCTAAATGGTCACCTGAGATCGACAGAAATGCCTTGGCAGCCTACCTGCGATGGAACTATGTGCCGGGTCCTCAGAGCATATTCACCGGAACATTCAAGCTACAGCCCGGGCAAGTACTACGCCTCAAGCCGGGCAGCCAGCCGCATATTTCGACGTTTTGGAGCCTTGACGACGTCGTGAAGCGTGCCACTGCCGACCGGCGGCAGATGTCCGATCATGAGGCGACGGACGCATTAGAGGACGTGCTCGGATCCTCCATTGCAGGCAGGATGATCGCGGATGTTCCGCTCGGTGCATTTCTCTCAGGAGGAATTGATTCATCGACTGTTGTGGCATTGATGCAGGCGCGCAGTAGCCGTCCGGTCCGGACCTTCACTATCGGCTTTGCCGATGAATCCTATGACGAGGCTCGCTACGCCAAGTCAGTCGCCCAACACATCGGCACGGAACACACGGAACTCTACGTTGAGCCGGAGACGGCGCGCGAGGTAATTCCCAAATTGCCAGCAATGTACGATGAGCCGTTCGCCGATTCTTCGCAGATTCCCACATTCCTGGTGTCCGAGATGACCCGCCGCTCCGTGACGGTCGCTTTGTCGGGAGACGGGGGAGACGAGTTGTTTGCCGGATACACGCGCTATGCCTGGGCTGATCTGGCTTGGCGCCATTTCGGTCGAATCCCACGCGGACTTCGCCGTCTCGTCGCCGGAGGTCTCCAGTCCCTGCCAGCATCATTCTGGCGTACTGCGGTTGTTCCACTGCCGGCCTCCAGACGACCGCACAGGTTGGGAGAGCGGGCGCTGAAGCTGGGTGCAATGCTTTCTCAACTTGATGCCGACGGTTTCTACCGCCAGACCCATACGCATTGGAGTGACCCGAATTCCCTCGCGATCGGAGGGGAAGAATCGAAGGGCGTGCCCTGGGATGAAGAGGTTCAGGATCGTATTCCTAACTATCTCGAGCGAATGCAGTTTATGGATACCGTCACCTATCTCCCAGACGACATCCTGACGAAAGTGGATCGGGCATCGATGGCAGTCAGCTTGGAGGTTCGGGTTCCGATTCTTGATCATCGAGTGGTGGAATTCGCTTGGTCGCTCCCGGAAAAGTTTCGCGTTCGTAATGGAAAACACAAGTGGCTGTTGCGCAAACTACTCGCCCGACACCTTCCGCAGTCTCTCATCGACCGACCCAAGAAGGGTTTCAGCGTCCCCATGGGACAGTGGTTGCGGGGGCCTTTACGCGAATGGGCTGAGGATCTCTTGTCAGAGCGGTCGCTTGCTCGTGACGGCTACATACAGGCCTCGTTGGTGCGACGAACGTGGCGAGAGTTCCTGCAGGGACGCTCGGCAATGCAGGAACCTCTTTGGGGCATCCTGATGTTCCAGGCTTGGCGTCAGCACTGGAAGTAGGCGACAGCACATCCACGGATTGAACGCGGCATTAGTATTGCGCAACCCGAATTCAAAGATCCGTATTCTCCATGTCATTACTGGACTCTCGACCGGTGGCGCAGAAACCACACTGCAAAAGCTACTGCACGGAATGGACCGAGCGCGGTTTGAGTGTCGGGTGGTGTCGTTGACCGATATTGGAACGGTCGGGACCCAGATTGCAGCTGCTGGAGATCCGGTCGAAGCGTTGCGCATGAAACGTGGCATCCCAAATCCCCTCGCGCTTCTGAGATTGGCTCGGCAGATCCGTGATTGGTCGCCAGATGTCGTGCAGACATGGTTGTATCATGCGGATCTCCTTGGCCTGCTGGCGGCTAGGCTGGCACGAGTTGGCAACGTGGCGTGGAATGTACGCTGCTCCTACATGGGTGAAGATTATTACCGGGGGATGTCGGGGTTGGTCCTTCGCGCCCTTGTGCGCCTGTCAGCCAAACCGCTCGCAGTCGTTGTGAATTCTCAAGCGGGTCAGGAACTTCATGAGGCACTGGGGTACAGACCCAAGCGCTGGGTGGTTATTCCCAACGGCTTCGACCTCGTTCAGTTCAGATCGGACACGTCAGATCGTGCGCTCGTGCGGACAAGTCTGGGCCTAAGCGACGAGCATGTCCTCATCGGCATGGTGGGTCGCTACGATCCGGTAAAGGGGCACGATACATTTGTGGCGGCCGCTACTAAGGCGGCGAAGTCGCAGCCCGGCCTGAAATTCGCCCTCATTGGACCCGGCTGCGACTGGGATAATGCTGGCTTGAAGGCATTAATCACTCCTGATCTTGCGGAACGGTTTCTCTTGCTGGGCGAGCGCAGAGACATGCCCAGTCTGACTCGCGCTCTCGACATTGCGACCTGCGCGTCGATCGGTGAAGGTTTCCCCAACGTCATTGGCGAAGCCATGGCGTGCGAAGTTCCTTGCGTCGTGACCGATGTCGGCGATTGCGCAGCCATTGTTGGTTCTTCCGGCCGGGTGGTCGCACCGGAGAATCCTCGAGAGCTTGCTGACGCGTGGTTGTCTCTCGTTGATCTGGGCACACAAGGGCGCCGATCCCTGGGCTCGATGGCTCGATCGAGAATTGAGCGTGCGCATTCAATCGCCGTCGTGATTCGGCGGTATGAGACGCTCTACGAGGAACTCGCGGGCGCGACGGTACAAAATTGCTGATGGTTGTGGATCGTTCACGACGCTATGCACCGGGGGTTTTGGGCCTAGCGTCAGGAAGTTCTTTCCGGCAGGCACCGAGTTGACGATGCACGCCGACCGGCACGCGAATGTCATGCGATCTTTGTATATCGCCTTGATTGTTGCCGTTGGTATTCGAATTGCCGTGGTCGCAGGAACGGCGGTCTGGCCGGTTCCCAACGAAAATGGTTTCCCAGTTTCAATTTTTCACATCGCCACAAGTTTGGATATGTGGATCATGAACAAGGCGCGGCTTGACTATTCGCTGGTCGGTGCCCACGACCACAGTCTTGCCCTTACCATAGAGTCCTTCAAAAATTTTTATATTGACCCGGGAGTCGATACCGCAGTTTTTTATCCCCCTCCACTGTTTCCGCTCCTTTTGGAGGCCGTCGACTACAAGTGGGACAATACGGTTCTGATAGGCATGCTGTTCTTGAGCCTAGGGATTCTGATGGCAGCAGCTTGGCTACGATGGCTTGCGGCACGACAGGTGCCCCTTGTCTGGCTCGTGGCTTTTGCTCTCCTTCCGCATCCGATTTGGCACATGATACACATCGGTACGGATCTGCTGGGAGCCGTATTCTTCGCTGGGTTCTTTCTCAGCTATTTCGGACTTCAGCGATCACGGCAGCGAATACCGGTTTCGTTGTTCTTTCTGATTATGCTGCTGTTGACGCGGCCGACAGGTGTTTCGGTGGCCATATTCCTGTTGGTGGATCTGCTGTTCCTGGAGCGGAATTTGGACCTGCGTCACCGATTGCTTGTCTGCTTGGGAGTCTGCGTTCTATGCATACCATTCGCGGTCTTCTACACGCCCATCTTTGTTTCAGTCGCCATCACGGAGACGCATTACACATTCCTGGACATTCCGGTTGCTGACTACTACGCCGGCATTTTCGAATTTATGCCACGGTGGCTCGATTTGGGGCTGTCCTGGCTATCGCTGATCGGCGTGAAGGTGCTGTATCTGGTAGGGTTGCGCCCATCCTGGGGTGATGCGGGCATCGAAATGCTGATCATTAGGTCAGCTCCAGGGTTGATCTTTCTACCTGGGCTGTTCTGGATGTTCATAAAGGCGCCCAGGCGTGAACTGCTCCTCGTCGTGCTGGTTCTGTTACCTGTTATGGTGGGCGCGGCACAGGATCGCTATACCCTCCCGATCCAGCCCTTCCTGCTGTTTTACGGATATCTGGCGTATCGTTCTCTATGGAACATTCTGGTTCAGCGATCGGCGTCCGAGCCGGTAACGTGAGCATGGCGAATTGATGGCTGACAGAGCGAGTCCGCACGAGCGCGTTCTTGTGTTTGTCCCGACCTACAACGATGTCGAGCATCTCCATTCGTTGATCGAGGAGGTGCGGGGGCTGCCTGGCGAGTTCACGGTATTGATCGTGGATGATGGTTCAACACCGCCGGTCAGGCTCGACAAACAAGCGGACAGCGCTTTGCTGTTCCGCATTCCTTCGAATCTGGGCCTCGGGGCGTGTACTCACATCGCATTCGATCATGCTTTGCGTTGGAGATACCGGTCCGTCGTTCGAGTCGATGCGGACGGCCAACACCCGGTTGGCGCAATCCCGGATTTGTTGGAAGCTCTCGATTCGGACGGCGTCGATATGGTCGTGGCGGAACGCACGAACAGACACGACGGCCATGGCGTCAGATCGATCCTCGCAAAGCTCGTGCGTGGATACCTCTCCGTGATCTCCAAGTTGATGACGCACGGCCGAGCGCCCCAAGACGTGAACAGTGGCTACTTTGCGGCGACCGCCCACGCAGCAGAAGTCATGAACGAATATCAGTTGGAGCGGTATCCAGAACCTCAAATGTACGTACTGGCTTGCCGCAGGGAATTGAAGATCAAGGAGATTCCTGTCGAGCAGCTTGATCGTAAGCATGGGTCATCCAGTTTGACGATCAACCGTGCCGCGCTCTTGATGTATCGTTTCAGCATATTTGTCCTGGCTGAACTCCTTCAGCGTTCGAGGATTGCATGAAATTCGCCATTGTCATCCTGGTTGCGATCATCCTCCTCATTCTCGTGCGACGGAACCTGCTTCAGGTCGATATGTCTTTCCCACTTTTCGTCGCCATCGTTGTTCTTGGCTTCTTGAGTATGAGCGAGGGCTTTCTAATTTGGTCAGCATCTCGGCTTGGCATTGCGGATCCACCCATGACTGTGGTCTTGGCGGCGATCGCAATTCTTCTAACTCTAACCACACTGCTTGCGATCGCATTCAATCATCTGCGTCATCGCCATCTGATGTTGGTCAGATATCTCGCGCAATCGGAACTGGATCGGCAGGAGCAACGTCGACGGTCCAATGAAGATGGCTGAGAGTGTAGTGCTGAGCACCGCGAACGCGCTTTGCGTGGATGTTGACGACTTGGCCGGATCGTCGATTGAGATCGGACGATCACTAAAGAACGCCGAATACCTTGCTGAATCGGAGGTGGACTCGCTCCTGGAAGAACTCGCGGCGCTTTCCGTTCACGCCACGTTTTTCGTCCCCGGATTCACCGTTGATAGATGGCCGCAACTGGTGAAGGCCATCGCTGCCGGAGGGCACGAGGTTGCCTCCCACGGTACGATGCATTGCCATGTTCAGAAACTGGGTCGGAATCGGTTCTTTCAGGATGTGGTCACCAACAAGAGGATTCTGGAGGATCTTACGGGCTGCGAGGTCGACACCTACAAGGCGCCGATCTGGAGTATTACGCGCGATTGCCTGTGGGCCTATGATGCCCTTCAGGAAGCTGGATTCAGGGTAGACCACACTGCCATGCCGCAGGTTCGCGCGGCATTGGGCCAATCGGCGGCGGCCCTGGAGCCATTTCGCCACGAGGGTGGCATGCTCATCATTCCACCAACCACAATTTCCATCGTGGGAATTCCCGTCCGTTTCTGCGGGGGCTTTTACAATGCCTATCCTCCAACAGCGCTCCAGGTTCCTTTGCTGAGACGGATCAATGATCGAGGTCTACCGTTCAATTTTTACTTTCATCCCTATGAGCATTCGCCGCATCCGATAAACCAACGCTGGCTCAAGTTCGGGTCCATGTACGTAAGTCTGTATGCGGCGCACAGTGGTGTGTATCGCCGCCGACTCCGTGCATTGGCCGGAAAATTCAGGTTTACAACTCTTCGCGAAAGCTATCGGGATTGGATAGCGTGAGGTACCAGCCGCGGCACTAATTTGTCGACAAATACAAGCCAGAATTGCGGGACTATGTTCCCGCATTTTTTGTGCGCGAATGGTGGTTGCGGGCGGGATGGCTAGAGATGGGGGTTACGGTCGATTGATTGACTGGCGAAACTTGGCGTATTCCGCCAAGCCGATTGCAACGGCTAATTCAAGGAAGGGAATGCTTCCCAACAGGTACCGGCTTTCTATCAAAAAGAACCATCCCAAAAATACAGTGCGTACGATGGCGTACAACAAGGCTGCCCATGCGATGACGGAGAGGACATCGCGACCATGGCGCAATGACCAGACGCAGAGGAATACGACGACAACCGGGAGCATTGCGCGGTAAATGGCTGTACTTCCCTTGACTGCAACACTGGATGGATTGGCGGCGACGAAAGACATGAGATCTTTCGGACTGGCGATGCCGCCCGACCAGCCGACTGCCACAGGCCAGCCGGCGCTGTTTAGAGGGTTGAACCAGATGTTCCGGATTCGCTCCAGCGGCAGTAACAGCCAATATGGGATTGGTGCGGCCATTCGACGTTCGGTAGCAAGAGCAGCAAACTCTTGATCCACATGGGCAGGGAAAGCCTGCCGTTCAAATTTTGCGAGGGTTGAGAGCAGGTGCTCTACTTGCCGTTGCTCTTCTTCGCCAAGGTAGATTCCCGGATCAATCTTGATCTCACTGTAGCGGCCTGCTCGAACGGGGAACCACCAGTTTGGAGCTTGGTACTGGCTCGTTGCCCACGTTCGAGCCCAATCAAGGTATCCGGTCGGTGTCGGGCTGCCATCCATCAGGAAATTGGCTTGCGGCGTCCATCCCAGTCCGGCGAAGGCACTCCGCACCACCCAAAGACCCAAAGGCAGGGAAACGATGAGGCAGATCGTGAGTCCCCTCCGAATGGCTTGCGCGGGAGAATGCAGATAGAAGCCGACAACGGCAACGGGGATCCCCAGGAAGACACTGTCGAGGCGGAGAAAAAGGGCAGCTGTCAGGGCGATGCTCATGGTCAGCAATCTCAACCGACTTTCCGCGAGCGAATGCATCAATTCAGCGGCAACCCAGACTCCCGCGCATACGGCCAGTGCATCGGGGAGACTGTAGCGTGCCCAGGGCAACGTGAGGGGTGACAACGCCACGGTCAGCGCTGCAAACAGCGCCACACGCTGGGAGTCCAGCAATCGTGTCAGGGCTTGAAAGAGATAGGTCGTGACCGTGGCTGCTACGAAACTCTGCGTGATGGTGACCGCCATCCAGGATGTGGGGAAGATCCACCACAGAGCGCCAGTGACGGCGGGAAATCCGGGAAGGTGGTTGCCACCCCAATGCGGAACGCAGGCACCGCTTGCCGGATCGGACATCGAGACGCACGCGTTCAGCACAATATTTTCGGCGACCGTCGCGTAGGTGGCACTATCGCCGCCGCTTGCGGGAAAAAAGAAAGCCACGAGGACACGGGGTACAAAGGCCGCCATGAACACCACCCCGAATTGGTGCCATACTGGAGGGGCTTTCACGCCGGCTGCTCGTTCAGGATTTTGCGGAAGGAGTCGATGTCTCGAATGTAGTCGGCGTCGTCATAGGGTGCGGATGCAAAGACAACACAGTTAGTGTTTGGGTGGCTGATCTCCACAGATATCCATGTCATTGGCGGAATGTAGACACCCGCCGGGCCGCCATCCAACCCGAATTGCTGCTGACCCTGCCCATCCTCGGTCAGTACGCGAGCTCTTCCCGTGATGCAAATGATGAATTCTTCCAACGAATGATGAGCGTGTTTCCCGCGGACTTCACCTTCCCTAAGCCCCGTATAGTAGAAGGCGCGTTTGACGGGAAACGGAATGTGCCGACCGATCTCTGCCACTGTGAGATGACTGCGATCCTGCTCTTCGACCAGATCTAGAGGAACCAGTCGCGCGCGCACTGAGGTGTTTTGGCCCGGTGAATTTGATGTCATCGAGGCGCCCTCAAGCGACCAGTCAGCGTGAACCGAGCGCTGACGTAGCTCAGCGGTACGATCACGACAATTACAACTAAAGGCGCAAGAGTTTGATGGATCTCCAGATCTTCGACCGCAATGACGACGAGTTGCAATCCAATCAGATAAAGAGCGATGTACAGGGCAGAAAACTTCAAGACTCGCCGGAAGGATAACGGCACTTTGAATGATACGCGCGCGTTCAGATATGTGGAAATGGCGACTCCGCAGACGAATGAGATCGAATAACTGGCGGTGTAGGGCAGGACGAACAGGAGTACTTCATATATCAAGAGCGTGAGTACAGTATTCGCGCCGCCGACCAGCAGAAAAAGAAGTTTGTCCGATTCCCACGTCGATCTGTAAAGACGCCGAACGCGATTGGTCATTGCGTTCATGAAGCCTACCCCAGATCAATTTCAAAAAAGTCGTGGACCACCGTCCGGGCGCCGAACCCTTCTTTGTAATCCACAAGGCCGCGGTTCAGGTTCTGACCTTCCTGTTCAGTGGAAGCGCCGAAGTCAAAAAAAAGCCGGTCGGCATAAATGTCTTCCAGCAGGTATGAAAGCACTGAGTCGAGTGCACTCACTTCATAACCGGTATCGCTCGCTGCTGAGTACTGAACATGCGCCGTCATTGAAGACTCATACATGACGACGCCGGCAACGACCTGGTCAATCAAGCGGGCTTCGAATAGTCGGATGTTTTCAGGGAAGCGTGACTTGAGGAGGGTGATCTCTTCGAGTGAATGGGTGGGAGCCGTTCCGAAATTCTTGCTAAGCCGGTCCGCCAGCAAGCGCCAGAATGTTTTCAATTCCTGCGCCTCCTGCACTTGTACCTTGGCGTTGCGAGCGACTTTGACGGCACGTTGTCTGCGGCCTTGGATAGGGCGCTGAGAGCGGGTGTTGACGACGCTCAACAAATCTCGACGGTATAGACGGGCTCCGAGACGGAATAGTGCGTAGCGGTCTTCCTCCGCGGGCAGGCGATGGTAAATATGGGGAATGGTTTTGTAGATCAGACGATCGAGTCCTCGGCCCTGGAGCGATGCTAAGGTTTGTTGGAACACATCCAACATGACAGGTGCTGTCATGCGGGGACCGGTCACGAACCCCCCGTAAGTCAAACCGCCGTGACTCCATAGTGTAGAGTCAATTTTGTTGCCCGGAAGGAGCGCAATTGGCGTGTCATTCTCCATGACGAACCAGGACAGGTCTTCAAGGCGATGGGCCTGGTAGTCCATGTATCCCCGGTGAAACAAGAATGTACCGTTCTTGCTTGCGTCAACAAATGCGTCCCAGTCTTCGGCCATCGATGGCTTATAGCGAACCAGACCAATCACATTGGATCTCCCATTGGCGCAAATTCGATCACCGGAAATCGTACCGCCGAACTACGGCCAGAATCGTAAGCGGGCTCGAACATCGACTTGGACTGGGTGTTGCTCGTAGCCGCCCCTCAAAATGTGGGTTTGAGCTCAGCTGTTGCACTCGCATCTTGTGTCATAGATATGTTTCTTCAATGACGCTTTCCGGCTTGTTCTGTGTGGCATCGAACACCCGCCACAGGTACTCGCCAATAATTCCCAGCATGACCAGTATCAAGCCGGAGAAGAAAGTCGTGAGAACAATGAGTGTTGTATAGCCAGGGACGTCGATCCGGCCCAGAAGTCCGTTGACAAATATGTAGGCGCCGTAAAGAAAGCTGAGAAGCGCGGCTCCTAAACCGAATCCAGAAATCAGTCGAATCGGAACAACTGAGAATCCCGTAATGGTATCGACGAACAACTTCAGCTTTTTGGCAAATGTCCAACGCGATTTGCCATGTCTTCGCTTTCCACGGTGATAGGTTAGGACTGTTGGCTGAACACCGAGCCAATAGGCGTAGAGGTTGGGGTGAGTGTTCTTTCCTGCTTCAACCATGTGAGGAAGGAACGATTCGTCCAGGAGCATGAGGTCGAATCCACCGGACGGATAGTCTCGAGATACGAGAAATGTAATGGCCTTGTAGTAGATGGCAGCAAACAAGCGCGTCAGTAAGGGATCACTCCTAGATTCTCGCACGCAGATAACGAACCTTTGTCCCTTGAGCCAATGTTCTGCCATCTCCAGAATTTTATTGGGAGGATCTTGGAGATCTGCTGCGAGGATGCAAAAACAGTTCCCCGTTACGAACCCGAACCCACACTTGGCCGCCGCTACGCTGCCAAAATTCCGTGTCAATTTCACGATTTTGGTTTGCGGGCGATCACGCTTCATTTCCATCAATTGTTCGAATGATCCATCTCCCGATCCATCATCGACGAGAATGAGCTCCGTATTCAGACCCCTATGGTCAAGTTCGGCTTCGAGGGTCTTGAGCTCTGAGGACAAAATTGGCAGCGATTCTTCGTTGTAGTACACGGGAACTACAATGGAGAGCGTTTGACGTTCAGCCGGGTCTGTCATCGAATGACTGCGTTTCTCAGCGCTGGTTGCGGATTCAAAATTCGCTTTTCCTTGGGACTGTCTTTGGTGAAAATTGATGCAACCCGTGAAATATCCAGTGGCATGGTCTCATTACAAATGTTCGTCGCTTCGTCTCGTCGATCTTACAAAGCGCCATTCACCAGTGTCGCTACGCCAAGCCCAGTTCTTCCATAATCATTGCCATTGTAAAACATGAGCGTTTCAGGGGTGGATTTGAGTACACTCGCATAGCACGTCATCTGGCTATCCCAACCTGAATTTGAGATATCGAGCCCAAGGCAATGGTCACGGCGCGACCAAGTTTCCCCATCTTGAGATTCCGCATATCCCAACCGATATGCACCTGTTCTGCTTCGGATGGAATACAACATACGAATTCTTTCATGACCTTTAATCACGCATGGACGGCCAAAGCCGATCTCGTCCTCACCACCTAGCTCGAACATGGGATCGCCGGTTCGCGGCCAAACAATGCCGTCGGGAGACTCAATCCTTCTCAGAAGATACGTCGGCAGCCATTTTCCGTGGCTGTGGATGAATTCATCACCGCCTACATACCACATAACCCAGCCGTCACCGTCAGGCATGACCCAAGGTGCGGTCCGGAAAAGTGATTCGCCCGCGCCTTGCGCCAGAATTGGGCTGGTCTGTTTTCGATGAAACGTGTCACCACCATCCTGGCTGATGGCCAAACCGCTGAACATGCGGTACCTGACCTCGGTTCCGAGTTGGAATCCAACGTAGTACAGCCAAATCTCCGTGCCGCGCCGCAGAATGCATGAGGGCACAACGCCATTGTCGTCGAAGTTTCCCGGAGCGCCGATGTCCAAGACCGGCTGGGAACAAACTCTAAGTATTTTAGTTGGGTTGTGGGCGTCGACATCAACATAACCAATGCGTCCCACCGTCTTCTTATCGACGCTACCGATATACACCCGGATTCGTCCATCCGGCATCATCAAGGGCGTTGGCATCATTGCGTGACTGCGCGCCCAGGATGATGATCCGTCAGGTGCGTAGATCAGCCCCTGTTTTTCCCAGCGCACGGCTCAGTGACCGACCTTGAAAAATCGTAGCGTGTCGGCGCGCGATGCAGTGGGCTTTGTTGCAGGGAACAGCTGGCCGGCATCGGTATCAGCACTGATCACGACACCCGGTCCGATCCAGCAATCCGCTGAGATGGAAATGCCGTCTGGGATCGTCGAGTTCACGCCGAGGAAGCAGTTTTCGCCCACATCGCAATAACCCGAGATCACCACGTGGGATGAAACGAAGCAGTTATTACCGACCCTGGTGTGGTGGCCGATATGGTTTCCGCTCCACAAAATGACATTGTTACCGATGGTGACCCGGGGTTGGATGACGTTGTTCTCAAATATGAAACAATGCTCACCAACGTTCGCACTCGGAGACACCATTGCGTTGGGGCTGATAAAACTCGCGAGAGGGTACCCCTTGTCTTTCACGACTTCGCACAATCGCGTGCGCAATCTATTCAGTTGCGCGTAGGCGATGGCAACAAATACATGGTGATCGGCTGGGGAAAATATTTCATCGAGTTCCTCCAGCGCTACGACGGGTAGAGATGCCATCTCTGTTTGGTTGAGATAGTCACGTTCGACAGCGAAGCCGACGACGTCATAGTCCGATTCACGCGAGAAGTACTCCAGCGCTACCTCCGCGAATGCACTGGTGCCTACGAGGACAAGGCGTTTTGGTTTTTCAGCGATTTCATTCACGGAACTCTCACCAAAATATCTTCGCGGCGGTTGAATAGGGGAAGGTCCGCGGGTTGCGGTACCGCGAATGCGTCTGCACCAGCCCTGCGGAATCGGTGGAGCAATGCCAGAATTATCTCGTCGTTAATATGGCCTGATTCATTTTCATTCAGGATATCTACTGGATCTTCGTCTCGCCCTGTGTATGCGCGGTGGTAGGAGCGGCCAGCGGGGCTCGAGAAAAAACGCTTCCGCATCGATATGTTGGGAATGTCTCCAATGAGGCATTCGGCCGGAGAGGTGAGCAGGGACAGAATCGCATCAGCCATCTTCTCCAATCCCGTCGTCGGATGGATGTAGTGTGCAACGCTGTAACACAATATCGAATCGAAGGACGGCAGGATGCCAGCAACACGTGCGGCGCATTCTGGAAATGGTCCGGTCACCTTCCGGACACATGGCGCAGCGGGAATCCGCGCCAGCATTTCTTCCGAATCACAAAGCACCAGGGTGTGGTCGAGATCGCTGCAATATTCGATCAATGAGGTCGTCAGGCCACTACAACCGGGGCCGATGTCGAGGATCTTTCTGCCTCGCACAGCTAGGGCGGGAAGCTTCCGCAGAATATCCGCAAAAATCGCAGGCTCGAATCCTTCGCGATACGAGTCGGGAAATCCAATACGGTTGTACTCACTCAACTCCGGGTCCGGATCGCTGGCAAGTTTGCGGAATCCCTCGTAGCTGAGATTCTGAAACCGGGCTGGATCCTGATCCTCAGTCATGATCCCGTTCCGCTTACTGCTTCAATGTCTCGTTGAGATACTGGCGGTAGCTGCATTCCGGCATCAATGCGGCCAACCGTTGTAACCCACCATCATCGATCCAGCCTTGGCGCCAGGCAATCTCCTCCACGCAAGCAATCTTGAGTCCTTGTCTGCGTTCGATCGTCGCTATGTAGTTCGCGGCATCAAGGAGTGCTTCATTCGTTCCCGCATCCAGCCATGCAAATCCTCGTTCCAGACGCACGAAACTCAAGTTGCCGGCTTCAAGATATTGTCGGTTCACATCCGTGATCTCAAGCTCCCCGCGGGCTGACGGTGATAACCTTTCGGCGATGGCCGTGACGTGTTCATCATAGAAATAGAGTCCGGTGACCGCATAGTGTGAACGCGGCATGGCGGGCTTCTCTTCGATGTGTAGAGGCTTCCCGTCGGGTGCTAACTCCACGATTCCGAATTGGTCGGGGTTTGGGACCCAGTATCCGAAAATGGTTGCTCCGGCTTCCTGGCGACTCGCTTCATCCAATACCGCAGACATTCGGTGGCCGAAGAAAATGTTGTCACCGAGGATGAGCGCTACCTTAGACCCGGCGTAGAAGTCTTTGCCGATGACCAGGGCTTCCGCAATTCCATTGGGTTGCGCTTGCGTTGCGTAGCTCAAGCTTATTCCCCATTGCGTCCCGTCCCCCAACAACCGCTCAAAGGCTTGCTTGTCGCCCGGATCGACAACGATAAGGATGTCCCGAATACCTGATAGCATGAGCGTCGAGAGCGGGTAATAGATCAACGGCTTGTCGTAGACAGGGAGAAGCTGCTTGCTTGCGGCTGCCGTCATCGGATGCAAGCGCGAGCCTGTGCCGCCAGCGACAATGATGCCTTTCACTGGACCTGAGCCTCTCCGACCATGACAGAATCTCTCTCCCGGTCTAAGCCACGACGATTGCGTTTCGTCGTCCGCCACCAGTCGGGATTGTTCAAATACCACAACACGGTCCGCTCGAGACCGGTGTCAAATGAGATTCTGGGCTGCCACTGCAGTGTCTTCCTGGCGAAACTACTGTCTGCAGCGTATCGACGATCGTGACCGGGACGGTCAGTGACGTATCGGATAAGTGAATGAAAGGCCTCACCACTCGATCGCTCGGCATGACTTTCAAGTAGACGGCAGACAGCGTTCACCACGTCGATGTTGCATCTGGGTTGACCGCTTCCGAAAAGGTAGCTGTGGCCTGGTGTTCCTCGTTTCAAGGCAAGAAGCAGACCTTCGACATGGTCATCGACGTGTATCCAATCGCGCATGTGCTTGCCGTCCCCGTACACCGGAATGGCCTCGTCACTAAGAGCTTTGGCTATGGTGAGCGGGATGAGCTTCTCTGGATACTGATGTGGCCCGTAATTGTTGGTCGAGTTACAGGTGATCGCCGGTAGCCCAAAACTCTGATTCCAGGCCCGGACAAGATGATCTGCTGATGCCTTGCTGGCGGCATAGGGCGAGTTTGGGCAGTAAGGATCAGTGCCGGAAAACATCTGCTCCGGGGTGGCTGACCCATATACCTCGTCAGTTGAGACGTGAATGAATCGGAACAAATTCTGTCTTTCTTGATCCAATCCGGCCCAATACTCGAGGCTCACCTCGAGGAGAGAGTAAGTTCCCAAGACATTTGTGGAAATGAAACTAGCGGGTGCATCAAGAGATCTGTCGACGTGGCTCTCCGCAGCGAGGTGCACCACTGCGTCGGGTTGGTACTCGGCAAAAACGTCGTTCAGAGCAGATGTATTGCAAACATCCATCTCGCAAAGTATGTGGCGGCCGTTGCCATTGAACTCCTCTATAGAAGTCGAATCGGCAGCGTAGGTCAGCTTGTCCACATTGACGACTAGCTGCTGATCGTCCGCAAGAACGCGGCGCACAAGTGCGGACCCAATGAAGCCCGCGCCGCCTGTAACTAGAAGCGTCATATGGTTGTTCGCCTCTGTTCCAACGTTCGCTGCATCTCTATATCAACAATTGGCAACGATGGCGTGGGATTCGCTTCAAGTTTTGCTCGGGGAGCTTGTTCCTGATTACCATCTTCGCGCCGGCGAT
>DEBC01000034.1:1025-7371 GCA_002348365.1 Alphaproteobacteria bacterium UBA2966 | reverse complement strand
CTGGCGCGAGGGAGAGCGTAGCAACTCATTGATCTTTATCGGTCGTAACTTAGATCGCGGAGCGCTTACTGCAGGATTTAGCACATGTCTGACGTAGATCTTTCCACGCTCGAAACGGAACTACTCTCGGAGTCCTCACGGGTCGCCCTGAGCGACTACATAATCGAAGTAGCTTGGTCCCCTGATGCCTCCAAACTCGGCGCGGTAACTGTGGAAGGTTCGGTATTCCTCATCGACTATCACGACAATTCGGCACGCTTCAACCTCATTGGTCAACATGCCGGTGGCGCTAATTCGCTGTCTTGGTGCCCAGATGGGACGGAATTTGCTACTGCCGGGCACGATGGGCTGGTAAAATGTTGGGCGGCAGAATCGGGGCAATTATTGTGCAGTTTACGTGCGGGCGATTCGTGGGTCTCTAAAGCCATCTACAATCCTCGTCGCAATTTATTAGCAACGGCGGCGGGTAAGCACCTGAAAGTTTGGAACGACAATCGCGAGCCTTTTTATGAATCCTCCGAACACTCTAGTACTGTCGCCGATTTAGGATGGAACCCCGACGGGTCCGGGGTAGCAGCGGCTGCCTACAACGGGATAACTGTGCACGTACCTGGCAAACAACACCGACCACGGAAATACACCTGGAAAGGTTCGAGCCTTACGCTGTCATGGAGTCCCGACACCAAGTACATTGCCACGGGCGAACAAGATTCGACAGTCCATTTTTGGCATGTAAAATCCGGCCAGGATGCGCAGATGCAGGGGTTCCCCACCAAGGTAATGGAGTTGAGTTGGGATCCAAGCGGGAGATGGTTGGCTACCGGGGGCGGCACATCGATTTTTTTATGGGATTGTAGCGGAAAAGGGCCGGCGGACCGCAAACCTCGGCAACACCAAGGGCATTCCAACAAGGTGACTCAGTTAACGTTTCAGCCCGATGGGGAGTTGCTGGCGTCGGCAGATGCCGATGGTCTACTATTTTTGTGGGATCCAGTGAAGCAAGACGACGTCATAGGTGGCCTTCCGCTTTCATCACCTGCAAGTTGCATGCAGTGGTGCGAGGGTGGCAAGCTTGCGGTAGGACAAAGGGACGGTAATGTAATCATCTTCGACGTCAATTAGGTCTGCTGATATGCAAATAAATGCAAAATAAATCATCAAAACAAGTGGACTCCAGCGAAGTAGCTCACGGCTGTACTACGCTGCCCGCAAGGACGAGAGCTTGAGACCTGACCGCGGCTGCTGCGTTGGGCCTCAGCAGCTGGGAAACGCTCAGCAGATATCAAGCACTGGCTATACTCAAAGCCGCTGTCTCCGCTCCAGTTGTACGAACCTGTTTCTGCGGCAGGACCCGGATGGCGCTTTTAAGCTACTCGCCCGTAACTAGGCCGGCCATTAGGGCTACGATGCCAAACCGTCAAAGAGACGGTTCCACTCATCGGCTATAGAGACTTCAGATTGTGCGATTCGTCCATTTTGCTCTACTTAGTTTGGTCGCATGCGGTACCGTGGTTTCGAGCATAGCAGTCGTGGCAATAAGGCTTGTCCTCAGTTGGATAAGGATTCATAAAGTGCGTGTATTTTATTTGATTTGCCCGACAAATTAAATTGCCACCGGTTTGAACGATGCATTGTTTCCAAGCCTCAGAGCAAATATTATAGACTTAGTCCGCCATCCAAGACACCCTGTCAGGAGGTATCTACGTGAGCAACCGACGCACCAGCCAGCGCAGTGCTATCGTACGGGTCATTCGCGAAGCGCACGGACCACTTCGCCCCCTGGAAATCCTCAACCTGGCCTCCCCCATAGTTCCATCGCTGGGTATCGCAACCGTTTATAGGCAGCTCAGACGCCTCCAAGACGCCGGGGAAGTCCGCGCTGTGGATCTGGGTGTCAATGATGTGCGCTACGAGCCGACCGACCGGGGTCATCATCACCATTTTCTCTGTCGTGCTTGCGACGAAGTATTCGATATCCACGGATGCGCGGAGGGCGTCGCGAAATTAGCACCCCCCGGCTTCGACCTGCAAGGGCACGAGATCACGCTCTATGGACAGTGCAGCGATTGCACCACAAGTAAGTAAATAGGTACGATACCGAACAAGTAAAGTAACCCAACGAAGATCTTTCTGAACTCAAGCGATCCGATCTGTACGAGTCCAATATGCAAAATATTGTTTAAGCACTAGCCGGCTCACTTGCGCCCTTAATGATAATGCGGTATCATTATCATTAAAGAAAAGCCGCTCCCGTTCTGCATTAACTGTCCATTGACAATAGAGTCTACCCATCAAGCACAACATTTTTTTCTCACTCAATGCCTGGAATAATTGATGATACAAAAAGAAAAATCCGATAGCGACGATCTCCGGCTCCCCGTCACCATTTTGTCCGGGTTTTTGGGCGCCGGGAAAACCACCCTGCTCAATCAAGTTCTTCACAACCGCGAGGGACGCCGGGTAGCGGTGATCGTCAACGACATGAGCGAGGTAAATATTGACGCGGCGCTCGTTGAGCGTGGCAGTGCTCAACTCTCACGGACCGAAGAGACACTGGTCGAGATGACGAACGGCTGCATCTGCTGCACGCTACGGGAGGACCTGCTTACCGAGGTATCCCGATTGGCTCAGGAGCAACGCTTCGATTATCTGCTCATTGAATCCACGGGGATCTCAGAGCCGATCCCGGTCGCCCAGACATTCACCTTCGAAGACGAGCATGGTGTAAGCCTTGGCAATATCTCTCGCATCGACACGATGGTCACCGTCGTCGATGCCGCTAGTTTCCTACACGACTACAACGCCGCCGAGGACCTGCGGGACCGCGGCGAGTCGCTGGGCGACGAAGACGAGCGAACGGTGACAGATCTATTGGTCGATCAAGTGGAATTTGCCAACCTGATCGTAATTAACAAGCTCGACTTGGTGAGCATCGATGAGGCTGTCGAGGTCGAGGCCGTGCTGCGGGCGCTCAATCCTGGCGCCACGATTCACAGAACTACCCATGGCCGGATCCCCCTCCATTGCGTGCTAGAAACGGGTATGTTTGACTACGACACAGCCGAAAACTCCGCCGGCTGGACACAAGAGCTTCAAGGAAAGCATACACCCGAGACCGAGGAGTACGGTATCACCAGCTTTACCTATCGAGCATCGGCACCTTTCGACGCCGAGAAGTTATGGGCGCTTCTGAATGACGAGGCGAACTGGCACGGCGTGTTACGCTCAAAAGGTTTCTTCTGGGTCGCTGCGGACCATCGAATCGCCTACGAGTGGTCGCAGGCTGGCGGCGTCAACAATGTGAATGCAGCAGGAATGTGGTGGGCCGCGATGCCGCGCGAACAGTGGGACCAGCCCGATGATGAGTGGCCGGACCAGCAACCGGAATGGCATGCGCGTTACGGCGACCGTCGCCAGGCGCTCGTATTCATCGGCCAGCGCATAGATGAGACGGCTTTACGTACCCGAATCGACGCATGCCTGCTCGACGATGCTCTTGCATCCCGAGACAGCAAGGACTGGACAGAGCTTCCCAACCCCTTTCCCATGTTGGAAATGGTCGACGGAGTCGCTACTTGAGCGAGCCGGCCGCAATTCACTTGTACGACGTCGTCGTCGTTGGCGGTGGCGCAGCCGGCGTAGGAGTCGCGGTTGCTCTACAGCATGCGGGCATCGATAACTTCCTCGTACTCGAGCGACATACGGTCGGCTCATCCTTCGCCTCGTGGCCGGCCGAAACTCGCTTCATCACACCCTCGTGTACAACCAACTCCATCGGTATGCTCGACTTGAACTCCGTCGTGATCGGAACCTCGCCCGCATACACAATAGGGGTCGAGCATCCCACGGGATGGGAGTACTCAAACTTCCTGAAGGCGACGGCAAAGCACTTCGAGCTACCGATTCGAGCACATACCGACGTGACGAATATCACCCGTCGGGGCGATAGGTTCGCGATCGAAACGGCGGATTGCCCCATTCAGACCCGTCATGTCATCTGGGCTGCAGGGGACTTCCAGTACCCGCGGTTGAACGGGTTTGCCGGCAGCAACTTATGCCGACACACCGCCACGGTCTCCAGCTACGCCGAACTCGATGGCGACGACTTTATCGTCGTCGGTGGCTACGAAAGTGGTGTCGACATCGCTCACCACCTTGCGGAACGGGGGAAGCACGTGCGGCTCTTTGATAGAGAAAACCCCTGGGAATCCGAAAGTTCCGACCCCAGCGTGGCACTTTCGACGTATTCGCTCGAACGCACGCGCCGGAAAGCCTTCGCCGAGCAGGTGGAACTGATCCCGCATTCACCCGTTGAGTCGATCTCCCTGTTGGACTCCTCATACGAGGTCGTCACGCAGGACGGGCGAAGGTTCTGCACCCCTTCGCAGCCGCTACTAGCTGGCGGATTTGAGGGGAGCCATACGCTCGTCTCAGATCTGTTTGAACAGCGAGAAGACGGCTTTCCGTTGCTGAACGAGCACGATGAATCAACGCTGGTCCCGGGAATTTTCCTCTGCGGCGCGGCCGTTCGGCATGATAACCTCATCTTCTGCTTCATCTATAAGTACCGACAGCGTTTTGCCGTCGTAGCCAAGGCGATTGCAGCATCTCTGGGACTGCCGGCAGAGGGTCTGGAGATGTATCGCATGTGGGGCATGTACCTGGACGATTTGTCCTGCTGCGGCCAAGAATGCGAATGCTGACCGTCGGCGGCAATGGTAGCGACGCTATGACGCTGCGACGAACCAGGGTCAAACGGGCACTTCGCGTCGAGCGACTCGGCCAGACGGCGGCCAGCGTGTGCTGGATCTGCAGCCTGTTCTTCTACGGGATCAGCTCCATAGGGGACTGGTTGCAACTGTGCGCCGCATCGGCCTGGTTGCTGGCAAATATCGCCGCCTCAACAGCAAGAAAAGCGGAATGAGATGCCGGTAAAGCTGGATTGGCTGATCATCGGCGGCGGGATTCACGGCGTGCACATCGCCGCGCGCCTGCTCGGAGAATGCGGTATCGCCCCCGACCGACTGCGCATCTTGGACCCGTGTGACCGACTGCTCGCGCACTGGCGCAACTGCGCCGCCGCGACGGGGATGACCCACCTGCGCTCGCCGGGAGTCCATCATCTGGATCTCGATCCCTTCTCACTTCTACGCTTCGCGGGCCGGCGCAAGAAACGCAAGCGCCGAAGGGCCAGGTTATTCGTCCCGCCGCTCGACCGCCCCGCGCTCGCACTCTTTAATGCGCATTGCGACCGGGTGGTGGAAACCTTCGGGCTTGCAAATCTCCATATCCAGGATCGGGCCACGAGGTGTTCGGTCGACCGTGAAAGCGTCTGCATTCAGCTCTCGAGTGGAGACGGGATCACAGTGCAGCATCTCGTATTGGCCATTGGCGCAGGCGAACAACCCGAGTGGCCGGATTGGGCGCCGCGGAGTCACGCCCGCGTCCACCATGTCTTCGAGCCCGGGCTCGCCGGTTGGCCGTCGTCAAGCGAAACCGTCGTGGTCATCGGTGGCGGTATCTCGGCGGTCCAGGTGGCACTCAGCTTGGTGGAAAAAGGGCATCGCGTGCATATCGTCTCGCGCCATGCCCTGCGCCAGCACCAATTCGACAGCGACCCGGGCTGGCTCGGTCCAAAATTCATGGAGCGCTTCCGCCGCGAACGAGACTTTGATCGTCGGCGGGCTCTGATCACCGCAGCGCGCCACAGGGGTTCGGTGCCCCCCGATATCCGGCGCGCACTACGCCGGTCCATCGCAGGAGGCAAACTGCTCTGGCATGAGGACCAGGTTGAAGGATTCGCAGCGCATCGCAACGACCTTGCGCTGCGGCTAACTACCCACACAGTGCTAAAAGCGGAGCGTGTTCTGCTCGCGACCGGGTTCTCATCGAAGCGCCCCGGCGGAGCGATGGTCGATGCGTTGATCGCCTCAGCCGCGTTGCCGTGCGCGCGTTGCGGCTATCCCATCGTGGACTCCGCGCTACGCTGGCATCCGCTTATTCATGTCTCAGGCCCTCTCGCCGAACTCGAATTGGGACCCGCGTCGCGCAATATTGCCGGAGCACGACGAGCAGGCGACCGATTGACTTCGGCAGTAAGGGCGCGTGCTTAGTATGGATGAGGGCCGTTATCGATGGCCGGTATCTTGCATTCGAAACGTGCCGCAAGTTCGTCATGAACGCCCTTCGTATCTGTTCGACGCTCGTAATAAATTTGCATACGATATTTGTCGGTGTTACCTGCAAGATGTGCAATCTGACGCCGGAGGCCATAATAAGGCCAGAGCGGGGTCAAGATCGACTTATTTATGGCTACGCTTACAAGCAGAAAGTTTTGGAAATAAAT
>DEBC01000034.1:0-644 GCA_002348365.1 Alphaproteobacteria bacterium UBA2966 | reverse complement strand
ACACATGAACGCTCAGACCGAACGCATTCATGAAAAGCTCAGTCGAAACCAAGCACTAGCTACGCCTCGAAGCCGCATTCTCGGGCAGATCATCTTCTGCGAAGGCTGTTGCTGCGGGCGGGAAGCCAGGGGCTTCAAACCCGTGCCGCGCAACTGGATCGAATATCAGTGGAAAAACGAAAAACTCAATAAGTCAGTCCAATTATCAATCTCCGGATGTCTTGGGCCATGTGATCTTGCCAATGTCTGCTGTATCATATCGCCTCAGAGGATACAGTGGCTTGGCGGTCTTCAGGAACAGTGGCAATACGACCTCCTTGTGAGTTGGGCCAAGGCCTCGCGTGATGCGAGCGTTTTGCTCGGATTGCCGGACAAACTCAATCGCCACAGATTTGAGCGGTTCGCTGTTTCCGAATCCCGTTCGAATTCCTTTTTGTGAGCAATCAACAAATCCAGGGCACCTCCGCCAGGAAACATCAGCGCCATCTTGTGGACTATTATCAACGCGCGTGGGCCACTTCATCATCCAGATCTTCTGCGAACTGGACAATAAGGATAAGGACCGACTCCACGATATCTTACACCAGTAACACTTGAGGGCCTTATTATGAGGCTACCTCCACCACTCCACACGCGTGTTGAAC
>DEBC01000112.1 GCA_002348365.1 Alphaproteobacteria bacterium UBA2966 | reverse complement strand
GCGCTGCGGATTGCCTCAGCCGCGGAGAATCCGAGGTAATTGACGTAATGTTCCAGTTCGCGCGCATTCCATTCACCGTACGGTGTGACGGCGAATCCGCAATCGGTGCCGTAGAGGAAGGGTACGCCGGCGTCCTTGGCCTTTGGTAGGACAGCCTGGGCGGACTCCAGTTCACGCCTGTGCGCATCGGGGAAGCCCGGGTAGCAACCGTCGCCCGGTTGGGTGAAATCGATATCGTTCACCACCAGGCTGAGGGTCGGGCATATGTAGCAGCCGTTCTCGACGATGGCTTCCAATCCTTCGTCATCCATCCAGGAACAATGGAGGATGACGTCGGCACCGGCCCGGGCGGAATACAGAATGGCCTCTGCACCGCGGGCGTGCACCACGACCTTCTTTCCGAGCCTGTGCGCCTCGGTCACCATTGCTGTCGTTTCTTCCTGGTTGTAGCCGGAGATCAAACCCGTCGCAGGGTTCATGGAATCACCATCCATGGCGATCTTTATGAAATCTACGCCTTGTTTCACCTGTGTGCGGATTTCGACGATTCCTTCCTCCGCCGTGCGGGCCAGCACGCCAATCGATGTTTCCGGCACGCCGATGAAGGTCGGGTACCAGTCGGACAGGCCCTGGCGATTGGTGATCTGGCGTCCCGATGTCATAACGCGTGGGCCAATGAACATGCCGGACGCGATGGCGTCTCGAATGGCCAGGGTGACGACGCCGGTCGTCGCCGGATCGGCAATCGATGTGAATCCCGCCTTGAGGACGCGTTGGGCCGAGTAGAGTCCCCGTAAGGCGCGGTATTCGACCGGCGCGAACAAGTCGATGTCCTCTTCGGTTTGCGCGTTGCCATAGGACAGATGGACATGCGTATCGATGAGGCCCGGAAGGACGAAGTAGTCCGAGTAGTCGAGCGTGGAATCGCTGGGCACCGGTGGGGGGGCTTTGTCGGAGGATCCAATGAAGGTGATGCGGCCATCTTCAGTGACGATGGTCTGATTCGTTTCGGCGCCGTCAGCTGCCGCCGTGAAGAGCGTTCCGCATTTGATGTACTGCTTCATGGCTGGGCTCCCTTCCGATGATCCGCCGGACCCGGTGGCCAGAGAAAAAGTTTAGCGCCTATTCCTGCGCCAGGGTACAGCCGCCGCCATCGGGCCATTAACCGAAGAAGTCTGTAGCGATTTTCAGGAAGGTCTCGGTGCGCTCGAAGGCGGGGCCGTGACTACATCGTGACAGTGCATGCACATCCGCGTGCGTGAGGATTTCCGACATCGGGTACGTGGTCTCCTCGATCGGAAAGGCGAGATCCGTCCGGCCGTGGACGATGGTAACCGGGCAGGTCACTGCACGGATTTCATCGTCACTGAGAATTGTGGACTCCAGCAGGGCCTGTTTATTGCCACCGAACACCTTTTCGAAGTATTCGGCGTAGTCACCTTCGCCGAGTACGGCCATGCGGCTGTCCAGCAACTCATCCGTGATAATGCTGTGATCGTAGAAAAGGATCTGAAGTGACCTCCGAAGATCTTCGGACGTTCGCGGGAACGTCCAGAGCTGTTCTCGATGCGGGTTCGGCGCCAGAGGCTGCCCCATGGGACAAGTCAGCAACACCTTCGTCACACGATCGTTCCGAGCGGCGAGCCGCATAGCGAAAGTTGCAGAAATCGAGTGACCCAGCAGGCCCACGGGTCCATACGGAATCTCATCCAGCACCGCCTGCATCTGATCGAGCCAGAGCCCGTAGTCGAAGAACGGTGCCGTCTTCTTCCGTCCTGAAAGCCCAAAACCGATCATGTCAGTGGCGTAGACGTGGTAGCGCTCGGCCAGGGGCTCGCGAACCTTGCCGAAGTTGGCCATCGCCGAGGTTCCGGGACCTGCGCCGTGCATCATGAGGATGGGATACCCGTTACCGCCGTCCCACATGTGGGCCGTTGTCTCACCAACGGGGATGTCGCGTGTTTGGAACTCCATATTGTGCTGTGTCCCTCAGTCGGCGCTGAAGAATTCTCTCAGGTGACGGGTCACGGCGCGCGGCTTCTCAAACGCGATCCAGTGCCAGGCCTTCGGGAAATAGAATACTTCCATGTCGTCGATCCACTGAGCCGCGATGTCGTTCACGACGGGATCGAGCGCGATGTCCCGCTTGCCCCACAGCACGCGGACAGGACAGGTGATCCGATCGGGTGTTACGTGGCGGCGTTCCGGAATCTGCTTCACGAGCTCGCGGTAATAGTTGACCGCCGCCATAGCGGCGCCGGGCTTCTCGAAAGCTTCGCGATAGACCGCTACATCTTCAGGAGGCATGACACGGGCGAGACGTATGGTCCCGTTGCGGAACTGCGCCTTGTAGTTCTCTTCTGGGAAATCGGGCAGGAGATTGAAGAACACGTACCAGCTCTTGCGCTGCTGCTCGGCGTGCGTGAGCCATCCCTGGACCCAGGCGTCCGGGTGCGGCGCGTTCAGGACGGCGAGTTTCCTGACCCGATCAGGCCAGTCTGTCGCCAGTTGATAGGCGATGATTCCACCCCAGTCATGGCCAGCGACGTATGCCGGCCCGCCGAGATGATCGATAAGATCCCGCATGTCTCTCGCAAGGGTCGTCGTGTCATAGCCGGATGCCGGCTTCTCAGACTCGTTGAAGCCCCGCATATCAACAGCGACGACGCGAAAGCTACGTGAAAGCGGATCGATCTGCTTCCGC
>DEBC01000149.1 GCA_002348365.1 Alphaproteobacteria bacterium UBA2966 | reverse complement strand
TCCGGAGACCATTTTGAATGCGTCGCGCTTCAGCCCTTTCGCGGTTATGCCCAAGCGCTTAACGTGTTCGCTTTCGCCGACATAAATTTTGACGAGGGCATCCGCGGTTGGCTCGCTGACGATCTTGACCCGAGCGCCACTGATCTTTTCTAAGTAGGTCTGCAACTCTTGGGCTCCGAACTCGGCGGCTCGAGTCGGTTTTGCCGAAAGTACGATCTCAGCCTTCGTCTTGCCGTCTTCGACAATGAATTGCTCGGAATGCCCAATATTGATGAACCCGGCAAAGATCATCATGAACAGGAAGCATCTGAAGCGAAAGACTGTATTCATGATCCTTTTATCGCTGATTGTCGCCATCTCTTCCGGGATGCTGAACGCTGGCTCCGTAACCCGAACCAATTGCAGCACCGCTAGTCGGTTATTTATCCAGCCCCAGAACAAACGTCTCCGAGTAACGCAGGGCGATCGTTACGCCGAGGGCCTTGAGCGCGCGCCGGCGGGAGATTAGCCAGTTGTCTGATTGGATGTTCATATGTGTTCTCGGTCTTCTTGTTGGTTTATCTCTGTTGAAATAGCTCCGACATCACCAGCTGTTCAATAATCGTCCGCAGCCGATAATCATCTTTCTCGCTCGCCGCGGCAATCGCCTTGATCGCCTTGTGATCATCGATTGTCATCACACGGCGCAGCGCAAAGGTGGCCAACTGCTCGACAAAGGCCACGCCAAAGGCATCGCAGTCGGCTAGCAGCAACTGCTTGAACTCATCGGGGTTCTTGAAGGCGCGGCCGTCGGGGAGTATGCCGCTGGCGACGACGTGCGGGTCGACGCCTTTGCCCCGGGCTTTCTCGTGCGTGCGCCATTGTCCGATGGCGTTGTAGTTGTCGAAAGCGAATCCCAAGGGGTCGATCTTCCGGTGACACGACGCACAGGCGGCATGTGTCGTGTGAGCCTCGAGCTGCTCGCGAATGGTTGCCTTGGGCTTGTCGCTGGGTGTCGGCTCCAACGGGTCGACGTTAGGCGGCGGGGGTGGCGGGGTCTTCCCGAAGATCGCCTCGGAAACCCATACGCCTCGATGCACCGGACGATGACGCTGGCCGTCCGAAGTAAGGGACAAGATACCGGCCTGCGTGAGCAAACCGCCGCGATGGTTCTCGGGCTTCAGGGAAACGCTCTGAATTCCGGACTTCGGTGGCTGCGATAGGCCGTAGAACTGCGCCAGCCGCGAATTGAGCATCGTCCAGTCTGACGCAAGGAATTCACGGATCGACAGATTCTTGGCGAAAACCTCGCCAAAGTACGCCTGCGTTTCGAGCGCCATGCTCTTCTCCAACCAACGATCGTAGCTCGGGTAGAGCCTAGGGTCAGGTGGAAACATGCCGATGCGGTGCAGCTGCAACCACTGCCGGGGGAACGACTCGTTGAAGCGCTTGATCCGAGGGTCGGCCAGCATCCGCTTGAGCTGCGCAGCCAACACCTTTGGCTCATCTAACGTACCGGCACGGGCGGCAGCGACCAACTCTTCATCCGGAAGCGCCCCCCACAGAAAGTACGACAGCCGACTGGCCAGTTCCCAAGCGTTGAGCCGACTCTCCGCCGACCGTTTTTTGGCAAATGGGGCATCGTCTCCTTCTACCAGGTAGTAGAAGTTTTTTGACGCCAGCACAGCAGTCAGCGCGGCAAGGTAGGCCCGCCGAAACGGCTCGCCCGCCTGTTGCTCACTGGTCACGACCTGCAATAGACGCGCAACTTCGGCGTCGCTCACCGGCCGTCGCCATGCCCGCTCGGCAAATTGATGCAGGCAGCGGCGGACCTCCGCGGGATCGTCGGACTTTGTTGGATAGAACGCCTGGCGCCGCTTGCGTTCCGCGTCGGTCACGTAGGGGCGCTCGATTTCCAGCCAATCGACCAGTAACAGCGGGAACAGTACGCCGCCATCGTCGTCGGTCAGCTTTTGAGCCGTCGGATGCAGCAGGCGGGTATCTGTCGTGGTCAGGAAGAAGCCGCTTCCCCGGAAGTTGGAAACCTTGTCGCCGATCTTGCCTGGGACCTCGTTGAAGAGCAGCATCTTCTTCGCCATGGTCACGAACTCGACAACGATTGGTTGATCTTCCGGCGTCACCACGTCGAGGTCAAAGATCGGCCGCTTCTGGATGACGTCCCAAACCATCAGATGCGGCGCCCGCCCACCATTCGGCGTCAGCCCGCTGAGCTGGATGCGCACGCGCACTGGCAGGCCGCCTCCGCCGGTATGGATGTGCCCGGCTTCGAACCCCGGCCACCATGGCACGCGGACCTTGTCTTCCAGTCCCTTCGCAGCAAACGCGCCTCGTTCGTGCCCTTTCAACGCCAGATCAAACGCGTCCCGCCGGTCAATGTGTCGCGGCGGCTCCGAGGCAGGAAAGGCGCGCTTGAGGATTGTCTCGGCCGCGGCCAAATACCGCTCAACGTGCGACGGTGACAAGGCCAACTCAGAGCCGATTCGCTCAAAGCCGTGCCAGCGCTGGTCCTCATTGAAGACCCCGGGTTCATTCGGATCAAACCGCACGCCGAGCAAGTCGTAGATCGTGTTGGCGTATTCCGCGTTGCTGAGTCGGTATATCGCAACCGGCCCTCGCTTTGCCATACGCGCCGCCCGGCCCGCTGAGATTTGATCGGAGATCCAGGTCACCACAGCATCAATTTCGTCCGCTGTGGGACGCGGCTCGTCCTCGGGCGGCATATCCCCGGAATTGAGCTGCGTCATGACCTCCGCCCAATGGCTCGCAACGATCAGGTTCCCGAAGTCTCGCGACAAGGTATCCAGGCGCATCTTGCCTTTCTGTTTCTTCTCACCGTGACACTGCAGGCAGTGCTTGGCAAAAACGGCGTGGGCCTTCTTCTCTGCGGCGTCTTCGGCCTGCAGTGGAGACGACACTAGCAGAAGCGCGGCAAGGGTGAGGCTTAGAACCTGTTCCATAAGAGATCCGTCAGTTTGCCCATGGACTTGATCCGACTCGATTCCGTTTTTGGCCTACGGGCTTGCCAGCGTGTTCAGGTGACCGATCAGATTGATCATTTGATCCGCGGTGTTGTAGACGACAAACAGGAAGGGTTTGTCGACCTTGAGTACGGGTGGGGCTGGTCGGGGTTGCCATCCCAGTGTTGCAAACCGGGTTGGCCGTGGCTTTGCCGGGTTGGAGCCGGAGTGGAACACGCCGAATTCAGCGATTTTAGCGGCAACCGCGAGATAGGACGTGCCGGACGAGGCTTTCTCCAGAGCAGAGAAGTCCGCCTTTTCGGGATCGAAGGCATCGTTGAAGCCAAGTTGTTTGTAGATTCCGTTCAGCGTGAGCTCGCTCTTGATCCGGAAGGATGGCATTTGAAGCTCATGGACGACCGGCTTTGTGTTCAACGTTAGTTTATGAAAATCCTTGAGCAGGGCGTCCCAGGTTCCGGCGTTTTCCAGAAGCGACGTAGCCGGCTTGCCGTTCGAGCTCTGAATGATGATCAGGTGATCGCGGCCCTGCGGTCTGAGGGAGGTGTCGAATCGATCGTTTTCTCCGAAGCCGTAGGGGATGCGGATCAATTTGTAGTTTGAGGTTTCGAGCGTGGCGAACAGATGGATCGTGCTCATGAAACGGGTTTTGACTTCCCCGGAGCCTGTGGCGAACGTTCCGTCGATGTCATTGCGTGGATCGAAAGGGACCGAGAAGTTTCCATGGAACGCCGGACGTGACAGGATGACGACGCCCGGTGTGCCTTTCGCGGCGGTCAGCGTTTTTGCTGCCGTTCCACCGGCCTGGAGGGCCTCCACTTCGGTCGCTGTATTAATTGATCCCTGCACTGACTTCCACAGGGTTTCTTTGCTTTTGTGCCGGGCTGTTACGCTAAGCGGGTAGAGCTCGAGTTTGCCCGGGAGGCCCATGGTTCGTTCTCTGGAGCGTTGACCGATGAAGGTGGCGAAGGGAAGGTCGTTCAGAGGTGTCTTGCCGAGGCTGAGCAGTTTTTGAATGGCCTGTTCGCCCTGGTTTCGGGTGTTTGAGTTCGCTGCTGCCAGCTGGTATGAGGCATACAGGGGGCCCAGCGACCATTGTGGTGAAAATACGACGTTGCCGGGTGCCTTCGCGCTTGTCTGCATGAGAGTCCGGGCGTGGACGTTGACGCCTCTCACAAGTTTCTGTTCTTTTTCCGTGAGTTGTGGCGCCTTAGGTTCGTTCGCCGTTACGTAGCCTGCGCTGAGTGAGATGCACAGGTAGAGGATATTCCGGACGTGGTTCATTAGCGCAGCTCCTTCTGTGTCTGGAACTCGTGGATCGATGCGGCGAGTTCCTCGGGTCTATGTAACAGCTCTGTTTCGTCCAATCTTCGTCTTGGTATTCCCGGACCTTGCCACTCGAGGTCGAATTTGTTTGAGCCCTCATTTATCAAGCGGAATTCATAGTAGCCGGGTTTCAGGTAGCACTGGCCGGTCATCGCGATGGGGAAAGACCCACTGACGACTTTCTGCCCGCCAATGACAAGCGCGCCTGAGCGTTTTGGCCGGTAGAAGAAGGTGTAGAGTCCAGGCGACTTGACATGGAGCAGCCCGAGTGAGTGGCGGTAATGGCCCGTATCGCGTTGATCAAAGCCGGTATATGGCAGCGCGGGGTGAGGTTTTTCGGCTATCCGGATCCCTATTAACTTGTCATGCTTATACTTGTGGTAGCGATCTACCAGAACCGGTAGGGGTTTGAGGGTGTCGGATGTGACGCCCTTGGCCTGCTCGGGTGCCATGGTGAATTCCAAGCGTTGCGCCGTCGGGGTTTTGATGCCGTTCTTCGGGCGTGCTCTAACGAGTAGACGACTGGAGGTTTCGATGGTGAGCGGTTTCTCATAGGTAGTCCATTTCAGGGAGTCATCAGAAACACTGTACACCGGAGGAGCATCCAACGGTACGGTGAGGTACTCGATGCGGGCGCCACGTTCGGCCGACTGTGACGTCATGGTTACCTTTGTGGGTCCTTGTAAAGGGCCGCCGGCAGGGGTCACGTCGACGAGAGTCTGATTCGCGGTGGCAGGGTGGATCTGGAAGCGTGTACTGCCCTTGATATGCATTTGTGGATGGAAAAACTCGCGGCAGGTCTTCTCGGACACTTCGAGCCCATGATCGTTTTCCGTCTCGATCAAGGTTTTGCCTTCACGTTCGGTGATCGCTGCGATCTTGAAAGCCCATCCGCCGCCCTCTGGTTTCGATTCGAATGCTTCAACGTCTTTCTCTTGAGGGTTTCGTGGGAGACTGACCCCATTTACGTTCACCATGATCCAACTGCCCACGAGTGAGCGGGGGAGTTTCTGGTCGACGATCAATCCGTCGGCTTGCGCTCCGCGCCACTTGCGGATCGATCCAGTGACGTGTCCCTCGTAGACATCCGTAGGCAACGAATAGTCGATGCCGGCCTCTTTGTGTGACAACTGTTTGCCGCCGATCAGAAGTCCATCCGTTCCTGTTCTGGAGCGGCTGACAAAGCCGAAGCGTCCGTTGAAGCGGATGCCGCCTGCGACGTAGCTGGCGGGCTTATTGTCGGTGCTTAGGAAGATGAAGTCGACACGATCGGGCATCTGAACGGTTAGAGCGATCGCATTGGGAGAGCCATGTTCTGCCGGGAGACGGCTGAGTTTCTGAATATAGGGTTTGTTTTGCCACCCCTCGTGGACGACCAGAAAAGCGGTTGCGTCTGACGTGTCTTCAACGTCGTGGCGAACCATGAAGGCGGGCATGCGCCCCCAGCCATCGCTATGCTTATTGGCATGGAGTTTCTGGGGGTGGGGCATGTTGAAGAGGAACGCTTCCTGTCCTTCGCTTCCGAGGAAGTGCCGGCGGATGCCGATAGCCGGTTTGTCTGCGTAGGAATCGTCGCGATCTTTGTATGGGAGGCAGGCCGTCGGGGTTTTGCCTTTGATTTCGACCGGGGGCGAACCTCTTTTTGGGTCGAAGCTCCACATGATTGGTTTCCACGGATCCGTGACTTTGAAGTCTACGGTAAAGTATCCGTTCGCGGGAGCGGCCTGAACGTCGAAGAAGACGCCGTAGCCTTTATTGTTCAGCATGTCTTCTTTCCACTCAATGCCTTCGCGGGCGAGCAGGGCGCGTTCCCCGGGAAGTTTTTTGAGGGGGAGCGAGGTAGAGGCCGTCTGCTCGTGGTATTTGGTGGTGTGCATGACGTATTCGCGCCGTTTGACCAGATTCGGGTCCCCTTTTCCTTTGATATAGAACAGGTCAAGGACGTAGGGGTGCTTGATGTCCGTAGAAATCAGGGCCACTGTACGCTCGTATTGTTCCACGTATTCCGTTGTGGGGGTGCCTGCCCGCATGATGGATACTCCGGGTGTGGCGTTGTGGAACAGAAGTGGCCGACCGTTGTTTGACGGTGCGCGTTCGGTATCGATCATCGCTGTGTTGTGGACCTGGTAGGAGGAGTAGCGGGCACGCATCTGGTGTTTGCCGTAGCCAAAATCGTCTGCCAAAAAGTGGCCGTTGTCGAAGATCAGAAGGTCCATGTAGTCGCGATGTCCGTGTTTTGTGTCTCTGCCGAAACCCAGATTGAGCGCGATCTGGTCGTCGCCTTCGCCGTCCGCTAGAACAAGCCGCTTCAGGCCTGTTTTGAATACCGTCTTTGTGGTGTGGTGCGGAGGCCCCACAAGATGTCTGGCGCTTCCCATATTACGGTGGTTGGACTCATTGAAAGGCCAGACTCCTCCGTTCGGCATTTCGAGGTCGTGCCAGAACTGGAAGGCGCGTCCCCAGAATGTTTCCAGTTTGCCGGGTGCAGCGGAGTAGAACTTAGTGATGGGGCCGAGATGGGGCATGTCTTCGGGGAAGTAGGATGATTCCCACTTGGCCTTGTTCGGACTATTCGCGGGCGGGGTGTAGCCGGGTGGATCTGTATACCCCCGAAGACTTTGCATCGCGGTTTCAGCTGCGTTTAGTGTGATGCCTGAATAGCCGGGGCCTTGACCGAATCCTCCGTCCACGTAATAGGCTTTGGGGAAGACCTCCATCGATTGCATCATCAGGCGCAGGAGCTCACGGTTATGCGTGAGTTTTGCGAAAGACTGGGAGCCTAGAATCGGTGCGCCTTGCTCCGTCTTCCCAAGACCCGAGGTTTGGAAGCGTCTGACAGGCTTCAGGGCGTTACGTACCAGTTTGTCGAAGAACGTCAGGTTGTACGGCACCGCGGTCTCCCCATCGCGCACGAACAACGTTTCGTAGTACGACGGGCGGTGTTGTTTTCCGTAGTCCTTGAAGGCCTTGCTCTCGCAGACCACGTCCATCGCGTGCACGAAAAAGCCCGGCCCGTTTGCTTCACTGGTCTGGCGTGCCGTGCCGTACCGGGTTTCACTCCAGCCATACGGGAAGTCATCTTTCGTGCGGCAGTCGTAGTAGTCTTTCCCGTAGTTGTCACAGAGCAGCCAGCGCGGCAACGCGTCCGCGTAGGCATCGAGCAGGACCGATACTTTCCAGGCGCAGCGATAGGCCAACTCCGGATCTTTTTCCCGGTAATACCAATAGCCTTTGGTGAGAGTCTTCATCGCATCCTGGCAGAAGCGGTCGCGATTGGTGTCCAGCGCACCATCCATGTAGAAGTAAGCGATCCATTCGGGGTTGTCGCCCGGCTTCAGCGTTTTCGGGTCACGCTTTCGGGTTTGTTGATGCCAGCGGATTGTAACGAAATCGCCCTGAGGCGTATCGAACCACATCTTAGGAGCCAGCTTCTCGGAGGTGTGGTCCTGTGGGAAACGCGGATTGTTCGGAAAGGTTTCCTTACATTTTTTACATTCGATCAGATACGGTTTCTTCGGGTCGAAATTGTAGTCTGCCGGAAAATGCCGACGGCTGTAGTCGCGGCCGTTTGACTTCTGAGAGCAGTTCGGGCAGTGACTGTAAATCCGTGGCGCCTGAAAGGGCACGCAGGCCCGGAGTTCGTCATCACTCAGGGCGAGGAAGGGCTCGATCTCCGGCTCCTTTTGATCCCAGCCGTTTGTGTCGGTCACGATCGGATGCGCAAAGCGCGTGTAGGATTCTTGTGAGAGTGCCGTTCCCGCTGTCGTGAGAGCCAGGAGGAGGAGTATCGTGTATTTCATAAACCGGGATTTTCCATTTGGGTTGAGCCTGAACCGCTCCGGGCGCATTTCGTCGTCTTACAACTTCAGCTACTTTCAGTCATCAAGGCCCTGGGCCTTCCACTCTGGAGGCGGCCAGGAACGGGGAAAACTGTTCGGTCCGACACGGACGATCCGGCCCGGACGCAGGCCCTCTTGCAGATAGCCGACCTTGATGCGGATCTGCAGTTCACTGCTGCCGGGCGGCGGGTCTTTGAGTTCCTTGACTTCAGTCACCCG
>DEBC01000071.1 GCA_002348365.1 Alphaproteobacteria bacterium UBA2966 | reverse complement strand
CACGGAATCGATCGACGAAGAAATCAGAAAGGCTCTGCCGGCCCTTGGTTCTCGACGCGCCGAAGAAACTCGTCCTCAAAACCAGACTTCGCGGGTACCGTAGGGCAGCATTCTCTCCGCTAAGTTTCGATCGGCCGTATTCGTTCACCGGGCTTTCCGAACCCTCGACATGCGGCCCGGTGACATCCGGATACACTTGGTCAGTCGAAATCAAAATCAGGTGTGCGTGGCCGGGAAGCATTCCCGCCAGGTGTTCGAGGGGCATGGCATTCGCAGCATGCGCTTCATCGGGGCAGGATTCGCAGCGATCAACATCAGTCAATGCTGCCGCGTGAATGACGACATCGGGTCGCACTTGTTGAACGATGCGAGATACGTCCGCAGATACCGATAGATCACCTGTCAGCGTCGTACCGCGCCGAGCCGTCCCGACGGGATCTCCAAAATTTGTCGCGGCATCGATCAAGTATGGTCCCAGCAATCCTGTCGCGCCTGTTACCAGAATCCGGGGCTGGTTCATGGTTTTGGCAGGGACTCACCGTTTTCATCTGCACCCTGGATCAAACGGAGAAGTTCATCAGCTTGAAGCCATTCGGAGTTTGCATCGCTCGTGTAACTGAAATCTTCGCTAACAGGCATCGCGTTTTCGTGCAGTGCCTTGTTTCCCGCCCAAAAGGCAAATGCCGGCGCGACTATGTAACGATCCTCAAGTTCGAGCGTACTCCTCGCGTCATCGGGAGTGATCAGGACCTCATGAACTTTCTCGCCCGGACGAATACCGACGATCTCATGAGGAAGTTCGGGAGCCATAGCAGTAGCCAGGTCCGTAATCTTCATGCTCGGAATCTTGGGTACGAAAATTTCTCCGCCTTGCATCGATTGGAAACAAGACAATACGAAATCTACGCCCTGCTGAAGATCGATCCAAAACCGAGTCATGCGGGCATCCGTGATGGGAAGCCTTTCCACACCCTCCGCGATCAAGCGCTTGAACAGCGGCACGACGCTACCGCGAGAACCAATCACGTTCCCGTATCGAACAACCGAAAATCGAGTGCCGACGGACCCGCTCAGATTGTTAGCGGCAACGAATATCTTGTCTGAAGCCAATTTGCTCGCGCCGTACAGGTTTATCGGACTTGCCGCTTTGTCGGTCGAAAGAGCGACAACCTGCTTTACGCCGTTGCGAATGGCCGCACGGACGACATTCTCTGATCCTATTACATTGGTATGAATACATTCGAACGGATTGTATTCGGCAGTCGGGACCTGTTTCAGTGCCGCAGCGTGTACGACATGATCGACTTCACGAAATGCCATTTCCAGACGGCCTAGATCACGCACGTCCCCGATGAAAAAACGAAGACGATCGTCGTCGTGATGCCGACCCAACCACTGAGCCATTTCATACTGCTTCAGTTCGTCTCGGGAGAACACAATGACTCGGCGCGCCGATGTCTTGGCCAGAATTGCAGCAACACATTGCTTGCCAAACGAGCCTGTCCCACCAGTAACCAGAACAGAGCCGTCGTCCAAATTGGGTAGCATGGATTCAATTCACCGCGGTTGGGCAGCCCGGCCACACTGCTGAAGGTAGGGCACATCAATCTCGTGTCGGTCCGAGATTGCGCTCCAGGCGCAAGCGATCTCCAACACGATAATGGTCCGTGAAATTTGCCGGTGGAGTGGTTCAACACGGCTGCCGCCAGCCGGGTGACTGATCACTCCGACACGACAGCTGCATTAAACACTACTATGCCGACGTCATCATCAGCCTGCCACGCTGCGGGCGCGACCACTGGGCTACAATCGGCGTGAAACGTTTATGTGGGACTGACTGGAATTTGTCAATTACGCGCGAGTTCAAATACTTGTCCAGGAATTTACACCTTCGGGTCAAAATCCAAATCAGCGACATTGTGAAGTTATGGCCCGGGCGAAGGACAGCTGCCTTCGATTCACATCCATCGTGCTGTCTGGCAAACCGCTTCCAACTTGGTACGCAACCGGAATTCGATTAGGGTGCGGCGGCTCTCTCATCGGTCCCGGGCTATGAATCAACCTTCGGACAAGCTTCGCATTGGCGTTGTCGGCAGCCGATACGGCCAGCAGGTGCTAATCCCCGCCTTTCGCAGACATGCGCACTGCGAAGTAACAGCGATTGCGGCAACCACAGAAAGCCATGCACTAACGGCAGCGCGCCAATCCCAGGTACCCAATTCGTACGCCGGATGGCAGGCCTTGATCGACAGCCCCGAAGTAGATGCGATTGCTATTGCGGTTGCCCCCAGCGCCCAACTGGAGCCCGCACTCCATGCGCTGGCAAATGGCAAGCCAGTATTTTGTGAGAAGCCTCTGGCGTCAACGCTCGAGGCGGCGTCAGAATTGGTATCGACCGCCACATCAACCGGGCTCGCTAACACGGTCGACTTCCTGTTTCCTGAGATTCCGCCCTTTCAGGATTTGAAGTCGGCCATTGAGGCTGGGGCTATCGGAAACCTACGTCACGTGACCGTGAATTGGTGCGTAGAGACGTATGCCAATCGCGTCGGAATAGAGTCTTGGAAGTCAGAGGTGGATGAAGGCGGAGGCGGACTGGCAAACGTCTTCTCACACGGATTCCACTATCTAGAATGGTTGTTTGGATCCATCGTTTGGGTTAATGCCCGGTTGTTTCGATCGCCCACTGACCAACGAACTGGAGACACTTTCGCGTCTCTTGCTTTGGAGTTCGAATCGGGGATCGGTGCCTCAGTAGGCGTGGCGACGGCCGCGCCCCTCGTTCACCGGCATCGCCTCGAGCTGTTCGGAGACGATGGAACATTGGTCCTTGAAAACGACACTGCCGACTATGTGTATGGATTTCGGCTAAGCCTAGGGGATCGGGATAAAGGATTCCGACAAGTTTCAGAATTCTTGCGGCGATCCGGAGATCCCGATGATGGGCGGATACTCGCGGCTGCCGAAATCGCGGGTCGATTTATCGAATGGGCTGATGGGGGGGCGTCTTGTCGCCCTAACTTTAATGACGGACTACGCGTTCAAATGTTACTCGATGCGGCGCGTCAATCCGACCAAACCGGCGAACGCATCATTATTAGCCACGAATGTAGGTAGGCCAGGGCGCGAGCATGGTAGCAAAAAGATACCTGGTTACGGGCGGCACTGGGTTCATCGGATCCGCACTTGTGCGTCGACTGCTGGAGGATGGCTCGACTGTTCGAGTGTACGACAACAACTCCCGTGGTCGAGCGTCCCGACTCGATGACGTTCGGCCACATCTCGAATTTGTGGAGGGCGACATTCGCGACTCCGAATCTGTCGCAATTGCCGCACGAGGTGTCGATTCGATCTGCCATCTGGCATTCGTGAACGGCACAGAATTCTTCTACTCCCAACCCGACCTGGTGCTCGACGTCGGCATCCGTGGGATGCTGAGCGTTATCGATGCAGCGAAAACCCACGGAGTCCCTGAACTGGTGCTGGCATCCAGCTCCGAGGTCTATCAAACACCGCCCGAGGTCCCCACCGATGAAAATGCACCTCTTTCCATTCCGGATCCGCTCAATCCACGATACTCGTACGGCGGAGGCAAGCTGATTAGCGAACTTATGGCCATCAACTACGGCCGGAACCTGTTCGAACGCGTATTGATTTTTCGCCCTCACAATGTGTACGGACCCGACATGGGATGGGAACATGTTTTGCCGCAATTTGTGCTGCGAATGCGGGCACTCGCGAATGCCACAGAAGATCCTGTTCCGTTCCCCATTCAAGGGTCCGGAAATGAAACCAGGGCGTTTGTCTATATTGATGACTTCACTGATGGCCTGATGATGATGCTTGAGAAGGGCAAGCACCTGAGCATCTACCACATCGGCAATGACGAAGAAGTCTCGATCGCGACCGTGGCTGAACTGGTGGGAGCTTACTTTGGCCGACAGATTTCCGTCGTCGCGGGAACGCTGGCCGAAGGTGGCACGCTACGGCGATGTCCCGATATTTCCCGCCTCGTGGCATTGGGGTTCAAACCCAGAATCGCCCTGCGAGATGGATTGCCGATCCTAGCTCGCTGGTACGACGAGAATGCCCACCAGGCTCCAGACAAGGAATAGCTTCTATGGTTTCAAAGCCCGCCAAAGCGGCTGGCACGGGTTCAAGCGTGCTGCTGCAACGTTGTCAGATATGCGACAGCACTAATCTCGAGTCCGCTCTGTTTCTAGGATACATGCCTCCCGTGAACCAGATGCGCGAGGTCGGCGATCGGCCCGATGAGCAGCCATCCTATCCAGCCGAGCTCATACATTGTCGAAACTGCGGATTGGTTCAACTGGGTCTAATTGTCGACCCCGCGATACTGTTTCCGCCTGAGTACCCCTATACGAGCGGGATGACCCGGATCTTGCACGAGAACTTCGAGAATCTGGCCGAAGAAAGCGCCGACCTTCTCTCCCTCCATACAGAAGACCTTATCATAGACATCGGCTCGAACGACGGGACGCTCCTATCAAAATTCCAGGCGCGCGGCCACACCGTTCAAGGCATTGAGCCCACCGACGCCGGGCAACTTGCCGTTGCGGCAGGCATACCGACTGAATCTGCCTTCTTCAACCGGGAAACAGCCGAACGTGTGAAGTCCAACGTGGGCCCCGCGTCATTAGTCACAGCGGCCAACGTGTTCGCCCACATCGAGGATGTCCACTCAATAGTCGAAGGGATTCTGGCGCTGCTCGCGGAAGATGGGGTCTTCGTTTCCGAGTCCCACTATTTCATGAGCCTCTTGGACACGGTTCAGTACGACACGATCTACCACGAACATCTTCGTTA
>DEBC01000141.1:15322-18385 GCA_002348365.1 Alphaproteobacteria bacterium UBA2966 | reverse complement strand
TCAAGGTCCGGTTGGGCCGGTCCAATTTCAAACAATGTGCTGCAGGAAGGATCGCGAGAGATGGACAATTTAATTGGCAAGGCGGCTCCGGATTTTCGAGCCCCGGCCGTTCTGGAGGACGGAACGATCGACGAGAATTTCAGCCTATCTGGATATCTGGATGGCGCTTACGGCGTTCTGATGTTCTATCCACTGGATTTCACATTTGTCTGTCCGTCGGAAATTATCTCTTTGGATCGGCGCGCTGATGCATTTGCCTCTCGTGATGCCCGGCTCGCCGCTGTCAGCATCGACTCGCAGTTCACACATCATGCCTGGCGCAGCACGCCTACAAGTGAAGGCGGCATCGGACAGGTCCGATTTCCGCTGGTTGCGGATATCACCAAAAGCATTGCCCGATCGTATGGCGTGCTGCATGAGGATGCGGTCGCCTTGCGCGCGACCTTCTTGATTAACGGCGACCTGGTTATCAGGCACGCGACAATCAACGACTTGCCGCTCGGCCGGAATGTCGAGGAGACACTTCGCATGGTCGATGCCCTGCGCTTTCACGAAGAGCACGGCGAGGTCTGTCCGGCGGGATGGCAAGATGGTGATCCTGGGATGCAACCGACGACTGAAGGTGTGGCCAGTTATCTCTCGGCCCACGCCGAATCGCTTTAACCTTTCCATTCATTGTCTGAAATTTCTGGGTACTCAGATGTCGTCAACTAAAGCATCTCATGAAAACGGTCTGCCGGTTTCGCAATTGTGCACGGCAGAAAACATGCTGGTCACGGTGCTGCGGCTGTGGGTGGAACATAGCCTTGGCCAGGACAACAAGTGTCGGTGGCGAACCGGCATCTTGTCTGCAGGGCTGACGGAAGATGTATCTTGGGCATTCGATTCTGCAATGCTCGTGACTTCGATTTCATTGTTCCGCCCAATTGAAATCCGAGGTCACGGTCACATGTTGATCTCAGACGACGAGCTACTAATTCTGAACGCCGTTGACCTCCTGCAACAGAATTCATTTGTTGGAGCTGCGTATGTTCTCTCCCGATGGCTTCCACCCGCGGCCGTTCGGGAAGTGCTCCCAATGCTACATAAACTTGCGATCGCCATGGTTCACAGAGGCCTGAAGCTCCCAGGGCGTAGCCACTATGAGATTTTCCATCGCCCAGCGGACAATCAACGGGGGGCGGTCCAAGGTGAAGCCTCGGCCACCATACATTGACCGCCGAGGCCAATGTGAGAATTAGACTGAGTGCTGCGTATGGGCAGGGCTGGTCGATCAGCCAGCCGGTGGCGGCTCCTGGCGGGCAATCCTGCGAAGTATGGCGTTCATGGCAATCACCGGCAGGACGCCGACCAGAACAATAAACAGAGCGGGCAGGGCCGCTTCTTCCAACAGCTCGTCCTTGGCGAACTGATACACATATGTCGCCAGTGTCTCATAGTTGAATGGCCGCAATAAAAGGGTCATCGGCAATTCCTTCATGACGTCGACGAAGACCAGCAATCCGCCGGTGATCAGCGGCAGCCGAAGCAGCGGAAGGATGACGTCCCGCAGACTCTGCATGAAGGAGCGGCCCAGCACCCGGCTGGCGTTCATCATATTGGGCGGCAGTCGTTGGAGGCCCGTGGTAATTGCTCCGTAGCCGACAGCCTGAAAGCGAACGGTACAAGCGATCGCGACCAGGCCGATACCGCCTGTCAGCCAGCCCTCGTATGGGATCTCAAACGTGTTCTCGATAATTGCGGCGATGCCATCATCGATTGCGCCTCCCACGGTTATTACGCCGATGGCGAGGATGGTGCCGGGAAAGGCGTATCCGATGGAAGCTAATGCGGTCAGGCGTTTCAGGGGTGTTCCACCTTCATAATGTGCGACCAATCCCAGGAAGGCTGAGGAGACGATCACAAAGACGGCGACTGCCGATGCCAACGCGATGGAATGCAACGATGCGGAAAGCACTGCATCTCCGAACTGGAGGGAGTGTCCCTGCAGAATAAAGCCCAGAAGAATCCCCGCGGGAACCAGAAAACCGACCGTTACGGGCGTCATGCAAATGGCGACACATGCTGCTGCGCCGAGGCCATCGACCCGTGATGTCGCCAGCGTCGTCGTTTTCCTGCTCGTATTCGTGAACTGTCGGCGCGACCGCGCCAGGAGCTCAATGCAAAGCAGAACCACGACGAACAGTGTTGAAACTGAAGCGATCTGGGCCGCCGCCGGCAGGCTGTTCATGCCGAGCCAGACATTGAATATGCCAAGCGTAATGGTCTCGATGGCGAAATATTCAACAGCCCCGAATTCCGAGATCGTTTCCATCAGCACGAGGGCCAGTCCGGCAACGATGGCCGGGCGTGCCAGAGGAATCGCTACACGGAAAAAGAGATTCCGGTTCGCCAGCATCCCGGCTTCGAACAGCGCCGCGGGCGTCAGCAGGAAGGCCGTGCGGGCCATCATGTAGACGTATGGATACAGAACTGCGCCGAGGACCAGCGATGCCCCTTCCATCGATCGGATTTCCGGGAACCAGTAGTCGCGCGCATTTTGCCAGCCGAATATATCGCGCAGCGACTGTTGTAGCGGTCCGGCATACTCCAGAAAATCCGTGTAGGTATAGGCGATCAGATACGTAGGTACTGCCAGCGGCAGGATCAGCATCCATTCCAGGATCGCCTTGCCGGGGAACCTGTATCGATGGACGACCCAGGCCGTCGTGACCCCAAACAACAGACTGACGCATCCGACACCAGCCATCAGCGTCAACGTATTGGCGACATATCTCGGAAAGACAGTACGAAACAGATGGTCCCACAGCCCGCCACTGTCGCCTGTTGCAGCCGCGAACACAGCCAGAATGGGCGCCAGAAAGACGAGCGCCAGGGCGATCGCCGCCAGGGTCCAGGGCGTCAGCCGAACTCTAGCCTTCGTGATTGCGCCGGTTGCCGCCTGGTTCACCATCCGACGCGGTCAATGACCCGTTGGGCCTGAGGCGCCAGATCTGCGATTCGGGCGATCGGCATTTGATCTTCCTTGAAGACCCCCCAGGATTTCAGTTCAGCGGATGGTTC
>DEBC01000141.1:0-14929 GCA_002348365.1 Alphaproteobacteria bacterium UBA2966 | reverse complement strand
CTCCGAAGTGAGGAATTCAAGAAATCGAATCGCCTCTTCCTTGTTCTTTGAGTGTTTCGCGACACCACCACCCGAGATATTGACGTGGGTACCACGGTCCTCCTGGTTCGGGAAAATGATGCGCACAGTCGACGCCCAGTCTCGCTGCTCCGGTATATCGGAAGATTTGAGCTTTCCATAATAGTAGTTGTTGATGATGGCGATGTCACAGACGCCCTCATAGATCGCTTTTACCTGGCCACGGTCATTGCCCTGCGGCCGGCGGGCCAGATTGTCGACGACGCCCTGTGCCCATTCTTGCGCACTGTTCTCGCCCTCGGCATCGATGAAGGAAGCAACCAGCGCGCGGTTATAGACGTGACTCCCAGGCCTCGCACAAATGCGGCCCTTCCATTTGGCATCGACAAGGTCTTCATACCGCTTGATCAAAGCCGCATCGTCTGCATTCCGCGACACGACGATCACGCGGGCACGTTTCGAAAACGCGAACCAGCGGTTATTGGGGTCCCGAAGACGAGGGGGAATATTCTTCCGCAGAACGGCGGAATCCACGGGCGCCAGCAGGTCCTTGTCGGCGTAAACGAATAGGCGCGCGATATCGACCGTCAGCACCACGTCCGCTGGGCTTCGCGGCCCCTCCGCCTGAAGACGCTGTGCCAGGCCCTTGGAGGCGAAAACGATATTGATCTTCGTCCCCGTGAGTTTCTCATAGGCCTCGATGAACGGATTGATCAGGAATGGCTGTCGGTGAGAATAGACGTTGAGCTCTTTCGCGGAAGCGCCGAAGACGGCGGCTTCAATCACGATGGCCAGCATAACAATCAGGCTTGCGGCACCGCCGCGACGGATAAGCTTCAATTCAGGGAAAGAGATCATCTTTTTCGGTCTCCACAGCAACGAACTCTTCAAGCAGGTCAGCAACTCCCGGAATGGCGTCAGATACACGGTCGTCAGGTTGTGGGGGCGGCGAGGTGCATCCGCAATTCCGAAGTGAAAATCCCGCTCCCGAGTGGAGAGGCACAGGCTGCCGCCGACCCAGTCCCAGATCGCCAGCACCGTTCCGAAGTTCTGATTCAGGTGACGGTCTTCAACGGAATGATGGATTTGGTGCTGCGCCGGCGAAATCAGCACATGCTCGAGGATGCGGCCATAGGAAATCCAGACATGGGAGTGGCGCAGGTTCGACCCCGCGATATTGAATGCGAACAGAATCACGTTCGCCCCGAACACGGTCATCAGTTCGACGCGATCGCCCAGGAAAAAGAAGAAAGTGGCCATCGCGGCCGCCTGGACGAAGATGGCCCGCAGGGCGAAGAGGGCGCCTTCAACGGGATGTGTTCGGTAAACCGTAAAGGGGGTCAGGGTCTCGGCCGTATGGTGAACCTTGTGGAAGCACCAGAGAATTGGCCAGGTGTGCAGACACCGGTGAACGAGGTACTTGGTACCGTCGTCCAGCAGGAAGAGCCCGAGAGTGAAGAGAGCGGCGATCATCCAGTCAGGCGCCTCTGTCAGGAACATCGGACGCCCGCCGAACCATGTGTGCATGGCCCCGAACAGTAGAGTCGCGACAGCGAGTTTTGAGAACAGACGCGGCACGACGCCCATCATGATCACCTGATTGAGGATCGCGATCAGATAGTCGGCCCGCGCCGATCGCGAAAACCAGATTCTCGCGCTGAAGATCTCCGCCACGCAGCGGGACAGCGTGAACTTGGCAGCAATCAGCCGAACGCCCATAGCCAGCACAAGAGCACTGGCGAGGTATCCGATGAAAATCCGTTTTTGAGGGTTGAGGAGTTGATCGGCGAGGCGATCAACGTACTCGACCAGGAAACTGTCCATACCGGTCAATCCATGAAACACACCGGGGGCTCAGGTTTCCGCACCTGAGCCCCCGCATATGGTAACGGTCAGTCGTTCTCGGCCGAAGCTTTATCGCCGAGCTTGGCGGCCAGATCCGCCATGTCGCCGGTCACATCATTGTTGCGTGCCTTGACGCCGAACTGGTCGATCATCAGCTTCTGCACTTTGGCCATGTGGAGCATGTATTCACCCCAGTCCTGACCCTGGTCGCGGACATAGTTGCCCTTGCTGTCGATGTCGACAACCTGACTGGCGTTCAGAAGTAACGGGCCCGCGCCAATCATCCGGTTCAGCTTTGTTGCTGTCTCACCAAGATTGGCCTTACCCGATTGCAATGACAACGCAAAACCCTTGAGTTCTCCCCAGTGCTTTGCATATTTCCTGAATTGCTCATTTGTATCACCATTAGATTCGGTGATCGTCTGAAGCTTCATCATGTCCTTGTAGACTGAACCTGCATACTTAAACACAGCCTCGGCTAACACCCTTTCCCAATTCTGCCCAATTACCGCTGCGTATTGCTTTAATTTGGACCTATCACCTTCAGTTAGCTTCTCGCCCTTAGCTGCAGTAATCAATTTTCGGCCATCCAAGAAGGCCTTAGTAATGGTGTGCAAATATTGAGTTTTTCCACCTTTATCAAAACCAGCTGCATAGTATGCAGGGCCAAAGGCCATCTCGCTCTTGAGGTCGACCTTGCCGTCCTTATTGTAGTCGGCAGCTTTCATGCCATCTGGCTTGCGCTTGGCGATGTTGTAAACATCCTTTGGCGTGAGCTTTAAAGTATGGGCTGGAGTGCCAAAATAGCCAAAGGCTTCATCCCAAGAATGTTCTTTGCCGGTGTAAGCCGCGCCATCCTTATAAGGCTTGTCATTGGGCTTCTTCTCTGCACTCAGCTTTTCGTCAAGATAGTTATCAACAGCCTGGTTATAGAAAGATGCGCCCATAAGAAACTTGGAGATCAATTGCGCATAATCGTAACCATTATCTTTATCGAACCCTTTGTTTGCAGATGAGGCCTTATCAATCCAGAATGCGACTAACTCAGGACCTGTCATGTTGTTTGGCATGCCGGAAATAGCGCCTTTGTAGGTCTTGCCGGCAAGGTTTTTCTTCTTGCTGATATCATCAACTGCATCTTGGGCAATGACGAAGCTGCCCTTGGTTTTGGGTACAAGGATTTTACGTCCAGCACCCTTGCCCTGGAAGTAAGCCATCATTTCGGCCTTAAGTTCCGGATTGGCCGAGCCATTACCGGATCCGGCAAGCTTCTTTAAAGAATCATGCAGTGTTTGACGGGCTATTTGCCCTGTATAGGCAACAGAATTGGCTTTACTCCCACTGTATCCTTTTACGGTGACGGGAAAGCCTTCATAAACCATCCCATCTGCCATCACGTTGCCGGATACCAGGACCAACGTGGCCGTTAACGCCAGCGCGGTTGTTCGTTTGCTCATTGATTAATTCTCATCTTAGGATTTTCAGGAATAATGTTGAGGTGTCGATAATAATTCTTATTTGCAGTCCCTGAAATGCAAATGACTCTTATTTTCATTTGCAGGACCTCAACAAGCTGTTGATCGGTGAGTCCGTCAAAGAAGTTCTGAAGTGTGACCTGCAGCTGGAACAGGAAGCAATTCACTTGGTACGGGAGGCAATTTCCTGTTGCGAACTGGAAGCGGATTACATTAGCCGGGAACTGTTAGCGGACATACTTGAGGGTGAAGAGGAACATCTGGATTGGCTTGGAACCCAGCTTGGGCTTATAGAATCAATGGGCCTTGAGAACTTTATTCAATTCCACAGGCACGAGTGATTTAGCTATCCCAGCCCTATTTGTGTACGGGCCTGGGGATTGCGTCCGCTTGAGCTGTTGCGGTGTCTCTTTGCGACATTTCCAATGGGGCGTCCTTGCCTCTCGGAAGTGTCTTCGCAATGGCACTAATGGCAGATATGAATGTCATTGGTTTTAGATGTGGCCAACTAAACATGTCTAATACTCTTGGTTGGAATGCGATTTTATGCAGTAGCTGATTTGGCCTCTGGCGACGCGCCTACTTCATGCATCAATGCTTGGGGAAATTGAAGGCAGCGCCCACATTGAGGTCCGTTACCGAGCACTGAATACGCTTCCTCAGCGGATCGGGTTCCGCCCACCGCCAAGTGGCGGAGATCGTTGTAGCGATAACGATTACAGATGCATACGTACATGGAACTTCCTTGCGTCGTCCAACCTGTATATTTCTACAATCTCTAATTGATATTTTTAAGAATGATTGTCAATAGCAGTGAGAATGATTCTCGATCACAATTGTGTGTAGGCCACCTATACATGTGTGCGTACGTCACCTTGATATCTGCGGGCCTAGTCGCCAAATGAAGGCAACCGGACATTTGACGTCGCGGATCATCGAGGCTTCAACTGTTGGTGAAACGCTAAGCACGTAGGTAACGCGGAACAGATCCTGAAGAATTCGCCTTCCGGCATGCCGCGCCCATTGTTTATAAGAGGATATTCCCATTCTTAATGAAGTGTCCTTTTGAATGGAATGACTGCGGGGGACTCCTCCCGAGAATCTCCATGATAGGAATAAGTTTTTAATGAGAGTACGAGACCTCCGATCGTAAGCTTGGCTGCCAGGCGCTCCGCGATCAGGGCGCCGCACCGTGTCGAGGGTGCATTCAAACCTTCCTCAGTAATTGCTCGCACTAAGTCGTGGATTCCTGCTTGAGCCGCACTAATCATCAGCAAAAATGTGTACTCATTGGGGCTCAACGATACGCACATGGGGCAGCGGAAATCGAGCGGATGTCGTGCGGCACTTCCGTAAAGTGACATCAGTCCGTCTACTTCGGCGTAGATTTCAGAAGCGTTGGGTCGATTGAGTCGAGTTAGGATGCATTTCTCTACGGAAAGGTCGCGCATGAGCCCCTTCACCCAAACTCTCATTGTCCACAGCACGAGACGTTCGATGTCGTCCAAATCAGTGATGGTTAGATGGACGTCCTTGGGTCTCACGTAAACGACTGAATGTGGGGCACTTCCGTCGGGACGCCCTTCGATTTTCGAAGGGCCAATTGATTCAGTTTCTTTGCTGACTTTCTGTGACACTGCAGTCTGGCTCCCATGTAAGTATCTTAGTCTTGGGAACCTGGCTGGCTGAAGACGCACCCCCGCGCTCGTGGCTGGCTTGGTTCGGAATGGTGCGGCTCGAAGTGAGCCCTTGATAAATGATCGGTGTGGCCTCCAGTTCTATTTTGTGAGGAGCAATTTTCCGCTCCCGGTTATTTGAAGCCGGTAGGCATCAATGCCGTGTTGGATGATGACCTCCCGATTTCCACCAAATAGGTCTTGACTGCTGAGTTCACGCGTCTTCGAATTACATGCCGCCACATCTGAGTCCTCTGCCTGTTGGGCGCGCCAGTGCTCGCCAAACATCGACTCAAGCAGCGATTTATCCATTTCCCCGGTCTCGCTCGTCACCCAGCTTGTTCCCCCCGGACGATTATGAATGACGTCCAGCACGCGGCTACTACGCCTGACCTATAGCGTACGGTACTGCATGTGTAAATGATAATAATAATAATTCGCAATGGCAGGGATCATTTAATACCACCCGCTATGCGAATTGTTCGTTGCTTCAGGTTTAATTACAGAGCGTTAGACAAGCCCCCCTAAATCATTCACTCAGCGATATTCACATGCTATTCGACTAGATGAGTTATTCATAAAGCAGTGCCAAATAGGGGATTGGTTTTCACTCTGGGGTTTGCGCCTTGCCATTGATCTGGTCAGCTAGGAACCGGCTCAATGCATCGTTAACCACTTTGCTTTGTTCAATATTCACAAAATGTTTGGCGTTGGGGACCGGCAAAAATTCGGACCCGGCGATGGCGTGGTGGATCGCTTCATTTGCGGCCAATGGCGTGGACTCGTCATTCTCGCCGGCGATCACCAGTGTGGGCAGATCGATCGACGTGAGGCGATCCGTGATGTCGAGTTTCATGATCGCGCCGATACAGCTCGTATATCCCTGCACGGTTGTGGAACGGACTAGTTCGCGAATGGGGGCGATGGCCGATTCGTTTGTCGAGATGAACCCGTCCGTGAACCAGCGCTCCATGGTGCCGTCCACCAGAATGTCCATGCCCTGGGCGGTGGCAGTGTCGATGCGTTCTTGCCAGGCCGGCCAGGCCTCCTTCGGCATACGGCTCGAGGTGGCACACAGGGTCGCGGAAAGCAGAACTTCCGGATACTTGATCGCCAGCATCTGGCCGATCATGCCCCCCATGGACAGGCCAACGAAATGGACCTTTTCGAGACCGAGCGCATCGAGAAGACCGCGGGCGTCGTCGGCCAGCATATCGAGACTGTAGGGTCCGTCGGGCGCATCGCTGTCGCCATGACCCCGGGTATCAAAACGATAGACGCGATAGTCCGTTAGCACTGGCATTTGCGAATCCCACATGCGATGACTCGACGCTAGGGAATGGCTCATGACTACCACGGGACCGTCTTCGGGACCCTCCACGGTACAGTTCAACTCGATTCCGTTGGTTTTGACTTTCATCGTCATTTCCTCCCTGAGAGGCCCGCCCTGTTGCAGCCACTTGTGCAGACTCTATGCCGACCGCCGTGTCACGCCAAGATCGGTGCGATGCCAAGATTTGTGCCGCACGGCGGTAATTGTTCCAGGCCCGTGGGAAGAATACCATTCAGGAAATGTCCACGGCATGGAGGCCCCTTGGTGGCCGATCAGGCGCAGTCGAACGAAGTCACTCTTGATGCGACGGGTTTGAAATGCCCGCTGCCGGTGCTGCGGGCGCGCAAGGCGATCGGAGCATTGCCGGAGGGAGGCGAGCTCCGTGTTCTCGCAACCGACCCAAGCGCGGTTGCCGATTTCCAGGCCTTTTGCGACGCGGCTGGACACGAGCTGACTCGATGGAATGAGGACGCAGGAGTCTACGAGTTCGTCATCAGGCGAAACATCAAATGACTGTCACGGAGGGGCTGAGGCATGACGCCGCCGCCGAAAGGCATACTGATTATCTTTACCGACTTTCCCCTCGACGAGGATGATGTTGTCGATGAGTGGTACACCCGGGAGCACGTCAAGAGCCGGGTGATCATCGACGGCTTCCAGTGGGGCAAGCGCTACGAGGCAATCCTGGGCTCGCCGCGGTATGTCGCCGTCTACGGGACGGACGATGTCGGAGTGCTAGCTTCGCAGGCCTACTTTGAGGCCGGCAGCAATCCGGACCAGGCCGAGCGCGAACAGGTTCCAAAATTCTACAACACCCGGCGAACCATCTGCTCGGTCACCGCTTCCGCCGGCGAAGGCGAAGGCGGGGTCATGGGTTTTCTGGCATTGAGCCCGCAGCCGGGTCGGGAGGAAGACCTGCGTGCCTGGATCACGCACATGGCAATTCCGCAGCTCGTCGCCGAGCATGGCGTGGTGTCGGCACACCTGTGGGAAACCAACGCAGAGGCGTTAACAGCGGGATCACGGGGTTTCACACCCACCAACACCGGCACCATTGACTGGATCATCGCTTGGGAAGGCACGCGCCCGGAAGATCTTCAGGCTGCACGAGCCGCACTCCTGAAGGAAGCGGCCATCCGTGCCCAGGGCGCGAAAGCCGAGCTGAATTACGGGTTCTATCGTCTTCTGTTGCGCCTCGAACACTGAAACGATCGAGACGGCCGTGATGGGAATTCAGCTCTGAAAGTCCCATATTGGCTTCTATGAGCAAGGACCGACTCTTATGGCTCGTTCTGATCGCGTTGGGTGTCGGCCTTGGCGTTTTCGTCGTGCACCTCGCCCTGAGTGACCCCGGCGCGGTCTCCGACGGGGATGGCGGGCGATCACTGGTCCATAACGTCGCACTGCTTGCCATTCTGGTTGCCAGTGCCGTCCTTTTCCGACGTTTGAAGCCTGGTCACATACTGAAGCGTTTGACGATCTGGGTGGCGATCGGGGCCGTGTTGGTGCTCGCCTACAGCTTCAGACACGATGCATCTGATCTCGCCAATCGCTTGATGGCAGAGGTCATGCCGTCTCGCGGCATGGTGATGGACGGCGAGGTCAGTTTTCGGGAACACAGGGGAAGACACTTCATCATCGATGCCGATGTCGATGGCGTTACCGTTCAATTTCTGGTGGATACGGGAGCCAGCGATGTCACGTTGGCGCCGCGCGATGCGCGCCGTCTGGGCTTCGATCTTGATCGCTTGACCTATGACCGGACCTACCGGACGGCCAACGGGATCGTCAAAGGTGCGCCGGTCCGATTGCACAGCTTGAAGGTGGGACACATCGTGTTGTCAGACGTCAAGGCCTCAGTCAATTCCGTTGACATGAACCGTTCGCTCCTGGGGATGAGCTTTCTCTCACGACTGTCGAGCTTCGAAGTGGCGGACGGAACGCTGACGTTACGGCCTTAGCACCATAGACGTCCGAACCAGGCTGTATTGCGACGCAATTGGTCGTGTCGATGGGTCTCTGTGCCTGTCCCTGTTCCCGCGGGTTGGTTTGGGCAATACTGTCGGCAAAGGAGACGACACGATGAGTGAACAGATTACCGACGCCACCGAACTCCGGGCGCTGTATGGCGAGCCCAACATTCGGGCAGCCAACAAGGTCCTGCTGAAGCTCGACGAACATTGCCGTGCCTTCATCGGACTGTCGCCCTTCTGCGTGCTCGGGACGGCCGCCGCGGACGGATCTGCTGATTGCTCGCCAAAGGGCGACGCGCCGGGATTTGTTGAGGTGTTGGACGACGAGACGCTGCTCATACCGGATCGGCTCGGCAATAATCGGGTAGATTCCATGTCGAACATCGTGGAGAACCCGAACGTCAGCCTCATCTTCCTCGTCCCGGGCATGAATGAGACGTTGCGGGTCAACGGCAAGGCGTCGATCACGACGGATCAGAGCGTCCTGGAGCCGCTGGCGGTCAACGGCAAATCGCCGAAGACCGGTCTGGTCGTCAAGGTGGACGAGGCGTTTCTCCATTGTGCCAAGGCGTTGATGCGCTCGAAGCTTTGGGATCCGGAGCGCCACATCGATCGCAAGTCGTTCCCGACAATGGGTAGAATGCTGGCTGAACAGACCGGGCTGCAAACACCGGAAGTTGCCGAAGCGGCGGTCGAGGAGGCCTACAGGACGAAACTCTACTGACGAAACCGATCCGGCACGTCCGGCTTTACAGTACTGACCATTCCTTCACTCTTCGCTCTATGACCATGTCAGCCGTGGCCTCCCGGTAACGGGCGAGTTGCGGGTTTGCGCGATGCGCCGTGATTGCGTCATCGTCCGCGTAAACCTCGTATATGAAGAACAGGTTGGGGTCTTCCGGCGAGCAGTGTGCGTCGAACTGAAGGCAGCCCGCTTCTCCGGACAGGGTCTTCGCGGCGTGGTCCTTGAGCTCAGCCTCGAAGCTGTCGCGATGTTCGGGATGAACCGGGATCTCGACGCATAACGCGGTTTTGGGCATGGACGTTCTCCTGATGAATTCATGATTCGAAACCGGGAGGCGGCACGAAGCCGCCGATCGCATCCGCCATGCGACCAGCGAAATCGAGCGTCGTGCGGTCTCCCAGATATGGCCCCACAACCTGCAGTCCGACGGGGAGGCCGCTTCGCGTGCGGCCAACCGGCGCGACGGTTGCCGGAAGATGAACCACGGTGACCAGTCCGGCCCACGTCAATTGGTCGAGGTATGGCCGTGTCATACCGTTCACTTCGTAAGTTCGTTTGTTGATCGAGCCGCCCTGATCGTGCGGGAAGGCGGCCGTCGGCATGATCGGCGCCAGCAGGACATCGAAGTCTTCAAAGAACGCTTGCCATCTTTCGCGCAGAGCATATCTCTGTTCGCTCGCTCGCATCCATGCTCCGTGGCGCTGTGTGGCACCGCGGGCGAAGCGGTCGGCATAGTCCGTACTATCTGGAGACGCTGCTGCCTGGGTCACCAGCGCATCCAGGGCTTCGCCCCTGTATGCGGCTCCGTACACCGCATACAGGAGCTGTAGATACAGTTCGTGGCTATCGGAAAGACTTGGGATCGGCCGTGCCGTGTCGTCGACACGGATGCCGGTCCTGGCCAGCGCGTCGACCGCATTCCCGAGTATGTCGAGGACCTCCGCATCGATGGGGCAGGCAGTGTCGTCAAGCCATACGGCAACCCGATAATCGCTCAGCGTTGATCGCTTGGCTGGTGGCAGTTCGAGCCGCCAGCCGGTCGCACCAGTACTGTCTGCGCCAGCCATGAGATCGAGGGCCAGGGAGAGATCTTCCGGATGGCGCGCCATGGGTCCAGCCACGGCGAGATCGGCCGGCGCCAATGTTCCGGGTGGCGGTGGGATATGTCCTCGCATCGGGACAATTCCCCAGGTCGGTTTGTGGCCGAACACCCCGCAATAGTGGGCCGGGTTGCGGATCGACCCTCCGATGTCGCTGCCCAGTTCCAGTGGCGTCAATCCGGCCGCAAGTGCCGCCGCGGCACCGCCGGACGAGCCTCCCGGCACGCGTGCGATATCCCAGGGGTTGTTGGTCGTGCCGTAGACCTCGTTGTAGGTCTGCACATCGTCTGCATAGAGCGGCAGGTTCGTCTTTCCGAAGACGATTGCGCCGGCGTCGATCAGTCGTTGAACAGCCACGGCGTTTTGACTGGGGATGTGATCCTTGAGCTTCGGTGCTCCCGATGTCGTCGGCATTCCGGTCACTTCGAAGGAGTCTTTGATCGTCATGGGTAGTCCATGCAGTGGGCCCCATAACTCACTGCCGTCGAGTGCCCGATCAGCCAACTTTGCCCGTTCGCGTGCCGCATCAAGATCCATTGCTACGACGGCGTTCAAGCCGGGATTGAACTTTTCCACCCGATCAATCAGACAGTCCAAAGCGTCGGTCGACGTGAGTGACCGATCACGAATCATGGCTGCCAATTCGACCGCCGATCTCAAGGCTGTGACGCGGATTTCACCAGGCATAAAGATTCATGTGTCAACGTGGCTTGGCGCCACCTGAATTCGACAATCCGTTGCTCGGCGGACCCTGTCAATCTGCACAGTGACTCTGGCAGGCCTTGAATTGCTAGAATCAGCCTATGCACTGCCTTAAAAGGTGGGCAAGACCGGCGGGAGCCTAAGAACAGGGCCCGAAACGGGAGTAGGAAGATGGACGAAAGGCGGATGGACAAACGACGTCAGGATGATGCCACCTTAAAGAGGTTGATTGACCTCGGCATCGCCTTGTCCGCCGAGCGCAACTACAACCGGCTGATGGAGCGCATCCTCCTGGAAGCCAAGGCGATCTACAACGCCGACGGTGGGACGCTCTACCTGCGCACCGAAGAAGACAAGCTGTCGTTCGAGATCATGCGCAACGACACTATGGAGATCGCCATGGGCGGCACGACGGGCCGGGATATCCCCTTCCCGCCGCTAAGCATGTACGACGCGGAGTCCGGCGAGCCCAATCACAACAATGTCGCCACGCATGTTGCCTTGTCGGGTGAAACGTTAAATGTCCCTGATGCCTATGAAACGGAGAAATTCGATTTTTCCGGCGCCAAAAAATTTGATGAAGACACGGGATATCGGTCCAAGTCGTTCCTGACACTACCATTGCGGAACTATGATCAAGACGTCATCGCAGTCTTGCAACTGATCAATGCCCGGGATCAGGAGACCGATGAAGTCATAGCCTTCGAAGCGGCGCTCCAGCCGTTGATCGAAGCCATGGCAAGCCAGGCTGCCGTGGCCCTGGACAATCAGATCCTCATCCAGGCCCAGCGTGAGTTGCTTGAGTCGTTCATCCAGATGATCGCTTCGGCGATTGACGCGAAATCACCGTATACGGGGGGGCACTGCCAGCGCGTACCTGTGTTGACAGAAATGCTGGCCGAAGCCGCCTGCAAAACCGAGACGGGGGCGTTTAAGGACTTCGATCTCAACGAAGAAGAGATGTATGAGCTGCACATCGCGGGCTGGATGCATGATTGCGGCAAGGTGACGACACCGGAGTACGTCGTCGACAAATCAACCAAGCTCGAGACCATCTATGACCGTGTCGAAACCGTGAAAACACGTTTCGAGGTCCTGAAGCGCGACGCCGAGATTTCCTATCTCAAGGCCTGCGCTCGGGAGGGAGCGGATAAGAAAGCGCTTCGCGCCAAATACAAGGCTCGCATTGCCCAATTGGAGGACGACTGCCTGTTCATCGAAACGGCGAATGTCGGCGGTGAATTCATGGAGGACGCCAAGAAGGACCGCGTCAACAAGATCGCTCGTTACAAATGGCGTGACGGCACCGGAAACAAACGCGAATTTCTCGACGAGAACGAGGTCTACAATCTCTGTATTGCCCGAGGCACGCTCACGCACGAAGAGCGCGAGGTCATCAATAACCACATTGTCATGACCATCGAAATGCTGGAGCAACTCCCCTTTCCGAAGCATTTGAAGCGTGTCCCCGAGTATGCGGGAGGACATCACGAGAAGGTGGACGGAACCGGTTATCCAAAGGGCCTCAAGGCAGAGGAAATGTCATTGCCTGCGCGCATGATGGCGATCGCCGACATTTTCGAGGCGTTAACTGCGGCCGATCGTCCTTACAAGAAGGCGAAAACGCTGACCGATTCTCTTCGCATTATGGGTTTCATGGTTAAGGACCAACACATCGATCCGGAACTGTTCGAGTTGTTCCTCGAATCGGGTGTGTATCGGGACTATGCCGACAAATTCCTGCTTCCTGATCAGATCGACGACGTCAACATCGCAGACTATCTGAGCTGACGACGTTTATTTCTCTGCGGCAGCTGGCTGTCAGTCTGGGGTGAATGGTGGTTCGAAGGTTTCCCGGCGTTCGTCTGCAACACGCGTGATCGCCTGACGCAATCCATCACTGCGCTCGAGTAGATCGTCGAAGTCGTCGCCCGACAGCATCAGAAGCTGGCAGGTCGCCCGTGCCCGAACGGTCGCGTGCCGGCGTTCATGATGGAGCGGCTCAATCTCACCAAAGAAATCACCGGGCCAGAGCGTGATCGGTGCGGGACTCGCGTCCACTTCGCATTCGCCGGACGCGATAAAATACATACAGTCGGCGACATCCCCTTCGCGCATGATGGTTTCACCCTGAATTGCTATTTGAGGTCTCAGCAATGACACGATGTCTGCGATCAGAGCGGCTTCGAGCCGCCCGAATACGGGAACCTTGGCCACCATGCGCCATTCGATGACGAAGTCACGGCTTTTGATCTCCTGAGCGAATCCGGACGCCAGGATGCCCGCCGGCATGGCGAACATTCCGACCCCCATCAGCATGGCAATGGCTCCCAAGACCTTTCCGATCGGCGTGATCGGCGTGACGTCGCCGTACCCCACGGTTGTCAGGGTTGCGACGCCCTACCACATGGCGTGAGGGATGCTGGCAAAGGCCTCGGGCTGGGCCGCCCGCTCGGCGAAGTACATCAACCCTGACGTGAAGACGAGCAGAACCAGCATCACCGTGACCGACGCCGTCAGCGCACGCCGCTCGGCATACAGCACCGATCCGACCAGGGAGAGCGCAGCGGAATGACGGGTCAGCTTGAGGATTCGCAAAAGCCTGAACACCCGCATGAACCGCAGATCGATCCCAATGAAGGTCGCCAGATAGAAGGGAGCAATGGCGAGCAGATCGATCAGGGCAAGCGGCGACAGCATGTACCTTGTGCGCACAGTTACGCTCCCGGTGGGTGTGGGCTGAGGCTTCTCTGCGGAGACCCACACGCGAAGTCCGTACTCGACGGTGAAGATGAACACCGAGAACAGTTCGAAAGCGAAAAAGAGTTCTGTATATGCACCGCCGATGTTTTCGACGGTCTCGAGGATGACGGCCCCGACATTGAGAGCGATCAGCAGCACCAACGCGATGTCGACGATTCGATTGAGCGGATCGTGATCGCGGGGTGATTCGAGAATGAAGTAAAGCCGCTTCCGCAGCGTCAGGGATTCTCCGCCATTGGGGCCTTTACGCCACCCACCTGTCTCGTCTGTCACGGGCCGACATTCTCCTCGTTGTGTCTTGTTTTCCGGTCCAGTCACGAATTTGACCAATTGTGACCGATTCTGCCCGTCAATCGATCAAATTCTGGACCGTGAAGGTGAATCCCGCGGCGCGAATCATTCTTCCCAACTCAGCGGTAGTCGCCTGCGGTGTCGTTGTTCTGAATCTCGCGCGCTGAGAACGCTCTCTAGCCAATGGTTCCAAGAACTGGAAATAGTTCTAGAAGATAGAATCCGAAAGAGGACAAGGCGTTGGTGAAGATCAGAACACCCGTGAGCGCCAGTAAAGCCCCTGTCCCGATCTCGACCTTTCGGATGTGGCGTCTGAAACGCTGCAGGAAGTTCATGAAAGGATTCAGGCAGAGTGCAGCGATGAGAAATGGGATGCCCAGGCCAAGGGCGTAGACGGCCAGCAATGACACGCCATAGCCGAGCGAATCCCGGCTGGCGGCGATCGTCAGGATGGTGGCGAGGATTGGGCCGACACAGGGAGTCCAGCCGAATGCAAATGCCAGTCCTATGACATAGGCCCCGACCAATCCAGTCGGTGCCGCGCCCGAATTGAACCTCACTTCCCGATACAAAAAGGGAATCTTCAACACGCCCATGAAATGAAGCCCGAAGAGGACGATGACGGCGCCTGCGATCTTGGCGACGACATCGATATATTCGATGATCAGTTGGTTGATCGCTGACGCTGAAGCACCCATCAGCACGAACACGGTGGAAAAACCGAGGACGAATGCGAGCGCGGACAGTGTCACCCGCTGCACCATCGCACGCTCCACCGTGCCATCTTCGATGACCTGATCGAGAGAAGTGCCCGCCACAAAACAGAGGTAGGCCGGAACCAGCGGCAGTACGCAGGGGGACAGAAAGCTGATGATGCCAGCGCCGCCCGCGGCAGCGAAGGTGATATCCAAACCAGACATGAACTCACAATCTCAATTGCGGGCGAAACCTTCGCCCGTTCGCGAGCCATTATATGGTCGATGAGCCCGCTGACGAGCCAATCACATT
>DEBC01000056.1 GCA_002348365.1 Alphaproteobacteria bacterium UBA2966 | reverse complement strand
ACGCGCTGGCGGTCTTGCTGGCCGTCGTATCTCCTGAACTCGACGTCAAAGCCATCACCTGCATGGCAGGGCGCGATCCGGTCGAGCTCATCACGAAGAACACACTGCGCGTCCTTCGCCTGGCGGATGCCGGGGACATTCCAGTGGCGACCGGGGCCACCAAGCCGCTGCTCGCTAAAGCCGGTACCGGGTTGATCCTGGGGCAGAAATCGCCGTGGAACCGTCTAACCGGGACGGTGGAGGAGTACATGCCGGAGCCCGAGTACGAGCCGTATCAATCCCACGCGGTCGAACTCATTCTGAATCTGGTCAACCAGCATGCCAACGATATCGAGCTGGTCACCCTGGGACCGCTGACCAACATCGCCATGTGCCTGATAAAGGATGATGAATTCGCGAACAAGGTCTCGCGCGTGATCATGATGGGCGGCGCGATATTCGTCCCCGGCAACAGCGCACCCGCGGCTGAGACGAACGTCTATGCCGACCCGGAGGCCGCCCGAATCGTCTTCCAGTCCGGCCTGCCCATCACCATGGTCGGACTGGATGTGACGACCAAAGTGCTCATGAGCATGGATCACGCGCAGCACGTCCAGACTTTCCGGCTGCCCGCGGTCAGCAGCTTCATCTCCGAGATCATCTCATCCTCTCTGGAAGCCCAGCGTGCGATCAGGAAGTGGAACGGGTTCCCGATGCACGACCCGCTTGCCATGGCGGTCACCTTCGATACCTCTCTGGTCACGACGGAGAGGATGTTCGTGGATGTCGAGACACAGGGCGAGATATCGAGAGGGGCCACCGTGGGAGATTCACGAGACGTCTGGGGCAAAGCCCCGAATGTCGACGTGTGTGTCGGGGTCGAGTCCGATCGGTTCATGGAGTTCTACGTTGATCGGATCTCAACCGGGTACTGACAATTCGGTCAATTGCCCGGCTTTGGGGATCGCCGACTGAGCCCCCAGGCGGGTGCAGGCCAATGACGCGGCCCCGACCGCCTGGCTGAGACACTGTTTCAACGGCTTTCCTGCCGCCAATCCGGCGGCCAGGTAGCCGGTAAACGTATCCCCGGCACCTGTGGTATCCACGACTTCAACCACCGGGGCCGAAATCGAATGGATCTCATCACCTGAGACCGCGTGCGCACCCTCGGCTCCCAGCGTGATGATGGTGGTCAGGTTGTGGTCCCGCGCCAGTGTGTGGGCCAGAGTGTGGACTTCTCCGGGATCTGCTTCGCCAGCCAGGAACGCTGCCTTCACCTGATTGACGATCAGATAGTCCACATCGGCCAGAAATTCGTCCGGTACCCGCGCTGCGGGCGCCAGGTTGAAGACGATCTCAACGCCCTGGGCCCTGGCCCGGCGGGCAAGTTCGGCATTCTGTTCGACGGGGACTTCCTGTTGCAGAACCAGCACGTCGGTTTTCTGCAACAACTGATCGTTGATCTGGCCGGCCTGGACGTCGAGATTAGCGCCGCTCGCCACCCCGATAGCGTTCTCACCGTCATCATCCACCATGACCACGGCACACCCGGTGGGCCGGTCGGAAAACTTGACGGGGGACAGGTCCACGCCTTCGGAACTTAGTAGGGACAACGCCAGTTCCGAATAGGCGTCCTCACCGACGGCGCCCACGAACGTCGTGTCGGAGCCGGCCCGGCAGGCGGCCAGGGCCTGGTTGGCGCCTTTGCCTCCGGGTACGGCCTGGTAGCCTTCGGTGAGGACGGTTTCGCCCGGTGCCGGCAGCGATGGCAAAGCCATGACGAGGTCGACGTTGGCCGAGCCGAAGACGATGATCATGCCAGAATGTTCCACTTTGGGGCGAGGTCACAGAAGTCTCCCAACATTCGTGACTGAATTGCAACCAACGTGGTGACTTCGGCGACGGGTCGACGGATGTCGATCCCCGTGCAAATAACATCGGCAGCACACAGCACCGCCGAAATGACATATTTCATGGGAATTCCGGGTGATCGCTGTATGTTGCGACAATCAAATCATGCGTTAAGCACTTAGGCAGGTGAGTCACATGGCTGAATACATTCCATCCGCACTCGATTGGGTGCGGGAACAGGTTGAGCTTTATGAAAGCAGCGGCGGTACGGAAGGCACTCTCAGAAAGGGATTCCCGTGCATCATCGTTACCCATGTCGGCGTGAAAACCGGCGGGATCAGAAAAATTCCACTGATTCGGGTCATGGCGGACGATGGCTACGTGTTGATCGGATCCTTTGCCGGGAGTCCGAAACACCCCGACTGGGTCTACAATCTGCGGGCCAGTCCCGACGTGGAAATCCGCGATGGGACCGAGGTCTACAAGATGCGGGTTCGCGAGGTCGAGGACGACCCGGAGCGACAGCGCTTGTGGGACATCAGTGTCGAGACGTTCCCGTCCTACGGCGAATACCAGGAGATGACGTCCCGCCGGATTCCCGTATTCATTGGCGAACCGGTGTAAAGCTGTCATTTGAACCCTGGGTTCGGTCAACGTCGTTGGATGTTCCCGTTGCGAGAAGACTGATTCGTGGGATGGCGCTCCACAACCCAGGACGTCACCGTCACAAGTCTGGATTCTGGAACCGGGAACGCGATCCATGCCCTCGTTCGATATCGTCTCACGCACCGATCTGTCGGAAGTCGACAACGCCATTCAGGGCGCCATGCGCGAAATCCGGACCCGCTTCGATTTCAAAGGCAGCCAGTGCAGTCTGGAGCGGACGGATGAAACGATCCTGATCCGTGCCGACGATGAGTTGAAGCTGCGCCAGGTGCAGGAATTGCTGCGCGTCTATCTCGCACGGCGGAAGGTCGAGGTGGGCGCCTTTGAATTCCAGAAGGCCGAAGCCGCAACGGGCAACACGATACGCCAAACCGTTCTGATCAAGCAGGGAATCGAACGCGAGTTGGCGCAGAAAATCGTGAAGGGCGTCAAGTCAGCGAAGATCAAGGTGCAAGTCGCGGTGCAGGGTCCGGAATTGCGCGTTTCAGGCAAGAAGCGAGACGATCTACAGGCCGTCATCGCTCTGATCAAGAAGCAGGAGAACACCCAGCCCCTGCAGTACGTAAACTTCCGGGATTAAGCGCGGCAGTGAAGTTTCGCCCGTCGGGCAAAGTTTCCTGAACAGTAATGTTTGTGACTCCGCTTGATCCCAGTCGCATCATGCGGGCCGTGTCGGGTTATATGAGCCCATCTCGAACTCGATGAAACCAACTGAACCTGTCCCGGAGCACGGATCCCCGCCAGGCGGCTTGCACGGTATCGTGCCGAAACCAGCCGCAGGTCACAAGTAAACGTATAAAGGCATCATCAAGGCCTTCGGCTTTGACAGCGTGATCAGACGTACCTCTACGAGTACATCCGCGATAAGCAAAATTGACTCCGGGATTCCGCCTTGAGAATGTGACACTGATGAAACGTCATGTTTTTGCTGGCGCTGTCCGGCGCAGCACCCCTGAATAACCCGAAGCGGAATTCTGAAATGGAGAACTCTGTCTGTATGGTTGCCGGTGTTGGACCTGGCACCGGCTCCGCGATCACCCGCCGGTTCACGGCCAGCGGCTACCGGGTCGCCATGATCGGTCGTGATAGTGATCGTCTGGCCAACTTCGAGAGCGAGATCGAAGGGGCCACTGCGTTTCCCTGCGATATGGCCGACCTGGACGGCTTGATCGAGACGGTCGGCGCGATCAAGAAGGACCTCGGCCCACCGTCGATCGTGATCCACAATGCCGCCCGCTCCGTCCATGGCGCCTTCCTGGATCTCGACCCCGACGACCTCGAGAAGAATTTCCGGGTCAACGTGACAGCCCTGGCCCACCTGGCCCGCGTAACCCTACCTGCCATGCTGGAAGCCGGCAAGGGAACCATTCTCGTGACCGGAAACACATCTGCGACGCGTGGCAAGACCAATTGGGGATACTTCGCCGCGACCAAGGCCGCACAAAGAATTCTGGCGGAGTCGATCGCCCGCGAATTTGGCCCGCAAGGGATCCACGTCGCCTACTTCATCATCGATGCGATAATCGACACACCGCGTATGCGGACGGAATGGTTTCCCGATGCCCCCGACGAGTTCTTCGTCCAACCATCGGGGATTGCGGACGAGATGTATCACGTCGCCCACCAGGACCCTTCGGCCTGGTCGTTCAGGGTCGAGCTTCGACCATATGGTGAGGTTTGGTGAACCACGTTCCGCCAGTGGAGCGTGGTCAAGCCAATGAGCCCCGTCTCTGACGAAGGGCTTAAAGGGATCGTTATGGCTTTCGACTTCGACAGCGTGATCAGTCCCCGCGCGGCCGCCGCTGCCAATAAATGGGCGGGCTATCCTCCGTTTCACTTCGTCGGCGGCAATATCGATGAGCAGACCCTGCCCGTGGATGAACTGGCGGCAGCAGTTGATCGTGTCATACGCCGTGAAGGGCACTCCATGGCGAAATACGGCCTGGAAGACGGGCCGATGGGGTATTTGCCGCTGCGCCAGTTCACGGCCGAGAAGTTGAAAGCTTACGCAGGTATGGACGTCTCCGCCGATGAGGTGCTGATCACCACCGGCTCGCTCCAGGCCCTGGACCTGGTCAATGAACTGTTGCTGGAAGCCGGTGATGTTGTCGTTCTCGAAGCGGCCAACTACAACGGCACGCTCACGCGCCTGCAACGTCTCGATGTCGAATACATTGGTGTCGAGCTTGATGACGGCGGCATGCGCATGGATCACCTGCGCGACGTCATGAGCAAACTCGCCGGGCAGGGGCGGCGGCCCAAGTTCATTTACACCATCCCCACCATCCAGAATCCCACGGGAACGATCCTGAACCGCGACAGGCGCCTGGAAATGCTGGACGTCGCGCGAGAGTTCGAAGTGCCGATTTTCGAAGACGACTGTTATGCGGACCTCACCTGGGATCAGAAGCGGCCCGAGGCCATCCAGGCCCTGGATGCGGATAACCGCGTGCTCTATTGCGGCACGTTCTCGAAAACCATCGCGCCCGCACTGCGAGTCGGTTACCTGGTCGCGCCCTGGCAGGTGATGCAGCACGTCCTGCCACTCAAGACCGATGCCGGCAGCGGCGCCCTCGAGCAGATGGTCCTGGCGGAATATCTGCCGCACCATTTCGACGATCATGTGACGGAGCTGGTCGGCATACTGAAAAAGAAATGCGATGCCATGGCGGAGGCGCTGGACGAGAACTTTGGGGCGGCGGCCGAATACTCGCCGCCCGATGGGGGTATCTACATGTGGGTGACACTGCCGAAATCAGTCGATACGCGGGAACTGGCAGTTGCCGCGGCCAGGCAGGGCGTCGCCATCAATCCCGGTCCCGAATGGACGGTGCATGGCGAAGAGAACCGCCATCGCATGAGGCTCTGCTTCGGGCATCCGACCCTTGAAAACATTCGTGACGGTGTGGCCAAGCTTGCCGATATCTGTCATCAGGAATTCGGCGTGCCGCGACGCAGCGGCAATGTTGAGCGGACATAGTCCGGCGAAAGTCAACCATTACGGTGAATCAGGTGGAGGTATGAGATGAGTGACAATGCGACGATGGTGATCGCGTTAGACAAGGAACGCATGGAGGCAATGGCCCAGGGAGACATTGGGAAGCTGAATGAAATGCTTTGCGACAGCCTCGTGTATACGCACTCCACCTCGCGCATCGACTCCAAGGCGAGTCTGATCGGGGATATCGCGTCCGGCGACACCGTTTACAATTCTGTCGTGCCTTCCGAAGTGAACGCGCAGGACCTTGGGGATGCGGTGGTGCTCACCGGAGTCGCCCAGATGAGCGTGACGCGCAACCGGAACCTCAATGAATTCGCGGCACGCTTCAGCGACGTGTACCAGAACCAGAACGGAACCTGGCGGATGGTCGCCTGGCAGTCCACCAAGGTTCCCGACTAGACACCGATTGTCGCGCCGGCGCCGCGGATGCGAACGCTCGCCATATTCGGGATCATCGGGATGATCCTGCTCGGCATAAAGTCGTGCTTCTTCATCATGAAGACTTGTGACGATGACGGCGCACTGGGAGGGCAGGCCGAGGAGTGTCTCTGGCCTTTCGGTAATAATTAGCTGCATTTGTACAAGGAATGACGATGTCCGACACCAAGACGAAGCCCCTGACCACCCTCACTGCCGATGAGTTGCGAGACCTTGCCACACGCGTTTTCCTGTCCCGTGGCATTCCCGAAGACGATGCCGAGACGGTGTCCGACATCCTGATCGAAGCCAATCTGCGTGGCCATGATTCGCACGGTGTCATTCGCATCCCGCGATGGGTGGTCGGCCTGGACAGCGGCGCCTTGAAACCCGTTTGTTCACCGGAAGTCATTCACGACAAGGGCGGCACCGCCATGATCCATGGCGATCAGGGCCTGGGTCCCGTGGTCGCCCGGCAGGCGACCTCCATGGTGCTGGGCAAAGCCAAGGAATTCGGAATCGGCCTGGTGTGCGTGCGCAAGGCCTCTCACATCGGCATCCTGCAATACTATTCGCAATGGCTTGCCGAAAACGGGGTGATCGGCATCGTCATGACCAACACCGAATCCGGCGTGGCGCCGTTCGGAAGCCGCCAGCAGATCCTGGGAACCAACCCCCTGACCATCGCCGTACCGTCCGACGGGGATCCCTATCTCGTCGATATGTCGACCAGCGTCGTGGCGCGAGGCAAAATCGTTAATGCGCTGGAGCGCGGTGAGGATATCCCGCTGGGGTGGGCCGTCGATGAGGACGGCAATCCCACCACCGATCCGCAGGCCGCGTTAAACGGGGCACTGCTGCCCGCCGGTGGTCCCAAAGGGTCGGGGCTCGCCATCATGGTCGATCTGCTGACGGGGGCTTTGGCAGGCGAGGCTGTCGGTACCGGCGTGAAAGGGACCATGAACACCGACCAGGGGATCACCAAGGGCGATATGTTCCTGGCGATAGATCCCGGCGCCGTGGGATCGATGGACCGCTACGTCACCAGCGTCGAGGCCCTGGCTGCTGAAATCCACGACAGCCAGCCGGTCCCCGGTGTCGACAAGGTTCTCATGCCGGGCGAATTTGAACGCGCCAACAAGGCGGAGCGCATCAAGAATGGTATTGCCGTCCCGCATGATCTGCTGGCGCAGATCAAGGCGCTGGTGGACTAGAATCTGGTTCTGAAGATACCTGCTTTGAATTCCGCATTTTCAAGCAACGGCGACACTGGATTGCCCGGACTACGCCGGGCAATGACGGATCCTGTCTACGTCGTCATGCCCCAGCTCTGCCCGGGGCATCCAGTTCCGATGGCATAGCGCGCCACATGATGCGGATTGACCACAGAGCCCAAAACGAACACCGTCGCAACGCAGCAACACAGACACCTCGTCATTACCCGGCGTAGTCCGGGTAATCCAGCAATGCCGTGGCGCATTCCGCCACTGCTGGATGTCTGGATCGCCCGGGCAAAGCCGGGCGATGACGAACTTTGATGGGCATCCACAGATTCGCAACGTGGCCTCTGTGATCTCTCAGTGGTTCAAAAACAACGTGCCGCTCTGATGGAATTGGCTGTAGGGGGTAGTCGCGTCACGTTCGGTCGATGTTTTTGAGGAACTTGGGAATGTAGCGGGGCCCCTCCGCCGCCCCGGGCGGTATGGCCTCGTCCAGCACGGCCATGTCCTCAGGATCGAGCGTTACATCCGACGCGCCGGCGTTCTCTTCGATGTACTTGACCCGTTTCGTTCCCGGAATGGGAATGATGTTGGCGCCGCGGTGGAGCAGCCAGGCCAGCGCGATCTGGCCCGGTGCCGCATTCTTGGCAGCGGCGATGCGTTGAACGTGACTCAGTAACACCAGATTGCGGTCGTAGGTGTCTGCCTGCATGCGTGGATCGAAGTGCCGGGCGTCATCTTCGCCGTAGTCGGCCCCCGGCTTGTTCCGCCCGGTCAGGAACCCGCGGCCCAGCGGACTGTAGGCCACGAAGGCGATTCCAAGTTCCTCGCAGGTCGCCAGAATCTCTTCCTCGACGAACCGTTCCCACAATGAATATTCGGTCTGAAGCGCAGCCACCGGGTGCAGGGCGTGGGCGCGGCGGATGGTCCGGGGAGATGCTTCCGACAGACCGAAAAATCGGACCTTACCTTCCGTAACGAGTTCGCTGATCGTGCCGGCGACCTCTTCAATGGGCGTTTCGGGGTCGACCCGGTGCTGATACAGCAGATCGATCGTGTCGATTCCAAGCCGGCGGAGGGATCCATCGACGGATTCGCGCACAAGTTCGGGGCGGCTGTTGGGTCGGACGGACTTGCCGTCGCGAATCTCGTAACCGAACTTTGTGGCGACGAAAACCGATTCACGCCGGTCGCGGATTGCGCGGCCCACGAGTTCCTCATTGGTATGGGGCCCGTACACCTGTGCCGTATCGAGAAAATTCACCCCAAGTTCGATCGCACGGTCCAAGGTGGCGAGCGATTCAGTTTCGTCCGCCGGACCGTATCGGCCGGTCATGCCCATGCAGCCAAGTCCGAGTTCGCTGACCAAGGGGCCGTCATTTCCGAGCTGTCGCTGCTTCATTGTTCCGTCCGACCTGTTCCAACTAAGATTTCGAACTCGGAAGGCATCTCTGCCCGAAGTTCGATGGCAATATAGCCATATGGGCGGCATTGTCAGGGTGAATCGAGGGCCGGGAAACCACGGAACTCCGAGGGTGCAATTTGACATACTGCTTCGTCTATCTGCTGGGTACGACCGGTTGTGATGGATTTCGCACCTATATCGGGTGGACCACCGATCTCGAGCGACGACTGGAAGCCCATAATTCCGGCAAGGGCGCACGGTCCACGGCGGGCCGGCAATGGCAGTTGCTGTATGCGGAGCGCTATTTAACCCGGAGTGAGGCCATGAGCCGGGAATGGCACCTGAAGAAAGACCGGAGTTTCCGGAAAGCCTTCGCGCCGACCTAGTTCCATTCTCGTCTCACTGGCGGAGCGGCCTGAAAACTCCCGGGAGAGGCAACCGGATCCGCATACCGAGAGGACAATTCGTTCGTGTGGCCCAATGTATGGTAAGTCTTCGGACGAACCAGCGCGCTGGGCAACATTCGAGCCCGGCAACGAATGGTGCGCGCATCACCTCGGGCGAGTGTGATTTCCCCGGAGGTGCGAAGAGTTTGGTAGAGGATTTGTGCGTCATGATCGTCATTATGCAGCCGCTCAAACGGTACCTTGTGCTGCTCCTGATTTCGGCCGGACTCATTCAGTTCGGCAATGAAGCTACAGGTACCGAAACCAGTACCCGCAATCTCACTCTCTTTGTCGCCGAGATCCCCGGTTATATGGGTGGGCCTGATGATAAGCCCGGGATACTGGTTGAAATGGCAAAGCTAGCCGGCACCAAAACCGGATACAGGATCGAGCAGAAGATCGTTCCCTGGGCGCGGGCTTTGAAGATGGGCATTTCGATGGACAACGCCCTTCTACCCGGCCTCTCCAGAATTCCCAGTCGGGAAAGAGATTACGCATGGATCGTACGTCAAATGGAAGTCGAGAGCGCCTTTGTCACAATGGATCAAAGAATCGACAGTTTTGAACTAGCCTAGAATCTCCGTTCGATCGGGGTTCACCGGGGGACTTCCCATGAAATCGAACTCGAGAACAAAGGCTTCTTGAATCTTCACAGCTTCAACCACATTGAGAACGCCATCAAAATTCTGGAGAAAGGGCGGATAGATTCCTGGTACGGCGATATCAACGAGCTTTCTCGCCGCTGGCGTTAACATACCGAATGCAAGGGCAGGCCGCTCGTTATCGGAAAACCGGTGCTGAAGGAGAGCATTTGGCTCGCCGGCAGCCGCAATATCTCTCCGGATATCATTGAAGACCTGACGCATGGAACCCGACAGATCATTTGAAGAGGGGCATCGGGACAGGCTCCTGACCAAATTACTTTGGTCGGAATTAATTCCTCACACTGATCGCGTGATGCCGCCGTCGACACGGATGTTCTGGCCGGTGATGTATCCGGCCCCGTCCGACGCCAGGAAGGCGATGGTTTCGGAGATTTCGTCCGTCTTACCGTATCGACCCATCGGAATGCGTTCTTTGAATTCAGGTTTCTCCGGAAGGCTGTCGATGAATCCCGGCAGCACATTGTTCATGCGGATGTTTTCCGCGGCATAGGTGTCGGCAAAGAGCTTCGCGTACGCGGCAAGGCCCGCCCGGAACACGCCTGAGGTGGGAAATACCGGATCGGGCTCGAAAGCAGCGAACGTCGAAATGTTGATGATCACCCCGGATTTCTGTTCCTGCATGACCGGCGTGACCAGCCGGGTCGGGCGCACGGCACTGAGGAAGTAGACCTCCATGCCCATGTGCCAGTCCTCATCGTTGATATCGAGGATCGGTGCCCTCGGTCCGTGGCCGGCGCTGTTGACGAGAACATCTATCCGGCCCCAGCGATCGACCGTGGCATCCACCAGACGCTTGAGGTCGTCGTTTGACTGGTTGGAACCGGTGACGCCGATTCCACCGAGTTCGTTGGCCAAGGCTTCGCCTTTGCCCGACGAAGACAGGATGGAGACGTTGAAACCAACCTCCGCCAACTTACGGGCCGCACCCGCGCCCATGCCGCTGCCGCCGGCCGAGATGACCGCTACTCTCGATAAGGTCAATTTTGGATTTCCCTAGATGTCTGTCATGTCTTTTAGACCAAGCTCGAACGCTTGGAATTCTCACCTTAAGCATGAAAGGGCTCCACGCAATCTCGTAACGGAAGCACCGTACCGTAGGCAGAAAGGAATTCGACGCAATGTTCTGTAGTCGTGAGCGATCCATTGAAATCGATAGAATGCCGGACTGATTTTTCTGCCGCCAAGAGGAAGTGACAAAGAACCTTGAATACGACAAAGCCACTTGAAACCGAACTGGATATCGAGCGCCTGGGCGGTCGCGGCGACGGTGTCGGCAAGGTGGACGACGAGAAGGTCTATGTGCCGTTCACGGTGCCAGGCGATCGCGTTCGTGCCCGTGTCGGTGGCAGGCGGGGTGAGGGTTTCAGTGCCGAGCTCATCGATGTCATTGAGGCCGGTCCTGATCGGGCCGAACCCCCTTGTCCGTATTTCGGCAGATGCGGCGGCTGTGCGATGCAACATGTTACGCCGGTCGCGGAGCTGGAATGGAAACGACGCCTGGTTTCCGACGCCCTGGGCCGCCGTGGCCTGGACAAGGTGCCCGTTTCGGACACAGTTACAGTGCCGGCTGATTCGCGCAGGCGTACGACGTTCACAGTCATCAATGCGGGTGGACGCATTCTGCTTGGCTATCTCGCACGGGGCAGTCACCGCGTCATTCCCATTCAATCCTGCAGCGTTCTCGATCCGGATCTCGAATGCCTGATCCTGCCGCTGACCGCTCTGGCCCATAACCTGCCCATTCCGAGGAAGGGTCTTCAAGTATCGCTGACCAAGACCGGAAGCGGTCTGGATATCGTGGTGGGCGGGAGAAAAGATCTGACACTTGAGTTGCGGGAACGATTGACCGAATTCAGTCGCCAGCACGATCTTGCGCGCCTGAGCTGGGGTGCGAAGCATCCAGAGCCCGTCATCATGCAGAGAGCGCCAACGGTAGAGTTCGGCGGTATCACGGTTGAACCGCCAATGACTGGTTTTCTGCAGGCGAGCGTGGCGGCGGAAAAAGCCTTGAGCGATCAGGTCGTCGATCACCTCAACGATTGCAAGCACGTTGTGGATCTGTTCGCTGGTATCGGGACTTTCGCGCTGGCACTCGCGGGTGAGGGAAGACGCATCCGTGCCTATGACGGTGACGAGGAAGCAATCTCCGCGCTGAGACGTGCCGTGAACAATAGTGCCGGGCGCGTGAACATCGATATTGAGGTGCGGGACCTGGAGCAACGTGCGCTTTCGGCCGATGAATTCACGAAGGTTGATGGCGTCGTGCTCGATCCAGCGCGGGCAGGGGCCAAACGACAATGCAGGGCGTTGGCCCAATCCGGTGTCCGCAAGATTGCTTACGTTTCGTGCGCGCCAGGAACATTCGCGCGGGATGCGCGCAGTCTGGTGGATGGTGGATATACGTTGAAATCCGTGGTACCCATCAATCAGTTCCCGTGGTCATCACATGTGGAACTGGTGGGGTGCTTCGAGAAGTAGAAAGGGGAGGCATTACTTCACCCGCAGTGAACGATGAAGGTGTGCTCACCGACCGACGTCGAAATCTCCAGATCACCGTCAACGACACGCCAGGCATCCGAGGGCGCACTGTCGATCTCGACGCGGCAATTTTCAGGACGCACATTCGTGACCCGAAAGTTCGTCGGCTCTCCCGCGGCGTGGGGTGCTCCGCTATCCGTGGCGATAACCAGCAGACGGCGTTCCGCGTCATAGATCGCCTGTGACAGGCAGACCTTGGGAAAATCGACTCCATAGACCGAAGGGTCCAGGAACTTGCGCAGATTGGGCCGTTTAATCAGGCTTGCCCAGATACCAGGTTCCGCGACTTCGGCGAATGCGGCGGATGCATTCAACTGACCTCTTGGGTGCAGCTCGTCGAGCCCGAACCGCCAAGTGAATTCTCCGCTCTCGTTGTCCCAGGTCGGCTCGTCGTGGTCGTCCGAATGAATCTTGAGTTTGGCGTGGATCGCCTCGTCACCGAATTCGCGCGCCAGAAACTGGATCATGAGACGACCCATTGCCGCCATCGGATCTCCGGCCTTCTCGGGGCCCGGTTCATTCGGGCCTAAGGGCGCGTCTCCCTCCCGACCCACCTGGTCTATAGCGGTGTCGTACACCGCACGGGCGTCATCCGGGTACATGGGCAGCAAGCCGTGCGACAGGCCAAAGTAGAAGAATGGCGATGTGTCGCAGGGGTGATTGCATGGGACCAGCGGGTCGTAATACATCGTCACCGAGCCTTTGACCTTGCCGTCCTCGATGGTCAAGTAGTTTCGTTTCGAATAGTCCCAGAAGGCATCGAAGGCTGGACGAAAGTCGCTGCTGTAGAGCATGTCGTGGAGGCCCAGACCGAGCCCCGCGCGGCTCATTCACATGGGCCATATCTTGGTGTTCTCACAGTGCACCCCCTCGGGCCGGTCCGACATCTGCGAGAACAAGTATTTGGCAATCCGAGAATGGGTCCAGAAGAACGTGTCGGCGCCGTTGCGCACCATGTCGAAGGGTTGGTTCCATTTCTCATCGCCGGTGACATAGAGGTAGAAGCCCAGCACGATCAGAAAGTCGCCCTTGAACCATAGGGCACCATCGGCGGCGATCGCGTCGTTCTGCAGGCCCCACGGCTCGACACCGTTGGCCGTCCAACCCGGGACATCGTACTTTCCCCGCAGGTACGGTGGGATCAGTACCTGGTACCAGGCTTCGGGATACTGTCCGCGGCTGGGGTCGTCGCCGATCTGATCGAGCCAGTCCTTGGCGGCCCAGTAACCGGTAAAGCGCTGAATGAACTCGTCGAGAATGCGGCCGTAGATCTCGCGCCATGCCGGAGTGCGGTCGGCCATCAGGGGAAGCGCGTAACTGCTTCTCACGACATCGAAGCGGGGCCAGCTGGTCAAGGGCTCGCCAGTGACGTCATCCCAATGCGCGTGCGGCTGGCCGTCCATGTCCCAATTGTCCGGGGTCGTCGCCTTGCGATAAAGGTAGCGGAGCCAGCCTCTTGAGCGATCCGAAGTTGAGGGGTAACCGCGTATCATTGCCGTCATCAATTTGCCTCGTATTACCTTCCCGCGTGCGATTCACGTCCGAAAAGTAGGTTTCTGCGCCAGAATTAGCCTAGCTCAACGTTCTATGCTCTAACAGTGAAGAGCAAAGGAAAAGGGGGCCGGAGCCCCCTTTTAAATGTCTTCAGTGTACGCCT
>DEBC01000079.1 GCA_002348365.1 Alphaproteobacteria bacterium UBA2966 | reverse complement strand
CGCGCCGGATTCTTTTCCCGCAAACTGGGAACGTGTACACACCGGCCGAACAGGGTTGTTACGAAGCCGTGCTTCCGCGCGAACTCCTTGGTGGTTTCCATGTAATCCCGGATCCCGGGATAACGCTCGAAATAAGCTTCGATGTAGGTCTTGGCCTCTTTCTGCGGAATGGCCAGTTGCCGACCCAGTCCGAAGGGGCTGATGCCATAAATGATCCCGAAATTGATCGCTTTGGCACTCCGTCGAACGGTTGGATCCATTCCCTCCATGGGCACGCCGAATACCTCGCTGGCCGTGAGAGCGTGGATGTCCGCCCCGGCATGAAACGCATCTTTCAACGTATCGATATCGGCGATATGCGCCAGCAACCTGAGCTCGATCTGAGAGTAATCGGCCGAGAGGAACCGGCAGCCATCTGCCGGAACGAAGGCCTGACGGATCTTTCGGCCCTCTTCGGTCCGAACGGGGATGTTCTGCAGATTGGGATCGGTCGACGCGAGGCGGCCGGTGCTCGCGGCAGCCATCTGAAAGGACGTATGTACCCGGCCGGATTCACCATTGATCTGTGCCTGCAGGGCATCCGTATACGTACCCTTGAGCTTTGACAGCTGCCGCCAGTCGAGTACGCGACTCGGCATCTCATGCCCTTGCGCCGCCAGGTCTTCGAGAACGTCGGCACCGGTCGCGTAGGCACCGGTCTTGCCCTTCTTGCCACCGGATATTCCCATTTCGTCAAACAGGACCTCGCCCAACTGCTTCGGCGAACCGACATTGAACTCATGCCCCGCCAGGCCATGGATCTCGCTGACCAGTTGTGCCATGCGCTTTTCGAAGTCAGTGCTGAGCTTTTTGAGTTTCTTGGGATCGACGCGGATGCCGTTGCGTTCCATGGCGGCCAGTACAGGGACCAGGGGCCGCTCGATCGTCTCGTAAACTCCCACCAGATGTTCGCCGACCAGACGGGGCTTGAGGATCCGGTGCAGCCGAGCGGTCACGTCGGCATCCTCCGCGGAATAGTCAACAGCCTTGTCCAGCGGCACCTTGTCGAAGGTGACCTGTGATTTACCAGTTCCGGCGACTTCCTTGTATGAGATCGGCTTGATACCGAGGTGGAGCTCTGAAAGCTCGTCCATCCCATGGCCGTGCAGACCGCCTTCCAGGACAAAACTCAACAGCATCGTGTCGTCCAGCGGCCCGAGTTCGATACCGTACTTCGCGAGCACCGCCATGTCGTACTTGATGTTCTGGCCGATTTTCAGCACGCCGGGGTTCTCGAGGAGCGGCTTCAGTAACGCGATGGCACGATCGAACGGGATTTGCGTTGGCGCTTCGGCGGCGGCCGGCTCATCGTCCAGTCCGAGGTCACCCTGCCCCGAAGTGCCGCCATGACCCAGCGGCACATAGCAGGCTTTGCCCGGTTCTACCGAGAGGGAGACGCCGACCAGAGCGGCCTGCATGACATCAAGGGACGTGGTTTCCGTATCAACCGTCACCGTCCCCGCCGCCTCGGCAGCCGCAATCCAGGCGCTCAGTGCCTCTTCGCTTTGCACCGCGACGTACTCCCCGTCGCCTCCCGCGTCGGCGGCTGACGGCGCTGCAACTTCACCTGCCTCTTTACCGAACTTCGCCCGCAATCGCGCCGACAGCGTCGCAAACTCCATCTCGTCCAGGAACGCAAACAGCTTGTCCGGTTCGGGCGGGTGGATTTCGAGCGTCTCGACACCTTCCTCGACGGGCACATCACGCTTCAACGTGACAAGATCCCGACTGATCCGTGCCATTTCGGCGTGCTCGATAAGGTTCTGCCGGCGCTTGGGCTGCTTGATCTCTTCCGCACGGTCGAGCAGCGTGTCCAGATCTCCGTAGGTGTTGATCAGTTCCGCAGCCGTCTTCACGCCGATTCCCGGCACCCCGGGAACGTTGTCGCTTGAATCGCCGGCCAGGGCCTGGACGTCGATCACCTTGTCCGGCCCGACGCCGAATTTCTCCTTTACCTGATCCTCCTGGATCACGGTCTGCTTCATCGGATCCTGCATGGTTACGTGATCGCCGACCATCTGCATGAGGTCCTTGTCCGACGAAACGATCACCACCTCATACCCCGCGGCAACGGCGTGTTCGGCATACGTCGCGATCAGGTCATCGGCTTCGAAGCCCTCCATCTCGATGCAGGGGATGTTGAAGGCGCGCGTGGCATCGCGCACCAGCGGAAACTGCGGGATGAGATCTTCGGGTGGCGGCGGGCGATGCGCTTTGTATTCGGGATAGATTTCACTCCGAAAGGTGCGTCGCGCCGTATCGAATATCACCGCTAGATGACTGATGTCTTCGGCAGCCAGCGCGTCGTCCACCAATTTGTTGAGCATGTTGCAGAAGCCCGACACCGCGCCCACAGGCAGCCCATCACTCTTTCGGGTCAACGGCGGAAGCGCATGATAGGCCCGAAATATGTATCCCGATCCATCGACCAGAACGATACGCTGTGGTCCCGCCGCCGACTTGGCTTTCCCATCGTTCTTCGCTTGCTTCGCAGCCATCTCGTCGCCTCCCCAGACTAGTCCGTCATTATCGCACGTGGCCCGCTATTGATTAAGCACGGCCCGGGCCATGGAACGTCGAGGGGCGATCTATTGCGAACGCTTGAATTGCTTTGAAAGGGCCAATCCCTGGCGCTGATAGTTCGATCCGATGTTCTGACCGTACAGCTTGTCCGGAAGCGCCGTGAGACGCTCGTAGAGCAGTCGTCCGACGACCTGGCCGTCCTCAATCATGAAGGGTACGTCCCGCGACCTGACTTCGAGCACGGCCCGGGTGCCCTCCCCACCGATGTCGGCCAGGCCAAATCCGGGGTCGAAGAATCCTGCGTAGTGAACGCGAAACTCGCCCACAAGCGTGTCATACGCCAGCATTTCGGCGGCATGATCGGCGGGTACAGTCACCGACTCCTTGGACGACAGGATGTAGAAGTCATTGGGATCAAGAATGACACCCTGTCCGGCGTGCGCGCGCACGGGCTCCCAGAAATCCTCCGGATCATAGTGATTGATCTCCGATATATCGATCAGATCGGCGTTCTTACGCGCCCGCCAACCGATCAGATCAGTATCGCCGATTCCCTGGGCATCCACCGTAATCGCCAGCAGGCCCTGTTTGACGTTCTCCTCGAACACGGTTTCGTCATCGATCAGCCCGACCTCGGCGTGAAGTTCACGCAGTGCGGAATCGCTCCAGCGCGGCGCACCCCGCTTCACGCGAAGCTGCAGGAGGCGTGTGCCGGTCTCTACCAGGATGCTGAACGAGCGCGGAGAAATCTCGACCCAAAGCGGACCGCGATAACCAGCACGGACATGGTCGAACTCGGTGCCACCATCGGTAATGAGCCGGCAGAACACATCAAGCCGTCCCGTCGAACTCTTGGGGTTTGCCATGGCGGAGGTCCGGTGCCGCAGCTGCAGGCTCTCCATGAGTGGCACCAGGTACACGCATCCCTTTTCGAGTACGGCTCCGCCATCGAGCGAGAACTGGTGCATCGCATAGGACTCGATTTTCTGGCCCACCGAGGCACTACGCCCAGGCAGGAAACTCGCCCGGGTCCGATAGGCGACGGGACCGAGCCGGAGATCGACGCTCGCCGGTTGAATCTGCTCTTCGGAAACAGGTTCGGTCGATTTGATCTCACCGCGTTCGACCGCGTCGCGAAGTCCCTGTGACGGCACCACGCCCGTCGAGTGAATTGTCTCGGGATTTGCCTTCATCTCCGTATCGGCGAAAAGCCTGTGCTCTGCCACGTCAGCCATCAATCATCACAAAACAAGGGTTCGCCGAGATCGCGATTCCCGGGGAGGATCAGAAAAGGCAACCTCGGCAAACCACTGCTGCTGGCGGTCAAATGGGATTGATCTTTGCCTCAATGGTCCCTGCGGGTCCTGAGTGCCTGCTTTTCAGCCTGCCCCGGACCTTCACAGTACCGCCATTGCGGCCTTGCCGAAAGCGCCGAATCGCCTAGAAAACATAGGCAGAAGCTGTCCACAAGCACGGCGACGCTGCAAGCCCGCTGATCACCCCATCGCCGGGAACTTATCCCCGACTCCCACAGTAAGAAATTTCTTGTGGAAAAGAGAAACCGGGATCAGTGGCCGGCGGCTTTGGACACGCCAGCCTTGAGCACGAACTGACGATCGCAGTAGGGGCAATCGATGCGACCGTCGTCTCCAAGATTGAGATAAACGCGTGGATGGCCGAGGGCGCCGCCGCCGCCATCGCAACTCACGGTGTGCTCTTCGACTTCGACGATTTCGGGCGGCTCGACGGGCATAGGGGTGTACCTGATCTTGATTGGCTTGGTCCCCGCCGGCAATCCGCGCGTTGACCCTTCACGGACCGAATGATACGCAAAGACTGCTCGCGTTCAACACGCATCACACGTCATTTCTGTCCGAACCCGGACCAATATGCTCGATCGTTCAACGGTATCGTCACAGCACACCACGGCCATGGGGAATGACGATGATCAGTTCGCCATCTCCGCGAGGTCCCTGACCAAGGTCTACCGCGGCAAACGGGGCAGGACCGAGAAGGTCGCGCTCCACGGCATCAATCTCGAAGTCCCGCACGGGGCATTCTTCGGGCTGCTGGGTCCCAACGGCGCGGGGAAGTCCACTTTCATCAATATTCTCGGCGGCATGACGAAAAAGACCGCCGGCACGGTGACGGTTTGGGGTCACGACATCGATCGTGATGCGCGACGCGCCCGCGCTTCGATCGGAATCGTCCCCCAGGAACTCCATATCGACGCTCATTTCACGCCCTTCGAGGCGCTGGAGTTTCAGGCGGGTTTTTACGGCGTACCCAAAAGCCAGCGCCAGACGGACGCTGTTCTGGCGGCGCTGGGCCTGATGGAACAACGGGACTGGTATGCGCGCAAGCTGTCAGGCGGAATGCAGCGTCGCCTGCTGGTCGGCAAGGCGCTCGTCCACGACCCGCCCGTGCTGGTGCTCGACGAACCGACTTCGGGTGTCGATGTCGAACTGCGCCACCAGTTGTGGAACCACATTCGCGGACTGAACCAGCGCGGTACGACCGTCGTCCTGACCACGCATTACCTCGAAGAAGCCGAACAGCTCTGCGACCGGATCGCCATCATCAATCACGGCAAGGTCGTGGCCTGCGACGAGACGCAAACGTTGATACGCCAGATCGACCAGAAGGCGCTGACGATCACCCTGGCGCACGACATTGAGGCCATTCCTGAAGGCCTGAAGCGCTTCGATGCGGAGCTCGGTGAATTCCGTCAGCTTCATGTCCGCTACCGCCGCAGCCAGACTCAGATCGATGAAATCCTGAGCGCGGTGCACGAATCGGGAATTGAGATCGCCGATCTGACGACCCAGGAATCGAATCTCGAGGACCTGTTCCTGCAACTAACGGGAAGGGGCGCGGATCCGGAGAGCGGCCCCATCTGACAGACACATGATAGAACCCGTCACTGACCTTCCTGGGCGCGGGTCCACTTCTCTATCGCGACCAATCCGTCGGTGAGGCGGCGTCGCAATACGGCCGCTGACTCCGACGTCCAGTGATACATCCCTTCGCCCGTGCTGAGACCGAGTTTTCCATCGGCGACCTTCTCCCGGATGTAGTCGAACGGTGCATCCGATGTCGCGAGGTGGGGCACGGTCTGGCCAGCCACCTTCAACACCACGTTCAGCCCGGACATGTCGAAGATCGCCAGCGGTCCCGTGATGCCGTAGCGGCGGCCGAAGTTGTTCTGGATCGCGGTGTCGATATCCTCTGGTGTCGCGGCGCCCTGCGAGATGATGTTCAAGGCCTCCCGCATCATGGCGAACTGCAGCCGGTTGGCGATGAACCCCTGCAAGGGTCTCTTCATGACGATGGGGCGTTTGCCGATCTTTTCCAGTAGCGCAAACACCACCGCCGACGTCTCATCCGAGGTTTTCTCGGCGCGCGCCATCTCGACCAGCGGGATCAGGTAATTGGGGATGCCAAAATGGGTCACGATGACCCGATCGGGACAATCCGTCGCGTCGGCGAAAACATCGGGATGTATCGCTGATGTGGTCGTCGCCAGGATGGTGTGTGATGGGCACAACTCACTCAGGGAGCGAAAGAGGCCCTGCTTGACCTCCACGTCCTCGGTGGCGGCCTCGATGACGATGTCCGCATCGGAAACCGTGGATTCCAATGATGTGGCAGGGGTTATGCCGGCGACGATGCCGTCGATGAAACCGGCGTCGACAAGGCCATGTTCGGCGAGCATCGTCAGGTTTTCCCGCATGCGCGTAAGCGCGGAGTCGAGCTGCGCAGTGGAGATGTCCTGCAGGGCCACGTCATAGCCTGCCGTGGCGAATTCCTGGGCGATGCCTGAGCCCATCAGTCCGCCGCCCACCACGGCCACCTTGCGAATGTCGTCTGCGTTCATCGCTCTCACCTCGATCAGCCTTGAATTCGATCTCAATCCAAGCGTCTGAATAGGCACCACTGCCGCTGTAAGCAGGCGCCGCAAACGGACTTCGATGAATTGCGCCGCCGTCGGACCTTGCGGTAACGTGAGC
>DEBC01000020.1 GCA_002348365.1 Alphaproteobacteria bacterium UBA2966 | reverse complement strand
GGTTCGCGATGATTGCCCTCCCCCGCTTAGTCATGAGAGGGGCTAAATGCTTTATTACCATCAACGGGCCGATGGTATTGATCCGGAAGTACTGCTCCAGGTTGTCAACGGAGACGTCCTGAAGCCGTTTTTCAGGACGAAGACCCTCTGGGCTATGTAACACTCCCGCACAATTAATCAGCAGATCAATGGGCTTGCCAGCGGCTGAAACAGTCTCTGCGACTGCTTCAAGTGAATCAACATCAGTTACATCGAGCCGGAGCAGCGTGACTTTTCCCGGGCGTGATTCAGCGAGTTCCCGTAATGCCAAGGCCGAATTGGGGTCTCGACATGTGGCAATCACTTTTGAGCACGCGGACTGCTCGATTAGGCGCCTAACGAACGCCAGGCCCAAACCTCGGCTTGCTCCCTGCACCAGAACTACATCCGGCATATCGAATCCCCGATTTCAATCGACAGACCGCGAGTCTAGCGGTGGCGTGCCTTCTGAATGTCGACACAAAAGGAAAGGAGCAGACAATCCTGGGGCGCTCGGCAAGTAGGCCGTTATTCAGTCATCTGCTCGATCTCATCTGAGCTATAGCCAAGCTCCGAAAGGATCTCGCTCGTGTGTTGACCCAGAGCCGGTGCAGCAGATTCAATCTCCTCTGGATCAGCGATAGGATTTCGGGCAAAGCGCATCTCGCCTGCCCCTGTCGCATTCACCGTTGAGAATGCATGATATTCCGCGCTAATGGGATTGCTGGCCACACTTTCAACGTTCTCGATAGCCGAACAGGGGATCTCATTTTCAATCAGCAGGGCGAGCCAATGCGAGGAAGACTTTTGCTTGAAGTGTTGACCCAGAATCTCGTCGAGCAGATCGCGATGCGTCAGTCGAACTTCATCCTCTGCAAATCGTGGATCATCACTTAATTCCGGCAGGCCGATGGTTTCACAGAAATTGGGCCAATCCTGTCCGCTGCCAAGTCCAATCACAATATCCTGGTCCGCCGTGGGATACGGCTCGAAGGGTGTCATGGAGGGGTGGCGTGATCCGATTGGGCCGGCGACGATGCCGGCATTGAGGTAGCGCGCAAATGCATTTTCCAGGCACGCCCACTGGCAAGCAAGCATTGAGACATCCAGGGTGGAACCCGGGCCCCCACCGTTCGCATCACGCTCATAAAGGCGTTGGAGAATTCCGATCGTCGTAAAAAGCGCAGCAGAGATGTCTCCAACCGAGTAACCCACCCGAGTAGGAGGTCCACCCAGAGGTCCGTTAACACTCATCATGCCGCTCATTGCCTGAACGACGATGTCATAGGCAGGACGTTGTGAAAGCGAACCCTTTTGGCCAAAGCCGCTGATGGACGCGCAAATGAGATTCGGATTGATTTGTTTCAGATCCTCGTCACTACATCCCAGCCGGTCGCGAACACCCGGACGCATGTTTTCAACTAGCACGTCGGCTGTTTCCAGCAGCCGATGCAAAGCACGTCTACCCCCTTCGCTTTTCAGGTCGAGCACAATGGAGCGCTTGTTGCGGTTAAGGGATGCAAAGTAAAGACTGATACCGTCTTCGAAGGGAGGCGTCCCGCGAGCCAGATCCCCTTTTGGACTCTCTACCTTGATGACGTCTGCCCCAAGGGTTGATAAGAGCCATGTGCAAAACGGGCCAGACAGGACACTCGTCAGATCAACGATACGGACGCCTTTCATATTGCAGCCTTTTCAACTCGTTAGATACTTTATGCTGGCCCTGCGCTTGGATAACCATCATCGATCCAGAAGTTGACAGTCCAACCTCGGATTTTCAACCATGTCCAGGAACCGCGACTGTAGTCTATAGAGTAAAACCCAGCAGACACTTCTACAAACGCGAGATGGCTAACGAAACCTCAGACCTTCAATCCCACTCGAGAATGACTTTGCCGGATGCGCCCGAGGCCATCACATCGAAGCCCTGTTGGAAGTCGTTGACGGCGAAGCGGTGAGTCACGATGGGCGCCAGATCCAGGCCGGACTGCAGCAGACTGGCCATCTTGTACCAGGTTTCAAACATCTCCCGGCCGTAGATACCTTTGATCACCAGGCCCTTAAAGATCACTTCCGACCACGCAATACTCATATCCGCGGGCGGAATACCCAGCATGGCAACTTTCCCGCCGTGATTCATGTAGTGCAGCATGTCGCGAAAGGCATCGGGCATACCGGACATCTCAAGACCAACATCAAAACCCTCTGTCATACCCAACTCCGTCATGACAGAGTCCAACTGTTCTTTGTGTACATTGACGGTGCGTGTGGCTCCCATCGTGCCTGCGAGTTCCAGCCGGTAATCGTTGATGTCGGTAATCACGATGTGCCGGGCTCCGACATGTCGCGCCACTGCCGCCGCCATGATCCCAATGGGCCCGGCACCCGTGATCAGGACATCTTCTCCAACGAGATCAAATGCCAGCGCCGTATGGACCGCATTGCCAAACGGATCAAAAACGGCCGCGAGGTCACTTGAGATGGAATCAGGAATCTTGAAGGCGTTGTACGCGGGAATGACCAGATACTCAGCGAAACATCCCATCCTATTTACGCCCACACCGATGGTGTTACGGCACAGATGGCGGCGACCGGCGCGGCAGTTGCGGCAATAACCACAGGTAATATGCCCCTCGCCTGACACCCGGTCTCCCTCATGGAACCCGCGCACCTCCTCACCCATGCCTACCACCTCGCCGACATACTCATGGCCAACCACCATCGGCACGGGAATGGTGGATTGTGACCACTCATCCCAGTGGTAAATGTGCATGTCTGTGCCACAAATCGCCGTCTTATGGATACGGATCAAAAGATCATTATGGCCCGGGACAGGCGGTTCGACCTCAGTCATCCAGATACCGGGCTCAGAATAAAGCTTGGAAAGTGCCTTCATTCGGGTACGCTTATCCTTATTTAGTAATCACGCCCAGTTCCCGGCCAACCCGGCCAAAGGCATCGATGCACTGATCGAGGTGCTCTCGGGTATGGGCTGCCGACATCTGGGTGCGTATGCGCGCCTGCCCCTTGGGTACGACGGGGAAGAAGAAACCCACCACATAGATCCCCTCTTCCAGCATACGCTGGGCGAAATGCTGGGCCAGTTGTGCCTCACCAATCATGACCGGGATTATGGGATGACCCGCGCCCGCCAGATCAAACCCCAAACCTTCAAGGCGCTCTCGAAAATACCGCGTGTTGCGCCACAACCGTTCTCGCAGTTCATCACCTTCCTTCAGCAGTCTCAACGCTTCACGGGCCGCCCCCACGATCGCCGGAGGAAGGGAATTAGAAAAAAGATAAGGCCGGGAACGCTGGCGCAATAGGCTAACCACTTCCTGGCTCGCCGCTGTATAACCTCCTGAGGCACCGCCAAGTGCCTTACCCAGGGTGCCGGTCAAAATATCGACCCGATCCATAACGCCGCACCACTCGTGTGTGCCGCGACCCTGTTCTCCGACAAAGCCCACCGCATGGGAGTCATCCACCATCACCAAGGCATCGTACTGATCTGCGAGATCGCAGATGCCCTGCAGATTCGCGATGACCCCATCCATGGAAAACACACCGTCCGTGGCAATCAGTTTGGTACGAGCACCCGCCTGATCGGCCGCTTGCAGCTGCGCTTCGAGATCAGACATGTCGTTATTGGCATAACGGTAGCGCGCCCCTTTACAAAGACGCACCCCATCGATAATCGAAGCATGATTCAGCGAATCTGAGATCACCGCATCATGATCATCCAGGAGGGTTTCAAAAAGACCGCCGTTGGCATCGAAACAGGAGGTATACAAAATTGTGGCCTCGGCACCCAGAAACGCCGCCAGTTCCGACTCGAGCTTCTGATGATCCGACTGAGTCCCGCAAATGAAGCGTACCGA
>DEBC01000140.1 GCA_002348365.1 Alphaproteobacteria bacterium UBA2966 | reverse complement strand
GACAGCCGCTGCCGGACTGGCGACGTTGAACGTGCTGGAAGATGAAGGTCTTTGCCAAAGGGCAGCACAACTCGGTACAGAGTATCTACCCGAACTGCAACGGATCGGCGCAGCCAGCAGCGCCATCCAGGACGTTCGGGGCGTGGGACTGATGTTTGGAATAGGCTTCGCTGGCGTGAACGAAGGTGAGCTGGCGACCGCATTTGTGGATGCCGTGCGTGAAGAAGGATTGATTGCGAATGGCCGTGGCGGCAATCAAGTGACGATTGCGCCTCCGTTGAATATCGACTCCAAGGACCTCGCCCTGGGGCTGGAGATGGTCGACCGGGCCGTAGCACGTATCGCCAATTAGCACCGCACTTGGCCGAACGAAAGACGGTCTCCCGATGGGCGTAGAAATTCAGCAACTTGAGATGGAGAGGGATCGCCTCGGCGAAGGGCCTCTATGGGACCCTCGCGACGACCTCCTTTACTGGGTCGACATTCTGGGATGCCGAATTCGTTGCCTCGATCCTGCCACCGGCGAGATCAAGAATTGGTCGGTTCCCGAGATGATCGGCTGCCTGGCGTTACGGGAGTCGGGTGGTGCCGTCGTCGCGCTTCAGTCGGGGTTCTATTTTTTCGACTTCGAGACCGGTGAAGTGACTCCGATCGTCAATCCCGAACCCGGAGAGGAACGGACACGGTTTAACGATGGAAAAGTCGACCGTCAGGGGCGATTCCTTGCCGGGTCGATGAACATGAACGGGATCAAGGATGGGCTCGGGCTTGGGTCCTTGTATCGCCTGAACACGGACCTCAGCCTCGATGTCCTTCGCGACGACGTCGTGCTCTCAAATGGACCCTGTTTCAGCCCGGATGGTGGCACGTTCTACTTCGCTGATACCGCGCACCGGACGATATGGGCCTACGATTACGATGGCGACTCGGGTGCCCTTTCGAACATGCGGACGTTTGTCGAACTGGAACCCCTGGGGGCGGTACCCGATGGCGCGACTGTGGATGCGGACGGCTGCTTGTGGAGTACCCTCGTAACGCCGGGTCAGATCGGATGTTTCTCACCGGATGGAGAACTTGTGCGGCGCATCGACCTGCCAACCGATCATCCGTCCAGCGTGATGTTTGGTGGTCCTAACCTCGACGTGCTGTATGTGACCTCGATCCACGAATCACGATTTTTTACATCCGACAATGATGCGAACGGCTATTTGTACGCGATTCACGGGCTGGATACCGTGGGGCTGCCCGAACCGAGATTTGCTGGTTAACGGCTCCCGACACTTGCATTCGGTGCGAATGAGCGGCCACCCTCCGTCAGCAATTCTGCTTAGCAACGGAGGATCGGATGATCATCGACTATCGCGCCTACACCTTTAAGCCCGGCAGCATTCCCATTTTTTATGAGATGTTCGAGAAGGAAGGGCTCGAGCCCCAGCAACGTATCCTCGGCAACTTCCTCGGTATGTACCGAACGGACGTAGGTAACGTGAACGAAGTCATCCACATGTGGGGCTATGAGGATTCGGGCGAAAAAGAACGCCGGCGGGCCGAACTCTACAAAGACCCCGTGTTCGCCGACTACGTTGTTCGGGCGCGTGAACTCATCACGGGGCAGGACGTTCGAACGTTGATCCCCGCGCCGTTCAATCCGAAATAAGTTTGGTCTGACCGGCGCTCAGCTCGAGAATGCCGCCTCGAGCTCCCCGTCGGTTTCACGGGCCGCGACAACCTCCGCGCCACGGAAATTCAGCTCGATCTTCACGCCATTTGGGTCGTGCAGAAAGACCTGTCTAATTTCGCGTCCGGGCACGTCCCTTACGTGAAACGGGATCTCGCGTCCTTCAAGCATCTCGATCATGTCGTTGATGCCATTCGCCTCGAAGGCGACGTGATCGATAGTGCCGGTGCCCTCTTCGGGTTGATCCTCGACGCCGACGAGATGAATTACTGCTTCATCGTCGATATAGAGCCAAGCGCCAGGGAACTGAAATGATGGCCGATCCCCGTCGATCAGGCCAATTACGTCGGAATAGAATTTTCGGGTCGCTTCGAGGTCTTCGGTGACGATATTGACGTGATTAAGAGCCGTAATAGCCATGGGTCCGTGATCCGTTCGTGGTCTCGACGTTGATGTGAACTGATGTTTCGCATTCTAGCACGGCTCACCTGGACACGAATGTGTCAATTGGCTCGTCGGGCGGACCGTTCGCGCTCAGCCCAACTCGATGCCTCACTTTCATCGACTGGCTGACCCAACAGACCATCGAGATGCACGCGAACCATGTACGACATTGCCTTCAAGTGTCCCGCGTTGGCCGCGCGTTCCGCCCAGGAAAAGGCCGTTGTCGTGTTTTGGTCGACACCGTAACCGTCACGGAAGTAAGCGACCAGGTCATACATGGAAACGACGTCACCGAGTTCTGCTGCTCGGGTCGTCACACGGACCATGTCCTCCTTGCGGTGGGCCTGGTGGTAAATGATCGCCGCGGTCCTGTGCGCGGGAATATTGTTGGGATCCAAGCGCAATGCAGTCTCGATGGGCTCCACCGCTTCGATATAGCGCTGGACAAAGGCAAGGGTTCCAGCGAGTTGCAGATGGGATTTCGGATCCGATTGGCGGATTCGAGCGACTTCCCGATAGGCGACCGTCGCGCCATCGTAGTCACCGAGATAAACCATGGCATCGCCGAGTCTTTGCTGCCATTCCGCGCTTGCCGGGCGCTTCTCGACCTCGATTCGGCATGCTTCCAGCTTCGAGAGCGTGTCGACGTTTTCGCAGACACCGGTCGCGCGCGAACTCGACGCGAAATTGATGACCAACACGGCCACAACCACGCCCAAGACCGTTTCAAACGTATTTGGCGTCACAGGCTTCACGCTCATCTCCTATTACGACGCGTTCGGCAGGTGAAAGCACTATTCGATGCCAAGATTGTACCTTAACGCCTGCGGATAGCTTCACGATGCATGATATAGAGCCCGCTGACGACGACGAGCAGGGTCCCGGAAAGTATCCAGGCGTCGGGCAAGTCACCGAAGATCACGAATCCGAGTGCCACAGCCCAAACCATATTGAAATATTTGAACGGCATGACGATGACGGCCTCTGCCAGCCGCAGCGCCTCTATGTATAGAAAATGAGCGGTTCCCATGAGTATCCCGCTGATCGCGAGGATCAACCAATCATGAGCCGAGGGCATGACCCAGCCGAAGGGCAATGTGATAAACCCGAAGAGAATTGCTGCGGCTGTGGTAAAGGCAAGCGTCCCTACTGATGATTCCGAAGACGCAATCCGCCGCGTGATGATGTCGCGGGCAACGCCTCCCATTACCGAGACGATTGGTAGCAGGATTGCCAGATGCAATCCCGACCCAGTCGGTTTGATCATCAGAAGCACACCGCAGAAACCAATGACAACGGCGGTCCAGCGCCGCCAGCCGACGAATTCCCCGAGTAGGAGCGGCGCCAGTGCCGTAATCATGATGGGACCCGTGAATGTGGCCGCCATTGCGTCAGCCAGGGGCAGATAGATCAGCCCGAACACCCAAATGAAAGACGAGGCGACGAAAAACAAAGCCCGAGCACTTTGGGCATGCCAGTGGCTCACGCGCAGTGAACGCCATCCTCCGGCTCGCCAGGCGAATACCGCAATAGGCAGAAATGCGAAGACGCCGCGCAGCGCCATGATCTCCCCAACCGGATAACCTCCAGTCAACCACTTGAGCGCAGCGTCGTTCGTGGTGAGAAAAAATCCACCCAGCAGGATGCACGCAATACCTCCTGTTGGGGAAATGGACCCGGCGGTGACTGGACGTCGCATTACGCCGAGTCCCGGCCAGACCGCCGAATGACCTCACGATGGGCGATATAGAGACCGCTCGCGACGACCAATGTTGCGCCTACAATCACTGGGGTGTCCGGAATGTGCCCCCAGATGAGAAATCCCAACAGGGCGGCCCATATCAGATTGCCGTATCTGAAAGGCATGACGATGACGGCCTCGGCGAGTCTCAGGGCCTCAATAAAGAAGAAATGAGCGGCCCCGTAAAATACGCCTATGCCCATAAAGATCAGCCAGTCCGTCGGAGTTGGCGTAACCCAGCCGAACGGTAGCGTAACCAATCCAACGGCTCCGATTACGCTGGTCGTGAATGTGAGAGTTGCAATTGAGGATTCAGTTGAAGCGATGCGCCGCGTGATCAGGTCGCGTGCAACGGCACCCAATACGGCAATCAGTGGCAATAGAATTGCCATGCGAAAGCCATCCCCCGTCGGCTGAGCGATAATCAATGCGCCGCAAAAGCCTGTCAGAACCGCGGCCCATCGCCGCCAACCCACGCTCTCGCCGAGCACAAAGGGTGCCAGTGCCGTAACGAGGATTGGAGACGTGAATGTGATGCTGACTGCGTCTGCCAGCGGCAGATATCTCAGTCCGAGTACCCACAGAAAGCCTGATGCGGCGAAGCAGAGAGCTCGTGCCGATTGGGCATGGAAGTTGCGGATTCTCAGGGACGACCTTCCGCCCGAGCGCCAGGCAATGTAAGCGATGGGGATATACGCGAAAACAGCTCGCATCGTAATGATTTCCCCGACCGGGTAGTCGCTGGTCAGCCATTTGAGTCCAGCCGATTGAGTGGCGACCAATGCTCCGCCGATCAGGACGAAAAGGATGCCACGTCCGGGAGAAATCGATTTCCTGGCGGGATCTTCGGCCATCACGCCCGACCGGACCGCTGATGATGCCGAGCCTCGCGGCGCATTACATACAGGCCGCTACCGATGATGAGCGCAGTGCCGGCGAAGATCCAGATATCAGGGAAATCCCCCCATACTAGAAGGCCAAACAGTATCGCCCACACCATGTTGAAGTAGCGGAAGGGGGTCACAAGAACGGCCTCGGCAAGTCGTAGCGACTCGATATAGAGAAAATGTGCAGCACCAAACATGATTCCGCCGACCGCCATCAGGCCGATGTCGAGCCAACTGGGCACAATCCATCCGAAGGGCAGGGTGACCAAGCCCGCCAGCATCACGGCACCATTCGTGAAGGCAACAGTGGCTGTTGAAGTCTCGCTGGTGCTTATGCGTCGCGTGATGATGTCTCGAAAGGCGCTTGCCGTCGCCGAACCGAGGGGCAACATGATGGCGATTTGAAGCGCCTCACTCGTGGGCCGAACCAGTAACAGGATTCCCAGAAACCCAACTATGACAGCGGTCCAGCGCCGCCACCCAACGTGTTCACCCAGAATGGGCGGGGCAAATGCCGTGACGATGATCGGAACCATGAAAGTGACGGCAACCACGTCCGCCAGAGGGAGATACTTCAGCGCCGTCACATAAAGAAACGCGGACACGATAAGGCAAGTCGCGCGGGCACTTTGCGCCCCGAGACTTCGAATTCGAAGTGCGTGTCGGCCTCCGGCACGCCATGCGAGATACAGAATCGGAATAAACGCGAAGGCGCCGCGTACGAACAGTATTTCCCCCGTCGGATAACCTCCAGTCAGCCATTTCATTACCCCATCATTGAGGGTGAGCAATGCTCCACCGCCGATGGCACAAGCGATACCCTTCGCGGGAGACAGGGATCCTGAAGGACGTGGCATCAGGGCCTCCGGAGCCCCACGGGTGAGCCACCTGTCACGCGCCAAATCTTTCTGAAAATTCCTTCATTGATTGGAGGACGTCATTCGCCTCGGCGACGATATCAGCAACAATTTCTGCGGCGGGCTTGATCTGGTGGATCATTGCGGCACTTTGGCCTGCTGGAAGAACGCCTTGATCGATATCGCCTTCCAATCGGCCCTTGATCGACGCAGGCTCACCGATTTCCAGCAACTGTTGAGGAAATGGGCGGATTTCCGACTCTTTCTGATCCCAGTGCTCGGTGAACGCATTCCTTATCAGGCGAGCAGGCTTTCCCGAATGTCCACGCGACACGGTCGTGCTGTCGTCGTCGATTTCGACGATGCGATCTTTGTACGCGATATGTCCGTGTGCCTCGTGTGAGGCAATAAATCGTGTGCCGAGCCATATTCCGGCGGCTCCCAGCGCCAAGGCGGCAACCAAACCCCTTCCGTCTGCCAGTCCCCCGCCGGCGATAACCGGGACATCAACAGCATCCGCGACGGCGGGAATGAGGCTGATCGTTCCCACTCGACCGACGTGACCACCCCCCTCATTGCCCGACGCTATGACGGCATCGACGCCCGATGCCTCGACACGTCGTGCCTGACGGGCGTTTCCGACCACGGACATGACGATCGCTCCCTGTTCGTGGGCGCGGGCAACCACGGCAGCAGGATCACCCAGTCCGGAAACCAGAACCGGAACACGTTCGGCCAAGCTGACTTCGATGAGTTCCTCGGTTTTTCGGGAATATCGATGGGAGCCTTCATCAGTGGATTCAATTCTTCCAAATAGAATATCGACGCCAAACGGTTTGTCGGTCCGCTCGCGAACAATATTGATCTCACGACGCAAATCATCGCCGGACAGGTAATTTGCCCCGATGACACCCAGTCCACCGGCTGCGGAAACGGCAGCGGCAAGTTCTCCGTAAGCGACCTGGCCCATACCAGCCTGAAGTATGGGATAGCGGATGCCCAGCAGGGAACATATGGCTGAAGAGGAGAAGAAGTCAGTATAAATCATTTATTTTCAATAATATAAATTGTTTTATTCCCAATCAGCATCAGCCTTTTGTTTCAGCATGTCCAGTGCCATGAGTTGGCGGTCCCTCCAGGCTCGGCGGTCGTCGAGGCGGTCGGCCGGTAGGTAGCGTCGACGGTATTCATCGATCTGCTCAATGGCACCATCACCCCATTCGCGGTCGGGATACATGCGTTTCATCAGATCGCCGAAATATCCCATGACTTCACGCCAACCGTTAGGTGCGTTCAAGTCCAGGGTCTCGAAGGGGCCCATGAACGCCCAACGGGGACCAACGCCATCCTTCACAACCTTTTCAAGGTCTTCGCCCGAAACATAGCCCTGGTCGACGAGGCGTAGTCCCTCCACCACCAGCGCGATGTGCAGCCGGTTGAGGATAAAGCCCATGATCTCTTTCTTGACGATCACGGTGGACTTACCGATTCCCTCCATGATCTCGCGGCAACGCTCGACAGTTTCCGGCGCAGTCCATGGGGCAGGAGCGATCTCGACGACGCGTAGGAAAGACGGCGGATTGCAGGGATGTGTGACAACACATCGGTGACGGCCATCTATGTCTTTGGTGAATTCCGACGCACCGATACCGGAGGCGGAGCTGCATAGGATGCAGTCAGGATCCGCGAGACGATCCATCTCGACGAACAGATCATGTTTGATGTCCCTGTTTTCCGGGTAGTTCTCGATGGCCATCACGGCACCGTGGAGTCCTTCAGCAAGATCGTCGGTGCCGGATATCCGCTGACGAACCTCGCTCGCGGCGCTGATCTCACCAACGTCCTCCAGATCCGCGAGATTGGTGTCGATTGCTGACCACGCCTCATCCGCAGCGACACCCTCTCGGCCCACCAGTGACACGTCATATCCGGCCCGGGCGAATGCGATGGCCCAGGCACGGCCAACCAAACCCCGGCCGACAGAGGCGACCTTGTCTGGCATAAATAACTCCTTATCGACGATTCGAGGGCGAAATGCCCAACAGCGTTCGGCTATCCGAATTCAATAGCAGAATCAGATGGTTGGCGGCGAGCGACTTAACGTCCTGCACGAAGTTCCATAAATTCGGGCAGGTCGCTCACTGGTGGCCTTGAGTGCGCATACCCTATGATCGCTGTCCTTCCTGAGGAGACCGAAACATGCAGGAACTAGGCGAACTGGAGCTTATTCGTGAATCGCTTGTCGCGGTTGTCTCGGAGATGCGCGCGAACGTCATTCATTCGTCATATTCCTCGATCATCTACGAGGGCCATGACTTCTCGTGTGCCCTGTTGACTGCAGATGGGCGACAGGTCGCTCAGTCGATCGACGACCATCCCATCCATTTGTTTGCCGTCCCGTATTCAACGCAGCAGGTCGTGCAGCAATTCGCCAGTGACATCCACGAAGGCGACATTTTTCTACACAACGATCCGTACACAGGGGGGACACATCTCAACGATATCCTGATGCTGGGACCCGTATTTCATACCGGCAAACTGGTCATGTTTGCCGCTGTTCGCTGTCACTGGGGGGACGTCGGAGGTATGTCGGCCGGATCAATATCCGGGCGGGTGAAAGAAGTTTTCCAGGAGGGTATGCGCGTCGTCCCCACTAAAATATGCGATCGCGGTGTCATGAACGAAGCGTTCCTCACCCTTCTCTTCGACAATATGCGGGTACCCACCGAACGGCGAGGCGACTTCAACACGATGCAGGGAGCCGTACGCCGGGCAGCGGACCATCTACAGCGGCTTTTCAGCCGGTTCGGTGCGGGGGCATTTCTCGAAGCTATCGAAGAACTCATCGAACGGGGTGAGAACTATCAGCGGCAGCGCATCAACGAACTTCCAGACGGCGACTTCTTCGCTGAGGGCTATATCGAAAGTGATGGCCATAATCTGGAACCGCTTGTCGTCAGGCTCAAACTGACGGTGGATGGAGACACACTGCTCGCTGATTTTTCAGGCTCTTCACCGCAATGCGCCGGCCCCACAAATGTCGGCCCGGCCATGGCGAGAAATGCAGTCGTCACCATCGCCAAGTCATTTCTCGATCCGGAGTCGCCCATCAATCATGGATCTTTCGCTCCTATCGATGTGATTGTTCCGGAAGGATGTTTCCTCAATGCCCGATCGCCGGCACCCTGCGGCGGCATGGCAGAGGTCAAGTTCCTGCTGGATTCGACTGTGGCTGCGGCGTTCGGGCAGATCATTCCGGAAATGATGACCGGTGATGCACGTTGTTCTGCCAACCACACTTATATCTCGGGACCGTTCCCGGAAATTGACGGAATCTACCTTCTTTACGAATACCCGGCGGGCGGGACGGGCGCGATTAACGGGCGCGATGGACACAACGGCATTCGCGTATACACGGAGGGTGACTTCAACGCCATCCAGTCGTCGGAGATCGTTGAGAGTCAGAATCCTCTTCGGGTGGAGCGCTGCGAGATTCGGGAAGGAAGTTGCGGAGACGGTCAATGGCGGGGTGGCTTTGGCATTCGCCGCGACATTCGATTATTCAACGACGAGTCCACTCTTTCGGTTCTAGCCGACAAAAACATCATCCCACCTTACAGCGTTAAAGGTGCCAGAAATCCGGCCGCGAATCGGTTCGTGGCCCTCCGAAATGGAGAAATAGTCGAGCCGTCACCCATTCCAGGCAAAGTAACGGGCTTCCCAATGGGGGCTGGCGATATCGTCCGCATGGAAACCTCGGGTGGTGGGGGGTATGGCGATCCGCTCATGCGCGATCCAGAGGCCGTGCGTCGGGATGTCAAAGATGAGACTCTGACGCTCGAACAGGCAGACCGCCGTTTCGGTGTCGTTTTGGATGCAAGCGGAGAAGTCGATTCTGAAGCCACCGCTCGACGACGGGAAGCGCTCACATCATCACGCGTGATGCTGACAATCGAAACGAGTGACAGGGACATGTTCGAGGGTGCCAAACGTCTGTTTGCCATCTCCAGTGAGGCCGCAGAAAGGCTTGGGATTCGAGACGGCGATATGATCGAAGCGACGACCGGCAGTGGCGCCAATGTCCGTGGATGGGCATGCGTGTCAGAGGGAAACGGCAATGGCAGCATCGTCTTCGACTCGTCTACGCTCGGGCTGATACAAGCATCTGTCGGGGATCAGGCGCAGGTTCGGCCCGTGGTGCCGATACCCGAGTCTTGAGCTACAGAGTACTACGGGCATACTGCAGCGGAATTTTGTCATAAGGAGAATCAGCGTGAGCGGAGTCCTCATCGTTACCGGGGCCAGCACGGGTATCGGCGCAGCAACAGCACGTGTCGGCGGAGAGCGTGGTTACGACGTCTGCGTCAACTACCGCAGCCGTACCGCCGAGGCTGAGGCCGTTGTTGCGCATATTGAAAAGTCTGGTGGCAAGGCGATCGCCGTGAAGGGCGACGTCGGAAACGAGGATGACGTGCTCGCCATGTTCGAGACCGTCGATCGCGAACTCGGACCGGTGACGGCACTGGTCAACAATGCCGGATTCGTTCCTGGGAGGGCCACAGCGGATGAAGTCTCTGCAGCTGATGTGAAGGTAACGATGGATACCAAGGTAATGGGATCCATTCTGTGTTCTCGTGAAGCGCTAAAGCGCATGATGCCGAAGCATGGTGGGGAAGGAGGTGCAATCGTGAACGTCACGTCGCCGGCTTCCAACCATGGGGCCCCGGGGTACTGGATCCACTATGCTGCTTCTAATGGTGCTGCCGATACATTTACCATTGGATTATCCAAAGAGGTTGCGACCGAGAAAGTCCGTGTGAATGCGGTGCGGCCGGGTTTTGTCATTACCAACTTCAACGTCAACGCCAATTGGCTGGACCGGACAGAGAAATACGTTGCCCAAAACCCAGAAGTTCGGGACGGCAAGCCGGAAGAGATTGCCGACACCATTCTCTGGCTGCTTTCGGATGAAGCATCATACGTCTCAGGCGCGATCGTCGATGTGACGGGCGGCTTCTCGGGTATGATCAACCCGAAGGATTGAGAGGTCGCAGCCAACCGGTCGTAAGCTCAACACTCAAAAATCATCCGGATGCAGGGACAGGCCTAAACCCGGCCGCTCTGACAGCTGGATATGCGAATTATCCACATCCAGGAAGCCCGCCGGCGCGCGGTCGAACAGCCAACTGTGCAGCATGTGGTATTCGACCGATTCACAGTTTGGTAGCGCCGCCGCCGTATGAAGACTGGCAGCCATGCAAACGAGAGACCCTGCACTGTGGACCGTCACAGGACTGCGCCAGGGTCTCGCCGTGGCCGCAATTCTGAGGCCTTCAGTAATGCCACCGCAGATCGCCAGATCAAACTGGGTGAACGTTATGGACTTGCGCATTAGAAGTTCGTGGAACTCGCGCTGTTCAATGAAGTTCTCATTGCCCGTTACCGGAAGGCCACTGCGTTCGTTGATGATCGCCATGCCCTCAAAGTCATAGGCTGCCACGGGCTGCTCGAAGAAATAGACGTCGAAGGGGCGGATACGTTCGGCAAGTTTCAAGGCGTCTTGTGTTGTCATGCCACAAACCGCATCAACCATGAGGCGATGATCCGGTCCGATGGCGTCTCGCGCCGCTTTGACGCGCTCGACGTCGACCGCAATTGACGCACCACCAACCTTCATTTTGACGGCCGTGAATCCCTTAGCGATGTACCCCGACATTTCGTCCGCAAGGTCAGAGACGCTCTTGTCCTTTCCATACAGACCCGCGCTCGCATAGACGAAGGCGCGGTTCGAATGTCCGCCGAGCAGGCGGTAGAGCGGAAGTCCGGCTTTTTGTCCAAGCAAGTCCCAAAGAGCAATGTCGACGGCTGACATCGCTGCACGAATAATCCCTGGTCGCGCACTGATACTGCGGCTGAGGTCAAGATCTTCCCAGATGGCAGCAATGTCCCGTGCGTCCCGGCCAACAACGACTGGTGCTACGTCGTCTTCCAGCGTTGCGACGAGGGCTCGGGCCGTTCCGCCAGCCACCCAACCTTCGCCCACGCCAAACATTCCGTCTTCGGTTTCGACAAAAACGAGCACGATCTCCTTCTTGTCCCAGGTGAGCACCGGGTTTGAAACAGGCGGATCGAGGTCCCAACGAAGGAGTTTGACGACAAGGTTTTTGATTTGCACGTGAGCATCTCCCAGGATTTGCCTGCCTCAATGTGAAGCATGACTGATGGGGCTGAGCAATACCTGAAACAGAACTGTTAGTATGCCCGTGGATTTTCAGACTGTTCAGGAGGCTGCTTGATGGAACTCAACGAAGTGATGCGGACGACGTTTTCGGCGCGGGATTACACAGGCGAAGAAGTGCCGGATGAGGTGCTGCACGATATTCTGGACAATGCGCGCTTCGCGCCGAGCGGCGGCAATCGGCAAGGTAATCGTGTCATCATCGTCAGGGATCAGAAGATGCGCGATCAAATCTCCAAGATCGCGGAGCCCCCGGCCAAGATTTACGCCGCTCAACGGGATGCGGGTGAGAGCCCGTGGAATTCCATTGTGCCCTCCGAGGTCACGCCCCAACAAATTGAGGACACGCCTCCACTGGCCATGCTCATTGAGCCATATCGCAATGCCTCCGTCGTGCTGGTGTTCGCCGTGGACCTCCGGGTTGTCGCGTCCATGGATAAGGAACTCGACCGCATCGGCGTAATCAGCGGTGCGTCCATCTATCCCTTTGTCTGGAATGTGATTCTATCCGCGCGTCAGGCCGGCTTCGGCGGGACGATCACGACGGTTCCAGTGGCCAACGAACCCAAGGTCAAGGAACTGCTCCACATTCCAGAGGATTACGCAGTCAGTGCCTTGGTGCCACTGGGAAAACCGGTCAAGCAACTCACGAAACTGAGCCGAAAACCAGTTGAGGAAATCGCTACGCGCGGCACGTTTGACGGAGAACCCTTCAAAATCTAGGCGCAAACTTACTCCCACACGCCCTTGACGAGTGCTTCCAGGCAATCTCGCATTTGACGGACCGTGTTCTGGTCGATGTCGGGCCGCTCACCACGGATCATCCGTGGAACAAGTTCTTCTCTCGGAGTGGTCATTAGCAGCCCGGCATTGATCTCTATCTGGATGGCCTGGACATCTTTTTCGCCGTCTTCACCGTAGCGGCGCACGATGTGGCCACCCGAATATCCCGGGACGTCCTCGTGAACATCGACCCCGGCAGACGCGATAATTTCGACAACGCGGTCAATCGTCGCCCGATCTGCGGTCTTGTTACTCCGTGTGCCGACCACGACGCTGTGATCGCCTATCCGGTTGGGGCTCGCGGTGTGCATATCGAAGAGGAGGACGCGCCCGTGGGATTCGAGAACCTGTGCGATCGTTGATTGCAGGCCGTAATGAAACGGATCGTAGTAGTTGGAGAGGATATGCTCGGCGCGCGATTGCGAGAGGTCATAGGAGAAAATAGGTTTTCCGCGCCGAGTATGGGTGCGAAATACACCACGCGTCGATGTCACGACGTCGTCTTCGCAGCTGAAATCATCCCGGCGTCGGTTCACGTCGACGAACAGGCGAGAGTAGGGGGTCGCGACTACAAAGGCTCCATACGCGTCGGCATCCCCGTACACATCGGCCGAGAAGGTATCTGCATATCCCCAGGGCAGGTGCACGAAATCAGGCTCGGAGTAGTCGCCGGGATCCATCTCCGGGATGGGTTCGGTCCCGTAATGAGGGATGCTGACGACGACCGGTTTCTCCGATGCCGTGTCGGGATGTTTGATGATGGGAATCGCTGGTTCAGTCACAGGAGCAAGAGCTGGCCAAAATCAGTGAATGATCTGCATATTGCTTTCTAACCGACCCGCGGCGTGATATCACGCGCCGCACATGACAAAGCAGAATCAAAAATCGATCCGCAATATTGCCATCATCGCACATGTCGACCATGGCAAGACGACGCTGGTTGACCAAATGCTACGGCAGTCAGGCGCATTCCATGCCAATCAGCAGGTGGCAGAACGGGCCTTGGATTCCAATGATTTGGAGCGCGAACGCGGCATCACCATTCTCGCCAAGTGCACGTCAGTGAACTGGGGTGAGACGCGCTTGAACATTGTTGATACGCCCGGTCACGCGGACTTCGGCGGCGAAGTCGAGCGAATTCTTTCCATGGTCGACGGCGCATTGTTGCTGGTCGATGCGGCCGAAGGCCCAATGCCGCAGACAAAGTTCGTGCTGGCCAAAGCCTTTGCTGCCGGATTGGCCCCGATCGTTGTGATCAATAAGGTCGACCGTGCCGACGCGCGTTCTTACGAGGTCCAGGACATGGTCTTTGACCTCTTTGCTGCGCTCGATGCCGATGAGCATCAGCTCGAGTTTCCGACCTTGTTTGCCTCGGCGCGGGAAGGGTGGGCGGCCCAAGTTCCAGAGGGTCCTCGCGAATCCCTGGCACCGTTGTTTGACGCCATCCTGTCACGGGTACCCACACCTTCGGTTGAACCGGATGCCCCCTTTCGCATGCTCGTATCCACTTTGGAGTCGGACCCATTTCTAGGCCGCGTGCTCACAGGACGGATCCAAGCCGGGCAAGTCGACGTCAATATGCCCGCGCGAGCACTGAGTCATGACAATGTGCCGGTGGAGGACACCCGCATCACCAAGATCCTGGACTTTCAAGGCCTCAGCCGCGTGCCCGTCGAAAAGGCGTGCGCCGGCGACATTGTCGCCATTGCCGGATTCAGCACGGCGTCCGTCGCCGATACGCTCTGTGATCAATCGGTAGAAGTTGCCTTGCCGGCGCGGCCCATTGATCCACCGACCCTGGCAATGACGTTCGCGGTAAACGATTCGCCTTTGTCGGGACGGGAAGGTGACAAGGTGACCAGTCGCGTCATTCGTTCAAGGTTGTTACGTGAAGCTGAGGGAAATGTAGCCCTTCGCGTATCCGAGACAGATTCAGCCGAGGCATTTGAAGTCGCTGGACGGGGTGAGCTTCAACTTGGCGTCTTGATCGAGACCATGCGGCGTGAAGGATTCGAGTTGTCCATCAGCCGACCTCGGGTGATCTTTCAAGAGGATGAGTCAGGAAATCGCCTTGAGCCCATCGAGGAAGTTCGTATCGACGTCGACGATGCGTTTTCAGGCGTGGTTGTGGAAAAGATGGCGCTGCGCAAAGGCGCTCTGGCAGAGATGCGACCAAGCGGTGGCGGAAAGGAAACCCTGGTGTTTCTGGCGCCAACACGCGGTCTCATCGGTTACCACAGCGAGTTTCTTACCGACACCCGCGGTACCGGCGTGATGAATCGCGTTTTCCATGGGTACGCTCCGTTCAAAGGGCCAATCGAGGGGCGGCGGGAAGGTGTCCTGATCTCGATCGCTTCTGGTTCCTCCGTTCCCTACGCTCTCTGGAATCTGGAGGAACGTGGCCGCTTGTTCATCGGAGCGGGTGTTCAGGTTTACCCGGGCATGATAATCGGCGCCAACAGCCGCAGCGATGACCTTGATGTCAATCCGCTTAAGGGTAAGCAACTCACCAATATCCGAGCCTCGGGCAAGGATGAAGCCGTACGCTTGACCACACCGGAATCCATGAGCCTCGAGCAGGCACTCGCCTATATTCAGGACGACGAACTGATTGAGGTCACGCCGGAAACGATCCGATTGCGCAAGAGGCTGCTCGATGCCACATCAAGGAAGCGGGCCGCGCGCCAATCCGTGACTGTCTAAGATCGGCCCCGTCCTGCGGGCAGCCGCATTGCAGTCGGCGGACCTGTTTTGTCATTGTTCACCAAGAACAGGCCAAAACAGGGATGCCGACATGTCCAAATCAGAACCCGTCAAGAACATTACCGGTCATTGTCTGTGTGGCGGTGTCCGATACGAAGCCAGCGCCGCCAGGCGGCAGGTCATTCGCTGCCACTGTGAGATGTGCCGGAGAGCTGTCGGCAACGTTTGGACCGCCACGCAAGTACTGCGGGAGGACTTGAAGGTCGAAGAAGATGGTTGCCTCTCCTGGTACCAGTCCTCGGATCACGCGAGACGCGGATTTTGTAACAGGTGTGGTGCGAGCCTGTTCTTCGACAGCAATAAACGCCCGACCATGGGAATTGCCGCCGCGACAATCGATCAACCATCTGGGCTGGAGTTCGCGGCGCATATCTTCACTGACGATGCGACCGACTATGAACCCCTATCCGACGGTGCGCCCATTGTTCCTGATGGTCAACACGGCATCACGTATCCCTGACCGATTCAGATACAGCCGCCTGAACCGCTGATGGCCTGGCCGTTCGCGATGTCGAACAACTGGCTTCTCAAGGTGGGAATCATCGGAACCGTCGTGGCGACGTTGTGCTGTTTCACGCCAATTCTGGTGGTTATCCTGGGTGCACTGGGTCTGTCCAGGTTCGTTGCAGGACTCGATCTCGTGCTGTTTCCCGCGCTCGGCATATTCATGCTGGTTACGGGATATGCGTTATGGAAGCGGCGGGGCGACGTATCGAGATAATGCCCATCAGGAAGCGCCATTCATCCGAGTGGCGCCTTCGATTATGCCTCAGAGAGAAAACTGATATGAAATGCCGGGTCCGACGTGGGCCGATTCAGATGTTGCGGCAAAGTCGATGGACAGGAGCGACTCCGTCTCTTCGACAACGTGAGGCGCGCATGGTGGGGCGAAGCGAATCATCGCGTTCCTTAACTGGCCCACCTTGAAGGGTTTGACCAAAGCCACATCGGCTTTGAGTTTCTTCGCCCGGGTCAGCGACTCAAGGCCCATGTTTGGATCTCCAGAAATCGCAATTATCCGAATCAGTGGGTCTCGACGCTTCAGCTCAGTGACAACCTCGAGTCCGTTAATGCCCGGCATGACCATATCCGTGATCACGACTGAAGGATTGTGTTTGGCGAATTCAATCAGGCCTTCGCCGCCGTCCTGCGCCTCGATCACATCGTGACCATCCTTAAGCAGGGCGAGGCGAATCGCAGTCCGTGTAGCAGTGTCGTCTTCGATGATCAGGACTTTGGCCATTGGGCCCCCCGGCGCTTTGGTTGATTCCCGATGACAGTAATTTGGGGGCGGTCGGGCGATGGTACCAGTGACGGGCATCACAGAGTCTGATGAATCTTTAACCTGTTGAAATATAACAGGAATTAAAGGTTTTTCAGCCTTGCGTGACGCTTACATCCGATCATTCATGGTTAATGTTTCCTTACGCCCATAGAAACCGAGTCGTTCTTCCGACGAAAAGGTCACTCCAGGATCATCGTAGAACGAATAGACCGCGACAATTCGTTCCTTCCGTCCAACAACGGGCGTGATCCGATGCGCTGTGTACTGGCCCTTGAAGACATTCAGAGTCCCAGGTGAGAGTGAAAGCGTTTGAACGGATGGATCTCGATCCTCGATCAACGCGGCGACTCCGGAATAGTTCGGATCGTCTTGCGAGCGGAGATTCCGCCGATACTGGAAAATGCCTCCGGACTCTGATGCTTGCAGAAGCAGCGTCGTCGTGAATTCCGATCTGTCAAAATGCCAATTGAGGGCCTCGCCATGCCTGTAAGCCAACACATTTGCTCGAGCCAATGGGTCAGCCATCAGATGCAGACGCTCTTTTCCAAGGGTCGCGGACAGGAAATCGGCGAGGGGAGACCATTCGTAGATTTGGCATACAGGATTATCCGGAATCTGATCGGCGCAGAGTGTGTGATTGACTGTCTCTAATCGTTGCCGTGCCGGATGTTGTGGAGGAATCTCCGTAATTCGATCATCGAAATAGATGTTATGGGTTCTTCGGTGCGTGTACGCCTCGGCGGCAAGCCGCGCCGAAAGCTCCTTCACACAGCGATGCAAGGCATCGTTACGCAAGAAACCATCGAGGCTGAACATACCCATCTCAGCCAAGTCGCCTTGGCAGCGCGAGACGAGTTCCTGGTATCTTTCCCCGTTCGGGTCGTTCAGTGGGAAGCGGTCAAGGTTGATGAGGTCTTCAATCATCTGACCGATCCATTCAGGTCATGACGTTTCCGCCTGCGACCGAAATGGCGAGACCGGTCATATATTCCGATTGATCGGAGGCGAGGAACGCAGCGGTATTTGCAATGTCCTGAGGCTCCGTTGTACGGCCGAGCGGCGTGGATTCAGCCCGTTCTCTGTGCATATCGTCGAGCTTATCCTCCAGGGTCTCATCCTCCCCGCGAAGTGCACCGGCAATCTCGGTCATGCGCTCGGTCATCGCGAAGCCGGGACAAATCGCATTCACCGTGATGCCGTTAGGTCCCAGTTCGAGTGCGAGAGATTGAGTAAATCCCACCAGCGCGAATTTCGACGCTACATATGCCGAGAATCGCGCAACGCCTCGCTTTCCTGCAGTGGAAGAAATGATGATGATTCGCCCTCCGCCTTCCCGCCCGACCATATGCCGGGCAGCCGCCCGGCAACAAAGAAACGTCCCCTTCACATTAATGCGCTGAACCTCGTCGAAAGCTTCTTCGGTAAGCTCGACCAGTGGAACCCGGTCCTTGCCTGGACGTGATCCGGCATTTGCCACGAGGATATCGAGGCGTCCAAAGCGAGTGATGACCTCACTCACCATGGAATCAACATCGTCAGCATTCGAGACATCGGCCAAGACGCGCATGGCTTGTCCGCCATTCCCTTCAATCTCTTCCACGACAGAGTCGATTCCGCCCCAACCGCCTGCGCCATATGGATTTGCGGCAACATCGTTGACTGCGACAAATGCCCCTTCCTGTGCCAACCGATTTGCGATTGCCCGACCAAATCCCTTCTCGCCTCCAGCCCCGGTGATCAGTGCAACTTTGCCTGAGAGGTCATACATGTTCGTTCCTTTGCATTTCGAAATCCGTATGTGAGAGCCGGAGACAGGGAAGTTCCATTCCGTACGCTTGTCTCCGCCCGGCATCCTGCATTCCCAGCCGTTCGGCGACGGCGAATGACCGCACTTTACCGGGATGAATGACCGCGATGATCTCTTCGAGATTCAGAGTGTGAAATCCGTGTTCCAACACCAATCTGGCTCCGTCAGTTGCCAGACCCTTTCCCCAGCACTCTACGGGTAACCGCCATCCGATCTCGATTTCTGGTCCCTCGTATGCCAGTTCGATCAGCACTATCCATCCGCAGAACCGATCACGAGCCGACTTCTGCCTGATCGACCAGAATCCCAATCCTTCACCATAGTCTCGCGGAATTCGCTCTCGTAGAAACTGTCGATGACTTTCTTCGTCGAATAAGCCGTCATCGCCGGACCCGAAAACTCAGGCACCTCGGGCTGTGCGTCCATGGTGACTCAATCTTCCAGGTCGCCGAGGTTAAATGGCGCGAGTATCAGACGTTCAGATTCGAGTATTGGCAGCGATTGATTCGACATGATCGGTGCTCCATAAGGGAGCCACAAAACAAATACAAGGGATAGGAGAGACCTCGATGCGGCTGGAAGGAAAGATCGCCATCATCACCGGTGCAGCCAGCGGTATGGGAGCCGCCGAAGCCAGATTGTTCGCACGCGAAGGTGCAACCGTGATCGCGACCGATATAACCGAGGACACGGGGCAGGAAGTAGCCGCAGAGATCGTTGCGGAAGGCGGCAATGCAACGTTCGTCAAGCTTGACGTCACATCCGAAGGAGAGTGGGAGTCCGTGGTCGGCGATACAGTTGCGCGCGAAGGCCGCTTGGACATCCTTGTCAACAATGCCGGCTTTGCTGGCAGTTCGACCGAAGATTCCATGGATTTGGGCGCCTTCGACACGTTGATGGCCGTGAACCTGCGCGGTGTATTTCTCGGTATGAAAACGGCGATCCCCGTCATGCGTGATGGCGGCGGCGGCTCCATCGTGAACATTTCGTCCATATCCGGGAATGTCGGACAGGAAGTCGTTCATCTCGGTTATAACGCGACCAAGGGTGGTGTCCGTATCATCACAAAGGCTGCCGCCGTCCAGAACGGAAGGGATGGCATCAGGGTCAACAGCGTCCATCCGGGACTCATGCCTGCGATGCGGACGGCGAAATTGACCGCAGACCCCACGCTGCGCGAGCGCTGGGTCGAACGCATCCCCCTGGGTCGTGTGGGAGAGCCGGAAGAAGTGGCAAATGCCGTTCTATTCCTGGCCTCGGATGAGGCGTCCTATATCAGCGGTGCGGAACTCTACGTCGATGGCGGGTACCTGGCGGGCTGAAGATCACCCGCGACGGTCGTCCTCCGGCACGGCGTGCTGCATGGCGCGGTAGTACGTCAGAATTGAGGCAAACGGTGCGTCTGCGCCCTCGACCTGCGCGGCAGTTGCAAAAATCTGCCGGGTCAGATGCGTAAAATGCGCGGGAAATGCATTCCGTTCGGCCAAATCACAGCCAAGTGACATATCCTTGTCATAGAATTTGAGCGACGCGATTCCTTCGGGAAATGTGCCGTTCTGGACGAAATGTCCGAACATTCCCTGCAAGGCGGCAGTATTTCCCGAACTATCATCCAGCCAGCGGGTCATATCCTCCAATGTGAGGCCTGCAGCCTCTCCGATCGACAGTGCTTCGGCTCCAGAAACGGTGTTAATTCCGAGCAATAAGTTATTGCAAATCTTTACAATTTTTGCGTTTCCCTGTTCCCCTGCATAGTCGACCGAACCCAGCCGTTCCAGCTTCGGTTTGTATTTCTCGAAGAGGGTTTCATCGCCGGAAACAATGACAGGGGACGTCCCCTTACGGGCCTTATTGACGCCACCCCCGATGACGGCACCGTCCAGGTATCCTGCTCCGCGCGCCGTGACAGCCGCGCCGATCTCACGGGCAAGAATCTCGGAAGTCGTGCTCAGGTCCACCACACAACCCGTAAATGACACTACGGACAAAATTCCAGTGTCACCGTACATGACGTCCCGCAACGCCTTGTCGTCCGGGGTCATGAGGATGATCAGTCCGCAATCCTGTGCGATCTGGGTGACGGATTCCGCGCGCTCCAGGCCCGGACCAGTGATGGCATCAACCTTCTCAGGTGCAATGTCAAAGGCCAGGACACTATCCCCGTCCTGCACCAAGTTCTGAGCCATTGGAGCACCCATGCCCCCGATCCCGATGGTGCCAATCTTCATGGCTGAACCTTCTCGATCGGACCCACCGGTTCCATATTCGCAGCCACTTCGTACCAGCGGATGACGGAACCGACATAGTCGTTGGCATGGCCATAAGAACGTGACCCGTTGTAGGCAGCAAGGGCCGTGGCAGCAAAATGAGTGGGATGTCCGTGTTGCCGGGCCATTTCCTGAGCCAGTTTGAGGTCTTTGACCATAAAGTCGGTACTGAACCTACCGGGCCCAAGGTCGCCCACGGGCACTGTCTCCGTGACGTCCTTTTCCATGAGAAAACTTGCGGCGGATCCCTTCAACAGAAGTCGCAGCAAGGTCTCGAGGGGAACACCCGCTTTCACTCCCAGAGCGATGACCTCGGCAATTGCCGCGTTTCCAACCCCGGTGAGAAAATTGTTCACCAGCTTGATTACCTTTGCGCTCCCGAGATCCCCGATGGGCAACACGGTTGACGAGCATCCGCGAACAAACGCCATGATGTCGTCGTCCTCATGTACCGCTGCGTCAACGTAGATCGACAAGGTGCCTTCGATCGCGCGCGGAACACCCAATGTGACCGCTGCGCTCAGGCATCGTGCGCCACTCTCACGAAATTTCGCATCGATCTCTCGAATGGTTGCGGGACCAAGCGTGCTGAAGTCGACGAGCGTCAACCCGTCACGCGCGCTTTGAATAATGCCGTCTGCCCCGAGGGCCACCGCCAGAAGGTGTTCATCTGCCGGCAACATGGTGAAAACAATGTCGCTCGATGCTGCGACGTCCGCGGGTGAACTGGAGACTACGGCGCCCCATTCGTTGGAATCCGCCATCGCCTCCGCATTGACGTCATAGATATTGATCGCGATATCGAGGCGTTTCGCGATGTTCTGCGCCATGGGTTTGCCCATCGCGCCAAGCCCAATAAATCCCAAGCGTTTCCGGGGTATGGCCATAATTTCCTTAAACTACCTGGATATCCCTCGACAGCATCATTGGCTGGCCATCATTCAATGTCCAGATCGGCAGCGTGTCGCAGTGCCGTGGAGGCTTAACTCAGCTTAGTCATCCCAGAAAGAATCATCGTCTTCGTCGTCTTCATCTTCGTCGAAGTCGTACTCGAGCTCGTGTTCTACGAAGACCTGAACGTCTTCTCCCTCGATCTTGAGGTCGTACATCAAGAGTGGTTTCTCGGTCTCAGCCCGAGGTTCGTTCGTGGCGAGATCCCATTGCCACAAGTGTTTTGTGCAGGTGAGGACCGTGCCGTCGCAGATTCCTGAACTGGCCAACGGTTCTTCCATGTGCGGGCAGAGCGGTGGGATGGCCTTAAAATCGCCGCTGTGGCTGACGATCAGAATCGAGATGCCATCTACATCGAACAGCTTGAGACTGTTCGCCGCGATGTCACTGGTCGAACAGACCCGTTTCCATGTCATCGAAAATCACTCCAAGAATAGGGAAGGGCGCTAGAGCGGCCAGTGCGTGCCCTTATCGAGGCGCCGCGTTTCCAGCCTTACCTCGCGCGTCAGGAACCGGGCGCTGTCGTCTGCGATTTCGAAACTGTCGAGATAGCGTCCCACGGCAAAAAGGTGATTCTCACCTGCATCGATATGGGAATTCACACCATCCAGCATGTTTTGATAGATAACGAACGAGGTGACGGCTTGGGCTGCTTTACCGTTGTCTTCCACGTCCACGGTGTAGACCACTGCGTGGCGTTTAAGAGGCGAGCGGTCCGTGTTGTGCTTCGGCAGAAGCTCGCACATCTGGGCGATCTGGTCGCGATCGCCGTCCAAATAGAGCATGTCCCGCCTGATTTCGGGGCTGTACGCCGTAATCTTGTAATAGAAGCCTTCATCGCACAGTTCCAGCCAGTCGGACCAGCGCTCGTCGTCCATCAAGAGGCAGGTGCGATAGACAGTGTCCTTGACGGCCTCAATGGCCGCCCTGTGGTTCGCTTTTCCCATGTTCAGGTCGTCCCCGAATTCAGAGCGGCAAATGGACGATCATTCCGCAGCCGCCACGGGAGGGCGATTGGTTGGATTGTGCAACGGTCGTCCCATCCATTCGGCCCACGTATCGTAATAATGACGCATTCCGATCTCGTCGTGGATGGTCTCGTTCTCATGCCGCCCATGCAGGATGTGACGCGGTTCGGTTCCGGGCCGCATGGTGACGCCCTGACCGGTGATGCTGAGCAGATCCTCGTGGAGATTGCGCCCCATCGGACCCCAGATCGTGTTGTGGTGACGAATGCGAGTCAAACGATCTTCCTCCGAATCGCTCTTAAGTCCCAATCCCCGAAATTCAATCATCACTTCGTTGGCCGACAAGGGGGTCATCAGGTCGACACGCAGCGCTGAACCACGAAGGTTGTAGTTGATGCCGGGGAAGATATCGATCATGTACCAGTTGTTCGGTGGCAGGGTCGGAAAACTGAGAGCTTCGCGGGACTCGAAACCTTCGTACTGATCGTATTGAACCTCGAACGAGCCAACGACAACGTGACCGTTGTCAAAGGTCATATTTTTCCGGGCAAAGTAGGCATCGTTAAAGCCCGTCACGCGGTTATGGTAGTGAACGAAGTCGTGATAGAACTCGCTATTGGTGTCGTGCCACAGTTTGTAGTTCGAGGGGATGATCGACTTGTGATAGTGGAAAATCTCCAGTGGTTCCATCTCAAGCGGCTCGAGGATGCAATCGAGCGCACTCCCGACCCAGTCCTTGACGCTGTGCTCTATGTGGTCATTCAGCGTCACCCACACCATTCCCCCGAAGGCGACCTCGCAGCGTAAACGCCGAAGCCCCACGTCCTTCGGTGACAGGCGATCCTGATATCCTTCTTCCGCACGCGAGATGTGGACGCAACGACCCTTCATGTCGAACTGCCAGGCGTGGAACATGCACGTCATGTTTTTCGGATTTCCCGAAGGCGTACCGTCCTTGAAGCTGCCTGACGGCCGGCGTTCTATGAGATTGGCACGATGTGGGCAGACATTGAGGAAGGCACGAATCTTGTCGTCGGTATCGCGGCAAACGATGATTGGCTCGCGCGCGATGGTCATCGTGCGAAAGTCGTACGGTTCCGCGAGTTCGGACTCGTGGCAAACAGGAATCCAGACTTTCTTCCAGATCTTTTCGAGCTCTTCCTCGAAGATCTCTTCGTCGCTGTAGATCCGGCTATCGGCCCACTCGATCCGGCTGGGATCCGGGTGCGCATTCCATTGCTTCTCGTTCCGAGCCATCAAGACCTCTCCCGATATAAAACTTCGTCGCGGGTCGCGGCCCGCAGCATACAACGTTCAGGGAATACACGCAGTGTGGCTGTTACTCAACCGTGACCAATTCAGGAACAATCCAATCAAAGTGTTTGCGCTGAAAATTGGGTTCGGTCTGCGGCTGAACACGGCCTTCCTCATCTGTGGCGCGTGCCATGATGCTGTACTCACCCGGCTCCGAAGCGTCCCAAACATATGACCATCGGCGCCACAGCCACTTGTCATGAGATTCTTCGATATAGGCATCGTTCCAGTTGTCACCGCCATCAGTACTGACTTCGACCCTCACCACGGCGCCGGCACCACTCCAGGTCATGCCGCG
>DEBC01000022.1 GCA_002348365.1 Alphaproteobacteria bacterium UBA2966 | reverse complement strand
CAATATGAAGGCCTGTTTCGTGCGGCGGCCGATGACGACACGGCAGGGATCGAACGTCTGGTTGCGTCGGGCGCCCGGCTCAATGCCCGCGACGGACGCAAACGCACACCCTTGATGGTCGCGGCCCATCTCAAACAGTTTGACGCGGCCGGCGCGCCGCTCGGCCATATCAACAACCTCAACTAAAGCGCATTGATCGAGGCAATCGTTATCGGCAATGAAAGGCCCCGGCACGTCGCCACCGTGCGCGCACTGGTGACCGCGGGCGCGGATATAAACGTCGCCGACGGGGTGATGCAGGCAACCTGGACGCAAGGCGCCGCCGGGTAGTTCATCGACATGAGCGGGAAGGGCTTCGAGAAAGGTGTCAAGATCCACCATTTTCTCGGCCGCCATTCCCCTGATTTCGCCGGTGACCTAGCCGTCGGGCAAACCAAGATGACCATCAACCAGCGTGCGCTGGTCCACGATGTGGAAGTGGATGTGGTCTGCACCGGACGGTTGTACGACTTCATTGCCCGACGCGATGGCCGCTCGGGGGTCGTTCTAGGGCAGCCGATTTACGAAATCGACCGCATGAAAGTGGTCACCCCCAACCAGCGTATCGAACTGGACGAGACACTCTTGAACCAGCTCCCCTGCGGCTATCGCCACCTCGCCTATCTTCAGTCGCTCATCGGGTATGACGTGAAAAAGGATATGCCCGGGCTGACGGGGCCAGAGGTCGAGGCATTGTATGCCCGTGGACAGGCATGGCTCGACGGCGCGGACTCGCCGTTTTGATTTCGAGCCGGTAGTCTGTCCTGCGTTATTTCTGGAAGGAACCAAAACATGCAATTCGGAATCGGCCAGTCTGTCCAGCGCAAGGAAGACCCCAAGTTTCTGACCGGGCGCGGACGTTATGTCTCTGACATCGAACTGCCGCATCAGACACATGCGGTTTTTGTCTACTCCCCGCACGCGCACGCAGATCTTGGGGCGATCGACACATCGGCCGCCAAGGCTGCACCCGGTGTCGTGGCCGTCCTGACCGGCCTGGACTATGCCGGAGACGGCATGGGACCGACGGGCGGCGTAATGCCTGAAGACATGGGCGGGCCGCCGGGACATCGCACGGCGCACATGCCTCTGGCGGTCGACCGGGTCCGGTTCGTCGGTGAGCGCGTCGCCGTGGTGATCGCAGAGACCGAGGCCCAGGCGCGCGACGCGGCCGATCTAATCGAAATCGACTACTCCGAACTGCCCGCCACCGTCATGGCGGAAGATGCCGTCAAGGACGGCGCGCCCCTCGTCTACGAGGAGGCGATCAACAATGTCAGCTTCACGCTCAGACTTGGTAACGGTGATGCGGCCGACGAGGCCATCAAGAACGCGCACCATGTGACCCGCATCAAGCTGCACAACAATCGGCTCGATGCGATGACTATGGAGCCGCGCGGGTGCAATGGCGAATACGACATCAGCAACGGGCGCCTAACCTTCTATACCAGCACCCAGAATGTGCACGGCATTCGCCAGGGACTGGCCGCGCAGAACCTGAACGTTTCCGAAAGCCAGATTCGCGTCATTGCCAAGGATGTGGGCGGCGGCTTCGGGATGAAGGGGCATGTGTATCCCGAAGAAGCCGTCGTGGCCTGGGCGTGCAAGCGGATCGAGCGCCCGGTGAAATGGATTGCCACGCGTAGCGAATCCTTGATGGGCGACGATCATGGCCGGGACCAAACAGTGGAAGCCGAACTCGCACTGGACGCGAACGGCAAATTCGTCGCGCTGCGCTGGCACGCGCTGCACAATGTCGGTGCCTATATCGAGGGTGCGGGCGCCATTCCGGTGCTCTTCGCGGTCAAACTCGCCCCGACCGTCTACAACATTCCCAACGTGGACGTGATCAACAAGGCGGTGTTCAGCAACACGGCGCCCACGGTTCCCTATCGCGGGGCCGGTCGTCCGGAGGCGGTCTACATCATGGAGCGCCTGATCGACGCGGCCGCGCGTGAGACTGGCATGGATCGCACCGAGCTTCGACGGACCAACTTCATCACCCCGGACGAGATGCCCCATTCAACCCTGACCGGCTGGGTCTACGATACCGGCGATTATGAAACCGCCATGGACAAGGCGCGCGTAATCGCCGATTGGGACGGTTACGACGCCCGCAAGGCCGAGAGCGAAGCCCTAGGCCTGAAGCGCGGTATCGGGATCGTCTACTATGTCGACAATACCGGCATCTTCAACGAACGCATGGAAATCCGCTTCGACCCCAGTGGTACTGTCACGGTCGTCTCGGGCGTACTGTCCCATGGCCAGGGCCATGAGACGACTTTCGCGCAAATGGTTTCCGAGTGGCTCGATGTCCCGCTCGAGGATGTCCGCCTAGCCCAGGCCGACACGGACGAGGTCGCCATTGGTCGCGGGACCTATGCCTCACGTTCAATGATGGTGGGCGGCAGCGCCCTTCGGGCCGCAGCCGACGAGGTGATCGAACGCGGCAAGATGTTCGCAGCACACTTCATGGAATCCGACGCCGCCGACATCGAGTTCACCGAAGGCAAGTTCGTCATTGCGGGAACCGACAAGGAAATGCCGCTCAAGCAGGTGGCGCAGATGTCCTTCATGCCCGTGCACGTTCCCTCGGAGTTGGGCGTGGGCCTCCAGGGCGTGGGTGCATTCGCGGCCGAAGTGCCGAGCTTCCCCAACGGCTGTCACATCGCCGAGGTCGAGGTGGACCCGGATACCGGCGCGGTCAAGATCGACCGATACACCGTGGTCGACGACATTGGAACGGTGATCAACCCGCTGCTCGCCCAGGGCCAGATCCATGGCGGCGTGGTACAGGGTGTCGGCCAAGCGCTGCTGGAAGATGTCACCTATGACCGCGAGAGCGGCCAGTTGATCGCGGGTTCGCTGATGGACTACGGCGTACCGCGCGCCGACCTGATGCCCGAGATCAATGTCGACTTCAGCCCGGTGTTCAGTAAATCGAACCCGCTCGGCGCCAAAGGCGTGGGTGAAGGCGGAACGGTTGCGGGCACCCCGACCATAGTCAATGCCTTACTCGATGCGCTTGCCGACTACGGTGTGCGGGAAATCGACACGCCTGTCACGCCGCAACGGGTCTGGCAGGCCATCAACGCCGCCTAGCCGAGCTCCATCTTCCGGGTGTCCATGACAGCCAGTTTGCTATGCCACCGCGAACCAGCATATTTGCTCGTGGGGAACAGTAGGCTCGTCGGGGCGGGAGCTTAGGGTTGCTATTATAGGGCAATCTTCGGATAGTAACTTGGATACAACGGTCTTCTATAAAACTAAGTCGAACAGGGAGGGTACATTGTTCAAATCGTTGAAATATCTTGCTGTAGCAGCAGCTGCATTACCGTTCGTAGCACTTGGCAATCCGGCGATCGCAAAGGATCTCGTCGTGGCCGCTGCCGGTAACCCCGGCGGTCTTGCCGTCTTTGTCGCCCAAGAAAAGGGCTTCTTCGCCAAGAACGGCGTCGACGTAAAGGTCGAAATCCGCAACACGGGAAAAGAGCTGTCCACAGGCCTGCGCGCCGGCGACTTCGACTTCGCCCCGGCTGCCTTCACCAACCTACCCGCCGCCCTCGAGCGCGGTCTGAACGTGCGCGGGATCGTCGGCTATGTCGGCGCGGCCTTCGAGAAATCCAGCTCTGACGCAGTTGTCGCCCTGGTTGCCTCCGGCGCTTCCGGCATCAACTCCGTTGCCGATCTTAAGGGCAAAAAGGTCGGCGTGACCTTCGGCTCGACCGGCGATGTCTGGCTGCGCCAGGCCCTCAAGGAAGCCGGTCTATCGATCAACGACATCGAACGCGTGAACACCCGCCCGCCGGGACTGGTTTCCGTCCTCGACACAGGTGGCGTTGACGCCATCTCGGCCTGGGAGCCGTTCGTGTTCCGTGCAACCCAGAAGGTTGCGGGCGCTAAGATCGTGAAGCGTGGCGGCGACCTCGTCTGCTTCTGCGCCTATCTCCACGGCAACCCGGATCGGGTCTACAAGGACGAAGCGGCAACTCAGAAGTTCGTGGACTCCATGGCCGAAGCGGCCGCCTATGTCCGCAACCCCGCCAATAAGGAAGAGGTTGCAGAGATCGGCACGCGCTTCGTGAACATGACCAAGGAAGAGGTCCTCGCGGGTCTCGATTTCTGGGTCTACGATCCGCGCATCGGCACCAACACGTCCAAGGCGTTCAGCAAGGCCGTCGATCTTCTCATCGAGCAGAAGAAAATGAAGAAGCCGTACGACCCGGCCAAATATCTAGATTCGAAGTTCATCGAGTCGACGATGAAGCGTCACCCGGAATGGTTCTCTGATCTTGGCGGTGCAAAATAAGCCTTGTAGCGCTTTAAAAAACGAATCAACTTTGATGGGTTAGGCGGGCGCGGGGTGATCCTCGCGCCCGTCGAAACTTCGGGAACGTTATGACTGTTGAAGCAAAACTAATCGTCCAGGGCCTGTCTCATCACTATCCCGATGAGTACACAGGCGAGTCCGTCCACGCCCTTGATGACATCAACCTGCAGATCTATGAAAACGAATTTGTTGCTATCGTTGGCCCCAGTGGCTGCGGCAAGACCACGTTCCTAAACATTATCGCCGGGCTCCTCCCCTACCGGGAAGGCCGGGCTATGGTGGACGGCATTGAGATCAAGGGTCCCGGCCCAGATCGCGGTGTCGTGTTCCAGGAACATGCAATCCTACCCTGGCGCACGGTCTCGCGGAACATCGGCCACGGCTTGGAGTTGCGCCGCACCCCGAAAAGGGAATTGCAGCGGCGGGTCCAGGAATATGTCGATCTGGTCGGCCTGTCAGGCTTCGAGGATCGTTATCCCCACGAATTGTCAGGCGGCATGAAGCAACGTGTCGCCGTGGCGAGAACCCTGTGCGCAGATCCCGTCATCATGCTGATGGACGAACCGTTCGCGGCCGTCGACGCGCAAACACGAATCACTCTCCAGGATGAGTTGAACAAAGTCGTGATGGCGACCAAGAAGACCATCTTGTTCATTACCCATTCAGTCGAGGAAGCCGCCTTCCTCGGCGATCGATGCATCGTCTTTTCGCGACGTCCGGGCCAGATCAAGTCGGAAATCAAGATCGACATCCCGCGCGAGGAACGCCAGTGGAAGGACATGGTGAACAATTCGAAGTTCACCGATGCGCGCGACGAAATCCTTAGCCTGGTGCGATCGGAGGTCACAAGCGATGACGACGGCTGATGCCGCCCCGGTTCGCCGGAAAAGCCTGAGAAGAACCCTCTCTGACAGCCGGGCCGTCCAGCTGATCATCCTGACCATCGGGGTGTTCATACTCTGGGGAATAATCTCGTCGATCATCGAGCGACCGGACCGCTATCTGCCCTCGCCCCTGACGACACTGATTTCGTCCGCCGATTTGCTCGAGAAGGGCGTTCTCGTAAGCTTCTACTCCGATACGCTGACGCGCCTCGTGATCGGCAGCATCGTTGGCCTTCTGATGGGCATCCCGTTCGGACTGATCCTGGGCCTCAACCGGACCATCGCGGATATGTTCTATCCGCTGATGAACTTCTTCCAGTCGGTCTCGGGTATCGCGATTTTCCCGATCATCGTCATCTGGTTCGGCAACAGCAACACGACCGTGATGATCGTGATCCTTTACACGAGCTTCTTCCCGATCGCGTTCAACGTGCTCTCCGGTGTTAGGGCGGTTCCCATGCGCTACATCAGCGCAGCGCGAACCCTGGGCGCCACGCGCTTCCAGATCATCCGCGACGTCCTGCTACCCGGCGCCATGCCGTCAGTGGCGATCGGTTCCCGCCTGTCCATCGGGTTCGCCTGGCGTGCCGTGATTGCCGGCGAGATGCTTGCCGGACAGGCTGGCCTTGGCAACATGATCTTTGCCGGACAGGAACTCGACAACACGGCCCAGATCATTCTGGGAATGGCGCTGATCGGGTTTACCTGGATCCTGCTGGATCACTTCCTGCTGCGTCCGCTTGAATCGGACACCATTGAACGCTGGGGACTCGTAACACGATGACCGCGTTAACAGAGTTCTCGATTGCAGTTCAAAAACGTTTCGGACGTCAGCGCCTGCGCAAATTCATCCTTGGACTGATTCCGTTCATTGTCCTGATCGCGCTTTGGGAGATGAATACGGCCTTTGTCTGGTTCGACCCGGTCGAAATACCGCCCATTACCGATGTCTGGGAGGCCATATTCTGGCTTCAGAGCGACTGTCCCAGCTTTATGGCGGCCGTAGATGGCCACAATGGTTGTCAGCTGTCGAACAATGTCCTGTCCTCCATCGGCCGGGTCATGCTGGCCACCGTGGTCGGCGTCCCACTTGGTATCGGTTTCGGTATCCTGGCGGGCATGAACCGGACCGTATCGGCCTATCTCGAGCCGATCGGCGTGTTTATGAACTCAGTCTCGGGGATCGCCTGGATCCCGCTCGCCGTCGTCTGGTTCGGTGTTGGCTGGGAGACCACTCTGTTCATCATGCTGAACACCATATTCTGGTTGCTATTCTTCAACACCATGATGGGCGTGCGCGCGGTCCCCAGGGTCCTAGTTCAAGGAGTCCAGACACTCGGTGGCTCGCATCTTGATACGATCCGACAGGTCTACCTGCCGGGCGCCATGCCCTCGATCATCACCGGTGGCCGGATGGCTATGGGTTTCGGCTGGCGCGCCCTGATCGCGGCTGAAATGATCGGCGGTGACAGCGGCCTCGGGTTCATGATTTTCGTGTCGGCATCCGAATTCAAAACCGAGGAAGTGTTCCTCGGAGTTATCCTGATTTCGATCATCTTCCTTGCCACCGACCGCTATCTCCTGGTTCCCCTGGAGAAGTGGACGATCGAGCGGTGGGGTCTGGTCTGGAAGCCCACTTGATATGACGTCACAAGAACTCGATGAAGTGCGTCCGGCAAAACGCCGGCGGACCTGGTACAAGCGTCGCGACATTCTTTTCATAATCGTTGTCGCGGTGATCTGGATAGGCTGGGAAAGCTATGGGCGGGTCACCGGTCCGAGCCGGATAACCGATGCGCTTTCGGTTGAACTCGACAAGAATCCGAAAAATCTTGACCTGCTCGTCACGGCCAAATTTCCGCCCGAGCGGTTCCATTCGAACACCTATAACGAGGTCGGTGTACAACGTGGAACCGAAGGCCATACCACGCTGCTGGTCCGGGTTCGCCCGGCCAATGTGCGCTGGCTGTCGCAGCAATACTGGATTGAGAAAATCGACCTGGCACCGAAGGGTGGCGGTTAGGCAGATACGGTCTTTGCACCTCTTGCCAGTGCATCCGCTTCAGGATTAAAACCGGCGCGCTCATCCACGTGCGAAACCTCTGGCCATTTTACTCATGACCGATGTCTCCCAGCATTTCGACCGGCGCTATAGCCTCAACCTGTCGTGCGCCGACCGGATGGGCATAGTCGCGGACGTAGCAAGCTTTCTAGCGCAGCAGGATTGCAACATTCTTGAATCGGCGCAGTTCGACGACGAGATATCCGGCCAGTTCTTCATGCGCGCGGTATTTGGTGCGGGCGACGCAACACCGGATATGGAAAATCTCTCGGCGTCCTTCGGCCCGATTGCCAGCCGGTTCTCCATGGAATGGTCCATCCGGGACCAGAACGTCCGGCCCAAGGCACTGATCCTGGTCTCGAAACCGGGGCATTGCCTGAACGATCTTCTCTACCGGACCAATTCGGGATCTCTGGATATGGATGTAGTTGGTATCGTGTCCAACCATCCCGACCAGAAGCCTTTGGCCGATTTCTACGGTATTCCGTACTACCACCTGCCGGTCACATCAGACACCAAGTCTGCCCAAGAAACCAAGATCCGGGACCTGGTCGAGGAAACTGGTGCGGAGCTAGTCATCCTTGCCCGCTACATGCAAATCCTCTCACCGGCGATGTGCGCGTATCTGTCTGGGCGCTGTATCAACATCCATCATTCTTTCCTGCCCGGCTTTAAGGGCGCCAAACCCTATCAGCAGGCACATACGCGCGGGGTAAAGCTAATTGGTGCCACGGCCCACTACGTTACGCCGGACCTCGACGAAGGCCCGATCATTGAGCAGGAAACCAGCCGAGTCTCCCACGCACATACGCCCGAGCATCTGGAGCGCATCGGCCGCGATCTTGAGAGTGTCGTCCTAGCCCGGGCCGTGCGCTACCACATTGAGCAACGCGTGCTGTTGCGCGGCGAGCGAACAGTCGTCTTCTCCTAGCGTCTGCGGAACGCTTACGAACCCGTCTTCAACACCGGCTGTATCAGTTTATCGTGCAAGCGTTTCTTGCCGGTGTGGATATCAGTGGCCGCCTGCATTCCGGGAATGATCGGCAGGCGTTCACGTGAAGGTACGATCTGCATGGTCGCATCCGCCGGCGCCACGACACCGCCGATCCTATGATAGGTGAGATTCTGAGCCACCCCTTCGATCGGACAGGCAATCACCGCGCGCGAGCGTTTCTCGATCGCTTTTACCAGCCTTTCGCGCCCAAGCGCCGTCTCCAGCTCGACCGCGTAATCGGCCCGGAAATTCACGCGCCAGTTCCACGATCTGATGATCGCGGTTGTGGTCGATGCCAATCGTCGCGAGAATGAACGCCTTCCGCGTTCACACCAAACCTGTTTCGACCGACCCCGGATATTCGCCACATGCGCCTGTTGAAAAACGGAAACCGCCCGTTTCACCTTGGAACCTTCCCGCTCGAGACACTCGCGCGCGACGACGGGCGCGGTGTGGCGGAAATCGATCGTCCGCCAGCACCCGTGGCCGCGGACCATCGGCCGGGAGATATGCTCGGAACCGCCTTGCGGGAATACCGAGACTTGTTCTCGGGCTTCACCTCGGGCGACAAGGCACCGGCTATCGCCCCGGATACGGACGATCCGGTGCGTTGTGCGGTGGACCTGAAGGGCGCCGCCTACTTCCTCGATACAAGCCATGCCGGCATTTGTTTGCTGCCGCAATCCGCCTGGCGGGAGGGGACCATTGCCCTGCCCCACAGCCATGCACTCGTCATCCTGGTTGAACATGGGCGGGTACCCGCCGACGAACCCCTGTCCGAAGAGTGGAT
>DEBC01000143.1 GCA_002348365.1 Alphaproteobacteria bacterium UBA2966 | reverse complement strand
GTACGGCCATCGCTGTCTACAATGTGAATGGCGAGTTCTACGCTACCGAGAACATCTGCACGCATGCTTTCGCATTTCTCTCGGAAGGCATCGTGATCGACGACATCATCGAGTGCCCTGTGCATCAGGGCCGCTTCCACATTCCCTCGGGAAAACCCAAAGGCGCGCCCGTATCCGTCGCTCTTGATACCTATGCCACCAAGGTCGAGGACGGGAAGGTCTACGTTCGTATCGATGGTGGCGAGTAGTCCAACCTTAGAGCAATTCGGCAGAGCTTCTGGCACCTGCAATCGTTGCTCGACAGCAAACTGACCAGACAAGGGTTTGAATACCCGTAGTTCCATGACAGGGGGGCTTGCCCCGAGGAGCACTCATGCACAGCGATATTCGCGGACTGACCCTCACCACCGATAGCGCCGATGCTGTCGAGGGGTTCAACGAAACCATGCGGCAATACATGGAGTATCGCGCCGGTGCCGGCGAGGCAATCAAGCAGATGTTGGGCGCAGATCCCGACTTCGTCATGGGGAACTGCTTCAAGGGATATCTGTTCAACCTGTTCGCAACCAGCGCCATGCGCCCCAAGATCGAAGAGAGCCTGGCCGCGGCGGAAGCCGGCGTGTCCAAGGTTACGGCACGCGAGGCGGCTCATGTAGACGCACTGCGCGCCTGGACAAAGGGCGACGTCGGGAACGCCTGCAAGATATGGGACGCCATTCTGCTCGATCATCCACATGACCTGTTGGCTCTGCGCCTTCAGCACTACAACTCGTTTTGGATGGGCCACACCCAGGACATCCGCGACAGCATCGCTCGCGTCATCGATCAATGGGATGACTCGGTACCCGGCTACAGCAGCGTTCAGGGCATGTATGCCTTCGGCCTAGAGGAATGCGGCGAGTACGCGCGCGCGGAAGAATTCGGCCGCCAGGCAGTGGAGTCCAATCCAGACGATCTATGGGCGATCCATGCCGTCGCCCACACCCTCGAAATGCAAGGTCGCCTTCGCGAAGGGATGGAGTGGCTCAACTACCCTGCCGACGCCTGGGATGATCGCAATCCCTTCCGCGGCCATCTGTGGTGGCACCTGACGATGTATTCAGTTGAAGCGGGTGACTACGACACCGTTCTCGAGCTATTCGATCGTTCGGTGCAACCCCCGGTCTGGGATTTCTATCTCGACGTCCAGAATGGCGCCTCGATGTTGCTGCGTCTCGATCTCTTGGGTGTCGATGTTGGCGATCGCTGGAAGGCCATGGCCGATGCAATGGAGAGACATGTCGACGATCACGTCCTCGCCTTTACCGACACTCACGCGATGATGGCCCTGGCCGCCGACAAGAGGTTCGATGCCGCGGAAAAGCTACTTGCGTCGCTGCATGAGTTTGGCGACACGCCCGAAAACTTCGCCGCCACGACAATGGAGTCCACGACCATTCCGGTCTGCCAGGCCCTGCTTGATTTTGCAAAGAATGACTATGGTGCCGTGGTCGACACCCTGCTGCCCCTGCGCTACGACCTGGCCTGCATCGGTGGAAGCCACGCACAGCGGGATGTCTTCCATCAATTGCTGATCGAAGCGACGATTAGAGACAAGCAGTTCACTCTTGCACGAGCGCTGCTCTCTGAACGCCTTGCACAGAAACCGAACAGCCATGGTAGCTGGCTGAAGTATGCCGAGACGCTCGCTGCGTTGGGCGACACCCAGCGCGCGACAGCGGCTCGCGAGCGCGCCGACGCCGTTCTGTCCTCCTGAGCCTGGTATTCACGTCCCGTCTTAAGCGGCAGACGCACCGGTCTGGTATGATGGTTCATTCCGGTAAGTCGGGAACCATTCAACAGGGATGCCCATGCGATGACTGAACAGGGACACGAAGATCTTCGCCAGATGGCAGTGGACCATTTCTGGCTACCCTTCCACCAGATGCAGGATTTCGCCGATTCTCCAAACTCTCTGCGAATCTACGAGAGCGGCGAAGGCTGCTGGCTCAAGGACATCGAAGGCCGCAGGATCTTCGACATGATGTCGGGAATGTGGCTTCAGGCCGTGGGCTACGGCCGCAAGGAGATCGCGGACGCCGTTTACGAAGCCATGCAGGGCATCACATCGAATCCCTGGGGCGGGAGCAATCCGAATACTATCCGCCTCTCTGCCAAAATCGCCAGTCTGGCACCGGACAAAGGATCGCGCGTATTCCTCACGAATGGTGGCGCCGAATCCAACGAAGTCGCGATCAAAATCGCCAAGAAGTATCACAGGATCCGGGGCGAGGAAGGCCGTTACAAGGTTATCAGCCGGGCAGGTTCCTACCACGGTGGCACCCATGCGACGATGGCCGCGGGCGGCGGCGGAATCGCTGCTCCGGGTGACTATGGACCGCTCCAACCTGGCAACATCCATGTCACGCAACCGAATGAATATCGCTGCGCACTATGTGCGGAAAATGGCAGCTGCACGCTCGATTGCGCGCGTGAAGTCGAACAGGTTATCGAGAAGGAAGGTCCGGAAACAGTTGCCGCTTTCATCGGCGAACCCATGTCGATCACCGGTGGCGTTTACTGTCCGCACGATGATTACTGGCCCTCGATCCGCGAAATCTGTGACCGCTACGGCGTCCTGATGATCCTCGATGAGGTCGTCACCGGCTATGGCCGCACGGGCAAGTGGTTCGCGAGCATGCACTGGGACGTGCAGCCGGATATCACGACCATGGCCAAGCAACTGAGCAGTGGATACCTCCCGGCCGCAGGCGCCATCGTGCGCAAGGATGTGGCCGACACATTCCTGGGCGGAGAGGACGAGAAGTTCCGTCACCTCTATACCTATGGCGGACACCCCATTGCCGCGGCGGCTGCGCTGGCTAATCTGAAGATCATCGAAGACGAGAACCTCGTCGAGAACTCTGCCGAGATGGGTCAATACCTGTTCGAGCGTCTCCAGGTCCTGCACAGGCATCCCTTTGTCGGGGACATTCGGGGTGGCAAGGGCTTGTTCGCGGCAGTTGAACTGGTGAAGGACCGGGAGACCAAGGAGCGCTTTCCGGCCGCGATGGGGATCGGCGACATGATCACGGATCTGCTCGATACACATGACCTGCTGACGCGAGCAGATAACGTCATTCCCATCCTGCCACCGCTCATCACGACCAGCGACGACGTCGATTTTATTGTCGAAGGGATTGACCGTGCCTTGTCGAATTTCGCCAGTAATTTATAAGAAGCGACCCAGGCTGGAATCTCCGGCCTGCAGACCGCAAAAGAGGCCTCGTGCAATCCCTCACCTGTGACATCTTGATCATCGGCGGTGGCGGCGCCGCCCTGTTCGCCGCCATCCACGCGCGCGATTCGGCGCCCAACCTCGACATCGTCGTCGCGAGCAAGGGCTTGTTCGCAAAGAGCGGCTGCACGCGCATGGTCCAGGGCGGCTATAACGTCGTGCTTCATGATGACGATTCTTTCGACAAGCATTACGACGACACCATTCGCGGCGGCAGCCTGATCAACAATCAGGAATTGGCTTGGACGTTGGTGACCCAAGCGCCTGAACGCGTCTTCGAAATGGAGAATTCCTTCGGTTGCACATTTGACCGCAACGCGGACGGCACCATTCATCAGCGCGCGCTCGCCGGGCAATCGTTCAATCGAACAATCCACCGCGGTGACCTTACGGGGATCGAAATCATCAGCCGCCTGGCGGAACAGATGCTTGTCCGCGACATCGAGATGCTCAACGAAGTTCGTGGCGTCGACCTGCTGCTGGATGGCTCCGGCCAATCCGTCACCGGCGCGTTGCTGATGGATCAACACAGCGGTGAACTGATTGCTGTCAACGCTGCGGCAGTCCTCGTGGCAACCGGTGGAGCGGCACCGCTCTACCGCATCACGGCCGCATCCTTGGAGAAGTCCGGCGATGGACTGGCCATGGCCTATCGCGCCGGTGCCGAATTTGTCGACATGGAGATGATGCAATTTCACCCCACGGGTCTCATCGTCGATGGGTCTCTGTTGAACGGGACGGTTCTCGAGGAAGGACTGCGCGGTGCCGGTGGCCATTTGCTCAACGCAGACCACGAGCGATACATGGAACGCTACGATCCAGAAAAGATGGAGCGTTCCACGCGGGACCGCGTCTCACGGAGCGGCATGATGGAGATCAGGGCCGGCCGGGGCACAGACAGCGAAGGCGTCTATCTCGATGTTCGCCATCTTGGCAAGGAGTTCCTGCTCAAGTCCTCGCCCGGCATGTACGAGCGGTGTCTTACCGTGGGGACCGACATGGAAACGGATCTCATTGAAGTCACGCCCACGGCACACTTCCAGATGGGTGGCATTCGTATCGATAGCGAATGCCGAACCAGTCTCGCCGGTCTGTTCGCCGCAGGAGAAGATGCTGGAGGTGTACACGGTGCCAACAGGCTTGGCGGCAACGGCGTGGCCGAATCTATGGTTTTTGGTGCGATCGCCGGAGAGTCGATGGCGAGGCACGTAAAGGAGAGCGCACGCCCTGCGATCGATCCGGATCGGCTGTCGAGACTGTGCGATCGATTGGAGGGATCGGCGGAGATCACCGGTGAGCCCTACCGTTTGAAAAACAAGTTGCGTGCCTTGTCCTGGGAACACCTCGGAATTCTGCGCGAAGCCAACGGCCTGGCCCGTGTTGAAGAAGAACTGAATGCGATTGAATCGGAACTCACCGCATTGCCCATGCCCGCCCAACGTGGCGGGAACCCTGATCTGCAAGAACGACTCGATGCGGAAAACCTTATCGACGTGGCGCGGCTGATCGGCGCGGCAGCAAGTCAGCGCGAGGAGAGTCGCGGCAGTCATTTCCGCGAAGATTTTCCCGATTCCGATGATCGTTACCTCGTGAATTTTTTCCAGCGTAAAGAGGCCGACGGTTCAATGACGACCGAATCGCGCCCGGTAGAATTTTCGCGGCGGACGCCGGATGCACTCCTCGGCGAAACGTTGATCCCTGCATGACCAAAGTCACGCCCTCGCTGGGAAGTGTGACGCTCGAGATCGCGCGTAGCGGATCAGGTGGCGGACAGGAACGATTCGACGTACCGGTTCCGTCGACGCACGCGCGAGTGCTCGATGCGCTGAGTTGGGTCCGCGAGAATGAAGACCCCTCACTCGGATTTCGGTTCGCCTGCCGGGTTGGCATGTGCGGCGCCTGTGCCGTCGTTATCAACGGCAAGGAGACATTGGCCTGCCAAACGACGCTGGGTGAAATCGATGAATCCACAATTCGTATCGAACCGCTACGCGGCCTACCCGTTCAGCACGACCTCATCGTTGACATGCGGCCCTTCTTCTCGAACTTGGCCCGCGCGGAGGCCGGACTGAAACCGCGCGATCCCCAGAGCCGGGACCTGCCAATCATTGCCCCCGATTCAAATGAACGCACGACCATCGAGGCACAGAATGGATGTATCACGTGCGGTGCCTGTGTCTCTGCGATCGCAGATCAGCCGCAGGTTGATGATCCGGTAGGACTGGCAGCACTGAATAGAATTCTCATGCTGACGCTCGAAGAGCGCGACAGCGCTGGTGCGACACGTCTGGATGAATTTGCCGACGAGGTGCGCGCCCTCAGACCGCAATCCGCCGAGCACGCGGAGAGCGTCTGCCCGGCGAATATCCCGCTGGCTTCGGCACTCGAACAGCTCAAGTCTTTCGTAGCGGGTCACGGTGGTGACAGCTGAGCTCAAGGAAGCGGCCGGAGAGCTGTGCGTCGGGCAGATCGGCTCTGCAGTTGCCGCGACGACTCCCGACAAACCGGCTCTGACCGATGGTGGTACGACATTAACGTTTGGAGATCTCAACGGGTGGGTCAGCAGCCTGGCGTCAGGCCTTCTGGCTCTCGGCATCAACAAAGGCGACGTGGTGTCCGCCTATCTCCCCAATTGCATCGCATACATCATCGTCGTTCTCGGAGTGGCACGCGCCGGCGCCGTGTTTTCGCCGATCAACCCGCGCCTGAAGGAAGCAGAGGTCGCGAGCATTCTTTCGCTGGCGCGATCACGCGCGATCTTCACAACAAACGAGCGGAAGACGCTGGTGCACCGGGCCGTCGAACGCGGCGGGATCGATCGTCCGGAAATGGTCACCATTGACCCCGGTCAGAATGACGGCGGCCCAACATTCGGGGAGCTGTGTTCCACACCGCACGTTGTGCTCCCAGACGTCTCCGCAGACGACTATTTCAGTCTGATGTTCACCTCGGGCACTACAGGCCAGCCCAAGGGCGTACTCGCCACGCATCGCGCACGCATGGTGTGGCTTCACAAAGCCATTGACGTTTATGGACTGAGCCAGGAAGACGTCTATCTCGGCGTGATGCCGCAGGTGCATTCAGCCGGCCTGACATTCACATTGATGCATCTTCACGTAGGAGGAAGGGTTCATATTCAGCGCGATTTCGACCCGGCGGAATACCTCGCGTTGATTGGCCGGGAACGGGTAACGTCCAGTCTCGTCGTACCGACGGTCCTGGTAATGGTCCTTGAGGCCCTGGACCAGGGCGGCAATCAGGATCTGCAGAGCTTGAGGCGGCTCGTCACTTGCGGATCACCCCTACAGATTACGACGAAAGAAGGGGTGTTGGATCGGATCACGCCCAATCTGTTCGACTACTATGGCTCCACGGAATCGAACAGCATGACCGTGCTCGGTCCTGACGACCAGCGGCGAAAGCCCAACTCCGTTGGCCCCCCGTTCGAAGGTGTTGAGATCCGCATCACAGGAGAAGATGGCGAGACCATGCCTGAAGGTGAGGTCGGTGAGATCAGGTGTCTCAACCCATCCGTCATGTCGCGGTATCTGGATGACGACGATGCCACAGCCGCTGCCTTCACGGATGGTTGGTTCCACACCGGTGATCTCGGGTATGTCGATTCAGATGGCTACCTCTACCTGGTCGGGCGTTCAAAAGAGATCATCATAAGCGGTGGCGTTAACATCCACCCTGCAGAGGTTGAGCAGGTCCTGATGTCGCATCCCGCCGTCCTCGACTGCGCCATTATCGGCCTGCCCGACACAAAATGGGGCCAGATCGTTACGGCCTGTGTCATTCCAAGGCGGGGCGCCAACATCGGCCTGCCCGAACTACAGGCCCATTGCGCGACCGAACTTGCCGACTACAAGAAGCCGCGCCGGCTGGAGATATTGGATTCCATTCCGCGCAATGTGGGGGGCAAAACTCTGCGCACGGAACTCGCGAATAGTTTGCTCGAAGCAATTTCTTAGTAAGGCCCGAACCGGAGTACGAACGTGACCTACAGCAAGATTTCTGTGGATATCGAAGACCGCATCGCAACGATTACGCTGACCGATCCGGAACGGCGCAATGCCATGAGCCTGCCCATGCGTGAGGAGTGCATGAGCGCGCTGCGGGAATTGGAAACCAGCGACGATGCTGACTGCATCATATTGACGGGGGACGGTCCCAAGGCATTCTCGGCCGGCGCCGATATCAATGAGCTCAAAGAGCGAACGGTCACCAGCGAACTATCCAGCCAAGCCAATCTACGTCGCGAACTGCCACGTTTCCTGGAAACGATGCGTCTGCCCACGCTCGCGTGCATTAATGGACACTGCCTGGGCGCCGGACTCGAGATTGCACTCGCTTGCACACTCCGCATTGCGGCAAACACTGCACGATTGGGACTCCCCGAGATTAACCTTGGTGTCATTCCGGGGAGCGGAGGAACCCAAAGACTCGCTCGGGTCATCGGGCTCGGCCGTGCCATGCAAATGGTCACTTTAGGTGAACCGATCTCGGCCCAGGAGGCGTTCACGATGGGTTTGGTCAACGCTGTGCACGAAGGCACAGACCTTATGGAAGCCGGACGCGAAATCTGCTGGAAATGGCAAGCGAAGGGACCGGTTTCCCTGATGGCTGCCCGGGATGCCGTACTGGCGAGTCCGGACATCGACATTTCGGCGGGAATCGAAATCGAACGTAAACTGTTCGCCCTGTGCCTGGCGAGTGGCGAGCGCGACGAGGGTGTCAGCGCCTTTCTTGAGAAACGGAAGCCTGATCTCCGCAAGATCTGATTGGCAAGAGCCGGGAGGTAGTCGAGTGACAGACAAAGTGGCCTTCATCGGTATCGGACGGATGGGTGGCCCTATGGCCAAGCACCTGGTGGCTGCGGGTCACGAGGTCGCTGTTTTCGACATAGACCGCAAGAAGGTCGAAATTTTCGTTGCCGACCACGGCGCGCGACACGCCACTTCAGCTGCCGATGCCGCAGAAAACGCTGTCTATGTCGCGACCTGTGTCGGTGGCGACACCGAGTCGTTGGAAGTGACTCAAGGTGAGGCAGGCGCCTTTCGAACATTGGCTCCGGATGCTGTTTTCGTCGACCACAATACGATGACCGCGCAAGCCGCAGAAGAGACCGCCGAAGCCGCCGGAGCACAGGGCATCCACTATCTGGATGCACCGGTCTCAGGAGCGGAAGAATTGGCCAATGCCGGCGAGCTTGCCGTCATGATCGGCGGGTCCAAGGACGGCATGGCCAAGGCCAAACCCTTTCTTGACGCCTACGCGAAGACAGTCGAACACATCGGCCCCAGCGGTCACGGCCAACTCACGAAAATGGTCAACCAGATCCTGATTTCAGCAAACATGCAGGGCCTGGCCGAGGGCGTGGTATTTGCACGCGAGACCGGCCTCGACCTCGATAAAGCGTTTTCTCTGCTCAGTAAGGGCTCGGCGCAGTCCTGGTGGTTCGATCACCGAATCCAGCGCATGATCGATGCCGAGTTGGACCCGGTGGATGGCGGCATCGACTCTCTCATGGAACACTTGGGGTTGTGCCTTAACGAGGCGCGACGGTTCGGCGTGGCACTGCCGATCACGGCAATGATCGCACAGTTCAATACGGCCGTTCACGCGCGTGGAAAAGGCACCTGGGAGAGCCCGGCGCTGATGACCCTCTGGGACAAGCGCTACGATTCCAGTGAATGACACAGGAGGCACTTGTTATGTCAACGGACATGGCACAGTCGAAAGACAATTGGGTCTTCAACATCAATGACATGCCGCAGGGGATCCAGCGCACATTGGGCGAAGGCATCACGACACGTATCTTTGCGGGTGATCAGGCAATGCTGTCCATCGTGCGCATAGAGCCTCACTCCGAGGGTCAGAGGCATAGTCATCCGCAGGAGCAATGGGGCGTGCTGCTTGAAGGCTCCTGCACACGGATTCAGAACGGCGAAGAAGTGGAGATGACGGCCGGTGACTTCTGGCACACGCCCGGGGGCGTCGAACATGGCATTCGAACAGGTGATGCCGCAGCCATCGTGGTCGATGTCTTCAGTCCGCCACGTGAGGAATACAAGAAAGCAGGTCAGG
>DEBC01000128.1 GCA_002348365.1 Alphaproteobacteria bacterium UBA2966 | reverse complement strand
CCGCTCAAACTTCGCCTTCGCCATCGTTCGTCTCCAGTTACAGCCTTATTCGCCTTGCCTAAAATTGTGGTTCCCGGTTACGCCAGTTTCGCGCGCACCTCATCGGACACGGCCTGAGGTACTTGATCGTAGTGATCGAAAGTCATCGTGAATTGCGCGCGCCCCTGAGTCATGGACCGTAAGTTATTGACATAACCGAACATATTTGCGAGCGGGACCATGGCGTTGATCACGGTCGCGTTGCCCCGTTGGGCGGTTCCCGTGACGCTGCCACGCCGCGAATTGAGATCACCGATCACGTCGCCCATGAAATCTTCGGGGGTCACAACCTCGACATCCATGACGGGCTCGAGCAGTTTCACGCCGAGCTTGGGCGCGGCTTCACGGAACGCCGAGCGCGCCGCAATCTCGAAGGCCATGACTGACGAATCCACGTCATGCGAGGCACCGTCAACAAGTGTCGCCTTGAAGTCGATTACAGGAAAGCCCGCCAGAATGCCGGATTCGGCCACGGAGACCAGTCCGTGCTGTACACCCGGAATGAACTCCTTGGGCACACTGCCGCCCACGACCTTACTGTCGAACTCGACGCCTGAACCCGCCGGCAACGGTTCGAACTCGATCTTCACGCGAGCGAACTGGCCGGCACCACCGGTCTGCTTGCGATGCGTGTAGTCGATCTCTCCCGTTCGGGTAATGGACTCTCGATAGGCGACCTGCGGTGCACCGACGTTCGCATCGACCTTGAATTCACGCTTCATGCGATCGACGATAATCTCGAGGTGCAGCTCACCCATGCCCTTGATGATGGTCTGGCCGCTCTCCGGATCGGTCGCCACGCGGAATGAAGGATCTTCTTCCGCCAGACGCGACAGAGCCACGCCCATTTTTTCCTGATCGTTTTTCGTCCGGGGCTCGACCGCCACTTCGATGACGGGATCCGGGAACTCCATTCGCTCCAGAACGACAGGGTGGTTGGGGTCGCACAAGGTGTCGCCGGTTGACGTCCCCTTGAGTCCAGCGAGCGCGATGATATCGCCGGCCCGGGCCTCTTCGATATCCTCGCGATGGTTGGAATGCATGGCCAGCATGCGCCCGACGCGTTCGCGGCGCTCCTTGACCGAATTGACGATGGCACTGCCCGACGAAACGACGCCGGAGTAGATCCGGATAAAGGTCAGGCTCCCGACGAACGGATCCGTCATCACCTTGAATGCCAGTGCAGCGAACGGCTCATCGTCGTTCGACTCGCGTGTAATTCTCTCATCCGTTCCGGACTTCACCCCGCTGATGCCTGCGACATCGGTGGGCGAGGGAAGAAAATCGACGACTGCATCCAGCAAGGGTTGAACGCCCTTGTTCTTGAAGGCGGACCCATTGAGTACCGGGATGAATTGGCCCGCGATGGCACCGGCCCGGACACAAGCCTTTAACGTCGCGACATCCGGCTCGTTACCCTCGAGGTATTGCTCCATGGCCGCATCGTCCATCTCGACCGCGAGCTCGATCAGCTTTTCACGATACTCGCTTGCCTGATCCGAAAGTTCCGCCGGAATCTCCTCGACTTCATACTCCGCGCCGAGAGTTTCCTCCCTCCAGATGATGGCCTTCATCTCGAACAAGTCGATGACGCCCGCATAGTCTGCCTCGCTGCCGACGGGCAGCTGCGTCACCAGAGGCGTAGCCCCGAGACGGTCTTCGATCATCTGGACACAGTTGAAGAAATCCGCGCCCGTCCGATCCATCTTGTTCACAAAACAAATACGCGGCACGCCGTATTTGTCAGCCTGCCGCCATACTGTCTCGGATTGCGGCTCAACGCCCGCTACACCGTCGAATACGGCTACAGCGCCGTCGAGAACCCTCAAGCTTCGCTCGACCTCGATCGTGAAGTCGACGTGACCCGGGGTATCGATAATGTTAATTCGGTGGTCCCGCCAGGCACAGGTCGTCGCGGCCGACGTGATGGTAATCCCGCGCTCTTGCTCCTGCTCCATCCAGTCCATGACGGCTGCACCGTCATGAACCTCACCAATCTTGTGGGAGCGGCCGGTGTAGTAGAGGATACGTTCGGTCGTCGTGGTCTTGCCCGCGTCGATGTGGGCCATGATGCCGATGTTGCGGTATCGATCGAGCGGGGTCGCGCGCGCCATAGCCTGATTACTCCTGAATACTCGCCGCTACCAGCGGTAGTGCGAAAACGCTTTGTTGGCTTCGGCCATGCGGTGCGTGTCTTCCCGCTTCTTCACCGCCGAGCCCCGGTTATTGGCGGCGTCGAGAAGCTCACCCGACAACCGTTCCACCATGGTGTTCTCCGATCGGCCACGCGCAGCGTCAATCAGCCAGCGGATGGCTAGAGCCTGACGACGGTCATCACGCACCTCGACCGGGACTTGATAGGTCGCGCCGCCAACTCGTCGGGACCGGACCTCGATCGCCGGCTTGACGTTGTCGAGCGCCTCATGAAAGACACCGACCGGATCCTGGTTGACCTTCTCCTCAATGGCATCGAGCGCACCGTAAACGATGCGCTCGGCAACCGACTTCTTGCCATCAAGCATGATACAGCTCATGAACTTACTGACCACCTGATCGCCAAATTTGGGATCAGGAAAGGTTTCCCGCTTTTCAGCTCGGTGCCGACGTGACATTGCCCTATATCCCTAACGCGGACGCTTGGCGCCGTATTTCGATCGCCGCTGCCGGCGATCGCTGATGCCCTGTGTATCGAGGACACCGCGGATGATGTGATAGCGCACGCCGGGAAGATCCTTGACCCGCCCGCCTCGAATCATCACCACCGAATGTTCCTGAAGATTATGCCCCTCGCCGGGAATGTAGCTGAGGACCTCGAACCCGTTTGTCAGTCGCACACGCGCCACTTTGCGCAAGGCCGAGTTGGGCTTCTTCGGTGTCGTCGTGTAGACGCGCGTGCAAACACCCCGTTTTTGCGGGCATTGCTGCATCGCTGGCGTCTTTTTCCGCTTCACCGGGCGTACTCGCCCGTGGCGAACCAACTGATTGACTGTAGGCATCGTGTCTCTTCCCGGTGTCAGCCGCAGATAAACGCAAAACGCGCGATAACGAGCGACTGCGACATGCTCGCTTGACGGGTGTTCTTCGCCCACCCGTTGGGCCTAGCAAATTGTTGTCTCCAAGGTCTTCGTCAGCGCGTCTAGACGGGACCGCCCACCACCGCCGACGAAAGAGCGCGCACTATAGGTACGCGTATACTACCCGTCAAGCGGAAAACCTAGACTTTCCGCAGGGTTTTTCGGGTTTGATCGCACCCACCCCGCGACCGAATCTGAGGTCCAAATTTACCCCAAATTCGGTGAGATCGATCCTCCAATTTCGCCATCGAGACGATGGCCCCACGCATTCCTGAGAAAGTTCCTGCCCAATTTGCAGGCAGAAACTATTCGCCGGCTTCGACTGCCGCCAATTCTTCCTCTGGAATCTGTGCCTCGGCCGCTTCTCCCTCGAGACTCTCGGCAATCTCCCGGTCGCGTTGTACTGCAACCTGCCTGAGACGGCTGATAGCCGCGCCCGTGCCCGCGGGGATGAGGCGACCGACAATCACGTTCTCCTTCAATCCTGCCAAACGGTCGACACGTCCGGAAACTGCGGCTTCCGTAAGCACGCGAGTGGTTTCCTGGAATGACGCAGCCGAGATGAAGGATCCGGTTTGCAGGCTGGCCTTGGTGATTCCTTGAAGGACAGGCTCCACAGTCGCTTCTTTCCGGTTTTCCGCCGCGGCCCGCTCGTTGGCCTCCTCGTACTCGACACGGTCGACCTGCTCGCCCAGGAGCAGAGTCGACTCGCCCGGGTCGAGAACTTCGACCTTTTGGAGCATCTGACGGACGATCACCTCAATGTGCTTGTCATTGATGCGGACGCCCTGCAGCCGGTACACCTCCTGGATCTCGTTCACCAGATAGTTGGCCAAAGCTTCGACACCCATGACGCGCAGGATATCGTGGGGCACCGGGTTGCCGTCGAGCAGGGGTTCGCCCTTACCGACCCAGTCACCCTCGTTCACGCTCAAGTGCTTGCCCTTCGGCACGAGATACTCGAGCGGCTCCTGGCTCTCGTCGTCCGGATTCAGGATGATCCGGCGCTTGGCCTTGTAGTCGCGGCCAAACTCGACGCGGCCATCGGCCTCGGCGATGATCGCATGGTCCTTCGGCTTGCGGGCCTCAAACAACTCCGCGACCCGCGGCAGACCACCGGTGATATCGCGCGTCTTGCTCGATTCGCGAGGAATACGGGCCAACACGTCGCCGGCATCCACTTCCTGCCCATCCTCGACGCTGAGAATGGCATCGACCGAGAGGAAATAACGCGCTTCCAGACCGTTGGCGAGCGTGACGACCTCACCAGCCTTGTCACGCAGCGTGACGCGAGGCCGGAGATCGCTGCCCTGGGGCTGTTGCCGCCAGTCAACCACGACCCGGTTTGAGATTCCCGTTGCCTCGTCCATCACATCCCGGACACTGACGCCATCGAGAAGATCGCGGAACGTCGCGATACCCTTCTGTTCCGTGATGATGGGGATGGTGTAAGGATCCCACTCCGCGATTTTGCCACCTTTCTCGACCACGGATCCGTCATCGACGGCAAGCCGGGCACCGTAAGGCAGCTTGTGACGGGCTTTCTCGCGACCCGCCTCGCCTTCGAGGATGATCTCCATATTCCGGCCCATGACCACGAGACGGCCGCGGCTGTCGCTCACGACGTTGCGGTTGTGGACTTTGACGGTCCCGTCGGAATTGGCCTCGATGGCTGATTGCTCAGCCACCTGCGCGGTACCACCAATGTGGAAGGTCCGCATCGTCAGCTGAGTTCCCGGCTCACCGATGGACTGGGCTGCGATAACGCCGATCGCCTCTCCGATGTTGACGGGCGTGCCGCGGGCCAGGTCTCGGCCGTAGCAGTTGCCGCATGTCCCGCCTTCGCTCTCGCAGGTGAGCACAGACCGGACAATGACGGAGTCGAGACCGGCACGCTCGATCACTTCGATGTCATCTTCTTCGATCATGGCGGCGGCTTTGACGATGACCTCGCCCGATAGCGGGTCAACGACGTCGACGGCGGCACATCTCCCGAGGATTCGCTCCGACAACGGCACGACGACCTCACCGCCTTCAAGCACTTCCTTGACTGTCAGGCCATTCTTGGTACCGCAATCCACCTCGACGACCACGCAGTCCTGCGCGACATCGACAAGACGCCGGGTCAGATAACCGGAGTTCGCCGTCTTGAGGGCGGTATCCGCCAATCCCTTACGCGCACCATGCGTCGAGTTGAAGTACTCGAGCACGGTCAGCCCTTCCTTGAAGTTCGAGATGATCGGCGTTTCGATGATCTCGCCGGAAGGCTTGGCCATCAAACCACGCATGCCGGCAAGCTGACGCATTTGAGCGGCTGAACCCCGCGCTCCGGAGTCGGCCATCATGTAGATGGAATTGACCGGCATATGCTGTTCAGAGTCTGACGCCGTCTGATCACCAAAATCGGCAATCCCCTTCATCATCTCGTCGGCGACACGCTCGGTGCACTGCGACCAGGCATCAACGACCTTGTTGTATTTCTCGCCCTGAGTGATCAATCCGTCGACGTACTGCTGCTCGTACTCCTTCACGAGCTGCTGTGTCTGCGAGACCATGCTTTCCTTCGACCCCGGGATGATCATGTCGTCCTTGCCGAACGAGATTCCCGCACGGCAGGCGTGATCGAAACCCAGCATCATCAAATGGTCCGCGAAGATCACCGTCTCCTTCTGGCCACAATGGCGATAGACCACATCGATCAGTTGCGTGATTTCACGCTTCGTCAGCAGCTGATTTATGAGTCTGAAATCAACCTTGGGGTGACGCGGAAGCTCTTGCGCCAGCAGCATCCGCCCCGGGGTCGACTCGACCCGCAGCGTGACCGAGTTGCCCTCTTCGTCGACCGTGTCGTAACGGGCTTCGATCTTTGCGTGAAGTGACACGGAACCCGAAAGCAATGCCTGCTCGATCTCGCCGATGTCGCGGAACACCAGCCCTTCTCCGGGCTCGCCGTCCCGAATGAGTGACATGTAATAGAGACCGAGCACGATGTCCTGGGACGGCACGATGATGGGTTTGCCGTTGGCCGGGCCCAGGATATTGTTCGTCGACATCATGAGCACGCGGGCTTCCAGCTGTGCCTCCAGCGACAGCGGAACGTGGACCGCCATCTGGTCTCCGTCGAAGTCGGCATTGAATGCGGCACAGACCAATGGATGCAGCTGGATCGCCTTGCCCTCGATCAGCACCGGTTCGAACGCCTGGATACCGAGACGATGGAGCGTTGGCGCGCGGTTCAAAAGCACGGGATGCTCTCGGATGACCTCTTCGAGGATATCCCACACCTCGGGCCTTTCCTTCTCCACCAACTTCTTGGCCATCTTGATGGTGGCGGCCATGCCCTTGAGCTCGAGCTTCGAATAGATGAATGGCTTGAACAGTTCGAGCGCCATCTTCTTGGGCAGCCCGCACTGGTGCAGCATGAGTTCCGGGCCCACCACAATCACCGAGCGTCCCGAGTAGTCGACGCGCTTACCAAGCAGGTTCTGACGGAACCGGCCCTGCTTGCCCTTCAGCATATCGGACAGGGACTTGAGCGGACGCTTGTTGGCGCCGGTAATCACCCGGCCGCGCCGGCCGTTGTCGAACAGGGCGTCGACGGCCTCCTGCAGCATGCGCTTCTCGTTGCGAACGATAATGTCGGGCGCGCGCAGTTCAATCAGCCGCTTGAGGCGGTTATTCCGATTGATGACCCGGCGATAGAGATCGTTGAGATCCGACGTGGCGAAGCGGCCACCGTCCAACGGCACGAGAGGGCGCAGGTCCGGAGGAATGATCGGCACGACGGTCAAGATCATCCACTCGGGCCGATTGCCCGAATTGAGGAAGGATTCAATGAGCTTGAGGCGCTTCACGAGCTTCTTCGGCTTCACCGCCGACGTCGTCTCCGCGAGTTCCGTGCGCACCGCATCACGCTCACCCTCGAGATCCATCTTGATCATGATCTCGCGGACGGCTTCGGCACCGATGCCGGCTGTGAAGGCATCCTCGCCGTACTCGTCCTGGGCCTCGTAATACTCGTCCTCCGACATGATCTGACGCTCCTGGAGCGGAGTCAGGCCGGGTTCGATAACCACGAAGCTTTCGAAGTAGAGAATGCGCTCCAGCTCCTTGAGGGTCATGTCGAGCAGCAATCCGATGCGACTCGGCAGAGACTTCAGGAACCAGATGTGAGCAACCGGAGAGGCCAGCTCGATGTGGCCCATGCGCTCGCGGCGCACATTCGACAGCGTGACTTCGACGCCACACTTTTCGCACGTGATGCCGCGATACTTCATCCGCTTGTACTTGCCGCACAAGCACTC
>DEBC01000065.1 GCA_002348365.1 Alphaproteobacteria bacterium UBA2966 | reverse complement strand
TGGGCATTTGCACTTCGGCGTCGGTGTCAAATTCCTTGGCGGCCTTTGCGACGCCCTTGGCGGCGATCGTTCAGAAAGGACTGACGCCATTAGTGACGAAGGCGATTTGGGGCTTTTGGTCGGGCGTGGGGGCGTCGCTGCTGCCACCGCAGGCGACGAGGGCGAGTGCGGTGAATAGGAGGATACTCTTTCCCATTATATGGACTCTTTTGTCTGAGTTGGTCGGGCGTTTGGGAATGCGTATTTTACGTCCGTCTGAGATACAACGCAAGCTGGAGAGGAGTCGACTGGTGTTGCAACTGATGGGCGTTATTCTGGTGGTCGCGCTGGCAGCTGCTGAAGGAGAGGCAAAAGTGAACAAGGACGTTTTTGGCACGACGGCGGGCGGCGCGCAGGTCGATCGCTACACCTTAGAAAACAATCAGGGATCAGTGGCGCGGGTGATTACTTATGGCGGGATTCTCACCGAGCTGCTGGTGAAGGATCGCGACGGCAATCTCGGCGATGTGGTGCTGGGATTCGACAATCTGGCGCAGTACGAGAATGAGAATCCGTATTTCGGGTGTATTACCGGGCGGGTGGCCAACCGCATCGCGGGCGGGCAGTTTACGATCGACGGACAGGACTACAAGGTCGCGGTCAACAATGGGCCGAATCACCTGCACGGCGGGTTGGTGGGTTTCGACAAGGTGGTGTGGGAGGCCGAGGCAATGGAGACCGATCGCGGGCCGGCAGTGCAGTTGAGCTATTTGAGCAAGGACGGCGAGGAGGGCTATCCGGGTAATTTACAGGTGACAGTGGCCTATGTACTGACGAATGACGATGAGCTGATCATTCAGTATACGGCGACCACCGACAAGGCTACGCCGGTCAATCTGACCAATCACTCGTATTTCAATTTAGCGGGTGGCGGCAATATACTGGGGCATATTATGACGCTGCACGCGCGCTATTACACTGAGCCGGATGAGACGCTGATTCCGACGGGCCGGATTTTGCCGGTGGCGGGGACGCCGCTGGATTTTACGAAGCCGGCGTCGATTGGTGGGCGGATCGGGCGGATTGAGATCGGGGGTTACGACCACAACTACGTGCTGGACAATGGCGGGCGGGACGAGCCGGGGCTGGCGGCAGAGGCTTACGATCCGGTCAGCGGGCGGGTGATGGAATTATCTACGACCGAGCCGGGGGTGCAGTTTTATTCGGCGATCCACCTGGACGGGGTCAAGGGGAAGGCCGGAGCGACCTATGATGCATTCGGGGCGTTCTGCCTGGAGACGCAGCACTATCCGGATTCGATCAATCAGCCGGGTTTTCCGTCGGTGTTGTTAAGGCCAGGGGAGACGTATCGGACGCAGACGGTACACAAGTTTTCAACGCGATAAGCTATTGTAAATGAACGGCGAATGCCTATTGCAGATGGTTGCCAGATCTCCTAGATTGGCAATGGGAGATGCCAGTTGGCAATTTCAACTGACCCGCGGCGATTATCTACGCGTACTGGACCGCGCTGCTGAATGGAGTATCGTGGGTGGGACGGTATACGACGCGATAATCGCCCGCGCTGCCGAAAAGGTCAAGAGCGACCAACGGTTGACCTTTAACGTCCGGCATTTTCGCCGCGTCTGGCCCGAGAGCGGCGATATCATCCAAGAGCCATAACGATTGAGGAGGAGCACTATTATGCAGCAGCTCCTTTTTTTCTTGGTCGCCCTGTTCTTTGTAGCCTGCGGCGATCAGACTCCCGATGCTGGCGACCTGATTCCCGCCCGCATCGCCAATGTCAAGGATATGGGCGAGGGGGTGGCGATTGTATTGCAGGGGGAGGATGCGCCGCCGGTGTCGATCTTTATCGGCCATTGGGAGGCGCGGGCGCTGGTGATGGCGATGGAGGAGGAAGATTTTCCGCGGCCACTGTCTTACGATTTGTTGGAGGAAGCGCTGGAGCGGCTTGAGGGCGAGGTGCAGTACCTGGTGGTACACTCGCTCAAGGACAACACGTATTACGGTAGTTTGCACATCGATACGCCGGAGGGCGAGTGGATACTAGATTGCCGTCCCAGCGACGGCATGGTTATCGCGACGCGATTGGGCGCACCGATTTATGTGGCGCCGCAGTTGTTTAAAAAAGAGATTCCGATACGCGAGGCTTGAGCATCCGATGAATCGACCGAATATCCTGCTGATTCTCAACGACGATATGGGCTTTTCCGACCTGGGCTGCTACGGCGGCGAGGTCCAGACGCCGAATCTGGATTGTCTGGCGGAACGCGGTCTGCGTTTTACACAGTTTTACAATACGGCGCGCTGTTGCCCGTCCCGGGCGTCGCTGTTGACCGGGCTGCATCCGCACCAGGCTAATGTCGGGCACATGATGGACGACGATGGGGTCGATGGCTATCGCGGCGACCTGGCATCCAATACCGCGACGATTGCCGAGGTGCTCAAGGGGGCGGGCTACGCTACCTATATGAGCGGCAAGTGGCATATTACCCGCCACAACGACGGGCCCAAGCACAGCTGGCCCCGGCAGCGCGGCTTCGATCGCTTCTTCGGGACGATCACGGGCGCGGGAAGCTTTTACAATCCGAATACGCTGACGCGCGAGAACGAGCGGATCGATGTCGAAGACGAGGGCGAGGATTTCTTCTATACCGATGCGATCAGCGATCAGGCGGTCGATTATATAAACGACCACGCACGGGAACGGAAGCAGATGCCGTTCTTTGGCTACGTCGCCTATACCGCGCCGCACTGGCCCCTGCACGCGCACGAGGAGGACATTGCCAAATATCGGGGGCGTTTCGACCGGGGATGGGACCGGCTGCGGCAGGAGCGGCTGGAGCGCATGGTCGAGATGGGTCTGATCGATCCGAGCTGGCAGTTGACGGAGCGCGACCCGACGCAGCCACCGTGGGAAGAAGCCGAGCACCGGGACTGGCAGGCGCGGCGGATGGAAGTCTATGCGGCGCAGAT
>DEBC01000066.1:3222-5429 GCA_002348365.1 Alphaproteobacteria bacterium UBA2966 | reverse complement strand
CTTGTTCATCCGCGATGCCTGCGCGCACTTGCGTGCCTAAAGCCCCAAGGCATGCTTGGCCAGTATAGTGCGCTGTACTTCGCTCGACCCGGCATAGATCGTTGCGGCCCGTTGATTGTAATACTTTGACGTTGCAGTCAGTCCGTAGTTCGGTGCGACCGCCTCGACATTATTGCCGAAGACATAAGCTTCCGGCTGGTAGGGAGCGGCATAATTGCCAAGCGTCTTCATCGTCAATTCCAGCATTTCCTGGAGTAATTCCGAACCGCGCAGCTTAAAGATAGAGGATGCGTATCCCGGGTTTTCACCCTGGCTGAGCGCACTCATCACACGTTTCTCGATGATCTCCGCTGCCTGAATACCGATTTCCAGCTTTGCTAGCCGGCCGCGGAAATCCGGGTCTTCCGCCAAACTGCGTCCGTCGCCACCCGCCTCCTTGTGGATCATGTCCTTGAGGCGCAAGAGCCCCGCTTTGACCCGGGGTGTGTAGGGCACGCCACCCCGCTCAAACTCCAAAAGATACTTCGCCACAGTCCACCCCTGGTTTTCGTCACCGACGCGGCTTGATTGCGGAACTCGGACATCGTCGAAGAAGACCTGATTCAGTTCATGGTCGCCCGCATAGGTCAGGATCGGCTTCACCGTAATACCCGGCAGGTCCATATCAAACAGCAGGAAACTAATGCCTTCCTGAGGTTTTCCCTCGGTCGACGTCCTTACAAGACAGAAAATCTTGTCGGCATTGTGCGCACCGGTCGTCCAAATCTTTGAACCATTGATCACGTAATTGTCGCCATCCGGCACGGCCCGGGTTTGCAAAGATGCGAGATCGGATCCCGCACCCGGCTCCGAATATCCCTGACACCACGCAAATTCATCATTGAGGATGCTCGGCAGGACCGTCGCTTTCTGCTCCTCGGTGCCGTACTTCATGACCACTGGGCCGACCATCCGCAATCCCATATTATTGATTGACGGCGCGCCCGCTAGTTCCGTCTCAAGCTCATAGATGTACTTCTGAACCGCCGTCCAGCCGGGTCCACCGAACTCTGCCGGCCACGGATGGCAGAGCCATCCCTTCTCGGCCAGCACCTTCGCCCAGCGTCGCGTTGGCTCAATCGGACTGCGTACGGCCGGGGTAAGGCGTCCCGCTTCCAAAAACTCGTCAGTCAAGTTCTCTTTCAGGAACGTCCGCACCTCATTCTGAAATGCCTGGTCCTCGGGACCCAGATCGAGATCCATGTATGTTCCCTTTCATAAAAATCGACAACGATCGTGAGTATAACATCGCACCCACGCGGCGCCATGCGCCCGACCTCGGAACATGCCTAAGCGCGTGACGTAACCGCCAAAGCTTCCGGCCAATAGGGGCCCATCACCGGCACGTCGCCCGCCACCGTCGTTCGGCGCAGTACCCGCCGGTATTTAGTGAGATCGTACTCCATGGCCCGGTGCAGCAGGACCCGATTGTCCCACATCACCAGGTCGTTCTGGCGCCAGCGATGGAAGTAGCAGAAGTCCGGATTACTGACGTAGTCGACAAGCCAACCGTGCAGCTCCTTGCCTTCTTCATGTGTCAACCCACCAATCTCAAGGCTCGTGTTCGAGGTGAAGTAGAGAGATCGCTGATAGTCGCGATCCGAATGCACCCGGATCACCGGATGGGTGACCGGGGGCAAGGCATTGCGCTCGTGATCGCTCATTGGCGGGATGCTGGGCTCCAAACGGCGAATTTCGCCGTAGGAATGCACCTGATGCAGATGCATGAGTTTCGCCTTCATTTCCTTGGGCAAACGCTCGTAGGCCAGCAACATATTGGAGAAACCGGTCTCGCCCCCCTCGGCATTGTGCGGCAGAACTTCAATCCCGTACATGATTGACGCCAGTGACGGGATGTAGCGGTATGAGCTGTCGGTGTGCCAGCGTCCGTTGTTCCGCTGGTAGACGACTCTTGGATCGTCCTCATCCAATTGTTCGCCCTCAAGCGAAACATTCGCCACGTGATAGACTTCAATCGCACCCTTCGTCATGTCTTCCTCGGGGAAGAGCTCCAAAGGTCCAAACTGGGCGGAAAACGCCGTCATCTGATCGTCGGTCAGCTGCTGGTCCCGGAAACACAGGAGATGATGATCCTGAAAGGCCTGCCGCAACGTCTGAAGTGTTTCACCATCTAGCGGCTTCGAGACGTCGAGGCCGACGACCTCCGC
>DEBC01000066.1:1027-2877 GCA_002348365.1 Alphaproteobacteria bacterium UBA2966 | reverse complement strand
CCAATAACGTCGGAGACCGGAGAGATCGTGAACCTTGGCTCATTGCTCTGCTTTGCCTGTGACATGACCTAACACCCAGAAAATCTGCTCTAACCAGAGATTTGGTCCCAACTCTAACGAAGGCCAGGGATACAACTCAATCGAAATCCAGCAGGATCTCCGGCAGCCACAACGCTAGTTCCGGAAATACCATTACCAGCCCCAGCACGACGAAATGCAGCAAGATGAACGGCGTCATGCCGCGATACATATCGCGGAGCGTTATCTCCGGCGGTGCGATGGCGCGTAGATAGAAAATAGCGCCCGCCATCGGCGGTGTGAGGAGACTCGTTTGCAGGGTAATCAGCAGGAGGATGAAAAACCAAATGATGTCAAAACCGAAGCCGGTCATAAGCGGCACGGCAATTGGAACGACAATCAGAATGATGGAGAGCACGTCCATGACGAACCCTGCGAGGAAGGCCATAAGAAGAATCAGGATCAGCGTGCCCCACCCACCGAGTTGCAGCACTTCAATGGCACGTTCTGCCGCCACCAAGCCGCCAGTACCGATAAAGACACTGGAAAACATGGTGCCGCCGAGCAAGATCGTCAGAATCATCGCTGTAATAGAGATTGTCTTCAAAATCGACTGCTTTAAGACAGCCCAGGTAAAGTTACGATAGAGCAACGTTAAAACTACGGCTCCCACCGCCCCCATCGAAGCCGCCTCCGTCGGTACCGCCATCCCTCCCAGAATTGTCCCCAACACCAGAAATATCAGAGCGATCGGCGGCAACAGCGCCACCAGTGTAAGGCGTAATTTCGCGCCGAGGGGCATGGTGTCGTCCGCTTCCGAAACCTGTGGGGCGATTTTCGGATCGACTCCGCAACGAATGAGAATGTACAGGACGTACAGGCCGGCAAGCATCAACCCCGGAAACAGCATTCCGGCAAACATATCGCCGATCCCAATCTCGGCGATGAGGGATAGGATGACGACCAGCACGGAAGGCGGAATGATCGAACCGAGGGACCCGCCCGCACAAATCGTACCGGATATCAGGCCCTTATCATAGCCATGCCGAAGCATGACCGGGATGGCCAGCATGCCTACGACGGTCTCGGTTGCGCCGACGACGCCGCTCGACGCGGCAAAAAGCACGCACATGATAATCGTGCCGACGGCCAACCCCCCCGGCAACCGTCGCGTCCACATATGGATGACCTCGAACAGACGCTCGGCCGTTCCGGAGCGTTCGAGCATGGCGCCCATGAATACGAAGAGCGGCGCCGCCGCCAACGCATGGCTTGCGGCAATTTCCTGAACCTTGCCGACGAACAGGTGGACCACTGAATCGCCGAAATGCCAGAGCCCGAATACGGCGGCGACCGTGATTAGCGCGAATGCGACCGGAACGCCCAGGAACAGCAGCGCCATAAGCGGCGCGAACATGAAAAGCGCGGCGTCAATGCTCTGCATTGGTGCGTATCCCAATCAATTCACGCCAGCGACGAACGGCCTCGGCCGCCAATTGTAGCGAAAACGCAACAAACCCTATCGCAATTGCGGTATAGACCGGCCAGACATACGGATTCCATTCGGATTCGCCCGAGAGTTCACCGATGAGAAGCGCCTCGATCGCTTTCGTCACCAGAAGGTACGCCATCCATGAAACCGTCGGCAGCACAAAGATGCCGCTGACACAGAAATCGATCCCAGCCTTCAGTCTGGGCGAAAACTGCTCATACAGAAAATCGATCCGGACGTGCAATCCTTCGCGGGTCACATAAGTGATGCCCAAGGCGAAATGCGCGCCCGCCATCATGTACGTCAGTTCATATGCCCAAAAGGTGGGTAGATCGAAAAA
>DEBC01000066.1:801-959 GCA_002348365.1 Alphaproteobacteria bacterium UBA2966 | reverse complement strand
TCCAAGAAAGCCGGTAATTCCGGACAACCGGTCGATGATGCAGCCAAGCCGCTTGAACATGAACGTGCGATCTCCCGCCGCGCAAAGACGCGATACCCTGACACAACAATCCGGAACCGAGTTATGAGGTTTCTCCTATCCGGCAAGGTTGCCGGTTT
>DEBC01000066.1:0-600 GCA_002348365.1 Alphaproteobacteria bacterium UBA2966 | reverse complement strand
AATCGGTCGATGATGCTGCCTAGCCGCTTCAACATAAACGTGCGATCTCCCGCCACGCAAAGACGCGATTTCCCTGATACAACAACCTGAAACCGAGTTATGAGGTTTCGCCTATCCGGCAAGGTTGCCGGTTTCGCGTTTCCCGTATCCCGCGCTATGTCATTTTAGTATCCGGTGATTACGGCTTCTCAGAGGAATGGCACTATGGACAAGATCATTATTGAGGCGCGGGTCAATGAATTGGCGCCGCGGGACGAAAATCCGAATGTTCCTTTCCTACCCGAAGAGATCATCCAAGATGCAAAGGCGTGTTATGACGCCGGTGCTTCGATCATTCATTACCATGGCCGGACCACGACGGGTGAACCAGACCACGATCCGGAATTTTACAAGGCGACGAATTCAGGCATTCGCAAAGCGTGTCCGATCCTAATTCTTCCGACGTTGGGGTATGTGGCCCATGGCGGTGACGCGCGGGAACGGTTCGATGCCATGGAAGAATCCATGAAAGACCCGAAGACCGCACCACATTTCGCGCCAACGGATACCGGTACCGTGAATGTCGATTGGTGGAACCCCGACAAAAGCGCCTACGACACG
>DEBC01000083.1 GCA_002348365.1 Alphaproteobacteria bacterium UBA2966 | reverse complement strand
CACCATTTTTGACGTGGATCCACCGGAGCAGCTCACGGATGGAAAACACATCGTAGGCTTGCCCGACGTTCCGGAGGATATGCGTCAGTTCGTCGTGGACTCCGAAACTGCTGACTGAGCACCGCGCTGAGTGTCGCCGCGCCTCCGCGTCGCGATAGCGGACGGCGGCGTCGCGGTTCCAAGCCCGGAGCGGCGCGTTGACCTTGGCTTCTCGGCAATTGTGCCCGCTGTGTCGTCAAATCTTGATCTAAATCGGGACATTCCTATTGATGAGCTCCCTTGCACAAGCAAGGCAGCAGAGCCCGTGTTTGACATTGGTATACCCAAATGTTAGACACGCCGAGCGGCATGCTGTGTCGCTATGGGATAGATAAATTCTTCGACCTTTTAGTTGGTTTTGGCTTAAGGGTCATCTGGAGACAAATGAAATGATGCGTAAATTAGCGTGTGCGGTTTTCGCTCTGGCGCTCTCTTTGGGAGCTATCCAGGCCTACGCTCAGGAGAACGTTATCGAAGAGATAATTGTTACCTCCGAAAAGCGTGCCGAAAACATTCAAAATGTGCCGATTGCGGTCTCAGCCTACGATCAAGAGTCGCTGGATGCGTTGCTCATAAACGACGCAATGAATCTGCAGTTCAATGTGCCCAACATGATGGTGAGCAGATACAACTTTTCCGGTGGGGGCAGCGTCAGATTGCGCGGCATCGGATCCGGGGCAGTAGGATCGGCCGGTGACTCGGGAGTAGGCATTCATTTCAACGGCTTATACCTCAACTCCAGCCGTCTTTTCGAGACCCAGTACTTTGATGTCGAGCGTGTTGAGATCTTGCGTGGTCCTCAGGGTACTACATATGGCCGCAACACCACGGGTGGAGTGGTAAACATGATCTCCGCCAAAGCGGATACCACTGAGATGAGCGGCGGTGTGACCGCGAACTTCGGGAATTACGATAGCCGAGAGTTCGAGGGCTTCATCAATCTGCCGATTACGGACACCTTTGCTATCCGCGTGGCGGGGCAATATCAAAAGCGCGACGGCTTTATTGAGAATGCTCATACTGGGGATGACATTGACGACCGGGATCTATTTGCCGTTCGGGTTTCAATGACATGGGAGCCGACGGAGGATACGTCGCTTGCGTTTACGTTCCAGCATTTCGAGGAAGATGACAAACGGACCCGTTCTCAGAAGCAAGCATGTAATCGCGATCCTTCGGGTTTTCTTGGATGTCTGCCTACTGGAGAGATGTCCTACGGGCCAGCAAATGGTGCGTCGACCATTACTGGAGAACTTTTCGGAACGATTGGCGGGATTTTGAATGGAGGCATTCAAACATTGAACTTGTTTGGGTACGGATTGCCGATACCTGGGATGTTCCCTGCTGATGACTTCATCAATTCGGACACTCCGCAGGACCCGCGGAAAAACAACCTGGATTGGACGCCTGTATACAAAGCTGAAGAAACGATGATCAGCTTTGAGTTCACTCACGATTTCGGAAACATGACCCTAACCTCCATAACTGGATGGCATGATCCGGAAGTCTATTCTGAAGAGGATTACGAAAAATCTGTCGCCTCGGAAAATTGGGCTGCACAGCTGCAAGCACTTGCGACGCTGGCGGCGGTTCCCGCATTGCCTGCCGCAGTCGCCCCCGCGTTGGTTGGTGGGCCGGCTGAGGGGTTGATTCCGTTCATAGTTGAACTCGCACCCGGGCTTGGATACGGCTTGTGGGCCGGTAATCCCGCATTGGCAACCTACGCAAATGGCGTGCCCCTGCTCATGCCTGACGGATCGGTTCAAAGCTTCAACACAGCGTTTGGTTACGATCAGTCAACTTCCGATCCCGAGCAATTTACGACAGAACTCCGCCTAGCCTCCAATTTTGACGGCGACCTTAACTTTATGGTGGGCGGTTTCTATATGGACTATGAGTCTGAAGCCCACTACGTAGTGCGCTCAACGTCGCTTGCTCTGATCGGGCAGATTCTGCCTGCTAACCCTTTCCTGTTTCCCGCACCGTTTGGGGACCCAAATAATCCTCAAGATGAAGTTAACCCTCACATGCAGGGGTATGACAACGATACGCGAGAATACAAGTTGAAGACTTGGGCTATTTTCGGAGAGCTATATTGGGACATCAGCGACAGGCTGAGCGCTACCATCGGGCTGCGCTATTCCGACGAGAAGAAAAGTTCTAAGCAGCGCACCTGCTACCTTACGTTTCTGCAGTGCGGGCCTTTCGACCCGGAAGGGCAGAGCGGCTTTTTCTTCCCGTCTTACAAGGACGACGAAATTACCTGGAAGGCGAATCTTGCGTATAGCGTTAATGATGACCTAATGGTCTATGGCACCGTGTCGTCAAGCTACAAGAGTGGCGGATTTAACCCTATTAGCGATAGCGACCAACTAGTAATCGATGATCCGTCCAACGCGGTATTTCGGCCGGAAACCATTACGGCAGTTGAAATTGGGTTCAAGTCAACGCTCATGGACGGGGCGATGCGGCTGAACGGCACCATGTTTTACTATGACTACGAAGATTTGCAGGTATCTAAAATCGTTGACGTGACCTCACTGAACAAGAATACCGATGCGGAGATATTAGGTATTGAGGCGGAGATGCTGTGGTTGGCAACCCCCAATCTCCAACTTTCATTCACGGGATCGTGGCTAGACACCAAGATCAAGGACTTCACGGATTATGATACTGCTGACCCAAATGGTGATGGCAGTACCGGAGGCTTAATCCGTTGCAATGCAAGTGTGTTCCTCGACACTAGTCCCAACGGGTGTGGCGCCGGTCGCATACCGGGTGTGCTTATCAGTCAAAACGGCAACGAACTCGCGCAGTCTCCCACGTTAAGCTTCAACGTAGGGGCCAGTTATCAGGTGGACACGGGAGCAGGGTTGATTTTGACGCTCGCGACGAATTACTACTGGCAAGACTCGTTCTATGTTCGCAACAACAATGCACCCCATGACAAAGTTGGTTCCTGGGATGTATGGAATGCCAGCGCGCGTCTTTCACCGTCCAATGCGACCTGGTATGCCGAAGCCTGGATTAAGAACATTACTAACGACGACTACGTCGTTCAGCAATATCTTTCCACTCAGGTTTCTGGGCTATTCACCAACCAGTTTTTGTTGGATCCTCAGACCTATGGTCTGACCGTTGGACTTAACTGGTAGAGACCGTCCCGAAGCGCGCGGTCCTCGACTAACGAGCGCGCATCAGTCTATGGCCCCGGATCGCAATCCACGCGAGTCCGGGGCTTTTTTTATTTCTAACACGACTCGTTGTCGATCTTAGATGCCTACAGTTGTGGATTCTTCATTGGGTTAGTCGTAGCCGACTGCCAACAGAGCCTGCGCAATTGGGGCAGCGATCTCCCGATAGCCTATGTTGGTGCAGCGCAGGCCGCGCACGATGTGGTCGTTAGGCGCCGCGCCACCTTTGATCAAACTAGAATCCTCGCTATCGCGCATCGCCGTATCGACGTCCGCAATCCCGTCGAATGCACTACCGGTGCGAATCTAGTCGTTCACTGCATTGCGAATACCAACCGCATCCTCAGAGCTATAGGTGTGCAAGGCCACAGCTGATTGATTTGGGATTTTGGGATATGGGGTCCAATCCTGGCCTGTGGAAAAAATCTGGAAGCTTAGGAGAACTGAGGCCTAGTGAGGGCCAAAGCCGGATGAGCTAGACCTGGGTTGACACCCCTTTCGATAAAATGTTAGTACCCTGCGTGGGGGACGCCGCGCCTACCGAATCGATCGTTGGAGCCTACCGCTAGCGTTGGTGAGCGAAATAGGCGCGCAAACTGCGTTGGGCTTACGCCCGAGGCGGCTCGATCTCATCAAAGATGGGTTGCCAAAGTAGCAGCCGTATAGATAAAGGCTGAATGAGGGGGAGGACCGATGAAACCGATGGCTATATTCAAAAAGATCTTGGCAGCCTCTTTGTTGCTGTCTCCTGGTACGCTGATCTTTGCGGCCGAAGATGAGTCGGCGCAAGCAGACGATGCATCAAGCACGCCAGTGCGGCGGATTGAGGAAGTCGTCGTAACCGGCTCGCGCATTCGCAGAGACGAGTTCACTAGTGCGGCACCAATACAAGTTATAACCAGCGAAAGTTCGGCACTTGCGGGACTTTTGACGACGGCGGAAATCCTGCAAGGATCGACGGTGGCGTCGGGGCAGCAGATCGACAACAGCTTTTCCGGTTTCGTCACCGATGGGGGTCCGGGGGCATTGTCGGTTTCGCTGCGAGGCTTTGGCGAGCAGCGCACGTTGTTTCTGGTTAATGGAAAACGTTGGGGGCCTTCAGGTGTTAGAGGTGCCACTAACTCAGTTGACCTGACGGCGCTACCAAACACGATAATTTCACGTTACGAAATTCTTAAAGACGGGGCCTCTTCTGTATACGGAGCAGACGCAATTGCAGGGGTTGTTAATGCAATTACGCAGAAACGAATAGAGGGGTTCGAAGTTAGCTTGCAGACCGCTATTCCGAAAGAAAGTGGAGGTGAAACCTATGTCGTTGATGCTGCATGGGGCACTGTCGGGAGCGACTGGTCTTTTAACGTCTCGGCAGGGTATACCAAGGACAGCGAGATGGTTGCCGCAGATCGAGGCTATTCAAAGTGCGATCAGCAGCCGCGATACACGGATCAGCACGGTGATGGTGTTATCGACAATACCAATCCGGAAACGGGTGATCCCTTGTGCTTTGGTTTCATTCATGGGTTCGTTGTATCGCCGTTTGGCTGGGCTCGTTACGAGCCTAGTCTAGAACAACCCACTCCCCTCAACCCCTATTTTGATACGCCAAATTTATATGGCATTCCTTATTACACGACCGTTCCTGTGCATGGTTATAAGGATCCAGCGTATCAGAATGCAGACGGTGACCTTCCGGCATGGGACAACGAAGGTCCGTATTATCGAGATGAGAAGAGCCCTGCAGTGGATACTTTCTACCCGGAAACGGAAGTGTTTTCGATCACTTCTTTTGCGGACAAGGACCTGGACCTTTTCGGCCGCTCGGCAAACCTCTACTACGAGCTTTATTACAACCATAGGTCAACAGAATATAGTGGTTTCCGACAGTTCTTTCCGCAGGTGCCTGCGACCAATCCAACAAATCCTTTCGGACTATACGGCCCGCTTGCCGCGTTTGGGGGGTTTGCCGTTCTGCCAGTGCTTCCAAGCTATGACTTGACGAGCAACACTAGCGAAGTATCAGTTGATCGCGTCAACTTTTTCGTAGGGCTGGATGGCGATATATCCGAGTCGTGGAGTTATTCAGCCTACGCCGGCTACAGCCATTCCAAAGGCACCTATAAAGACCCCAATTTTATCGCCTCTCGGGTGGCGGCGTCTTTAAACTCCACCCTGGATGCTGGTGGTAATTTGGTTTGTGCAGACGCCAGCGTCGCAGGCTGCGTTCCGGCGAATCTTTTCACCGAAGATGCTCTGTTGCGTGGGCGCCTGCCGGACGACGTGCTGGATTTCATTACGAAGCAAACTAAGGGCGAGACCACCTATAAGAGCATTCAGTTTGCCGGTTACGTCACTGGCCGGTTATTCGAGTTTCCCAATGGCGATGACGTAGATGTGGTGCTGGGTTTTGAAATCCGGAATGAAGACATACATGACGTACCTGATATTGAGGCACAAAACGACAACTTGTGGGGAATGACATCGTCAGGCATCACCAGTGGAGACGACACGGTAAAAGAGATATTCGCTGAACTCGAAGTGCCTTTGCTCAAACAGGTGCCTCTTGCGGAAGAAATGATTTTCAATGCTTCTGTGCGATGGACTGACTACGACTCCTACGGCGACGACATAACGTACCGGTTCGCATTGGATCACCAAATCCTTTCATTTCTGCGTTTGCGCGCCACCTATGGGACTTCATTCCGTGCACCAGATCTCTACGAACAGTTCCTAGCTAACCAGACGGGCTTCTCACCTTTTCTAAACGATCCATGCGTGAACTATGGACAAAATTTCGATCCGGACGATGTTGTCTACCAGAACTGTGCGGCCGAAGGCCTGCCAGACGACCTGGGAGCAGAAGGCGGCCCGAGCATAAGGCAGGTTATCGGTGGCAACCGCGACCTCAAGGCTGAAACCTCTGATTCGTTCACCGCTGGTATTGTTCTGCAACCTCAAGACCTCGGTTTTTCCCTCGCGTACACGTGGTGGGAAATTGACCTTGAAAATACAGTTGCCGACCCCTCAATCGGTTATATATTGAGTACTTGCTATAACTCACCCAACAGAAGTAACGCCTTTTGTAGTCGGATCGCCCCACGAGGTGCGGATGGCTTTCTTACCGATGTGGATGCGTCCCTCCTGAATGTCGGCCTCCAAGCAGCCAGAGGCGCAGATATTGATTTTCGTTACGATAAATCTTTCGAACGCTTTGACTTGACTATCGATGGCACAATCGCCCGGTTAGTCGAACAGCGTACCCAGCTCTTCGACGATGAATGGGACTCCGTAGGTAACTGGGGTCATCCCAAATGGAACGGTGATGTTGATCTGAGGATCGACTACAAGAACTGGACACTCAACTGGCGAACACGTTTTGTAGGAAAATCTGCGGAGAAACCTGTTTTCGACCCTGATACCACAACCCTAGACCGACCGGTCTCAACCAAGACCGAGTGGTATCACACCCTGACGGTTCGGTACGAACCCGGTAGCTGGGGCATACTGACGTCGTTGCGTAATGTGTTTGACAACCAGCCACCGCTGGTTGCGGACGGTGTTCCTCGAGATGCAACTTCTCGCATATTCAATACGCTTCCGGGTGTTGGATACGATCTATTGGGGCGTACGCTGGTGATGCAGGTCTATAGGAGTTTCTAGCCAGCCTATGGTAAAGACAGTCGGGGCGCATTTGCTTTGGGCAGGTAATGCCAGGCATGCCCACAGGATCACCTGGCAGGCGATTGCCTGTTGCACGCTATGTTTTTGGTGCGCCTCAGGGTTGGCGGCCGAAAAAATTCCTTTGGCTGCTTGGATTCACGATCCGCTTATATCGAGTGTTGAGGTCACCCCCGATGGTGATCAGCTCGTAGCACTAACTTTATCTGGTATCAATGAACCGCCTGAGATAACTGTTTGGCAGACGAACGACCTGTCGATCCCGCCGCGCCGCTTCAAGCCGGTAGACGTAAAAGCCCTGGCGGTTTCTTGGTTGAACGACAAATACCTTCTGGTGGTAGGAAGACAGAAATTCGATATTCGGGTAGGCGGTCGTCCGACACGTTGGTTTCGAGACAAAGTTTATATTGTCGATGACAGAGGAAAGCGGTTTCGCGAGCTGTTTGAAGGTCGAGACGCATTGTCGATCAGTTTGTTCAATCGATTACCCCAGCACAAAGACAAAGTGCTGGTCTCTTTGACAAACCTTGAGTTCGCCGAAGATATCTATGAGGTGAACCTGAAAAATTTTGTCGCCAGACGGGTATATCGGGGTGCTGCTGGAGACGCTTTTTTTGCTGATCGACATGGCGAGATTCGTGGGAAAGCTCGGCTCGAAAGGGCAGGCAAAGACACGCATATACGCTATAGCTATAAAAATCCGAGCAGTGGAAAGTGGGAAGAGCACTATCGTTTGTACGCCAAAGAGCGGGAGGGACTGACGCCAATCGGATTTCGTCGAGAAGGCCGTGAGGTATATGTGCTCGACAACGTGCAGCGCGAAAGAAGCGTTATACGCACATATAACCTGGCTACTCGCCAACTGGGTGATCCGCTATATGGCGGAGGTGACGTCGAAGCATTAGATGTGCTTACTGCATCAGATCCTGAAAACGTTGGTGAAGTGGTAGGTTTTCTTGGTATCAGCCACAAATTAGAAAGAAAATACACGGAAGCAAAGCGAATTGCGCTGCAGGAAAGACTTGCTAAGGCGCTGCCAGCCGACCAGCAGCACGATTGGATATCCATGTCGGATGATCTCACCATTATCGTGGTTGAATCTTCTGGCCCTAAAGAAGCGGGTGCGTACTACCTGCTGGTAAATGGAAAAGATCTGATATCCCTGGGACGGAAGTATCCCCTGCTTACTCCGGACAAAATGTCGGATATGCGCTTTGTCACATATCAGGCGCGCGATGGCCTTGAAATACCTGCATATCTGACCATCCCGTCGTCGGGTGAGCGTCCTTTTCCGGCAGTGGTTATGCCTCACGGTGGGCCGTGGGCTCGCGACATCCTTGGTTGGGATTTGTGGGCGCAGTTTTTGGCAAATCGGGGGTATGCCGTGTTGCAACCTCAATACCGCGGCTCGGAAGGTTTCGGTCAGAAGCTATGGAGAGCGGGAGACAACGAGTGGGGCCAGAAAATGCAGGACGACAAGGACGATGGCGTTGCCTGGCTCGTCGATCAGGGTATTGCTGATGAGGCAAGGGTCGCAATTTACGGATATTCCTACGGTGGGTTTGCGGCTATGGCCGCTAGCGTTCGACGCAATTCTCCCTTTCAGTGTGCGGTGTCGGGAGCGGGCCTGGCGGAGTTGCGCAGTTTCGATAAGGTGACATTCGAAAACCCATTTACTCGTGAATATCAAAATCCCACCATCAGCGGAATGTCGCCTCTCGACCATGTCGATGACGCTGAAATACCGATATTCGTCATGCATGGCGACCGTGACCAGCGTGTTCCAATTGAGCAATCGCGCAAGTTTGTTCGGGCCATGCGGCGTGCCGGCAAAGACGTGAAGTACCTAGAAATCGTTGATCTTTGGCACAGCCTGCCATGGTGGCCACAGCATCATTTGGCAGTGTTGAGCTCGCTAGAAGATTACCTGGTCAACGATTGTGGACCCGGGGGCTTGTGAAGTCGCAACGGTCACTGCTTCGACCATAGCGCACACATTCCTCTAGTTGCTAACGCTTTTCGCAACGGCGCGGGTCTTGGTGGCTTTTCGATTTTCACCCTGATTCTCAGTCAATACTCAACGGGGCACTTTCGTATATTCTATATCCTGATGGATAAGTCATTTACTGAAGACAGTGTTCCCGACCAGTCTGGCCGAACCATCTTGGTTACAGGCGCGAATACGGGAATCGGCTATGAGGCGGCGAGGGTACTTGCCGAGCGCGGTGCGCGCGTGCTTATCGGATGCCGATCTGCCCAACGCGCTGAGGCTGCACGCCAGCGAATTATGGAAAAGCCCGTCAAGGGCGATGTGATTTTTCTACCCCTCGATCTAGCCAGTCTTGAATCCATTCGAAAAGCGGCGAGTCAAGTTCGAGCTGGAGGGCGCCTGGATGTCCTTATAAACAATGCTGGAGTCATGTCTATCCCTGAACGAACGGAGACAGAGGATGGCTTCGAAATGCAATTCGGCATCAATCACCTTGGACACTTCGCCCTTACTGGGCTTTTGCTTGACCTGCTGAGGTCGAGTCAGGATGCACGTGTCGTCACCGTAAGCAGCGCGGCGCATCGGGGTGGAAAAATCGACTTTGATGATCTCCAGGCAACAAAGCACTACGATCGGATGGAGCGTTATGGCATGAGCAAGCTGGCTAACGCTTTGTTCACAACTGAACTGCAGAGACGTTTGAGTGCCGCCGGGGACTCCGTTCTCTCTTTGGCCTGTCATCCTGGTTTCGCTCACAGCGAGCTCACCCGGGAATTCTCGGGAACCATCGGCCTTCGCCTGCTTAAGTTATTCATGCCGTTCCAGTCGGCTGCCGGCGGTGCCTTGCCGACCTTGCGAGCGGCGGTTGATCAGGATGCCAAAGGGGCCCATTACTACGGGCCTTCAAAGCGTTTTCAGACGGTTGGCCCTCCCATCGTGGCCGAGCTCGCTGAAGTTGCGCACAATCCTGAGATGGCGCGTATCCTGTGGGAACGATCGATCGAGGCTACAGGTATAGACCCCGGGCTGCCGCCAGTGCGCCTGGAAGTGTAACTCGCTGCGACTCTACTCTTGGCCCAGCAGTTGGTTGAGCCGTTGGTGATAGTGACGTAGTCGCAGCTCCTGGTATCGAGACAGCGTAACCCCTGGTTTCTTAGACGCCTTCAAACCGCGCTGGACCATAGGCATGTTCGCGGTGTCCTGCTCGAAGATCGTGCAAATCCCTCCCAGCTCTGGGGCATCGAACCAGCTATCTTCAACTCCTAGCGTCGTGATCTTTGCTGGGGGTGGGCGATCACCGCTTGAGTCGAAGGTGTACAGCAACATAACGTCCATGGTCGATCGCTCCGGGTCTTGCGCGTGGGGCCTGAAGCGAAATATCACTGGCACACCGGCGCCGCCACACGGCATAAAGTTCGGGAAAAGCTGATACATGGTGGTGTCCAGCACTTCGCTCGTTGACACCTCGCTGTGATCGACCCCGGTAGTAACCGTCAGGTTGTTCCGCATCAGTCGCGCCATGGCTTGCCGTGCAGATTCGTTGTCTTGCATTTCGAATTGTGTGCTATCCGCGATCTCAAACTCGTCGTCGGCACCCGGCCCGGGCGAGCCAGCGAGTTCCTGTACGAAGACCTCTGCCACTTCTTGCTCGGTAATGTTCGGATTCAGCGGGCTCGGCACAGCTTGTGCCGTGATCATGCGGTTCACGTTATCGCCAAAAACATCGTATTGAGAGTTGACGTCGCCGATGTATGGCATGGTCTGTGGGTGTGTTGCCCCCACGTGCATCACCTCCATGAACGACTCCTGTGCGATCTTCCAGTTGCAGGGGAGTTCCTTACGAACATGGGCGGCGATATAGCGATTTTCTAACGGCCATGCGGAGAAATGGGTTGGCAGCACACCAAGGTATTGGTCAAGCGATTCCGCGTTTGGATCCATGTTGATGAACACGAAACCGCCCCAGGTACCCACTTTTGCCTCGGGTAACGCGAAGTCCGCCGATTGCACATGGGGAAAATCCCATCGGCTTGGAACTGCTTTTAACGAGCCATCCAACGCCCAGGTGAAACCGTGAAACGGGCAGCGAAAATGAGCAACCTGACCCCTCGACTCGGGCGCGCAGAGCTGGGTTCCCCGGTGAAGGCAGGCGTTGTGGTAGGCGCGTATCCGATCCGGCGCCGTGCGCACAACAATCACTGACTCATCGATAATGTCATACACCAGGTAGTCGCCCACTTCGGGGATCTCTTCCTCGCGGCATGCCATCTGCCAAACCTTGGGCCAGAGTTTTTGCGCTTCTAGCTCATGCCACCGGTGTGAAAAGTACCGCTCCCGTGAAAGGTCCGCGGTGCCGAGGTCTGGCACATTTTCTTCGAACATAGATCCCGGAGGACGGTCATTGTCGGAGGCAATAATGTCCTGAAAGCTGGGCGCAGGTGCGCCCGGATCTCCTGGTTTGAGAGGGCCTTGTTTTTCTATAGCCATATTGCTTCCCATTCGTTGCTGCTGACCATTTTACCGATACCCCAAGTGTCTGCTATTGGCGCTCAATGAAATAGCGATAGACTCAGGATGATGCACGATGCATCCTGTTTCATGGATTGGGTGGCAAACCATCTGGAGATCCGGAACATGCCTAGTGAATGTACCTTCCCAAAGAATTTGCCCTGGCCTGCATTTGGCCAAGCTGCCGAACCCCAGGCTGTCAAAGCGGGGAATCACTGGATCATTTTACGAACACTGGTTCTAGTATGCCTTTCTCTCTGGCTGGTGGCGTGTGTAGACCCAGACGATGTACCCCAGTCACATATCTCTACACCACCACCCGGCGCCGAACCTGGGGAAGTCAGACGGTACCCGCTGCGCACAGCGCTGTTCGGCGATCTGCACGTGCACACGAGTTGGTCAGCGGATGCCTACGCTGGTGGCAACCGTCTGGGTCCAAACACGGCCTATAGATTTGCCAAAGGCGAGCAGGTCGAGTTGCAGAACGGCGTGCAGGCCCAACTACCGGTCCCGCTGGATTTCGTGGCACTCACCGACCATGCGGAATTCTTCGGCTCACATTTAGTTTGTACCATGCCCGGTTCCCCCGAATTCGACCTCCCTCAATGCCGAGCACTGCGTGCTGGAGAAATAGATCAGGAGACGTTTCTCGAGCGTGCGTTTGCGTTTGGCGGTACGCGGCCCATGCCGCGCCTTCAAGATACTTGCTCCGACTTGGCGCGCTGTCAGGACAACGAGCGCACCACCTGGAAACGGGTTCAGGAGCTCGCAAATGCGCACGATAACCCGGGGCAATTCACTGCGTTGATTGGTTACGAGTTTTCTTCGCTCCTGCCGGAATTCGGCATGCTGCACCGAAACGTCATCTTCCGGGGCACGGATGTCACAGCGCACGCTATTTCATCGCTCGACGTGCGCAACCAGAAGGACTTTTTCAACCAGCTCGACGCAGCCTGCGTTGAACCTTGTGAAGTGCTAACCATCCCTCACAACACTAACTACTCCTGGGGCCTCACCTTTTCGCGCACGGACGAGGATGACACCGTATATACGAGTGAAGATCTGCAACGGCGAGCTCGGATCGAACGGTTGTTTGAAGTCACGCAGCAGAAAGGTAACTCGGAGTGTCAGATCAGTGTTGGTGCGTCTGACGAAGACTGTAACTTAGGTATCCTGTTTCCGCCTTGTGCGGATGGGAACGCCCGTCGCTGTGCACGTGAAAACGATTTCCTTCGCAATGTCCTGCTAGACGGACTCGCGCTTGGCAATGAGCGCGACTTCAACCCGTATAAGCTCGGAGTGATTGGCTCTACGGACACTCACATGTCGGATTCAGGAAACACCAGGCCAGGCATACTACCGCTGTTCGAGCCTGCCGCTGGCCTGGGCTTCGCCGTGGACGGAGTCCTGGCCCAAGAGCATGTGGTAGTGGGCCCCGTCCGCCTAATGTCGCCTGGTGGCTTGGCCGGTGTCTGGGCCGAAGCCAACACCCGGGAGGCTATTTTCGACGCGCTACAGCGCCGGGAAGCCTTTGCGACCAGCGGATCTCGGATACGGCTTCGATTCTTTGGCGGCAATCTGCCGGAGGATCTTGGCGCGCATTCCAACCCGGTCGAAATTGCCTACGAGCAGGGGGTGCCTATGGGTTCGAATCTTGTTTCAACGCAAGGCACCCGATTCTGGGTTTGGGCTATCAAAGATCCAGCGGGCCCGCCGCTCGATCGTATACAGATCATCAAAGGATGGATCGAAGACGGAGAACACCGTCAACGGATCTGGGACGTCGCTTGTTCGAGTGGCCGCATACCGGATGAAAATGGCCGGTGTCCTAAGACTACCGCGGACGCGGATCTGGCGACCTGCAGGCTTATCGGTGAGCAAGGGGCCGCAGAACTCCAGGCCACCTTTTCTGATGCTGATTTCTCAATCGAACATCCCGCATTCTATTACGCGCGGGTGTTGGAGAATCCTACCTGTCGCTGGACTACGTTACTGGTCAATAGCGTTGGCGCCGAGGTGCCGGCGGACATACCGGCTACGGTTCAGGAACGGGCCTGGTCCTCGCCCATCTGGTCAGCATCTCCATGAAGCGTGTACATCCCGTGCAGAAAATTTAGAGTGCGTATAAAAAGTTTCTAAAGCGTTTCGTTTTCTTATGGGCTTTCCTCCGCCAAGCGACGCCGTGCGCCTCGAGCTGCTTTTAATTGAGCGAGAAAGTAATTGAGCGAGAAAGTCGGCCTATGATATCGACGCACTCTCCGGCTACGGTAGGAGAAGACTCTTGAAGTTACGAATTCTAATGGCATTAGGCGTGATTGCCGCCGCTTGTCTCATCTTCGCTGGTTGGATCACTCGAGATGGAGTGCAAATCGTTCCTAGTGGGGATGGATTCGTGACGCTGGAAGTCGGCGAGTTCGAGGCACTTACCCTGCCTGACTATGCGGCAACCCACATCTCTGATGAGTACAAAAGCTATTTCGTCGAGGTGGAACCGGATATAAAGGTTCACGTGCTTGAAGTAGGCTCCGGGTTCCCTGTCTTTCTCCAGCACGGCAATCCGACATCTGGCTTCCTATATCGGAAAGTGGTTCGGCTGCTACCCACTGATCGAGTGCGGGTGATCATGCCGACCCTGGTGGGGCTGGGGTTTTCGAGCAAGGTCCCGGCCAGCGAGCATACGCTGGAAAATCACATCGGCTGGATTCACGGGGTTTTAGAGCAACTGAAACTTGCCGAGCTGGTCTATGCGGGTCAGGACTGGGGTGGTCCCGTAGGTATGGGGGCGCTTGCACTTTCACCCGACTTACTTAAGGGAGCAGTGTTGCTCAATACCGGATTCAATGCGCCAAGAGAGGCCATGGACATCTCTCAAGCCCATGCCACCGTAAAGACCCCGGTAGTCGGCGAACTTCTCCTGGAAGCTATGCTTTCTATCTTCGAGCGATTGCCTCAGATGCAGGACGACCCCGCTTCGATTCCGCCCGAAGTGTCTGATCTCTACGGTAGGCCCGTGACGGAGAGTGGCAATGCAAAGGCGCCGCTCGCCATGATGCGCATGGTGCCCGACGGCCCGGATCATCCAAGCGCACCGGCATTAAGGCATATCGAAGAGTATGTGCAGACATTAGATATTCCAGCCGAAATCATCTGGGGAATGAACGATCCGATTCTCGCGAAAGGGCTTCCTATGATGAAGCTGAACTTCCCTCATGCGCCGGTTACGGAAACTGGCGCGGGGCACTTTCTACAAGAGGAAGTGCCGGACGAAATCGCTTCGGCCTTGATGCGTGTCGTGGATCAGGTTCAAGCGGAGCGTCGGCTCAGAGCGGCCGCTATGAACGCGAGCAGAAGTGCCAGCAATAGTCGGGGATCTCCCAGGTGAAACCAGGGATCGATGGGGAAGGCGATGGTCTTGGCCATAGCGGCCACCTTGAACTGATGTGAGCTACGAAATTCCGGATTCATCGTAATTTCCAGCATATCCCTGCGGCTCCGATATCGCATGGCGGCCCCTGTCGTCCAGTGCTTCATGCCGGGAGCGTTCATAAGATCCATAGCCTGGTTGGCGGCACGACCAATCAATACCGGATGAGAGGCCCGTGAGAAAAGTGCGGGGGACATGTACTGCATGTATTTTGCAAGCACCTCTTCAGAGGTCTCGCCTGGTCGCACACCCTCAATAACAAGCGGTTGCTCATGCAATTCGATCAGGTTGATCATCACGAAGTCATCACCGCTATCTTCCTCCATGAAACGCCTCATCATCTCGATCGTTTCCGGCGAACTGCCTGGGTTGGCGGAGATACGCGCCATGTAACGATCGATTTCAACATCGGTCAGTGGACCACCAAAAGACGTATACCAACTGAAGAACAATGCATACACCACGGTCGCGATGACCCAGACCCGACGGCTTTTGTTCATGTGCTTCCCGTTGAGAGATTCTAGTATTACCCCTACTACGCAACACGATATGTTATTGCTTATTTTCCTGCAGGAAGCGATGCGGCTGTCACCAGCCGTTTGGATTTCATAGTTTTTTCAGTGCCTATAGCTCGATCTGGCGAATCCGCTCGCGTGTTGGGTTGAACTGACCTCAACAACAAGCCTTGCCCCTTGCATTACCCCAATCATTACGGCCCATCATTCCCTAAGCAAGGCTTTCTCTGTCGGCGACCTACAGATATGGTGCGGGCATGACCGATACGACCGATTACATCATCATAGGTGCAGGCAGTGCGGGGTGCGTACTTGCTAATCGGCTCAGCGAAGATCCCGACACCCGAGTCACATTACTGGAGGCTGGCGGGCGCGATCGCAGCATTAGCCTGCACATGCCTGCAGCACTTGGTGTCAACGCCGCCGGAGGCCGGTACAACTGGAAGTTCAACACAACACCTCAGGCCAACTTGGACGGCCGATGCGTCTTCACCCCCAGGGGCAAGGTCCTCGGGGGATCTTCATCCATCAATGGAATCGTGTTCGTCAGGGGCAATGCCGCTGACTACGATCGCTGGGCTGCTGAAGGAGCTGATGGATGGGCCTATGAGGACTGCCTGCCTTATTTTCGGCGTCTGGAGTCTTTCTCAGAGGGCAGTGACCAGTTCCGGGGTGCCGATGGGCCTGTTCGTGTCGTCAGGCAAGCGCTGACAAATCCTCTGGATGCCGCGTTTCTTGAAGCCGGCGTGCAGGCAGGTTACGAAAGGACCTCGGACATCAATGGTGCGGTGCAGGCCGGATTTGGTTTATTTGATACTAATATCGATCGGGGTGTGCGGGTGAGCGCTGCGCGGGCTTATTTGACGCCTGTAAGGAACAGAACCAACCTAGACGTCATACCCGGTGCCTTGGTGGAGATGATCGACCTAGAATCTGCCGTTGCGCGTGGTGTCCGTTATCGAAAAAACGGCCATGTGACCCGACTCGTTGCCGAAAAAGAGGTGATCCTTTGTGCCGGCGCCGTCCAGTCGCCACAACTTCTGATGCTCTCGGGCATCGGGGCGCGTCGGCAACTGGCCGCCCATGGTATAGGTGTCAAAGCCCACTTGCCCGGGGTTGGTAAACACCTGTCCGACCACCTCGAGTTGCATATCCAGTACGGCGCGAAAGCACGCGCCGCACTAAATCGGGAAATGCATCCCCTGCGTCTGGTAAAGCATTTGCTCAAATGGTCTGTCAACGGATCCGGCCTCGCGGGGAGTAACGGGTGTACCGTGGGGGCGTTTGTTAAATCTCGACCCGACGTTCTGCACCCCGATGTGCAGATCCATTTTTTTCCGCTGCACCTTCAGGGATGGGTGCCCAGCTTGAGGCCGCACGGATTCCGAATCGGCATCGGGACTTTGCGAGCCACCAGCCTCGGGGAGGTGCGCCTGGCTTCCGCGAACCCCGCCGCGGCGCCACTGATTGATCCCGCCTACCTGAGTACGGAAGTTGACCGTCGAGATCTGCGTCGCTGCGTTGCTATAGCGCGAGACATTGCTGGGCAGGCGGCCTTCGATGGTTTACGCAAGCGGGAAATGGATCCCGGGCCTGAAATCAAGACCGATGGTGAGATTGATGCGTATGTTCGCGCCCATGCCACCACGGCTTTCCACCTGGCGGGAACATGTCGCATGGGCGATAGCGACACTTCGGTGGTCGATGCGCAGGCGCGGGTGCACGGCATTGAACGTCTGCGGGTGGTTGACGCGTCTATCATGCCTAGTATTCCTAGCGGGAACCTGAATGCGCCCGTCATGATGATGGCAGAAAAAGTTGCAGACCTAATAAGATCCGATGCGTCATGCTGAAGTTCCTGCTCAGTTGCGCTGGAGGCGCCTTGTGCGTGAACGTTCAGACGTCCGTGTGAGTGTTGGCCTGCGTGAATGGCGTGCCCGAATCAGTTCTCTGCAGCGGCAGCCCGGCGTTTGCTGAGTTCCACCTGGATTTCTGCCACACGTGCGCGATCCAGACGATAGGCCGTAAAGAACATCAGGTTGGCCATGCCGATGACGATCGTTGCTGGTGCGGCAACGAGTCCAAGCCGAAACACGATCTCATCGGGTACCTCGCCTACCTCTGCTCCACGCGGAAAGCCGATGAGGTCCAGGGCGATGCCGCCCAGTACGGTAGCCATGGCAGCGGAAGCCTTAAAACCGAACGAGCGTGCAGAAAAGATGATGCCCTCCTGGCGCGCTCCCGTGCGCAGCTCCAGCTCGTCGGCTATGTCCGCGAACATTGAGTTGAACGTGATCAGCAGCGCCGGTGTTACTAGGCCGGTCACGAAGCCGAAACTCAACAGAATGTAAAGCAGCCACGGGTCTCCATTGTCTGGCAGCACGTCGGTGAACAGCCTGAGCATGATGAGAATGTTGGCATTTAGGATCACCCAGGACCCGAATATGAGCAGCACCGTTCGTTTGTCGATCAGGCGCGTAAGGTGGGGCGCCATGATTGCGGAGAAAGGCAGCCCGAGCAGCATGACGGGGCTGAGCCAGCGCATGGCCTCTGTGCTTAGCTCCCAGAAGTGTACGTAGATATAGATCATGAACGTGCCTTCGATGCCCAGTATCAGCTGGCAGCCGAGCAGCCCGCATAGCAGCATGCGATAGGAATGACTGCCCAGCGCGGTGACGATCTCGCGCCACAGGCGTTGGGGGCTCAAGCGCTCGTATTCCACATTCCAGGTGGGTAGGTGAGGAATTTCTCGCTTGGTCCCCCACACGCACAACCCAATGGAGATCACGATGCCAATGGCAGCTACGGCTGCGAAACTTGGATACCCGGCTGCGTTCAACATGCCATGAGACACGTCTGCCGTGGTTGGAAAGAAC
>DEBC01000070.1 GCA_002348365.1 Alphaproteobacteria bacterium UBA2966 | reverse complement strand
GAACGCTACGAGCCTTACTACCGTGTTAGTCTGGCAGATCAAGCCTGGGTAATCGCGCAAACCGACGACGGCCGAATTGTTTGTCAGAATCAGTATAAGCACGGCCCCCAACGTGTTTCTCTCACCCTGCCCGGCGGAATTGTTGACCCGGGGGAGGAGCCGCTGGAAACGGCACAACGTGAGCTGCTCGAAGAGACCGGCTATGTCTGCCGAGACTGGCAGAGTCTTGGAAGCTTCTGCAGGAACAACAACCAGCACTGCGGCGAAGAACATTTCTTCCTGGCAACCGGTGCCGAATGGGCACAGGATCCGGACCCAACGACCAATCTCGAGGAGATCCGAACCTCGCTTTTGACGCGGGATGAACTCTCTCGCGCTGTGGCCAACGGAGACGCACCAGTTCTGGGACATTTCACAGGGATGCTGCTGGCTCTGCAGCAAATGCCGCAAATACCCGGTAAGTAAAGACTGACGGCTACGAACGATGCCTCGGGCCAGGGTCACACAACGAAATCGACCGGCAAAACTGTATTTCGCTTACGGGTCCAACATGCATATTCCAAGCATGCGGATCCGGTGCCCGCGAGCCCGACTCTTGAGTACCGCTCTGCTGTCGGACTGGGAGTTCTTCATAAACACGCAAGGCTACGCATCGATCAGGCCGGTTGATGACCAAAAGGTGCACGGCGCCTTATGGACAATTGGCCCGCGCGAAGAGGCCGCTCTGGACTTATACGAAGACGTAGCGGACCAGCTTTACCTCAGAGTTACGGTTAACGTCATTTCATCTAGAGAAACCCACCGGGACGTACTGACGTATGTTGCCACCAATCGGCGGCCCGGCCGGCCACGGGCCGGATACATGCCGCTCGTTCACGAATCGGCCGAACAATTGGATCTGCCCGAAGGCTACCGTGACTTCCTTCGCACCTGGGATTAGCAGCCAGATTCCAGGTTTCCCCAGTTCGTGACCCGCGAGACACGTATCGCTATGACCGGCAGTTCATCAAGCGTCATTTGGGCGTATTGAGGGTACCGGGACTTGAGAAATTCCTGCGCCCGGTCGTGTTCTTCCCCATCTTCGAGTATTTCGGCCGTCCCCCTTAACATGACCCAGCCAAGTCGTTCCCAATCCTCGTCATATCGATCGGCGACGAGAGAGACCACAGGGTTCTCAAGAATGTTCCGAATTCGCTTCAAGGGACGCGAGTGTTGAGTCTTCGGCTTCTCGTCAATCGTGATGTAAACCTGGCCAGAGTCGAGCGCGAAACACACGGGCACGACGTGAGGCACGCCGTTCGCATCTGCGGTTGCCAGGCGGGCGACCCGCTGGGCATTCAAGAAAGCTGTCTGCAACTTATCAAACATCGACAACAGAATATCATGTGGCCGGTTCTGGAGATCTCTGCGTGTTTGCTCCGCCACCGAGGTCGATGGCAAAGTAATGCCGGAACAAACTTTGGGGAATTTCGATGAAATTTGGATTTGGTCTGCCGACCCGAGGCCCTCTGGCCAACCTCGAAGGCGTGCGGGCGATGGCATTACGCGGTGAGGAACTTGGATACGGGTATCTGACCATTCCGGATCATCTCGTTATTCCCCGAACCTATAACCACGAATATCCTTATTCGGACTCGGGTGAAATGCCGGGTGGTGGGTCGGGTGACTGCCTCGATCAGCTCACCGTCATGACCTACGCCGCCGCCATCACGACAAAACCTCGCCTCCTGACTTCCGTGATCGTCATTCCCCACAGACCAGCCGTATTGACTGCGAAGATGTTCTCAACCATCGATGTTCTTTCCAACGGCCGGGTCACGGTTGGCGTAGGTGCCGGCTGGATGAAAGAGGAATTCGAGGCACTCGGCACGCCGCCACACGCTGAACGCGGCAAAGTTACGAATGAATACATCCGTGCTTTCAAGGAGCTGTGGACCCAGGAGAGCCCCTCGATGCAGAGCGATTATGTCGACTTCTCAGATGTCATTTTCGAGCCGAAGCCGATCCAGAAACCTCACCCGCCGATTTTCGTCGGCGGGGAAAGCGGCCCCGCCTTCCGTCGCGTCATCGAACTCGGTGACGGCTGGTATCCTATTGGCGCCAATCCAAAAAATCGCATGGACACACGGGAGCGCTACAAAGCGAATGTCGAAAAGCTTCATGCACAAGCCGAGGCCCATGGCCGGGACCCCTCATCCATTACGTTGGCGTTTTGGGCGAACTGGGCGGGTATCACCGATCCGATTGCCGATGATGGCAACCGCCGGCTGTTCATGGGATCGTCGGAGGAAATCGCGAGCGATGTGGAGTTCTTTCGCGAGATGGGCGTGAGTGTCCTCAATTTTAATTTTCTCAGCCCAACCCTGAATGAGGCGCTTGAAAAGATGGAGCAGTACGCCTCTGAAGTGTTGCCCCTTTGATCAGTTGCTTTGGAATATGGCGCGCCGCGTAAAGGAGAGTGCGGCAGATGCAATTCGGTTTCTCAATCCCCAACCGAGGTGAACTCGCCAACGCCCAGTGCATTCGTGCGATGGCCGAAACAGGTGAAAAACTCGGTTTCGACTGCATCGCTGTTCCCGATCAAGTGGTGACGCCACGCAACTACCAGTCCAAGTACCCCTACGCCGAGGACGGCAAACTCCCCGGGAGCGGGACTGGAGAGGCGCTCGAGAACTTCGCCGTGATGGCGTTTCTGGTTGGTATCACCCAGAAACTACGCCTGCTCTCATCGGTGATCGTGTTGCCGCGTCGAGGTGCCGTGGTCACGGCAAAGGCGCTGGCCACGATCGATGTTCTATCGGGCGGACGATTAATCGTGGGCTGTGGAGCCGGATGGTTCCGTGAAGAGTTCGAGGCACTCGGTGCACCTCCACATGATGCCCGTGGCCGCGTGACAGACGAATACATCGCGGCATTCCGTGAGCTGTGGACAAGTGATACGCCTTGGTATCACGGCGAGTTCGTTCGCTTCGAAAACATCATCTTTGAGCCCAAACCCATTCAACAACCAGGCCCTCCAATCTGGGTAGGTGGCGAGGGAGCAGCCGCGATGCGGAGGGTGGTCGCACTCGGAGACGGTTGGTATCCAATCGGAACAAACCCCCGTCACCCGCTCGATACCGGAAACCGATTCGAGAGGGGCGTTAAACGGCTAAACGCAATTTCGGAACAAAACGGACGCGATCCATCTACGATATCTATCGCCTTCTGGGCCCACCGCTACGGCCTTGGGGACCCAATCATCTCCGACGACGGTCATCGCCGATTGTTCTCGGGGAGCGCAGACGACATCAAAGACGACATCGCCTTTATGAATGATCTCGGGGTGACGATGATTGTCTTTAACTTCCTGGCGCCCGGAATCTCGCAGGAAGAGATCCTGGATCGGATGGAGCGCTATGCAGTTGACGTCCTCGCCATGTAGTCGGGGTCAGGCGAAGGACCAGGAAGAAGTCCCAAAAACTCTCTACTGGTTGGCCGGGACGTAGTCGTTGAGGTAGTCGACAACCTCCTGCACCTTCACGACATCACAGTATTTCTTAGCCATGTCATAGAGGTTCTGAAAGTGCGGGCTCTCATGCACGTCTGCAACACATTCCTCGGGAACAATTGTGCGGTAGCCGTGCTGCACGCTGTCGAGAACCGTGGATCGGATACACCCTGACGTCGAGCCGCCCGTGACGATCACTGTATCGACCCCATACCACACACAGAGCGATGGCAGATGGGTCTGAAAGAAAGCCGATGCGCCGACTTTGCGATAGATCACGTCGTGGCTCTGATTGACCTGCAGACGAGGATCGAGCTCCGCTTCCTTGGAACCGATCTTGATGTTCTGAAGGGCTGTCGGGCTGTCACTGCGGGTACCGCGGACGCCACAGTCGTGACCGTTCTCCATGTAAGCGACGTAGCACCAAACGACTGGCAGGTTCTTGGATCGTGAAAGGTCACAAATTTCGTTGATGTAATCCATCTGCTTGGGGTCGGTGGAGTAGGCGGAGTCGTATTCCTCCTCCAGGGTAAAGGCGCTTTGGACGTCAACGTTGACGATAATCGGCTTGCGACCGAATCCGAACTTCCGGCGGGGCGGCGCGGACTTCAGGTCTTCATACATCTGCCTGGCTGTCTTATCCGAGAGCTGCATGGTCTTGCCTTTCGTTTAGTCGAGTCCTCAGAGCGATCTGCTTCTAAGCTGAAACTTGCGCTTTGTAAGCATCGAGTATCTGTGCGCCCGTCGCCGACCAGACGCCATCGTGTCCGAGGATGTATTCCAACGCTTCCTTGAGATAGATGATGCGATACGGATGGCCCATCACCCAAGGGTGCAGCGTGATCGACAGTATCCGCCCGCCGTACTGCTCCGATTCAGCATAGAGAACATCAAACTGATCTTTGATCTGCTGAACGAATTCCTGTTCGCGATGATGGAAACCCAGCAACACGGCGCGGTCATCGAGCTCGACCGTGTGCGGCATGGCGATCAAGTCACCGTTTTTGGTTTTGAAAGTGTATGGCAGGTCGTCATTACACCAGTCGCATTGATACTCAATCCCGTTGGCAGCCATAAGATCGGGCGTATTGTCCGATTCCGACTTGCCAATCGATAGCCACCCGCGAACCGGCTGTCCCGTCGTGTTACGAAGCGACTCGACGCACTCTTTTACTCGGTCTGCCTCGAGTTTTTCGTCCATACCGCCGTAGTGCATGCATCCCATGTGGATGCCGTGAGCAATGACTTCCCAGTCCCGCTTGTTGATCTCGTCGACGACAACGGGATACCGCTCACCGACGGCGGAATTCATTGCAGTCGACGCGGTGATCCCGAGTTCGTCAAACAACTTGAAGAACCGGAAGACACCCACGCGCAGACTGTAATCGCGGTGCGAGTAGTTCCTGTAATCAGGATACGGCCGATTAAAACCTCCGGGCGGCGGCACGGGCTTGGTTTCCATGTCCATGGGAAACCATTGCAGGAGCGGCGTGATCCACAGGGCGACGCGTGCATCTCCCGGCCACTTGACGGGCTTCTGCCTGAACGTGATTTCCCAGTCGTAGCGGTCATGGTCCATGCCATAGCCGCGGATCGGATATTTGAGATAGTCGTCGGTCACACTCATGGCGCTACTCCACGGCCGCGGCGGATTGGGCCGCGACGACATTGTCGTAGTGGTGTTCGAAATAGTATTCGGCGATTTCCCGCCCCGTAGTCACCCACACGTCATCGTGGCTGGTGATGTACTCCAACGCCTCGGCAAACGGGCCGATGCGGTGAGGCTGGCCGACCAGAAACGGGTGAAGCGGAATGCACATGACAGTACCGCTCTCCGCGCCCTCTTCGTAGAGCTGGTCGAATTGCCGCTTGATCACCTCGGTGTACTGGCGAGGAGGGCTCGAATTAATCTGGTGATAGACGACGATATCGTTCATCTCCAATGAATAGGGAATGCTGATCAGGCGATTCTTCTTCACCTTGACCGGCTGGGGCTGATCGTCGTGGAAGAGGTCGCAGGTATAGAGCACCTCGTATTCCGCCAGCAGATCGAGTGTCTGCTCGGTATTGCTTAGCGCAGGTGACAACCAGCCGGCCAATTTCTGACCAGAAGCCTTCTTGATGGTTTCGATCACATCCTCGATGAGCTCGCGGTGGTGGGCTTCGCTCATCCCGTATTGGTACCGCGTGTTATAGACGCCGTGGGAGAACAACTCCCAATCACGCTCCACGCAGGCTTCAATTATTTCAGGGTGGTGGTCACAGACGGCAACATTGAGGGAGACACTGCCCCTCACACCGTAGCGGTCCATTGCCTCCATCATGCGCCATACGCCAGTACGGTTGCCGTAATCCCGATGTGAGTAGAAAACTACGTCGGGCGCCGGGCGTGACATATCCTGCCGAACCGGGTTGGGCGGCGGATTGGTTTCATAGAATTCAATGTTGGGCGCCACCCAAAATGCGACACGTGCGCCGTTCGGCCAAGTGATCTTCGGCCTGTTGTTATACGGCGAGTACTCGTAAATATCTGGATCGCTGAGCGTCACGGAGTCTCTCCCTAGTCGTTCGCCGGTACGTATTCATTGAGGTGGTCAATCACCTCCTGGGCCGAAATGACATCGGCATACTTCGCCGACATATCGTAGAGGTTGGCAAAGTGGGGGCTCTCATGGCGGTCGGAGGTGCATTCCTCGGGAACGACGGTCCGGTATCCACTCTGGAGGCTATCCACCACGGTTGCACGAACGCAGCCAGACGTAGAACCACCGGTCACGATTACGGTGTCGGTGCGGTACCAAACGCAAAGCGACGAGAGATGCGTTTGGAAGAAAGCTGAAGCACCCCGTTTGTTGAACACGATGTCCTTGTCATGATCGACGTGGCAGCGATCATCGAGCTCCGCCTTGCGCGAACCCACCTTGATGTTCTGCAGCGCATCTTCGTGTTTGTTTCGAGTGCCCCAAACGCCGCAGTCATCTGCGTTTTCCATATAGGCAACGTAGGTCCAAACCACCGGAAGGTTCTTTGATCGAGCGATGTCGGAAATCTCGTTGATGTAATCGATCTGTTTAGGGTGTGTGGAATAGGCGGAGGTGTACTCATCCTCCAATGTGAATGACTTCTGGACGTCGACATTCACAATCATCGGCCGTTTGCCGAAACCGAATCGGTGTTTCGGATTGGCTTTCAAATCTTCCCACATCTGGCGGGCAGTCTTGTCCGAGAGTTCCATGGTCGTCCCTTACCTGTTCACGCGCCCCACCGTCGGAGGTCTGGGGCCCCGTCCGGCCGAAAACCATCGTATAGGACAGCAAAGTTACCGGCACGGGATGGGGGTGGTAAAGTCCGGTCGAGTAAGCGAAGTCTCTCATCAGGAGCGTCAGACCGTGAAAGAAAGCACCACCGCGACATTTCGACGATTGTTGGCAGGTCCCGACGTCATCATGGCGCCCGGGGCGCCCGACCCTTTTTATGCCCGGCTCATTGCCCACAAGGGATTTCCCGCCGTGTACATGACCGGGGCAGGTGCTACTGCCGTACGCCTCGGCATGCCCGATATCGGTCTTTTGACCCTGACCGAGATGGTGGATAACGCCGCGCGCATCGTGGACGCCTCGGGGCTGCCGGTGATTGCAGATTGCGATAACGGGTACGGAGGCCCACTCAACGTCCGTCGTGCGATCCAGAGCTATGAGCGTGCCGGCGTGGCCGCTATTCACATGGAGGACCAGATCATCCCCAAGCGCTGTGGCCACTTCAGCGGGAAGCAGCTTATTCCGGCCGCCGAAATGGTGGCCAAGATCAAAGCTGCTGTTGATGCCAAGAGCGATTCCGATTTCGTCGTCATCGCGCGCACCGATGCCATTGCGGTGGAAGGGTTTGATGCCGCCATGGAAAGGGCTGCCATGTACGAAGAAGCCGGGGCAGACATGCTGTTTGTCGAGGCACCTACTGATCGTGAACAGATGATCAAAATTGGCAGCAGCTTCGATGTTCCTCACGTCGCCAATCTCGCCTCCAGTCGAAAGACGCCGCTGCTCCCGGCAGAAGAACTCGGAGAGTTGGGTTTCAAACTGGTGATATACCCGGGCGTGCTGTTGCTCTCGACGATCCGTGCTGCGCTCAGCTGTCTTGATGAGCTCAAAACCAAACGGACCTGGGGAGACATGGAAGCGGACCTGCCCACTTTCGATGAAATGCTCAATCTCATGGGCATGGAAGAAGTTCAGTCGCTGGAGCAGCGCTACGCTGTCACCGAATAAGGAACAGGATCATGAAAGTTGGCGTCTTTCTCGGAAGTCAGCATCCGCCGGAGGCGGACATCCGGCAGGAGTTTGAAGATAGCGTGGAACAGACCCGCGCCATCCGGGATGCAGGGCTCGACTCACTTTGGCTCGGGCAGCACTACCTGACTTATCCCAACCAGTTCCTTCAGACCACGCCCTTGCTGGCACGTCTCGCAGCCGAGACCGGCGACATGACCATCGGCACAAATATGATCCTGTTGCCGCTCCACAACGTCGTCGATATCGCCGAGCAATACGCCACCATGGATGTCATCTCGGGTGGCCGCCTGGTGCTCGGCGTCGGACTCGGTTACCGGGAAATCGAGTTTGAAAGCCTCGGCGCCGACCGCAAGACCCGAACCCCCCGCTTCGAGGAGCAGATAACCGCGTTGAAACTGCTCTGGGAAGAAGACGACGCCACCTTCGAAGGTGAACACGTCCAATTCAGGAACCTGTCCATCCGACCCAAACCGCTGCAGAAGCCCCGGCCCGAGATCTGGATCGGTGCTGCCGCCGACCCCGCGATCAAACGTGCCGCACGGATGGGTGATGCGTGGGCCGGAACGTCCGTCACCACGTTCAGCGAAATCAAGCGACAGTTGCCAATCTATCACCAGGCCCGCAAGGACGCCGGCCTGCCGCCGCCCAAGGACATCGGCCGCAACGTCGAGCTCTTTGTCGCTGAGACACGTGAGAAGGCCTACGAAGAAGGTGGCCAGTACATCGCCAAGAAGTTCGAGACCTACTTCGCCTGGGGCATGGACAAGAATACAGGCGATGAAGGGAACTCAGAGATGTCCCTCGAAGACCTCGCAAAGGACCGATTCATCGTTGGCGATCCCGAGGACTGCATCCGTGGGTGCCTCGAACACCGAGACGCAGGAATTACCCACCTTCAGATTCGCCTCAACTTCCCTGGCATTCGCCACAAATCCGTGTTGAACGCGATCAAACTTTTCGGCGAGGAAGTCCTGCCCAACGTGAGATAGGGCCGAAAAAGCGAATTGGGTCGTACCTCCGTCGGCGCTTAGGAGCGGGCGCCGCTACGCCCCTGCGAAGCTCACGCTCTTCACGTGCCTTCCGTGCCAAGAAAGAAGGGTTCGTTAACAAGGCTTTCATATCTCATTCAGTATCTTCACACATCACACGTCTATTTGGTTTGGCGAGCGGCACCAATGTTTCGATTGGTCTTTTAGTTCAACTGCGATGAGTGGTCCACGAGATGAGTTCTTTCCGACGCAGCCTTCCCACTGTAATCCTGACATTCGCTCTGACGTTTTTCGTGGCGACCTTGCTGTTCCAGCAGGACGCATCCGCCAAAAACGTCCCGATTTCAAAAGCACAGAGCCGGATTACAGGAAGTTTCAACAACGCCCTCAAAGCGTTCGGTAACAGCGACTATGCGCGCGCCTACTACTGGTTCAACCTGCTGGCAGAAGCCGGACACGCCAAAGCCCAATCCAACCTGGGTCTTCTGTTTCTGCGCGGTCGCGGCGCCGCTCAGGATACGGACATTGCGCTGCGCTGGTTTGAGAAGGCGGCTGAGCAGGGACATCCAACCGCCCGTTATCGCCTGGCAATGCATTACGAACGTGGTGTTGGCTTGAAAGTAAACTACGTCGACGCTCTGCGTTGGGCACTTCTCGGGCTCCAGGTCACCAAATCAGATTCGCTGAGAGTAAAGTTGCGAGACTTCAAGGACGAGTTGCTGGATCGGATGCCCCAAAGCCAGATTAGAAAAGCAGTCCATCTCGTCAAAAACACCACGGGGGCCTAAATGACACAGGGAGTCCCAACTTTCATTGGCCCAAGGGACAGCCAACCTTCTACAATCGGAGCAGCCTGTACCAATCAGCGAGCTGTTTCGTGAAATCGCTGCCCAACGACGTTGCCCCGTAAAGTAAGACTCCCATATTCACCAGGGACACGGTGCCTGCGTCGCTTCTCAGCGAACACCGGACAAAACCTGGCGTGTGGGGCCTAATTCATGTGACACAGGGCACTGTGATCTACCAGATCACCGGCGCGACGGAACCGATCGAACTGACCGGCCATACACCTGGCGTGATCGAGCCCGAGACGCTCCACAGCGTCAGACCATCAAATAACGCAGCATTCTACGTAGAATTCTGGCGCTGAGAGTCGGCTCATTCAACACAAGGATTTGCCCTTCACCATCCTTTGCCAACGCAAGCGGATTCACTGCTCACTTACGATGCACCGGTAGGTATAGACGCCGTTTGTCTTGCCCAGCTCGACGAAATACCCGGAGCGGAGGATGGCGGTGGGCACACCTGCCGACACAGGAAACAGCCACACTGCCAGCCTACCGTCGGATTTGAGAACCCTGTGCATTTCAGGAAGAAGCCGGTTCAAGGGCAATGTCGGGAAGGGAACAACGCCAAACAAAAGAGCTAAATCGATGCTTGCCGGCTCGAGCTCCGAGTTCAAGGCATCACGGCATAGCACTTCCACATTCTGAAGACCCTCGTCGCGAACCTTTTCAGTGATCCGATCAGCAAAATCCGACAGTGGCTCCATGGCGATGAGGCGTCCCCCATCACCGAGCATTTTGGCCGCGGGAATGGTAAAGAACCCAGTGCCGGCACCCACCTCGAGGACCGTCTGTCCCGGCGTGATGCCGGCGCCCCGGAGCATCTTCTCTGGGTTCATAAACAAGTGGCGCAGACGGCTCTCCATTGCCATCCCGCTGGGCTTGAAGAGCATGTTCAAAAAACGAGAGCGCCCAAGCTCTGCCGCGTCCATCGTGATCTACCTCAGCATGCGCCTCTACAGTCCATGTTAGACCTGCTGCCGATGGCATCGATAAATCTGGATCAGGTAGGGTTCAGGCAAGAATCACGGCAGATCGGGGCAGTAATCGATCCACTCGTTTCCTCCTCTTGTATCTGCCGAAGCGACAGTTCGAGAGGGACCCTCAAGTGCGCCGCGTCAGAAACTGGCGTTGGCGTCGGTGTCACCCGCGTGCTTCAGGTACTGCGCCACAAAATCCGTGCCCACCATGTCTTTGAACAGGCCCATCAGCCTCCCCGTCAACGGGCCTGGCACGGCTCCGTATGCCTGGCCATTCAGGCTTCGCACGGGACAAATACACAGAGCACTGGAGCTGAAGAAGACCTCATCGGCGATCCATGCCTGGTGCAGGGATACAGCCCTCTCTTCAACAGGGATTCCATTCTCGCGGCAGAGTTCCAGGACGACGCCCCGGGTTATACCGGCCAGGATGTATTCGGTTGGAGGCGTCGTCACCACGCCCCCCTTCACAGTAAACACGTTACAGCCGGCGCCCTCACAGATATCTCCGTTCTCGTCCAGCAACACCGCCCATGAACCTGGCGCCAAGGATCCAACTTCCCGCTGGGCCAGCATCATGTTCATGTAGTTGTTGACCTTGGCGTTGGGACTGAGTGCGCTCGGTGGCGTGCGACGCAAGGAGGAGATCACGGCGTCTATGCCGTCCCGGTACATCGGCGCCCGCGCCTTCAGTGGGAGAGGCGTACATTCGATGAGCACGGTCGCGCCAATGCGGGCAGGCTCCTCCCGGTCAACTACGATCTCTCCACGGGAGATGCGTTGCGAGACCCAGTAGTCGTCATCAGGACCGAGTAAATGACGGTTCATTTCGACGATCCGCTCGGTCGTCTGGATCATCTCCTCCTTGTCCAAGCCCGGATCGATCCGCACGTATGCCAAAGTGTCGTAGAGGCGATCGACGTGCTCTTTCAAACGAAATATGCGTCCTCCGAACGTCCGTGCCGTGTCGAATACGGCATCGCCATAGACGAATCCTGTGTCGCGGAACGAGATGGACGCTTGGCTTTCCGGCAGAATTTCGCCGTTCAAATAGACGACTCGCTCGTTGCGCCTCTGTGTGATGGCCCGGCTCCGACGATCGCCTACCCCAGCGACTCTTTTCCGGCATTCAACATCGCATGAATCATGTCGGGGTGCGGGTCGAGAGGTTGCGGGTAGGCCTTGCGGCTATGCGTGAGCTTGAGATCGAGAACGGACTCCACAAGCTTGTACGTGAGTGGGCCGGGATTGACGATCGGGATAGGCAGTTTCTCTGCCAGGTACTCCGCAGCCTGGTGCATGGTTGTTGAACCCAGGCAGACAACATCCGCGCCGGCCGCCATTGCCTCTTCGCAGGCCGCCTGCATCTTGGGAAACACCTTGTCCTCTTTGCCATCGAGGAGATTGGCGTAGTCCGGTGGAACGTCGAAGTTGAACACACCGGCACAGAAATCCTCGAGCCCTAAACCCTTGATCATCTTGGTTGTGCGGAGCACAGCGTAGTCCCACTGACAGATGATGGAGAACTTGTTGCCAAGCGTGAGACAGAACAGCATCGCCGCCTTGCCGGGAGCGATGACGGGGATGTCGAGCATCGAGCGCAGCGCATCAAGCCCCGAGTCACTCATCGTATCGATACAGACGGCGTCATATCCGTCGTCCTGGGCGCTCATCCCGGCCTCGAAAATAGCCATGTCCATGAGCACGAAGTCGTGGGGACTCATGTAGCTCTTCGGACCCGCGGTCACACCCCGAAAGTCGAACTCAATGTCCGGCCCGAGCCGGACGTAGTCGAGTTGCGCTCGCCGGTTCGCGATACCGGCTTCATCCAGCGCGAACGGCACTATCACCAAAGCCTTCGCCATGGCGTTTCTCCTTTCCCGAGTGGCAGTTTGGGCAGCCTGCCCTACTGTCCCTTGCTCTGCTCTTCGACTGCTCCATCGAGCATGGCACGGAGTCTGTCGTCGACCCGCACGATCGGCGGCTTGTAGTACTGCCGGCTTTGCGCCAACCCAAGACCCAGTACCGCTTCCGCGAGCTTGTAGGAGACAGGCCCCGGATTGATGATCGGCACCGGTATCTTGTCTCGCAGATAAAGATGCGACTGGTGCATCGACGTGGAGCCGAGGCAGATCACATCGGCGCCCCGTTCATTGATCAGCGTCCAGCACCCTTCCTCAAGCAAGCCGAACGTCTCCTCTTCTTTGCCGCTGAGCAAATTCCGGTTGTCCACGGTGGCATCGATACTGTGCACGCCAACGAACTTGTGGGCGATACCGAGTTCTTCGATCGTCTTCTTGTAGAGCCCTGACCAGCGGTCCCACATGGCCAAAACGCCGAACTTGTCTCCGAGAAGCATTGCCGTCAGGAACATTGCCCGGCCCGGCCCGATGACGGGAATGTCGAGAATTGTCCTGAGTGCGGCGACGCCGGAATCACTAACGGTGTCAATGCAGACCGCATCGTAGCCATCCTCCTGAGCGCTGAGGCCTGCTTCCAGGACAACGAGATCACCGATGGTCCAGTCGTAGGGGCTGACCAGATTCCCACCTGCGGCACGCACCGGCCGGTAATCGAATTGAATATCCGGGCCGAAATCGAGCGACGCATGCTGTTCCTGCCGAAAACCGAGCTGTTCCTCCGTCATGGGGAACGGAACGATGACCAATACCTTCTTCTTTGCCACGGAGGCCTCCCTGTGTCGGATCTCATCGCGGTTGAAACTGATCCCGGATTACAGGGGAGTGGCGAGGACGAGTCAAACGCCGACCGGATCTCTCGTGAATGCCCCTTGTCACCTCTTCTGGCTGCGCTCGAGACGCGCGGGTTATAGTCGCGGCAATGCTGACCGAATTGCACGTCATACAGAGGTAGACATCCATGGGAATTATCAGGTCGGGCGATAAGCTATTCGACATATCTGTGCCGGTGGTCGTGATCGGTGCCGGCGCCTGCGGCTGTAGCGCGGCGCTGGCGGCGAATGAGCGTGGTGCGGGTGTGTTGATGATCGAGCGTGACGATCCGCCGACTGGCAGCACATCTCTTTCCGGCGGCCAGATTCCCGCAGCCGGTACAAAGCTGCAGATCGCAGCCGGGATCACCGATACGCCGGAGGATTTTGCCGAGGAGATCCTGGAGAAGGCGAAACACCAAACCGATCCGGATATGGCTCTCGCCATTTCGCGCGGCTCCACGGCGACAGTGGACTGGCTCGTCGACACATACAGCGCACCGCTCGAAGTACTGACCGATTTCTTCTATCCCGGGCACAAGAAGCACCGCATGCACGGAACGCCCAACCGAGATGGGGCCGAACTGCTGACCTGCCTGCTTGATGCCGTGACGCGAGAAGGCATCGACATGCTGACCGCCGCAGTGGCGACGGACCTCTACGCCGATGAGGATGGCAGGGTTTCAGGGGTCCGCATTCAGAGGCCAGATGGAAGCACGGAAGATGTGGGCTGTGGGTCCCTAATCCTGGCCTGCAACGGATTCGGCGGCAACCCGGACATGGTCCAGGAATACATCCCCGAGATCGCGGAAGCCCTTTATTTTGGCCATGTCGGCAACAAGGGCGACGCCGTAAAGTGGGGCCTAGAGCTCGGCGCCGACGTGGCCGACATGGGCAGCTACCAAGGTCATGGCGCCGTCGCAACCCCGCACAATACGCACATCGGCTGGCCTTCGATTACCGAGGGCGGCATCATGGTGAATACGGACGGCAAGCGCTTCAGCCACGAAAATCGGGGCTATTCCGAACAGGCCATCGAGGTCATCCGCCAGCCTGGGAACTTTGCCTGGACGATATTCAACGAAACGGCACACAACATCGCGATGCAGTTCAACCATCAAAAGGAATCGGTTGAAGCGGGTGCGATCCGCGAGGCTGACTCCTTTGATCGGTTGGCAGAAATCACTGAAGTGCCCAAGGACGCGTTGGCCGAGACCATCGCCGAAGTGAACGAGGTCCTGGCCGGCAAGAAAGAAGATCCTTTCGATCGCGATTTCGGTGACAAGGCACCGCTTGAGCCACCGTTCTACACAGTGAAAGTAACGGGGGCCCTCTTCCATACGCAGGGCGGTCTGGTCATTGATGGTGAGGCGCGGGTGCTCCAAAAAGGCTCCAAACAGGCATTGCCCAACCTTTTCGCCGGTGGTGGTGCGGCACGTGGCCTGACTGGCCCATCATGCTGGGGCTATACCTCAGGCGCGGGCCTGATGACGGCGACAACGCTCGGCCGTCTCGGCGGCGAAGGCGCTGCGGCACTGGTGTCCTGACGAGCCCAAACATGGCCTGGGATATCGAAACGGATGTTGTTGTTGTCGGCGGTGGCGGCGCCGGTCTCATGGCGGCGGGCACGGCCGCAACCGTTGAAGGAGGGGTCGATGTCGTGCTGCTGGAAAAAGATTCCAGCGACCCATGTACCTCGGTCATCACCAGCAGCTTCATACCCGCGGCGGGGACCCGCCTGCAGCGTGCCGCGGGTGTTGAGGACTCGCCCGAAATCATGGCCGGAGACATCCTCCGGAAGAACGGCCACAAGAGTGATCAGGACGTTACTTTGGAATTGTGCCGTCGCTCGGCCGAGATGATCCATTGGTTTATCGATGGTCTGGGAGTGGATCTGGAATTCGCACCAGAGGTCACCTGGTTCGGGCACACCAACAAGCGCATGCACAGCCACCCTACGCGAATCGGAGTGCCGATCATCGATCGAATGCGCACTTATTTCACTTCACTCGAACACACCACGTATCTCGACAACACACCCGGCACCGGCCTTTTGGTTGACGAGGATTGCACGGTTATCGGGGTCACAGCGGACCAGAATGGCGCGGAACTCCGTATCCGTGCGAAGAAAGTCGCGCTGACAACTGGCGGTTTCAATGCCAACCGAGCCATGCTCAGAGAGTACATCCCTGAAATGGCGGACGCCCCGAATATTGGCGCTAAATCAAACATGGGCGAGGGCATCCGGTGGGGGATGGATATCGGCGGCGCCGTCGATCAAATGACCGGATATCAAGGTCGGGACTGCATCTTCGAAGATGGCACACGGCTGACACCAGGCGTCATCAACGAGGGTGGAATCTCAGTCAACAAGACGGGCAAGCGATTTGTGAATGAAGAGAAAGACTATTCTCA
>DEBC01000136.1 GCA_002348365.1 Alphaproteobacteria bacterium UBA2966 | reverse complement strand
GGGCTGTTTTGGACCATGGAGGACGCGGGCGCGCAAATGTACCAGCCGTGAAAGGTGGTCGGTTCTCTCTATCAAATGTGCGGTTGTCGCACAATCGATCGCGGGTCATCTTCCAGTGAACGTCCCTCATGACAACCGTGCCGAATTCGGGCAATGCTTCGTCGGCGAAGAACGCTTGACCGCCGGACTCCGCACTTGCATAGATTACCCATGCCGCCCGTGCGAAGTCCTCTTCCCACCGAAACATTTTGGAGACGCATTGCCGGGGAATTGAACAGATCGCGCGCTCGCCTCTCGATTCGATACGGGCGCTTCGGACTCTGCCTCGCGCTCGCACTCATATTGGGTGACGTTTTGCTGCCGATAGAGGCAGCAGCACAGACCGAATTTCCACGATTCGCCTCGTTACGCGCGGAACGGGTCAATGTCAGGTCAGGACCTGGCGTGCGCTATCCCATCGTTTGGGTGTTCGTCCGCCGAGGGCTGCCCATAGAGGTCACAGCAGAATTCAAGTTCTGGAGAAAGATCCGGGATCGTGACGGCTCAGAGGGCTGGGTCCATCAGAGTCTGATCAGTGGTATCCGGACAGCCCTGGTCGTGGGCACTGTGCGGCCCCTTCACGACGGACCTTCCGAGACGACACCGGCCATTCTGTTTGCCGAGCCAGGTGTCCAGGGAGAGTTATTGGCTTGTCGGGACTCCTGGTGCGAGACGCGCATCGCCGGGCGAGTGGGATGGATGCAGCGCGATCATCTGTGGGGTGTGCGTGCAGAGGAGAACTTCGAATAATCGCACTTACCAATCACCCGTTTGCCTGGCGACATATTTTCGAACGTTCGTACACTCGGCCAATACGGCGTAAGTATCTGATAATAAACATATTAATAGAACAATATCAGGCGCTGCCATTTTCTTCAAAACCGAAGAGTACGCTCGCGACCAATAATTGGATCTGAGAATGGTCGTACACCTGAAGGAAAATCTTCTTGAAATAATTATATAACTAGATATATAGTTATATCAGATAAGGATGGTTGCACGATGCAAGAGAAACAAGCCGCTGAACGCCTCTCTGCTTTGGGGAATGTGACCCGATTACGTCTTTTTCGTCTGCTTGTCAGGGCCGGAAGGGAAGGGCTTAAAGTTGGCGAGCTTCAAGAACTGCTCGACGTTGCGCCATCCACGCTCGCCCATCATCTGGCTTCGCTGGTTCGCACCGGACTGGTCGAGCAGGAACGCCAAGGAAGAGAGGTCATATCGCGGGCTGACTACACAAACATGGAAGCTTTGGTCGACTTCTTGACGGCTGAATGCTGTGTCGGTGTCGATGGACTGAATACAGAAAGCGCCGCCTGAATTTTTTGACTCTAAACAACTATAATACTAGGGATATGGACTTATGAGTGTTGAGGCGTTAAAGCCAACTCTACGACGCAACTGGTTGAGCCAGACAGACAAGGTTTGGCTGTCCATCGTCGGTATCATCATCACAATCTTCGTCCTGAGCCCACAGCAGGGACAGGACACCCTGCTGTTCACCGGCGGTAGCCTCTGGGGCATTCTGCCATTCCTCCTGGCCTCCATCGGCGTGGCCGCTTATGCCCAGGCCTCCGGCGCCGATGCTCTCATTGCGCAGGCGTTCCGCGGTCGCACGACAGAAATGATTGTTCTGGCAGCGGTGTTTGGCGCCGTCTCTCCGTTTTGCTCATGTGGCGTGATTCCCCTGATCGCCGCTCTACTGGCCATGGGGGTCCCTCTGGCACCGGTAATGGCATTCTGGCTGGCTTCACCGAACATGGATCCCTCAATGTTCGTACTGACGGTCGGCGTCCTGGGCCTTCCCTTTGCCATCGGCAAGACCTTTGCGGCCATTGGAATTGGCATGCTTGGCGGATTCGGCATCTATGCACTTCAAAAAGGGCGGCTGTTTCAAAAGCCTCTCCGAGACGGCATTGGCGACGGTGGTTGCGGTGGCGCGACCGTCAGAAATCCCGACGAAATCGAGTGGCGGTTCTGGCGTGAGCAATCCCGGCGGCATCTGTTCGCCAAGGACGCCAGAAAGAATCTTCTGTTCCTCGGCAAATGGCTGACCCTGGCATTCGTGCTCGAGAGCCTGATGCTGGCCTATATTCCTGCTGATCTGGTTGCTGCCTTTGTGGGTGAGGGTGGCTGGCTACCAGTACTCTCGGCAACGATCGTGGGCGTCCCCGCGTACTTGAACGGTTTCGCGGCCCTGCCCCTGGTGGGCGGTCTGATGTCGCAGGGCATGGCACCGGGTGCCGCCATGGCGTTCTTGCTGGCCGGCGGCGTCACAAGCATTCCAGCTGCCATCGCCGTGTTCGCATTGGCTCGTATTCCGGTGTTCCTTTCCTACCTTGTGTTCGCCTTCACTGGGGCGTTGCTGGGTGGTTTGCTCTACGGCGCCATCGCCTGACCGACCCCTCAGTTGGCATCTCAACGGTCCCGGCGTTATTCTTCGGCTCACACGTATTGACCGTGGAACGATACGCAGGGGAAATCGTCATGAGCGTCGCCGAAGACTTGAAAGCTCACGGGATCACAATCCCGGTCGGGAAGTATCAGGGGCATGCCAAGAGTCAGCGTCCAGACCCTGATCCGGAACTCACGGCAACAGGTCCGGGTACCTTGTGCGGCGAGTATCTGAGACGTTACTGGCAGCCTGTCTGCATGACGTCTGAGATCCCGGATGATCGTCCACTGCGCCTGCGGATCATGAGCGAGGACCTGGTGGCGTTTAAGGACAAGTCGGGGGCGTACGGCCTCCTGGCAGCTAACTGCAGCCATCGCAACACGTCGCTGGAATTCGGCATCATCGAAGACAACGGTATTCGCTGCTGTTACCACGGCTGGCTCTACGATATTGACGGGACGATACTCGAGGCCCCAGGCGAACCGGATGGGACCAAGATCCCGGAACGTGTCAAACACGGTGCTTATCCGGTGCTTGAGTTCAAGGGCCTTCTGTTTGCCTACATGGGCCCCGCGGGCGAACAACCGGAATTTCCGGTCTACGACATCCACGAACAGCCCAACGATGAGATGGTGCCATATTCGATCACCTACCCCTGTAACTGGTTGCAGGTGATGGAGAACACGGTTGATCCCATCCATACGGTCTTCCTGCACACCCGTATTACCGAGGTTCAGTTCGCCAACTCTTGGGGGGCGATGCCGGTGGTTAAGCAGTACACGCCCGACAATCACATCGTCACCACGTCAACCTACAGGTGGGGCGATTATGTCTGGCTTCGGGCACAGGACGTTTGTATGCCGAACCATGCGCGGATCGGTGCTTTCCTCTACGAGGCCGAAGAGCCCCGATACTTCTGGCGCTCAGCCCTAACGAAATGGACGGTTCCGCGCGACGATACGGAGTGCATGATCATCTCCTGGCGACACTATGGGCCGGACATCGACCCCGACAATCTCGGCAAGCCCGAGGAGGTCGGAAAGGAGAAAGTCGATTTCATCGGCCAAACCATGTTCCGGGATTACATCGAGCGACAGATCGAGCCAGGTGACTATGAGGCTCAGGTCTCGCAGGGACTGACCAACGTGCACGCCGCAGAGAATCTTGGCCAGACGGATGTCGGCGTGGCCACGCTCAGGAAACGGTTGCGTGAGCAGGTCCGCGGTCTGGCCGACGGATCCCAGGAACCGACGCGACCACCCAAATACGGGGACAAGCACTACGGTTATGTTCAGGACACCGTATTCCCCATTCCGCCGCGCAGTTCGGACGAGAAGGAAGACGAAGCCCTGCGAGGTGAGATCTCTGACGCCGCCATGGACATCATTCTGGAGGCCGACAGCTTACCGACAGCGGAGGAGCGGACCGCTCGGATCAAGGAGAGGTTCCAGAAGCTGCACGAGGACCCCCGTTTCAGCGCCTGATGCAAGCCTGTCCTGCCGAACTG
>DEBC01000129.1:12057-13637 GCA_002348365.1 Alphaproteobacteria bacterium UBA2966 | reverse complement strand
CGCTGGTTTTTCCAGGCCGGCGCCACCGCGGGCACGGTCGCAAAGACCATATCTGCCTATGACATGAAGTTCAGCGACGAGATCTACGGGGCCGACCCCGGCGGACGATATGTTTCGCGCTCCCGCCTCGAACGCATGCTCACGCAGGAATTCAACCTCATTATCTCGCGGATTGGTGACCATCGGCCGGATGATTCGACGTTCTTCGCCTTCGCCGATACGGTCGCGGCCCGCGGCTATCGCAGCAAAGGTGAATGCCACGGCTGGATGGGGATTCGGATCCAGTCATCGCCCGGTGCCGAGCCGGACGACATCATACTGCACATCCGGCTGCTCGACGACACCAACCTCGAGCAGCAGGAGGCGCTCGGCGTTCTCGGCGTGAACCTCATCCACAGCGCCTATTTTCTGACGGACACGCTGGCGGACGAGCCAGAAGTCTTCCTGCGCAGCCTGAAAGACAATCTCAAGTGGGGCCGGATCGAGATCGATTTCGTCGAGCTGCACGGCCCGACGCTGGGGTCCATTGACGTTCAGCATGTCGCTCCGGAACTCGTCAAGGCGAGTCTGACGCGGGCTGTCCTGTTCGATGCCGACGGAGAGGTCGTCATGCCCGCGGACGTTCTATACAGGCATAGCGTTCTTGGGATGCGCTGTGAGATGCAGGCAGAGACAGAGGCGGACCTGAAGATGTTTGAGGCCGCCAAGAACCGCTTCCTGTCACAGTCAGGCGTGACCGAGGACAAGTGCCTTTTCCTGATTGAGATCTCCATGTCCCATGACGAGGACGCGGACGATTTCGAGACGGAGGAAATTTTGGCGCGCATGCGGGCGCTGGCCGGTCTCGGCTTCCATGTCCTGGTTTCCAAGTACTTCCGTTATTTCCGTATTCGGGAGTACCTGGCACGCTACACACGCGAACCCGTCGCGCTCATCGCTAACCTGGATGATTTCACCGGTGTCGTGCGCTCGGAGAACTACGATGGCCTGGACGGCGGTTTCCTCGAAGGACTGGGTAGGCTCTTCCTCTCGGACACGACACTTTACGTGGACCACGGCAGTAACGGTTCCGGGATCGTCAAACTCGATGACATGTCTATCCCAGACCACGTGAGGCCGCTGGTTGAATACCTGTGCGCAAGCGGTCACGTCATTCCGCTCGAAGACCAATCCTCGGATTAAGCCCTTACACGCCCGGCCAGTTTGCCAGCGCAATTCGCGGGCACCTGTTTCGATGTAACAACCAGGCTTGACGGACTCAGTTCAGAAATATAACTTCTTAGTTATGGAACTATATGGTTATATATCTGATTTTCAAGATCTGGATGCGGTCTTTGCCGCGTTGGCGGATCCGACACGACGCTCGATCCTGAGCCGATTGGCAGCGGGCGAGGCTTCTGTAAACGAGATCGCCGCTCCCTTTGACATGAGCCAGCCGGCGATATCCAAACACCTGAAGGTGCTGGAACGGGCAGGGCTGGTTGAGCGCGACATCGAAAAACAACGCCGTCCGGCCCGGTTGAAGGCTGAACCAATGGCGGCGGCCGTCGGCTGGCTCGAAGAATTCAAGGATTTCTGGT
>DEBC01000129.1:10247-11673 GCA_002348365.1 Alphaproteobacteria bacterium UBA2966 | reverse complement strand
AGGCGGAAGGATCCAGGGATGAGTGAACTGCCGATCTATGTGCTGGAACGCGAATTCGATGCGCCGCGAGAGTTGGTGTGGAAAGCCTGGACCGATCCGGAGCTGGTTTCGCGCTGGTAGGGAGCCCGGGTGGATACGATCGTGCATCGCATGGACGTGAAACCCGGCGGGCTGTGGCTGGTCGAAATGAAATGGGGTGATAATTCCCACTACCAGCGGGTCGAGTACACCGAGGTGGCGATGCCCGAGCGCCTGGTCTGGCTTCACTCGTCCTCGGATGCGGAGTGGAACATCATTTCATCGCCCATGATGCCGGATTGGCCCCGGACACTACTCACCACGGTGACCTTCGAAGCAGACGGAGACCAGACCCGAATGCGCCTGACCTAGGAGCCCTACGAAGCGACCGAAGCCGAGATCGCAGGATTCTCTGCCGCGCTGGAAAGCATGGACAAGGGTTGGGGCGCCGGTATGGAGCTCCTTGCCGAGTTGCTGACTGAACTGCAAGGCTGAGCAGGCATGATTCTGATGACTGGTGCGGAAATCCCAATCCTCTAATATGCGCCACGAAATGGCCGACCAGGCGGTTGAACGCACCAGAGCGCATCAAGGGGGTCGCGCGTGTCTTACATTCTCTATGGAAGTCCCGGTTCGGGTTCCCTGACGGTTGAACTCGCACTCGCCGAGATCGGTGCTGAGTACGAGTTCCGGACCGTCAATCTCAGGACAGACGAGCAGCGGGCATCGGAATACGCCGCCCTGAACCCGCAGCGCAAAGTTCCGGCGCTGATCATGCCGAGTGGCGAGACGCTGACCGAGTCCGTTGCCATCCTCCTCACCCTCGACCGTCTCCACCCAGACGCAAACCTGCTGCCGGCGGCTGACTCAGCCGATTACGCGCAAGCCCTTCGCTGGCTTATGTTCGTCGCGAGCGAGATCTACCCCATCGTCGAGATCAGCGATTATCCGGAGCGCTTCTCTCCCGATCCCAATTCCGATGTGGAGCCCGTACGAGAACTCGCCTGCGAAATCTGGCGTGAGCGCTGGAAAATAGTCGAAGACAACATCAACGGTGACCCATACCTCCTTGGGTCCGGGTTCTGTCTCAGCGATATCTATATCGCCGTGGTCAGCCGCTGGGCCCAGCAAGAAAACTGGCGGCCCACCCATATCCCCAAGGTTGAACGCCTGTCTGATGCGGTCGCTTCACGAACTGCCTGCGCGCCCGTTTGGAAGAAGAATCGGGGATAAGTCCGCCAATTCAGGTCATTGCCGGTATTCGAAGGCAAGTGTTCAGGCCAATTCTTTTTATCGCACCATCCACTGTACTGTGCGCTTTCGTACCATAGCGCTCGACGTCATACGGGCGGGCCAGAGGTAACTCCCGGAATTGGGTAGATCAATCGATGCCTAAAATCCTGCTTGT
>DEBC01000129.1:1984-9856 GCA_002348365.1 Alphaproteobacteria bacterium UBA2966 | reverse complement strand
GCACGGAATTGAGGGATTTGGATGTACAGCCAGTGACTGATGCCGGTGGGAACGGCTCATGAGCAGCGCTATGGGCGACCCGAACTCTCCTTATCGCGCCGGATTCGTCGAGATTATCAACGAATTGAGGGCAGCCATTCAGCCGATCCAGCAACTGTCCAATGCAATTCAACAGGAGGCAGCGGGGCCGCAGTTCGATGACGTCCAAGCTGCCGGGTTATTTCGTCATGAGCTTCGGAATCCCCTGGGAGCCATCAAGGGTTTCAGCGAGATGATCGAAGAAGATGTCGATGACGAGACGGTTCTGCCCCTCGCGCAACAGCTGGTGGCTAAAGTCGATACCATCCTCGACCGCATCACGGACGTCACGACACTTGCGAGCGAAACCTGATCCCTAGCGCTTCAGGGATGAACTCTTCACTTCGCGGCGATAAGCTTTGCCGCTTCCCGCCCTGCGATTCGGCCAAGCACTGTCGCCGTCAGGAGGCCGTTGCCGGACAAATAGCCCCAGCGCGACGGACCTGACAGACCACGGGCGGCACCCCCACCGGCGAAGACATTGGGTAGGAGAGTGCCGTCTTCCCGCAGCACGCGAGCGTGTTCATTGACCACAAGGCCACCCTGAGTGTGAAACAGCGCACCAGTGACCTTCGCGAAATAATAAGGGGGCTGGAGTAACTCAACGCCTTGCCAGTTGCGCCCCCAGGCGTCTTCGGCTTCACCGCGGATACAGGCTTCGACGCTTTCGAATGTTGATGTCAGCGCCGCCGGCGGCATGCCGCTCTTTTCTGCGACTTCGTCGATCGTCCGGGCCTCTCGTATCGCTCCGACCTCCAGGCCCTCCCGATAATCCTGAAACGCCAATCCCAGCTCGTGCCCACCATGGTCCCAGATTTCCCAGACGACATGATCGGGCTGGTTGATCACGTCCACAGCCTGTTCCGAATACCCTCGCACCTCGTTGGAGAATCGATTTCCCTCCAGGTTTACCTGAATCCCACCTTCTGTCAGGACGCCCCAGAAGATCAGCGTGCCGTGGGGATGGGTGACCGCACCGTGGCCCTGATAAGAACCGAGATCGGCCGTCGCGGCGCCAAGCGCCTCTCCCCACAGAACCGCATCACCCTGATTGCCGACATGACCGAAGTAGAGCGCATCGGCCATCTCCGGGATGTGTTGCTCGACCATCTCCAGATTGCCGCCATAACCGTTGCAGGCGAGGATGAGTGCCTGACAGCCAATGTCCTCGATCGCACCATCGGGTCGCGTGATACGGACGCCATGAACGTGACCGGATTCGTCGGCGAACAGGTCGGTCACCGGCGCCGGAGCGGCGATATCCAGGTTCTCGCGGGCAATCGTATCGGTCAGGACACCCATGAGTTCGCTGCCCGTACGATTGGGAGATCCGTGCATCCGAAAGACGGAATGGCCCGGGTATTTGAAGCCTTTGACCAGGGTCAGCGGTAGTCCGACCGTTTCGACAAGCCAGTCCACGGTTGAACCGGAAGCTTCAGCGACCCAGCGGGCCATCTCCGGATCGTTCTGCTCCTTGGCCTTCGCGATGAGATCGGCCGCGAATTGATCTATTGAATCCTCGACACCCTCTTCTCGCTGCAACTTGGTCCCGGCAGCGGGAATCAAGCAGGTTGACAGCGCCGACGAGCCGCTCGGCGTTTCGTCCCGTTCCAGGAGAATCGACTCCACCCCGTTCTCCTTTGCGGTCAACGCCGCGCAGATGCCGCAAGCCCCCGCGCCGATGACAATGATGGGCACCGACAGATCGAAAGATTTATCCTGGGAGGAGAGGATCATGGGTCTGGAAGCGCCTACTGGGCTTCTTCGAATCCTCCGAGCTGGGTCTTCACACGTTGCCCCTCGCGTTCGGGCGTTGGGATGGCTTCCTCGGTGCCCAGCGGGAGAAACGACATGCGCTGGGCTGCCGCATCGATCTCAGGTCGCGATCGGTGCATGGCTCGCCGCGGCGGGGCGTCATAGCCGAGTTCGAGGACTCTGTAGGGATCGTCACCGTCCACGAACCCAAGGAAGGGTCCGCCAAAGTCATAGCCGATGAGACGCTGTAGTTCTTCTGGGTATTCGCGCGCAACTTCAGGCGGGTTGGCGAGGTACTGATTCTCTTCCTGGCGTAGCCAGCCCACGGAGTACTGTATGGCCAGCCCGGTGCGAACTGCGTTTGACTTATTCTCTCCGCCGCCGTGCCATGCGCTGCCGTCGTAGATCAACAAGGATCCCGCAGGCATTTCAACGCTGATGACCTCGTCCTCGAAAGGCTCGCGATCCCATTTCCACATATGACTTCCGGGTACTAGGCGGGTTCCGCCGTTCGCCTCCGTGAAATCACGGATCGCCCACATGGTTCCCATCAAGATCGGCGGGCAAGGGTGCCGGAAGGGATAGAGTGCAGTGTCCCTATGCAGCGGCTGTCCGCCTTCGCCGGGCTCAATTTGTATTACCCCCGCGACATTGAGCTGGTAGCGCGCGCAGTTCGGGAGCAGGAAGTGGTCTGCGAGGGCCATGACAGTTGGATGTATGGCGAGTTCCCGTGCGCCATTCGACTTCCTGAGAACGCCCCCGCATCTTTTAGTGTTTTGACCGAGCCACTCGTTCTCACCGTAAGGCGTGGCATCCATATGTGGAATCAACTCTTCCCGAATTGCCTCTGCCTCCGAAACGGCGAGGTCCTGGATAACCACGTAACCGTCACGAAGGAGGAGCTCTGTAACTTCGTTGGTCGGCGTTTCTGGCTCGACGATGTTCAGACCGTGTGTCACTGGCGTTTCTCGGGGAAGGTTTCCATAGATAATTGAGAGCGTATCACGCTCGACGACGCTGGCAATCGATCCGGCTCAGTCAGCGTGGTTCTCGTGCCAGTGCCGCGCGATCTCCTCGCGATGGCAAAGCCACACGTCTTTGTGGCTTTCTACATGATCGAGAAATCGTGTCAGGGCGCTGATGCGTCCGGGCCGGCCGATCATTCGGCAGTGCATCGCGACCGTCAGAAATTTTGGCGCCGACTCACCCTCGCGGTAGAGCCAGTCGAAGGCATCTCGCATGTAGGTGAACCAGTGCTCCGCCGTGGCGAATCCCTGACCTCGCGTGAATCGGCCGTCGTTGGAATCGAAGGTATGGCAGATCACCAGGTGCCGTTTGCCATCGACATCGACCCAATAAGGCAGGTCATCGTTGATAGCGTCGCAGTCGTAAAGGAACCCGCCTTCTTCAACCACCAGGCGACGCGTATTGAGACTGGGTCTGCCCGTGAACCAGCCCATGGGTCGCTTACCGGTCAATCGCTCGATGGCATCGACGCAAAGCCTAATGTGTTCCCGCTCTTCGTCCGCAGGCATGTTGTGGTAATCGATCCAGCGCCAGCCATGGCCGACATAGTCGCAATCCATGCGTGCGGTTTCCTCGGCGACAGCGGGATTTCGTTCGAGCGCCGCGCCGACCCCATAGATCGTCAGGGGCAATTTCCTTTCGGCGAATACCCGCAGGATCCGCCATACGCCGGCACGGCTGCCGTACTCGTACGATGACTCGACATTGAGGTTGCGTTCCCCCATGAGGGGTTGGGCCGCCACCTCCGAGAGCATGGATTCAGAATGCGGGTCGCCGTCCAGCACGGAATATTCCGCACCCTCTTCGTAGTTGAGAATAATGTTGAGCGCGAGGCGTGCGTTTCCAGGCCACTTAGGATCGGGCGGATTCCGGCCATAGCCGACGAAGTCACGGATTGGACCTTCAGACATGGCTTGCGCTACAGCCTCTCGTCCAGAATCAGAAGTGTGTCGGCGACGACCTGGGCGCCCCTCGCAAGATCATCGGCCGTCGCGTTCTCCCGTTCATTATGGCTGAGGCCACTCTCGCACGGGACAAAGACCATCCCACTCGGACAGATCTCCGAGACATAACGCGCGTCATGGCCGGCGCCTGACGGCATGTGCTTGTAGGCGTATCCCCGTTCCCGACTAGCGGCTTCCACTGCTTCGGGTACAAGGCCCACGAAGGGTGTCGAGTCCGCGCGCCGGGTCTCCACAACGCGAACTTCACAGCGCGACGCGGCTTCGGTACATACCGCCTCCACCTGGTCGCCCAGGCGGGCCAGGGTCGCATTGTCGGGATGCCGGATGTCGATGGTGAAGAACACGTGACCGGGAACCACGGCTAGGGCCCCCGGAGATACTTCGAACCGGCCAATCGTGAAGCGCATGATGTCATCGGGATCATGAAACAGCTCGCGCAGCGCGCTGGCCACGCTTACTGCATCCACGAATGCATCTCGCCGCATCCGTTCCGGCGTGGTTCCGGCGTGCGCCTCATCTCCAATGATCTCGACCTCGAGTTTTCTGGTTCCCTGGATAGCGGTGACCACACCGATGTCGAGCTCTTCCGCTTCGAGCTCCGGCCCCTGTTCAATGTGAGATTCAATGAAGGCCGCCATGGGCGCACCAAGTTCCCGCACGCCGGCCCAGGGGATGGCATCGCGTAGGTTCTGAACCGCTTCCTTCATGGTCACGTCGTCCCCATCGGTTGCCGCCAACATCGTTTCGATGGGGACGGAGCCCACATACACCGCGGAACCGAGGTTGGTCGGGCTGAACCGCGTCCCCTCCTCATTGTTCCAGATGATCGCCTCGAGTGGATGGCGCGTCTCGATCCCCGCATCGTCGATGACCTCCAGTGCCTCGACGGCCGACAGCACCCCGGAAATGCCGTCAAAACGGCCACCTGTGGGCTGTGTATCGGAATGGGAACCGCTGGCGATGGCGCCGGCTCCACTTTCCGAACCGGACCTCCGCATGAACTGATTGCCGTAGGCGTCGATCTCCACGGCGAACTCGCGTGCGCGAGCCCATTCGGCAAGCCGCACATGGACCTCGATGTCCGTCGGGGTGAGTGCGGGGCGGTTCACACCCCCTTTCGGTGTGGCACCAAGTTCCGCCATCTCCATGTGGCGGCGCCACAATCGGCCACCATTTACATCTGCGCGTCGTACATTGCCTGTCGCCAAGGCTCGCTCCAACTGGGAAACACCGTTGATTTGTCGATGCATCACAGCGCGCTGGACCGGTGCATGCAAGTCTACGAGTGAATGCTGCTGACGTCCCTCGTGACGCGGTAGGGACATAAGTGTATAGAATTCATGCGAGTACCTAGGAATTTCCACTGCTGATTGACGCGAACCCGCTGGGAGAGTGACCCATGGCCTACGATTTGGTGATCAAGAACGGAACCGTCGTTGATGGCTCCGGGGCGCCCGCACAACGCGCCGACGTCGCGGTTGCGGACGGGAAGATCGTGGAAATCGGGAAGATCACCGACGGGGCGGAAGAAATCGTCGATGCGAGTGATTGCGTGGTCTCACCTGGGTTTATTGACCCGCACACGCATTACGATGCGCAGATTTGCTGGGATGGGGCGGTTACGCCCTCCTCTTGGCATGGCGTCACCAGCGTCGTGATGGGAAATTGCGGTGTCGGTATTGCTCCATGCCTTCCGGAAACCCGAGAGATCGCCATGCGGGACCTCGTCAATGTGGAAGGCATTCCGTTCGATGTTCTCAACACCGGCATCACGTGGGATTGGGAAACATTTCCGGAGTTCATGGATGCGGCGCAGGCTCGCAATCCGGCGGTCAACCTTGCGTTTCTCGCCCCGCTGACGCCCTTTCGACATTACGTCATGGGCGAGGAGTCAATGGACCGCGCCGCGACACCAGAGGAGATTAAGAAGATTGCCGGACTCATAGGAGAGGCGATCGATGCCGGGGCCTTTGGGCTCTCCACCACAATTCTCAATCAGCATGTGGGCTACGAAGGCCGGCCGCTGGCCTGCCGAAATGCGGACGATGCCGAACTGACCGCTTATGCACGCGTGCTCAAGGCACGCGGCAAAGGGACCATCGAAATCGCTGCGACCAAGAAACTCGGTGTGATCGATGATGACCAGTATGCCTTACTTGACATGCTGCTGACCGAAAGTTGTCGACCCGTCACATTCCTGGGTCTCGTGGATCGAGACGACATTCCGAATGCAGCCCAGGACACGTTGGAGAAGACGGCGCCCCTTCTGGAGAGAGGTGTCCGTCCTCAGATCTTACCGTTGCCGCTCACGCGCGAATTCAGCATGCGGAATCCTTTCTCCTTCGCAGCATTTCCGTCCTGGAATCAGGTATTTGTCGACCAGTCCAAGGAAGGACAGCGCGCGGTATATGCGGATTCTCAGTTCCGCAATGCGTTCCGCGAAGAGCTGAAGGATCCGATCAACTTTTCGGATTTCAACCGAATTATCCTGCACGAGGTCAAGAATCCTGAACTGAAGAAGTTCGAGGGATACACGGTGACCGAGATCGCGCGGGAGCAGGGAAAGGATGACGTTGACACGTTGCTCGACATCACGCTCGAGGACGATGTCGATAACGAGTTCATCTTCACATCGTTCAACACCAAGGTGGATAGCATGTCGCGGATACTCAACCATCCGCATGTCGTCATTGGGTTGGGTGATGGGGGTGCGCACGTCGATATGCTCTGCGATTCGGGCTATCCGACACACCTTCTCGGCACCTGGGTGCGGGATCGTCAGGCCATGTCCCTTGAGCGTGCCGTCCAGAAGTTGACCTCCGAACCGGCGGAGTTATTTGGTATCGAGGGTCGCGGTCAGCTCAAGACCGGCAACCACGCCGACATCACGATCTTCGATCCCGAAAGCGTGGGATCACCTGAACGGAATGATCGTTCCTATGACCTGCCGGGCGGTGCAAAACGGATGGTGCGGCCGTCACACGGAATCGAACACACCATCGTCAACGGTGAATCCGTATTCAAGGACGGCAAGTTGATGGAGGCGTCTTCGGGCCGGGTTCTGCGATCCTGACCGTGTGATCTGGGCATCATGAGCGAAGTAGCCCCGTCGATATCGGGAAGTGTCGCAGACGTTTGGGCCAACTGGTGGGATAGTGCATTGTTCGCTGCGCTGTCCGATCTGCAAACCTTGTATGACCGGCTGGGCCTAAATGAGCGGGCCGGCATTACCCCGGAACGGCTTGCGACAGATGTCGGGGATGGCTCGATTGACCGGGTTGTCATATCGGCGACCGCTTTCCCGGAATCCCCTGTCAGCAATGACGTCGTCGCCGGCATCATCAGCCAGATGCCGGAGACGCTTGTGGGGTGCGCGAGCGTAGACCCGACACTCGGGATGTCTGCGGTGCGGGAATTGCGCCACGCGGTGGAAACCCTTGGTTTCAGGGGACTCAAACTTCTGCCCTTTCTGTATGACCGCCCACCGAACGATGCCATCTACTATCCGCTTTATGCTGCGTGTGTTGATTTGGAAATCCCGGTACTTGTGCTCACCGGTCACACTGCGGTCATGCGTCGTTCAGAAGTCGGCCGACCGCTTTACCTGGACGATGTTGCACTCCATTTTCCCGAGCTCACGATCATTGCCGGGCATGCTGGCTATCCGTGGACCGATGAGCTGATTTCTCTCGCCTGGAAACACCCCAACCTCTACATCGATACGTCCGGACATCGTCCAAAGTATCTGCCACCCAGCCTCCGTCATTTCCTCAACTCTTACGGGCGGGACAAAGTGATGTTCGGCACAGGGTATCCGCTCATGGATTTTGCCGGCCCTATTGCCGAGGCACGTGCCATGGACCTGCGCCCGGAGTCCCTCGAAGGATATCTCTGGGCCAACGCCGCACGGGTCTGGCAATGGTAACGGCGGAGGGGTCGCGGACGGACAGCGGTACCTGGACCGGCCTTCTCGAAGGTGTCCTGATCCTCGATCTGTCCATGTTTGTGGCGGGACCCTTTGCCACCATGATCCTCGCCGATCTCGGGG
>DEBC01000129.1:0-1662 GCA_002348365.1 Alphaproteobacteria bacterium UBA2966 | reverse complement strand
CGATCTCGGGGCGGATGTGATCAAAATCGAGCCGATGGGTGGTGATCCTGTCCGCAATAGTGGTATCGGGCCTGAAATCCGAGGGGAGGCTGCGCAGTTTCATACCTATAACCGGAACAAAAAGAGCCTCTGCCTCGATCTCAAGGCCACCCGCGGGAGAGAACTGTTCTACGAACTTGCCGGGAAGGCCGACGTTGTCTTCGATAACTTTCGACCCGGAGTATTGGAACGCCTTCAACTTGATTACCAGTCCTTGCGAGAGGTGAATCCGTCCATAATCTGCGTTTCCCTAAGCGGGTTCGGACAGGATGGACCGTGGGCCGAGCGGCCCGGATACGACATCATCGTTCAGGCCTTGTCCGGCACCATGAGCCTGACGGGTCACGACGCCGCCGATCCCGCAGCTATCCCCCTGCATTTTGGCGATACCAGCGGCGGCCTCTATGCGGCACTGACGATGGCCGCCGCGCTGTCTCATCGTGACAGGACAGGCGAGGGTCGCCACCTCGAACTGTCTTTGCTCGATTGTCAGCTGGCCATGTTGGGCGATGAAGTCACGAATCTGGGTGCGACCGGCGAAGTCCCTCAACCCCATGGTGCGTCGCATCCTTATCTGGTGCCCTACACGGCATTCCAGACCCAGGACCGCCCCATCGTGATCGCAGCGGTGGGGGTGGAGAAGTTCTTCGCCAATCTGGCAGCAGCGGTGGGAAAACCTGAACTGGCAGACGATCCTCGCTTTCGTGACAATCGGTCGCGAATCGCCAACCGGAATGAGCTTGAGGAAACGCTTCGAGAGATTTTCGAGACGCGAACCAGGGATGCCTGGATCGAAACGCTGATAGAACACGACGTTCCTGCCGCGCCGGTTCTCGACGTCGCCGAGGCGATGAAAACGCCCCAGGCGCGGCACCGGCAGATGACAGAGAGTATTTCGCTCTCAAACGGTGAATCCGCACGGGTCGCGCGTTCGCCAGTGCGCGTGGCGGGGGCCTCATCTCACCCTCTGAATGCGGCACCTGAGCGAAACGAACACGGACGGAAGATCATCGGTGACCTTCTCGGTTACACTGAGGCTGATATCAAACTGCTTATTGACGAAGGCGCGATTGGATAGGTCGTGGGAAACCGTCTCGAAGATAAGGTTGCGATTGTTACCGGTGCTGGATCAGGTATTGGTCAGGCGACGGCCGTGCGCTTCGGTGAGGAGGGCGCCCGGGTCGTGATCGCGGATATGGACGAGGCCAGCTCACGGGAAACCCAAAGCGGTATCGAGGCAGCCGGTGGCGAGTCGGAAATCATCCCGACCGATGTGGCAGGTGTCGACCAGGTCGAACGACTTATGAAGAATACCCTCGACCGTTTCGGCAGGGTCGACATCCTGGTCAATAGCGCGGCGACCCTCATCAACACGCCTCTACTGCAGGATACCGAGGAGTCAGACTGGGACCGCATGATGGAGGTCAATCTTCGCGGCACATTCCTGTGCTGCAAGTACGTCCTTCCGGCAATGTCGGATGGGGGAGGCGGCACGATCGTAAATCTGGCCGCGATGTCCGCTTATCGAGGCCCCACCCCATCAATTCCATATGAAGTGGCTAAGGCCGGGGTCATCCACCTGACCAAGGCGTCCGCCTACCAGTACACGCCCCTCGGCATCCG
>DEBC01000148.1 GCA_002348365.1 Alphaproteobacteria bacterium UBA2966 | reverse complement strand
AATAATACTCACATCCCGTTTACGTCAAATCCAATTGCTCTTCGCATAATGGTATTTCTCAATTTATAAAAAAGCATAAGGGAATTGTGAAGACTGCTTTGGTTTGCGGAGCGGGAGGCTTCATCGGTACGCACCTCGTAAAACGGCTTCGATCCGAAGGGCTGTGGGTGCGCGGTGTAGATTTGAAGCTTCCCGAGTTCGACTTGAGCGATGCGAGCGATTTCATGCAGGGCGACCTGCGCGATGACAAGCTCGTGCAAGCGGTATTCGATCGTCGTTTCGATGAGGTCTACCAGCTTGCGGCTGATATGGGCGGGGCAGGTTACATATTCACTGGCGATAACGACGCATCAATCCTGCACAACTCTGCGGTCATCAACCTGAATGTATTGGAAGCATGCCGTAGGCGTGACATTGGCAAAGTGTTCTACGCCTCGTCGGCATGCGTATACCCGGAACACAACCAGCTAGACCCACTTAATCCAAACTGCGAAGAAAGCTCTGCGTATCCCGCTAATCCGGATAGCGAATATGGCTGGGAAAAGCTATTCAGCGAGCGCTTATATCTGAGCTACGCGCGCAACTATGGTCTAGAGGTGCGGATTGCGCGGTTCCACAATATTTTTGGCGAACTGAGTACCTGGCAAGGGGGAAAGGAAAAAGTACCTGCAGCACTTTGCAGAAAGATCGCTTTAGCTGCCGACGGTGAGACGATTGAGGTCTGGGGCGATGGTACTCAGACCCGCTCGTTTCTCTACATTGATGAATGCATGGAAGGGATCCTGCGCCTTATGCGTTCCGGCTGGTCCGGTCCCGTCAACATCGGTTCTGATGAAATGGTGTGTATCAATGAGCTTGCTGCGATGATCATGCGGGCTGCTGACAAGAACGTATTCCTCGAGCACATTCCAGGGCCGGAAGGTGTTAGAGGCCGCAATTCGGACAATCGATTGATTAAAAAAATGTTGGGGTGGAGGCCGAGCAGTACCCTTTATCAAGGGATCGTTCCAACGTACCGATGGATCCAGGGCGAGGTTCAGGCGCAATGCTGAAAGTAACCATCTTTCCGGAGCGAATGGTCAAAGCCACTTCACAAGTATTCGCTGGTTTGTATGATCTGCGCCACAACAAAGAGCTGCGCGTTAGAAGAGCAAGCGCTGATTTTCCTGTTCTTGATCCAGAGTCCCTGCACGAGTGGCTTATACCTCTGCGGGTTCAGGGCGAAGATGGCAGAGAGATTAACGCGGTCATCGATCTGATCGATGGGCAAGATATTACGAGCATTCCTCACCTGGAGTGGGCGGATATCTACTTTAAATCCAGCCTACGCGTGGGCACACCCGCATATGCCTCACAGAAAGTAGTTCCCTATGGACTCCGCTATGCCGTTACCAGCTCGCATGAATCTCTCTTGGATCGTTTTCACTTTGCGCTGTCTGCTGGCTTTAGAGGCCGGGGCTCGCCCCATACGCCTTCAACATGGATGCTCCGACCCCTATCGCAACCAACTTGGTTAGCGATGTCCCGCTTTAAGTCGACCGAAGCGCTAAGTAAGTTGCCGCCAACAGAGCGCCATTTTGAGTCCTCTCCATCTAGCGCAGTAACACCTCGAGTCTATTACCGCACGAAACTTTACTCACTCGAGGCGGCGCGAACGCCAGAGGACGCTGAGGAATTTCATAAGGTAAACGAGATGCGCGCCAATACCATCCGTGGGCTGCGAAGCACTTTCGGTCGGGCTTTCGTGGGCGGTATTCGTCCAACACCATTTGCGCTAGCGAATTATCCGGATGTGGTGATGCGTGAACGCCAGTCTCTAAGGGAGCACCTGGAGATGGTGAAGCGTAGCGCCATATGTGTCACCACACATGGATTGTTTGGCTCTACAGACTGGAAAGTGGCGGAATATTTGGCAGCGTCTAAGTGTATTGTGCTGGAAAAGCTTGCGGATCAGCTGCCGGTGCCGCTAAAGGAAGGCCGGCAGGCGCTGTCTTTTACGAGCCCTGAAGAATGTGTGCAACAGTGCGAACGCATTCTGCGGGAACCCGGGTTGCTGACAAGGTTGCGCCAGGGGGCGTGGACCTATTATCAGCAACATGTCAGACCATCGAGTATTGTGCGCAACTGCTTAGAAACCGCTCTTGGGCGAAAACAAGCATCCAATGCAATCTCATCTGGGTGACTTCGCGTCACTTAATAGCCTGGAGACATAGCCTAGAGACGCTTGTCAAAAAAATTAGCAGGCGCCCCGATTTGCTGATTGTAAGAAGTGCCAGGGTATGGTGCTTATGTATCATTTAGACAAATAGCCTTGAAAAAGGCATTGGGTCAGTGGGCGCGCGTGCGGGCGCCGAATTGTGACGCCTTGCACGATTGAAGCAGGGCCGTTTTTCTATACTCGGGTCTGGTTATTCTGAGCGCGTTTATTCTTTTGATCCCTGCTTGAAGCGTGTACCAGCTCCGGTTTTCGGGCTAGAAAGTCATCGTTGACGCTGTAGCTCATGTGTCTTGATTTGTTAGGTTAAGGCGGCGCCGAAGCAACACCTTGCATATAGCTTTCTCGTCGGATAGCTTGTGTCGATAAGCCCAGGGATAAGGGCGTAAAATAGCAAATGGGGGGCCGGGTGCTTTATTCGAAACAATACGTCTCCAAATACTCGCGATTTCTAATCGCTCTCGCCTGGACGGTGGAAGTGATTGCCGTGCTGATTGGCCTGACGATTTCGATCGTCGTTGCGGTCTCTGCTTATAACTCCTTTGCTTCGGAAAGTGATGTTGGCTTGTTAGATGGCGGCTCGGCGATCATGGTCGCTGGATTGCCTTTCGTTTTGATAGCGGTGGTGGAGATTACGAAGATTCCGCTGACGTTCGCTTTCATGGCCGTGCGTAACGTGTTGTGGCGTTCCTTGTTTCTTATTTTCGTGCTATTTCTCTGCGCCATTACTTTTGAGACCCTGCTCAATGGATTCGAGCGTAACTTTTCCAACCTAAATCGAGCGATAGACTCTAGAAAGAACGAAATCGAAAGTGCCGAGCAAGAAGTGGCTCTGCTAGAGAACCGGCGCGACTATATCGTCAAATTCACTGAAGATGACGTATTGACGGAAGTCAATGCGGGTCGCGAGGAGGCTGACGCGGCCTATCGTCAGGTTGCAGAGCGTATTGATGAGAATACTCGTATTGTGCTCGCCGACATCGACTATACCTTCGAAGGTGAGCTTGAAGGAGAAATCGTCAGGCTGGAAACGGTTCGTGATGAGTACTACCGCGATTGGCGTGAAGAAACTGCAGCTGTAGAAGACCGCTTTTCCACTCTGTTAATTGGCAATATTAGCGGTAGTTCCAATGAGCGCGATCGCCTGCTTGGCGAGCTTGATATCCTGAAAGAGGAATTTGCTCAGGCCATGCTCACGGCCAACTTCTTCAACCGTGGAGGTCGAGAACGCAAGTACCGGGAGCTGATTCGGGCCAAAGAGGACCAGTTGAGCAGGATTACTACCGGGTACCTGGGTGGTGATGCGCTGGAGAAGCAGTCCACGATGGAAGACCAGCTCAAGCAACAGCTCGAATTCGTTAATGCGAAATACGCGGGGCGTGTGCGCGATGTTAATGGGCGTATAGAGGGCTTGAAGCTGGAGATTGAAGACCGGCTTCAAAACAATGCAAACTTGGAAAGCAATGTGGTTTCGCGTGCCGCGTCAGACAAGGCTCGTTTTTCGGCTATCCGTAGCGATCGCAATGAAGAGCTGGACCAATATCTTGAAGGTAAAATGGTTGAGCTTGAGGAGATCGCTGATCAATCCTTTGGTATTGACGAACAAATATTCCTCATAAGAAACAAGCAACGTACGTTTCAATCTGAAATTAATCATCTGATTAATCAGAACCAGATTTATCGGCTGGCGATGTACTTTTCGGGTAAGGAGTCTGCGACTGATGTAGAGCGCAGTACGGTCGGTATAGTGGCGTTGATCTGGTTTGGCTCTTTGTCACTGATTGCCGCGGTGTGTGGTGTAATGCTGGCGCTCGCGGGCTTCTACCTCAGGCGCTTCGCTGATCCGGGAGAACCGGTCACGGAGCCCGGCAAGGATGCGCCCGTGGAAGATGATTTCTACATTGATGCTGCAAAGCAGTCGCAAGACGCGCAAGAAGAGCCCCTTCGACGGCAGGCCGCGCGGGCAGCGCCACACCCATAGTCTGAGCGCGCGTGATCCTGGTCGAGGCCTTCGTATGGATCGATCGCTTTCGGCATCGCGAGCCCTAGTTGGCCCCGGCACCAACTGACTAACTTGTTTTTGGGCGCCCTCTTGTCACAGGTGGGTTGGCCTGCGGGCGAAAGATCGGCGCTTGCACGCTGTGGCAGAAAGCCTGAATCTCCCCCATAGACACTGATCAGGGGGCAGGTGCATGCCAATCGCGCACGCCAATGGGATCGACATCTACTATGAACGCGCCGGTGAGGGAGAACCGCTGCTATTCATCAGTGGCAGCCATGGTGATCTGCGGGTCCGTCCGAACCACTTCGACACGCCCCTGGCCAACGCATTCGAGCTGGTGGGCTACGACCAACGCGGACTGGGCCAGACCACCAATCCGCCGGGTGAATTCACCATGCGGGACTACGCCGACGACGCCGCGGCGCTGCTCGATCACCTGGATTTGGATACGGTGCCCGTGGTGGGGGTTTCCTTTGGTGGGATGGTGGGCCAGGAATTTGCCCTGCGCCATCCCGGGCGTGTCAGCAGGTTGGTGCTGGCGTGCACGTCTTCCGGCGGGGCGGGCGGCAAGTCCTACCCGCTCCACGAATTGGCCGAGCTGCCGGCGCGCGAACGGGCGGAAGCGCAGATTAAGGTGGCCGATCTGCGCTATGACGACGCGTGGATCGAAGAGAATCCGCAACGGTGGGAAGTTCTGGTTGAGCGGACTATGGGTACGCGCCGCACCGATCGCGACGAGAAGGGGGCCGCCAAGCAGCTGCGTGCCCGCTGGGATCATGATGTGTATGAGCGCCTGCCCAGCCTGAACATGCCCGTGCTGCTCGCGGCCGGCCGCTACGACGGCATCGCGCCAGTGGCCAACATGGAGGCCATCCAGGCCCAGATCCGGGGCAGTGAGATCGAGTATTTCGAGGGTGGCCACATGTTTCTGGCCCAGGACAAGTCGGCGTACCCGTTCATTGCTGAGTGGCTGTGTTCAGGCTCGGGCACGTAGGCGCCAAAAGGCCAAGCTCGAATTGACAGGCAAAGGCCACAGAGTAAGATACGCCCCCTTGATTTGCCCCAGGGTGTTTAGCTCAGTTGGGAGAGCGACGGCCTTACAAGCCGTAGGTCGCAGGTTCGACCCCTGCAACACCCACCACTTCTCGCAAGAGATCACGGAGCGGTAGTTCAGCTGGTTAGAATACCGGCCTGTCACGCCGGGGGTCGCGGGTTCGAGTCCCGTCCGCTCCGCCATTTTTTATGCGGGTTTCGACGAAGCCCGCACCCACGTTGCACCCAATTAGTTCAATCCCGCTGCATCGTCTTCGCGTGACAAGTGCTTCGCAACGAACCTCGTCTGGTATTAAATGGGCGTCTGTTGCAACAGCGTTTCGGTGCGAGGAAATGATGATGAAGTCCACGATCAGAAAACTAGCAGGCGCCGTGCTCGTATTAGCGGTATCCGCCTCAGTTGCGGCGAGTGACGCCATGACCGAGCAGGCCTTTGCAGGTTTGATGCAGCTCGAGGGGCAGTGGCAGGGCACGATGGCCAAATCCGATGGTACGTCAGTGAATCTGCAACTGAGCTACAAAAGTAAATCCAACGGCAGCGCGTTGTTGGAGGAAAGCAGCGAAGACGGTGTCGAGATGCTCAACATCTTCAACATTCAGGAAGGTACGGTGGTCTCAACCCACTACTGTGGACTGATGAACAAGCCAGTCGCGAGGCTGGTCTCTGCGCAGGGCGGCGTGATCAAGTTCGAAACCGATGCAGCGGAGAGCGGTCTCCAGGAGGGGAAAGACGAGTACGTGAATACCTGGGCACTCTCTTTAATGCCAGAAGATGAGAGCCAGTTTAAGTACGAGTACACCGTGATTCGTCCTGATCGGTCGATCATCACCGCCAGCGCGATGGTGACGCGGGTCGAGTAACTGGATCAAGCAAGGACAAACCCCGCCTTGTGCGGGGTTTTTTATTGGCTGTGTTAAGTGCCGTCGCGCCTGATAGATAGGAAGTATATAGGGGTGCTGGTTCAGCCGACGCGCTAGCTGGGCGGCGGTAGATTGGTTTGTCCGTGTTTCTGTGAGCTTGTGAATCAGTGAGGAGCGCTTTGGTTGTGGTGCACGCTCTAGAGGCATGATTGGCTCTAACACAATAAAAAACCCGGCCTGAGCCGGGCTTTTAATGACGCCATACGGCTTATTTCATGGTCACCACGCTGCTAGTCAAGTCGTCTAAGGAGCCGCAGGCATCTGCCATACCCGTGAGTAAAGCCTGCCACCGCGTGTCTGCGTCCTGCCAGGCGGTCGCTTTTTCCATCGACTCGGCCGAAGGATGCACGTCGACTGAAACGAGAGCGCCGTCTTCGTGAATGCCCGGGGCCGCTGAATAAGGATGTGGCGAGGCGTCGCGTTCATAGGCAATCATTTCTTTAAGCAGTGACAGGCCGCGCTCAGAATCAGCACAGGGCCAATGGTAAATAATTATCATCTGACCCGGTTGCGCGGCCAGCATCGCGCCTTCAGCTTTCTCGTGATGGCCAGCGGCCGAAGTGCCTGACATGAGCAGAGTGGTGAGCGTTAAAGCGGTTGTTTTGATCAGTTTCATTGCTGTTCTCCATCAGTGCATGACGCGGTGCATGAGCCACAGGCCACCACGATTTTATTTTGGATCCTGGTAGTTGTAGTAGCCTTCGGTTGGGATCATCACGTGGGCACCGGGAGTGCCGCGGAACATCACATACGGCGCACCCGTATTGAAGTCATCCGTCATGCCGTCCAGCGAGGAAGGATCCTTCGGCAACAACATCAGATGTGGACCCGACTCGATCCACTGGGAAGGATCTTTGGCGTCAGATTTGTCGAGCACCCCGGCTGTGGTGTTGTCTTCGCCCACGTCGCCATGAAGCATCCACATATAGGCATCGCGTTCGATATCGGGCGCTTTGCCCGCCATGAAGTCACTGATCCACTTCATGCCGACAGCGTCTGTGCACATTGGCATGGCGGCATGAGCAGAACTCCAACCGCCCTCTGGGGCAGGCCGCGGATTTCCAGCCATACAGGTCCAACCGTTGGTGCCTTCACGCAGGACTGCGCCATCGAGCCCGAGCACCGTTGCGTTGGTTCCTAGTGGCGCGGGTGCCGCTGAGGAGTACGCCCAGATCTGCCACTCGGCTCCATCATGCGGCCCATCGGGCCCGCCCGCCTGCGCCGTCAAACTAAGGGCACCGATCACCGCCCCGATCAATAAACCTTTCATGGTGTTGCTCCTTCGGCTTGAATTGTTTTGTGCTGCCACACCAGGCTCCACGCAGCTTGTGAAAGCTGGCTTTAGCTGCCCTTTAGCTGGGCTGTCGGTACGGCCAATATCACGCTATGCAAGAACCGAGCCCACCACAAATACTAACAAATACTTTCTGTATCAGAGACTCGCGCAGTTCCAGCCGAAGTGCGGCTGTGGCGCCTGAAATCGAAACGCCTCACCCAGTTCCGCTAGCGGGTAGGTTTTATCGATCAGCGTTTGCATAT
>DEBC01000156.1:6613-13394 GCA_002348365.1 Alphaproteobacteria bacterium UBA2966 | reverse complement strand
CGCAAGGCGAACCGTGGCGACTACATCGACTTTGCGGCGCCGGGGGTCCGTCTCTGGACCGCCGTTCCAGGCGGCGGCAAATACCAGACCGGTACGTCTTTCGCCTCACCATACATTGCGGCGCTCGCAGGCCTGGCCATCGCCAATGGCATCAAGGCGGACCCCGCTTCGTTGCGGGGCATATTCAAGAAGAACGTCCTCGATCTCGGAGATCCCGGAAAGGACAAGACTTACGGGTACGGGTACGTGCACTTGAAACAAAAGTGCGGAAAGTAATCTCTCACGCAATTGCACGGACAGCAGAATTCATTACCCAAACCCTACGGTCACTAGGGAATTGAGCGGTTTGGGCCCAATTGAATTCGCACACTTCGCACGACGTTTGGGTATCGCGCCCACCTACTATCATAAATAGATAATGGTTGTACGAATTCAATTAAGGATAGAATTCAGACGATAGCGTTCTGTTCCAGCAGGAGTCCGCGCAGTTTGTCCGTATCGACATCGCGGGGCGCGACGTCGTCATCAACCGCCAGGGCCGCCGCAACCCCGGCAGCGTGGCCGTAGGCCTGACAGGTGGCACCGATTCGTGCGGATCCTGACGCCTCACGGGTGGCCGAGAGACAGCGTCCCGCCACCAGCAACCCGTCCACACCCTTGGGCACCAGGCAACGATAGGGAATGTCGTAGTCCCCGCCATCCTTGGTGTAGAGATGCAAACGGACGTTGGGCTTCTCTGTCGATTGCACACTCATTGGATAAGCGCCGCGCGCGATACCGTCGGGAAATCGTCTTCCCTCGGCCACGTCGTCGCGGGTCAGTTCGTATTCGCCCTCAATCCGTCGAGAGGCGCGGATCGAGACTTTCGGCATGCTGCCAAGCAGGTAGCAATCGGAGAATCCCGGCAGGTAGCGGCGAAATATCCCGATGATCAATCGAATCTGCCGCTGACCCTCGAGCTCGGCCTGCGACCAGGCAGAGCCGTCGGTGGCGTCAAATGTGATCGCGGTGGCGTTGACATAGAGGACGTCCTTGCGCACGGGCGACGGCGTCACTTGGACCCGGCTACCCAAAAATCGGAGCCTACCCCACTCGGGTTTGTCCGTCCCGGTGATCTCCCACTCCAGCCAGTCGCTTTCGGGGATGTAGTCCCGCACGATGTTCGCGAGATAGAGATAAGGCGCGTCGTAGATGGTTTGGACCTGCTCCGCCATGATCTTCTCGGGCGTCAACCCGGGAATGGTCTTGAAGTAGGGGTCTTCGAGCAGAATCATCTTCTGGGGTGTGCGCCGGATATCATCGATAAAGGCGTCGGTGTCGACTGCGGCCAGGCGAAACATCAAAGTGGCGTTGAGCGCTGTCTCAGGCGTGTCTTGATGGACAGTGACGCCCGCTTGCGCCGCGACATCCGCATCACCCGTGGAGTCGATCACAATCTTGGCCGAGAGTTCCTGCACGCCTGACTTATTGTGGATGACGGCTCCCGCAACGCGGCTCCCGTCCATCACGGGCTCTACGAACGAGGAATGGAGGTACATCTCGACTCCGGCCTCATCCATCATCTCCAGCAGCACCACTTTCATCACGTCGGACTCGAGTGGCGTGAACGATCCGCATACGCCTGACGGATTTGGCAGGTGGCCGCCTTGCATCGCGCCGCCAGCCGTGACCATGCGATCGACGATCTCCTGCGCAATGCCGCCGACAATCGGCTCCTTACGGTTGTTGTGATAGGAAATCGAATTTCCGAGCTCGAACGCCGTTCCGCCCGGGTGGCCGAAACGCTCGATAAGAGCCGTCCGTGCACCCATGCGTGCGGACGCCAGGGCTGCGTTCATCCCCGCGCTGCCGCCACCGACAACGATCACGTCATATGACCGATCCGACATGCCGAACTCCTGTTCTGTTCAACTCTTCACTTAACAGGTGTCGGGGAACAAGGCCAATACCGGCCGGTGTTGACCGTCACGAAAGATCGGGTTCCAGGTCCTTGAGCGACGCGGCAACAGCATTTGAGAGAACATCCGGCGATTGAGTCCGCAGACCCAGACGCAAGACAAGATGACGCAGAAACGGCACCACCATGTCGTCAGCCTGTAAGTCCACGGCGGACACCAGTCGCTCAAACAATATCTCATCGTCGCGGGGTGGGTCGGGCAGGTCCAGTTTGCCGGTTCCGGCGTCGCCCTTGCCGGTTTTCGAGTCGACAACGGGGCCCTCACCCCGAGCCTGTCGCAGGGCGCTTTCCATTCCGCTTCCATCCCATCCCCGCCAGCGGGCCGCGACGTGACCATCCGGGCGAAGCAAATAGCCGTCACTGGCATTGGCACCATATTCGGCAAATGCCTGACCTGAGGCGTCATGAAACGTCAGGAATTCTGGATCTGCCGCCTTCTGACTCACAATGAGGCGCGCCTCGAATGGCACTCCCTGTTCAGTGATGTCCCGCATCGCCTGTCGAAACTCTGCACTGACGTCCCCGGCGCTTTCGGCGAAGTAGAGGCAAAGGAAACCGTGGTTCCGGGCGTCAAACACATGGGCTGACGCGGCGTCCGTTCCATCCAATAGATCGACCTTGGTGTTCGGCGCCGCGGTTCCGGGCGCCGGGCCCGCCTGCCAAAGGTCTGCATCAGGTGTGTTGAGATCCGAGGATTCGTACACGAACGGCACGGACATGCGACCCGTGTTCACCAGGAGCCGGATGTCGGGATCGGTCTTGGAGAAGGAGAGCACTGCGTCGCGCAAGAGACGTCGGCCCGGAGACTGGGGCGAGAGAAACCAGCAACTTCGTGCAGTTTGGGCAATGTTCTCGATGGCGGCCGGATGCCTTTCTGCCTGATAGGAATCCAGCAGGGCATCGGGGGCCGAACCATTGAGCACAAGATCGAGCTTCCAGGCCAGATTATCGGCATCCTGAATGCCACCGTTGCCGCCTCTGCCACCGAAAGGCGGATTCTCATGGGCCGCGTCGCCGAGAAAGAAGATGCGGTCGTGGCGGAACTGGTCGAGCGCACGGAACTGGAAGCTGTAGGCACCAGCCCAAACAATGCCATACGACGCATCGTCACCGAACATTCGATCGAGGCGCTCCATGGCCCGTTCCGGCGTCACCGCGTCGGACATGTCAGCATCCTCGCCAAGCTGCATGTCGGTCCGCCAGACCCCGTCGGCCATTTCGATGAGAAGGGCGCAACGACCCTCATGGAAGGGTGGGTCAATCCAGAGATGGCGTTCACGGGCAATCGGAGTGTCGATCTTCACGTCCGATATGAACCAGCGGTCGAATGCCATTTCGGCCGAATCCAAGCCGAGCGATCGACGCACGACGCTGTGCGCACCGTCGCACGCAAGGAGATAGTCAGCCTCGGTACGGTACGTACCGTCCAGAGTCTGGACCTCCACCACCGCATGATCCGGCATCGACGTAACGGACGTCACTTCATTGCGCCAGCGCACATCGGCAACGCCGAGCTCGGCGAGCCGTTCGATCAGAAATTGTTCTACGTGATACTGCTGAAGCGCCAGGATCGCAGGATGCTTCTGGTCCGGATCCAGGTTCATCTCATAGGCGTAAATGGTGTCCGCACCCTGGTAGGTGCGGTGGGTGTTCCAGACCACCCCTTTTTCCGCGACGCGGTGGCCCATGCCCAATCTGTCCCAGATCTCGAGCGAGCGGCGAGCAAAGTTCACGCCCCGTGACGAAAGCCCCCGGGCACCGACGGTATCCGAATCGTCCAGGACGACGACGGGAATGTCACGACAAGCCAGGTCGACAGCCACCGTAAGCCCCACCAGCCCCGCACCGACGACAACCACGGGATGGCGCTGAGCCTGCCCGGTCCGCTGCTCTTCCGGCATTCGGTAGGGATAGGTGGGCAAATCGTAGCCAAGGACCTCCTTGGCCGACATGAATACCGGTGCTCTCAATTCGTTCATCGCGGCAGATGCCTCCTCAAGGCCTTCAGATACATCGAATGTTGCGTGACGTCGACGCCTCGCTCCGTGAAGACCTGGCCGGGCCAGGTCGCGGCAGAGCCTGAAGTTTGCTAGTTATTTCGCATGAACAAAGCCGACACCAGGGAACAGAACTTCGAACGCGAAATCGAGCGGGCACTCGCGTCTCTGGACGAGAAGGACCATGTCCTGTTCCTGGCGAAACTCGCCCTGAAACTGGGGCATCAGCTTGAGAGTCCGTCCGCGATCGCCGAAGCAATCACTGAGGCCCGTCAGGAGCTGGACGGTTAGTTTCCCTTTTCCCCGAGGAGCCGATTCCGATGAACGATCGACCCAATATTCTTTTCATTTTCTCGGATCAGCACACTCGAAAGATCGCCGGCTGCTATGGCGACGAGATCGTCCGAACCCCAAACCTGGATCGCCTATCCCGATCGGGCGTGACGTTCGACAACGCTTATACCGCGTCACCGCTCTGCGTTCCGGCTCGTATGGCACTGCTGACAGGTCGGTACCCATTTGCTCAGCGCTGCTGGACAAACAGCGATGCCCTGGCCTCCGACGCGCCGACTTTCGCGCACGCCCTCGGACGGGCCGGATATGAAGTGACGTTGATTGGGCGCTTGCATGCCATTGGGCCCGATCAACTGCATGGGTACTCACGCCGTGAAGTGGGCGACCACAGCACCAACTGGATCGGCGGAACGGCACACAGCCTGGGCGTCCTCGACAGGACAAACGAGCCGTTCCGAGTCAGCATCGAGCGCGCCGGGGCCGGTCAATCCGCTTACCAGCTCAAGGATCGGGACGTCATGGCGAGTGCGCTGGAATACCTGGACGAGCTTGCCCTGCGGCGCGATGGAGGAGAAACCCGCCCCTTTGCCATGACGGTGGGATTGATGTTGCCCCATCAGCCCTATGTCGCCCGCGCAGCCGACTTCGCGGCCTACGAGGGAAAGGTCGCCCCGCCGTCATATTCTCCATTGGACGAATCGGCCGAACACCCGTACGTGCGGGACTGGCGGAGATTTACCGGGACGGACGTGGTGGATGCGGCTGAGACGGCGCGGGCGCGGGCGGCCTACTACGGTCTGGTCACGGAAATGGACGAATACATCGGCCAAATCCTCGACGCGCTCGAGGCGCACGGACTGCATGAAACTACACTGGTCATTTACACCTCCGACCACGGCGACCAGCTCGGCGAGCGGGGATTGTGGTGGAAACAGGCCTTCTACGAAGAAGCGATAGGAATTCCGCTCATCATGTCATATCCGACCCTGCTGCCTCGCGGCCAACGCCGTGCGCAGGTCGTCAACCTTATCGATCTCGCTCCGACCATGATCGAAGCGGCCGGGGCAGATCCCCTGCCCTTTGGCGAAAGCCGCAGTTTGTGGCCCCTTGCGCAAGACAGTGCTGCGCCGTGGCTCGATGAAACATTCGCGGAATACTGCACCGACGGAATGTCACGGTGGACGCTGCCGGATCCGGTCCGCCAGCGCATGGTGCGCAAGGGTCCCTGGAAGCTCGTCTACTATGATGGCCTGCGGCCACAGCTCTTCAACCTGGAGCAGGATCCCGGTGAGTTGAACGATCTTGCGGAAGACTCCGCTCATGCCGAGGTACGCAGTGAACTTGTGGAGCGGGTACTCGAAGATTGGTCGCCCGAAGGCATTGCGGACCAGATGGCTCGGCGACGGGCTGAAAAGGAATATCTCGGTGCCTGGGCCCGTGAAACCGACCCAGCTGAAACCTATCGCTGGGACTTCAAGATGGAAGACAACTGGCTGAATGCGACGTAGGGGTGCCTGTGCCTCACCTTTTGGCGTGAGTGCGGAACCCAGGTCCGTCGGGATAGCGGAAGAGATCGGGTCCTAGTCGGGCTACGCGACGTCTTCGTAGGTCGCGAAATAGCGGTGTTCCAGCGTATTCTGGTTCTCGTAGATTGAACCCGGATTAAGCGCTTCGGGTAACGGCATCCGGACGGGTACATCGGCCAAACGCGGCGCCGACGTCGGATTGCCCCGGACCATTTTGGCATCGAACGCCGCCAGATCGAAGTTCTTGATATAACCCTCCAAGGGCCAGGCATCGGCCGCGAAATACCCCTGAATCACGAACCGGCGGGGCCGCGCCGAGGTGTTGAGATCGGATCCGTGGATGGCACGGACGTGGTGCAACGTCATCGTTCCGGCTGGTCCCATCAGCGGCACGGCCTGAGAGAAGTCGAGATCGCACGCGGTCGGGTCCATGGCACCGCAGAAGTAGCCGCCAGAGTGGTGGTCGTAAACTGGGCCCTTGTGCGAGCCCGGTAGGATCATCATCGGGCCGTTCTCCGGCGTGACATCGTCGAGATAGATTCCCACCGCGAGGCCGTCGTCATTGGTGTGGGGATAAAAGGCCCAATCCTGATGCCACTCGACCGCAGCACCATATTCCGGCGCCTTAATGTTCACCTTGTGATTGTAGAGCCGGAGGTCATGGCCGATCAGGTCCTCCACCGCGTCGAGAATGCACGATTCCCGCACCAGATCGGCAAACAATGGCCAATGCAGAAACGGTGACTTGAGCCGACGTACCTTGGGTGAGTCCGGTGTGTGGTTATCCTCGAGATCGTAGCGTTCATCGCTCGAAGTCAGACCGCGGGCGGCAGCAACGATTTCATCTGTTCCGCGGCACAACTGTTCCAGCAAGTCAGCCGGCACGGCGCCTTCGATAAGGGTAAAACCGTCTTCGTGGTATTGGTTGATCTGTTCGGATATCAGCATGGCGAGGATGTTAGGGGCACGAACCAGGCGATTCAATCGACAAACACTGTCAATTCTCG
>DEBC01000156.1:0-6218 GCA_002348365.1 Alphaproteobacteria bacterium UBA2966 | reverse complement strand
CTTGTTAACAAAGATTACACTTTTATTTGTGACCAGTTGTATTTTGTGAGACAAATAGAAGCGAAGATTCGAAAATTCGCCCGCGAAATCAAGGATCCAGGGACGGGTATACTTGACGCGGGCCGGATTTATTAACTCGGGGACGGCGAGTACTCACTCATAAGGTTAAGACCAATTGTTGTGCTGGCGGCGATGTCCGCTGCCCTGCTGGTCTCGGGCTGTTCCATCGAGAACGTGATGTTCGCAGAGGAACCCGACTCGGCTCCGTCTACGGAAGGCATCAAACCCATCGCGAAGGTGCGCGGCCAAAGCAGCAGCAAATGGTCGACGGAACCTCCGGGCGAGCTCGACGATGTCCTGGTGGAAGAGGCTCGCCGAGATGCCCTCAGCCAGGCGCCTCATGGCCATGTCATCATCGATCCCGTTGTCGATATGGAAACGACGCAGATCCCAATGGGTCTTGCGACACTCTATTCGACGAAGGTCTTCATGGAGGGTACCGCGGGCAGGACGGATGACCCGAAGGCGGACCTGCAGACAGCATCAGATCATCAGGCCGATGAGCACGCTGCAGAAGACAGGATGATGCAGGACCGGCAATCAGCCGCCGACGCCGAGACCGCTGAACCGATGACTGACACAGCCCGGGCCGACGACGACGAAACCAGGACGTCGGAAGACGCCATGCATTCGGACGGCGACGATCAGATAACCAGACGGGAAATGGAAATGGCGGAGGACATGGAGTCCGCCGCCGAGAAAGCTGCTGAAGCCCGAGACAGGATGGTCAAGGACGACCGTGCTGAAAACACGGAAGATTCTGAAGACAGCATGTCCGAGAGGATGATGGCGGAGGTCCGGGAAGACAGAACCACACGTACGGGCCCAACATTCGGAAGCGTCGAATATGCCGAAGCTTGCGGCATTCAGGTGGACATGCCTGATTCGTACGGCAAGGTCCACGTCCGCCCCTCCAAGAGCGTGCCCATCCAGATCATGTCGGCGGCGCAGTATCTGCAGCTCTTGAAGAACCGCTGTCCCGCTATTGTTGGAGACGGATCGTAGCCGGGACCCTCGCTGACGTCATTTGTCTGTTTGAGCAAGAGCCATCGCACGGCAGCCTCACACGACTGGACACACCCCACCGTCCACATTGATCGCGGTCCCGGTGATATAGGAACCCGCGTCCGACGCTAGAAAGCACGCCATATTGGCGAACTCCTCCGCTTCTCCCATCCGGCCGAGAGGGATGTTCCGCTCTTCGGCCATATCCTCGAGAAATTTATCCATGGGCGTATCAGGTGCGAGCTGCTCGCGGCGGCGCACCCACTGGCCGCTTTCGATGAAACCGGTGCAGAGGGCGTTGACGAGAATGTTGTGCGATGCGCCCTCGTTGGCCAGAACCTTGGTCAGGGCCATGCCGGCCGCGCGCGTTACCGCGGTGGGTGCGCTACCGCCCCAGGGCGATTTGGCGCCGATGTTGAGCACATTGATGATTCGGCCCCAGCGCCGCTCTTGCATGCCCGGCATGGCGAGGCGGCAGAGGCGGACCGCAGCCATTAGCTTGAGATCGATGTCCGCCTGCCAGGTCTCGTCCGTGATCTCGGTAAATGTTCCGGTCTGCGAGGTGCCGGCATTGTTCACCAGAATATCGACCCGCCCAAAATCGTTGCAGACCGCGGCGAACGTTTCGCCGACTTGTCCGGCATCGCTGACGTCGCAACTATACGCCCTGACGGTCTGACCGGTTGCTGACGCGATCTCGTCCCGGGCATCATCCAGCATCGACTGCGTGCGCGCCACCAGCGCGACATCGGCCCCGCATTCTGCAAATCGGCGGGACATGGCCCTGCCGAGTCCATCACTGCCACCAGTGACCAGGGCCACGCGGCCCTCCATGCGCAACTCCATTGTCATCCCTCCCCTACTGAGTTGGGCGACATGGTAATGAAGTGGTATCGAGAAAGCGAAGGCGACCGCGAGACTCTGATTGCGGACAGGGATAGTGGTGGCAGGCCGCTAGGTTCACGGGCTGGGAATTCGGGTCAGCATACGGACCGTCAAGCCTTTCTGCGTAGAGGCAGGATCAGGGCAGGGGCAACGTTTATCGATATCGCCCGTGGTTCTGAAGCACCTCGATTTTGTAGCCGTTAGGATCCTGCACGAAGAAAAATTTCGCCATCAACGATCCATCCCGATGGAACTCCTTCACATCCGTTGGCTCAAACCCGAGGCTTTTAAAGCGGACATACTCGTCATCGATATTGTCCACGGCGACCGCCAGATGCCCGTATCCCGAACCATGTGAATAGGGTTCGGCCTGCCCATGATTAACGGTGAGTTCGACCTCGACATCTGCTTCGGAATTCCGAAGGTAGACAAGCGTGAAATCGTGTTCGTGCGTCACCGAGAATCCGGGAAAACTTCGGAATTCGAGTGGAAATCCCTGAAAGGAAACAGGGAAATATCTCTTCTGTTTCAGTGAGATAAGTGGTAGCGGAGGGCAGACTCGAACTGCCGACACCGGGATTATGATTCCCGTGCTCTAACCAACTGAGCTACTCCGCCACAATCTAAGGGTTCCGGCGTATAAATGGGGCTCCGGTGACTGTCAAGCAAGTGGGTGGTTCTGAGACCACTGACAAAACACCCCCCTCTTAATCACCCCCCTCGAAAGGGGGGAGAAAGATTTGGGAAGGGGGAGAGAGTTTGTTTAGTCCGGGGCGGCGGCGAGCGCGTCAATTTCGATGACCGCTCCGACTGCCAGACCGTGGGTTCCCACACCGACAGTGACGGGTGGGTCCACGGGATAAATCTCCCGGCGAACCTTGTCGAAGATTGGCTAATGAGCTTCGCGGTCCATGAAATACAACGTCATGTGCACGATATCCTGAAGCGTAGCGCCATGTACCCCAAAGGCCGCCTCAAAATGCTGGAAGATCAGCCGGACCTGCTCTTCCGGTGTCTCGCCGAGCTCGTGCGTGACGGGGTGGCATCCGATGGCACCACAGAAGATGAAAGGTCCGCACCGAGCGGCGTCGGACCGCCATCCCGTCTTCGAATCGTGCCAGCCGGGCGCCTTGGCCTCGTCGTGCAATTCGTACCCGGGGACCTCCTTGACGATTTTCTTCATGGGTCAACCTCCTTGTTCCGCGAACCGGTAAAAAGCAGTCTATCCCCGCCGCACGCCCCATTCGAAGAAACACCTCGCAGAGACCGAGCTGATGATCATCATCGCCACCAGAGGACCAGCCGTATCCGACAGCAAGAAGCCGACCGAATAGGATAGGCTGGCGCCAACAGCCATCTGAGAGAAACCGGAGAGGCCTGACGCGGTTCCGGCACGAGCTGGATCGACGCTGACCGCACCGAAGATTCCGTTGGGAATGCTCATGCCATTGCCGAATGCGACGATTGACATGCAGCCGAACAATGTCACCGGCAGAACCAGACCGTTGAGATAAAAGGCACCGAGGGTGAATACGCCGATAAGAGAGATCGTCGTGCCGATTGTGATCATGCGATCCGAACCGACGCGTTCGGAGATGCGAGCAGCAATAAAGTTCCCGCCCATGTAGACCGACGACGCGACGGCGAACCAGATCCCGTACTCGCTGGCCGTACGATTCAGCAATTCGATCATGACGTAGGGAGCACCGGCAATAAACGAGTAGAACACGCCCGAATTGAAAGCGACCTGAAACGCGTAACCGTGGAATCGCCTTTGGCCAAGGAGCGCCGACGCCCCGGACATGACTTCGCGGTGTGGCGCAGTCTCCCTGCTCGGCGTATGCGTTTCATGAAGCAGTAGGAAACAGGCAGCCAGGGTCAGTACTCCCACGACGACCATCAGCACGAACCCTGCCCGCCAGCCAAACCAGTCGTCGAGAAAACCGCCAACCGTCGGCGCCATCAAGGGCGCCACAACCATAGCCATCGTGACGTAGGCGAGAATGCTGGCCGCACGGCCGCGTTCATAGACATCGCGAATGATGGCGCGGCTCATAACGATGCCTGAGCAGCCTCCAACGGCCTGGAGAACGCGTCCGGCGATCAATGTCTCGATCGTCGGTGCAGCGACGCAGGCAACGCTGCCGATGACATAGAGCACAAGGCCAATGAGAAGGGCCGGGCGACGCCCGATGCGGTCGGATAGAGGACCGTAGACGAGCTGAGCTGCGGCAAGACCCACCAGATAGAACGTCAGCGTGAGCTGAACCGTGTCGTAGCCCGTATCGTAGACGCGCATCATTCCGGGCATCGAAGGCAAGAATATATTCAGGGACGTCGGCCCGAGACCCGCGATAACGACGAGTATGGCTAATGGCGGCAGGCGTGGCGCCGCCGCCTGAGGCGTCTCATGAGTCATAGGGAAAAAGACTAGGGACTGACGAACTCAGGAGCCAGCGGCGCGAACGATCCAGCCGCCGCCGAGGACACGGTCACCGTCATAAAAGACGCACGCCTGGCCCGGTGCGATCCCAGCCTCCGGTTCGTCCAGGCTGACTCGTGCGCCACCGCTCGTATCCGGCACGATCGCTGCGGCCGCCGGTGTGTGGGCCGACCGCACCTTGACCTGCGCGTGAACGGTCTCGCCCGGTTGAGGTGTATCGCCCAGCCAATTGACCTCACGGATATTGAAGTCCAGTCCCAGCAAAGCCGACCGCGGACCGACCACGACCTGACGAGCCTCAGGTTCGAGCCGGATGACGTACAGCGGTTCGGTTTCGCCGCCCACACCCAGTCCCCGGCGCTGACCAACAGTAAAGTTGATAACACCGTCGTGCCGGCCCAGTACCTGGCCATCCAGGTGAACGATTTCTCCAGGTTCGATGGCGCCCGGACGGAGCTTGGAGACGACCGCGGCGTAGGAGCCCTGGGGGACGAAACAGATGTCCTGGCTGTCGGGCTTCGCTGCGACGGGCAGGTCGAAACCAGCGGCAAGCGCCCGGGTTTGTGCCTTGTCCAGTTCACCCAGAGGAAACCGCAGGAAATCCAGTTGCTCTTGGGTCGTGGCAAACAGAAAGTAGCTCTGGTCACGCGTAAGGTCTGCGGGTCGGTGCATTTCCGGGCCACCGGCTCCGCTGGCGCGGCGCACGTAATGGCCGGTTGCCAATGCCGCCGCCCCAAGATCCTGGGCTACTCCGAGCAGGTCGCGGAATTTCACTGTCTGGTTACAACGCACACAGGGGATCGGCGTTTCGCCGGCCAGATAGGAATCGGCGAAATCGTCAATGACGCTCTCGCGGAAACGCGATTCGTAATCGAGTACATAGTGCGGCATGTCGAGCGCGTCAGCCACACGACGTGCGTCGTGAATGTCCTGTCCGGCGCAGCAAGCCCCTTTTCGGCTCACGGTCGCACCATGGTCGTAAAGCTGCAGGGTGATGCCTACGGTCTCATAGCCCAAGGCACGGCAGATGGCCGCGGTAACCGAGGAGTCAACGCCTCCCGACATGGCGACGACGACGCGCGCGCCTGGCGCCACGTCGAGTGAAGGCAAGGGAACACCCTCCGTCACAGCCGCGCCGAATGTGTGCATCTCTGCTGCAGTCATGGCCGGAATATAGGGCTTTCTTCCGCGATCTGTAATCGCCTCCTGCCTATTCATGACCAATCCGGCCGAAGAGCGTAACAAGCGAATTCCAGCATCAAGCCTGGTTCAGTCGACCCAGAGGCCCCGGGATCTGTGCCAATCCTCGATCGATTCCTCGGGATAGGCATCAAACCGGTCGACATTTTCGCCTTCATGCAGAGACACCCAAGGAGCCGCCGAGCCCAGCATCAAGTCCACAAACTGATCGGGTTTCGGCAGGGGTGTGTCTATGGACGATGCGTGCGGATGGACGAGGTCGGGCCACCGCGGGCTGTAGCACCAGAGCGGCGAACCGCAGGTCTGACAGAAATGACGCTGAAGGTCGCTCTCGCCGCTGTCGCTCTTCGCCCGGTACACGCCAATGGCGTCTTCCCCAGTCACCTCAAGGGTCCGGTAATCCGCTGCGAGGTTGATTACGAATCCCCCTGACCCGGCCGTCTTTCGACAGATGGAGCAGTAACAGCGCATGTAGGGCTGGGGTGTGTGCGAGTCGACCGAAAAGCGGACGGCACCGCAATGACACGATCCTTCGAGACGCATGAACAGTTCCTCCATTGGCGTGGGTGACTTCAGATAATTCGGTATATGCTGACACACCTGCATGAGCGGGGGGGGGGGGGGG
>DEBC01000073.1 GCA_002348365.1 Alphaproteobacteria bacterium UBA2966 | reverse complement strand
CTTCCTGATGATCATCACGGGCGGATGGGAGGAAAGCATTGCCTCCTTCGTCGACGGCGAATATGAGGGCGAAGGGGCCCTTCGCGTCCCCTCCTGGCCAGCCCGGTGGACGGTGATCGGCGGCAGCGCGCTGGCGATGATCAATTATCTCGTGATGGCCTATGTGGACATCTTCAAACCCGAATTGCTGAATTCCGAAGTGGATCCGGACACGCAGCCGCAACTCTAGCGCCACTCCGCGACGAATAAGGAAAGATTGCCGTGTTCGAAGCCAATATCGCCATCTTGCTGATTGTCTGCCTGATCGCCCTGGTGGCCATCGGCGTGCACATCGCCATTGCCCTGGGCATGACCAGCGCGCTGGGCATCTTCCTCGTCACCGGGGCGGACGTCTATGCGTTCGGGACCGTCCAGCGCATGCTGGCCGCCACTGCCTATGAAGCGATCCGCGAATTCGTGTTCGCGGTCATACCCCTGTTCCTGCTGATGGGAGAATTCATCAGCAAATCGGGAACCGTCACCGACGTCTATCGCGGGATCAACCGCATGCTGCGCCGCCTGCCCGGCCGGCTCGGCATTGCCACCGTTATCGGCAACGCGCTGTTCTCGTTCGTCACCGGTGTCAGCATCGCATCCGCCGCGACCTTCTCGCGCATCGCCTATCCCGAAATGAAGCGCTTCGGCTATCACCCGGGCTTCGCGCTCGGCACCGTGGCCGGGTCCAGTTGCCTAGGCATGCTGATCCCCCCGAGCGTCCTGATGATCGTGTGGGGCATCCTGACCGAGCAGTCGATCGGACAGCTGTTCGCGGGCGGAGTCCTGCCCGGCCTGCTGCTGATGTCCCTGTTCATCATGTACGTGTTCGGAATGTCGCTGCTCAAACCCTCCGTAGTCGGCGGCGGCGTGGTGCACAACCCGGACGCGAAGGCCGTCGGCGCCGACGTCACCGGAGGCACGGCAGGCGACACCGAAGAAGTCTCGACCGCCCAGTTCATCGTCAGCCTGCTCGGCATCATCGCAGTCGTCGTCGCCGTACTCGGCGGTATCTGGTTCGGCATCTTCTCACCAACCGAGGGCGCGGGCGCGGGCGCCTTCATCGGCCTCGTCCTGGCCATTATCAAGGGCCTGAGGTTCAAGGACTTCATCGACGCGGTCCTGTCCGTGGGCAAGACGTCTGCACCGATTCTGCTATTGCTGGTCGCAGCGTCGCTCTATTCGCGCACGCTCGCCATGACCGGCATGGCCAACGCCATCGAGGGACTGTTCATCGGGTCCGGCATGGAGCCGTGGATGATCATCGGCGTGATGGTGTTGATCTGGTTCGCACTCGGCATGATCATCGATTCCATCTCGATCATGCTGCTGACGGCGGCAATCTTCTCGCCCATCGCGGTGAAGCTAGGCTTCGATCCGATCGCATTTGCGATCATTGCCATCATCGCCATCGAGGCCGGATTGCTGACGCCGCCGTTCGGGTTGTTGGTCTATACGGTCAAATCAGCGATCCAGGACATCGATCCCGAAATAAACGTCATGACGATATTCAAGAGCTCGGTCCCCTACTGGATCATAATGCTCGTCGCCATGGTCCTAATCGTGCGGTTCCCGGGAATCGCGACGTTTTTGCCCAACGCACTGTTCCCGTCCTAGCGCACGGACTTGCGCCGATAAAAAAAGCCGCCGGTCACCCGGCGGCTTTTCGTGTCTGCTGACGACTGGTCGCGGGAACTAGCTCCAGTTCTCCTGGGGGTTGGCCCGCGCGAAATCGTTGACGTCGACCTTGAGCAGCCCGGCGGAATTGAGGCCGCACATAGCCTCCTTGTCAGCCATCGAGTGACCGTCCAGGCCCATGATGTGCTCGGTCGGGTCATAGTCGGCCATGTCGAACGGATAGTCCGTGCCAAGGCAGATTTTGTCGGCACCATATTTCCGGACTAGGAAGTCGAGCTGATCGTTTGAGAATACCGTCGTGTCGAAATACATATTCTTGAGATAGCTGGTCGGCGGCTGGTCGATATGTAGGCAGCAATCCTCGCGCTGGCCCCAGGCATGGTCCATACGCGCGGCATAGGCCGCAACGAACGCGCCGCCATGCACCGCCACGATCTTCAGGCCCGGATAGCGCGCCAGTACCCCATCAAAGATCAGGTAGTGGATCGCGACCGTCGTATCTAGTGGGTTGCCGATGATGTTGGTCAGGTAGTGAGCGCCGAACCGGTCCGATGCAAAGGAGGTCGGGTGCAACAAAATCGGGATGTCCAGCTCCTCGCACTTCGCCCAAAAGGGTTCGAGACGTTCGGCAGACAGCTCGTCCTGGCCGATCTGGGCGCCGATCTGGATGCCCTTGAAGCCGAGCTCACCGATTAGCCGGTCGAGTTCCTTCAGCGCCATGTCGGTGTTCTGCAGCGGCACGGTCCCCAAGCCGATCAGTCGATCCGGAGCCTCCGAGACGGCGCGGGCGATGTTGTCGTTGACCTTCTGGGCGGTTTCCTGGCCCAGCGCGTTGGGGGCTTCATAGTGCATCTGCGGCGGCTGGGGAGAGATGGCCATCACGTCGACGCACATCTTGTCCATGTCCGCCAGCCGCTTGGTCACGCCAACCAGTTCCTCGTGCCGGTCCTCATTCTGCTTCTTGTTGAGCTCGCGGGTTAGCGGGCTGGCATATTTGACGGCGTCCAGCGACATGGCCGGGACGTGCTTGCGCACCTCCTCGTCAACGCCCTCGGTCATGATATGGCCGTGGATGTCGATGATTAGCGTGTCCGGGCGCTTGTAGTGGTCGGGATGCTCTCGTCCCGCACTAGAGCCATAGGGATTGATGTTCGCGACGTTGCCGGCCATGGGCGGCTCCTCCGATTTTTACTTTTGTGGAATTTCGAAACGGGGGTGTCCCAAACCCGACGCACCGCGTCAAGCGCAACTTGGTGAAAGGGCCGGGCCCCGGTCAGGCGACGCAGCAACCTTCACAAAGGCCGCGCAACTCTATGATGGTACTGTGGGGCTCGAACCCCTCGGCTTTGGCCCAGCCGCGCAGGCGCTCGACAAAATCAGGATCGGCGAACTCGGCCACGTTGTCGCATTTCTCGCAGATGGCGAAGGCGACCGTCCCATGGGATTCACCTGCCTCCGGCCCCGAGGGGTGGTTGCACGCAACGAAGGCGTTCAGGCTCTCGAGCCGGTGAACTAGTCCGAAATCGACCAGCTTCTCGAGTGCGCGATAGACCTGCAGCGGAGCGCGCAGCCCATCCTCGCGCAACTGGTCGAGAATGGAGTAGGCGCTGAGCGGCGCCTCGGAGCCCTCGAGCACCCCGAAGACCAGTGCCTGGTTCCGGGTGAGGTCATGATTGGCGCGTGTATCGGCTTTCATGGCATTAGCTATCATGCGACTGCGGGTGTGATCGAAGTATGCCCGGCACCGACAGCAGCGCCAACAAAAACAAGACAAGGGCCGCAACAACAATTGTCGGACCGGAGGGCGTGTCCCATTCGAGTGACGCAAAAAGGCCGGCTACCACCGAGATGACCCCAATTACCGCAGAGACCAACGCCATTGCCTCGGGCCCTCGCGCCATGCGTCGTGCCGTCGCGGCCGGGATGATGAGCAACGCCGTGATTAACAGAACGCCCACGATCTTCATGGATATGGCGATGACGGTCGCCATGAGTAGGATGAAGATCACGTTCGCACGGTCAGGACGCATGCCCTCCGCCTCGGCGACCTCGTAGTTCACAGTCGCGGCGAACAGCGCACGCCAGACGAGGACCAGCACCAGCGTGACCGCCGCGCCACCGACATAGATCACAACCAAATCGGTAACCGACACAGCAAGGATATCGCCGAATAGGAAGCTCAGAAGATCCACGCGGACCGTCGGCAAGAACGTGAGTACCACTAGCCCCAGCGCAAGGGATGCGTGTGCGAGCAGGCCGAGCAGGGAATCGGACGATAGGCTTGATCGCCGCTGCAAGCTCAACAGCGACAAAGCGATGATGGCCGAGACAACGAAGACCGCCGCGGTGATATTGACTTGGAGGATAAGCGCCAGCGCCACCCCGAGCAGGGCCGAGTGGGAGAGCGTGTCACCAAAGTAGGCGAGCCGGCGCCAGACGATGAAGCAGCCGAGCGGACCGGCAAAGAGCGCAACCCCGATACCGGCAACGAGCGCGCGGATAAAGAAATCATCCAGCATGGTCATTTTCCCGAGAGGCGTTTGCATCGTGGTGCCCGTCATCCGGATGGCAGTGATCCGTGATCGAGCCGTCAGCGTGCTGCACGGTTCCATCGGACAGGTGGGTATGATCGTGCGCGTGCTCATAGATTGCCAGCGCACCGGCCGCCCGCGCGCCGAACAACGCCAGATACTCGGGGTTCTCGGCGACCACGCGCGGCGGCCCCTGGCAGCAGACATGGCCGTTCATACACACGACACTGTCGGTATCAGCCATGACAACATGCAGATCGTGGGAAATCATCAGGATGCCGCAGCCGAAGGTTCGGCGAATGTTGCCAATCAGTTCGTAGAGCGCGATTTCACCCGAATAGTCCACGCTCTGAACTGGCTCATCGAGGACGAGGAGATCCGGCCTGCGCGCGATCGCGCGTGCGAGAAGCGCGCGCTGGAACTCCCCGCCGGAAAGATGTCGCAACTCGGCGTCCGCAAGGTGGCTGATCCCAACCGTCTCGAGGGCTTCGCGCGCCGCGGGATCGTCCACCCGGTTGGTCAGGGACATGAAACGCCAAAGCGACAGCGGTAGAGTCCAATCGATCGAGAGTTTCTGCGGGACATATCCGACCTTCAGGCCCGGCGCCCTTGAAGCTTGCCCCTCGTCCGGCGCCATAAGGCCAAGCGCGATCTTCGCGGTTGTCGATTTACCGGCACCGTTGGGGCCGATAAGGGTCACGGACTCACCCCGGCGGACCGTCAGATCTACGCCGCGAACGAGCCACCGGCCTCCACGATTGAGGCCGACATTCTCGAGGGTCAGTAAGGGGGATATTCGGTCAATCATTCCCTGCTGCCGTTGAAGCAGAATTCTTGCAAACGGGTGATCGCACACGTTATACAGTCACGCAATAATGTTATTGTATAACATTACGTCCCGTATGGGTGACGTTATGCTCCTGCAATGTTATTACATTTCACAGCTGAGGAAGGCCGACAGGCAAAAGGGTTAACATGACCAAGGAACGAGAGAAATGAAGCTTCACCGTATTTCTTTGTTGGCGGGCTCGCTGGCGCTTATGGGAACGAACGCATATGCCGACCCGCCGTCAGTCGTCGCATCCATCAAGCCCGTCCACTCGCTGGTCGCCGGAGTCATGCAGGGCATTGGCACCCCGTCCCTGATCGTCGAAGGCGGCGGATCTCCTCACTCCTATAGCCTGCGCCCGTCTCATGCTCGTGCGTTGCAGAACGCCGACGTGATCTTCTGGGTCGGCCCAAACCTGGAAACGTTTCTCGACCGACCCATCGACTCTCTGGGTGATAAGGCGCATGTCGCTTCCCTCATGGATGCCCATGGCCTGAGGCACGTGGCGTTCCGCGAAGGTGGGCCATTCGAGGACCATGCGCACGGTGACCACG
>DEBC01000046.1:12910-18180 GCA_002348365.1 Alphaproteobacteria bacterium UBA2966 | reverse complement strand
ATGTCATCCGCGTCCGATAGCGCCTGGTCTCATTGACGTCCGATGCCCCCCTCCTGACCTCCCCCCGATTTCGGGGGGAGGGACTCAAGCGGAACCATATCGATCCCCTCCCCCGAGATCGGGGGAGACCGGGTGGGGGAGATTGGTCGCCATTGCTTCGATACGGCGCTAGACAGGGCGCCCGTACACGCGCTTAATTCGGTCATGGTTGAGCGCGCAGATCTCAATGTCCTGTGTTGGGAAGGTTACGAGGACCCGCGAGTCGTGGATCCACTCACGGAGCGCCATGGCTACTCGGTTCGCGCCGAAACCATCGTCTCGGATGCAGATACGGCAGCCCGCGCTGCAGGACCCGAAAAATCGTCCTGGGACATCGTAAATCTGAACAATCCATTTGCGCGCGAGGTCCTTTACCCGGACGGCGTGATACGTACCCTGCCCCAGGACCGATTCGGACCCGAGTACAACCGCCTGCTACCACAATTCGAGTCTCTCTATGAGTGGACCCGAAGTCGGGATGGCAATGACATAGTCGGTGTGTGCCAACGCTTCGGCCCCTTCAACATCGTCATCAACGAGGACCGCATCGCCAGACGTACCGCGGAGTCAGATGGATTTCGAATGGCGGACGACCCTGCCCTGGCCAATCTGTACGGTGTCCTTGAATACGACGATTTCAATATTTTTCACATCTGCTATGCAGCGGGGCTGAACCCCTTTACTGAACTGGGGTCCGACGATTTGAACGAGTTTGAGTCGAAGGCGCGACAGTGGTTCGTGGGCGCCGCCATCGTCACCTCAGATCACATCGAAATGAATCGAGGACTGGTGGACGGAACGATCGATTTCTACCTGTCCGGCGGGATGTACACGGCCTCTCCTGCCCGCCGGGACGGCCACCGAAATATTGTGGCTATCACCCCACGAACCGGCCCCGTCGACGGCAAGGGTGCCATCGTCTTCATCGAGGTGACCTCAGTCATAGATCATGGTCACGAGTCGGCACCTGCACTCCGGTTCCTCGAGCACATTCTGAGCGCCGACATCGCGCCAGCCGTGGCATTTACCCGGGGATCGTGCAATCCGATCACTCAGATGGGCGACCCCAAGGTTTTTGAACAATTTAGCGCCGATCAACTCGACATTCTCCAGTGGGACTCCCTGGAAGAAGACGTTGCACACTGTATCCCGTACCAGATCCCACCCAATCACGCGGAGCTATTGCGGCGTCTGCGCGCAGCCAAGTCGTCAGCCGGCTAGGCCGGCGTACAGGGGGACGGATCACATGCTTCTCCATCACTCGACCTGGCATGAAGTGGAGGACTATCTCACTCGCTCGAAGGGCCTGATCATTCCCATCGGCTCCACCGAGCAACACGGACCCAACGGCCTGATCGGCACGGACTCCATTTGTCCCGAAACGATCGCGCGGGGTATCGGAGAGCGATTCGGCGCGCTCGTCGGACCAACCGTCACACTCGGCGTCGCGCAGTTCAATCTCGGTTTTCCGGGCTCGGTATCGGTCCGTCCAACGACGATGATCGCGTTGATCCAGGACTACGTCAGTTCGCTCGTGCGCAGCGGCTTCGATCACTTCTATTTCCTGAACGGACACGGCGGCAATCTCGCCCCCGCCCGCGCTGCGTTTCAGGAGATCTACACCGAGACCAGCCTGCGCCACGCCGCAGATGACCATCCCATACGGTGCCGCATCCGAAGCTGGTGGGAGCTCCCCCGAACCAATGCGCTTCGGCACGACATGTTTGGCGAATGGGAAGGCGTTCATGCGACACCCAGCGAAGTGGCGATCACACAGCACGCCTACCCTGATGCCATCAAAGTTCGCGACATGAACAAACCCGAAAGAGTCAGCGAGGAATACCTTCGCGATCATCCGAGCGACGATCATTATGACGCCCATCACCATCGCGAAAAATTTCCCGATGGACGAATCGGTTCCGATCCGTCGCTTGCCACGCCCGACGCCGGGGCGCGCCTGGTCGATTGCGCCATCGACGAAATGGGGAAAGACTTTCAGTCATTCCTGGCAGAAGGGTAACGACACGCGCAGCTTGATTTCTCGGAGCCCGCGAGCTATCGCGGGGTCTCCATAACAGACGCGGAAACACCATGATTGCTTGGATCAGCACGATCGAGCCGCAAGACGCCACCGGCTTGCTCGAAGAGCTCTATACACAGGTCACCACACCTCACGACACCGTCGACAATGTGATGAAAGCCCATAGCCTGCGCCCCCACACAATGGGCGGGCACCTCGCGCTCTATCGCAGCGTGCTCCACAACGAAGACAATGTCCTGCCTTTTTGGTTCCTGGAGGCGGTCGCAGTCTACACGAGCCTGACCAACAGGTGCGACTACAGTGTCGCTCATCACTTCACCAACGTCCGGGGCCTGCTGAAGGACGAGTCGAGAGCAGCCGCGATGTACGAAGCCTTCGAGGCCGGCGAACCGGAGAGGCAGTTCGAAGGAAAAGAGCTCGCGCTTCTCCGCTATGCGCGCAAGCTCACGGCAACACCAGGCGACATGGTTGAGGCGGACGTGACCGAGGCACGAAACGCCGGTGCCGACGATGGCGAGATCCTCGAGGTCAATCAGGTCTGTGCCTATTTCAATTATTCCAACCGCCTGCTCAACGGTTTGGGCGTGACCACAGACGGTGATCAAGTCGGTTATTACGAGGTGGAGGAGAGTTAGGCGTCGTTGTGACCGCAAAACATCGGACGATTTCGTGATATGAAACAAGGCGGCGACTGAGCTAGGAAACATGTCCTACGCAACCTCCAAAGAGATCGCGCTGAGCGAGATTCCCGTCATCGACATGACGGGACTGCGGCACGGGAATACCGATCAGGCGATCGAAGTCGCATCCAATCTTCGGAAGGCCTGCGAGGACGTGGGCTTCTTCTATGTCGAGAACCACGGCGTTTCCGAAGACATCATTGCGGCCGCAAACACTGCGGCCAGGAGTTTCTTTTCATCAACTCTGGAGGAAAAGCAGCGAGTTGCCATCAATGACTCCCATCACGGTTTCATTCAGGTCGGCGAGGCCAAGATGTACGACGGTGCCAAGATCGACTTGAAGGAGAGTTATGTGTGGGGCGATGAACCTGCCGGTAATGACAACCGCTTCCTCGGCCCCAACAACTGGCCGGAAAACATGCCCGAACTGCGTTCGGCTCTCATGGCGTTCTTCGTGGCGACAACAGACAGTGCCCGGCACCTCATGAAAGGCTTCGCCCTTAGCCTCGGCCTGGAGGCTGAGGCCTTTCTTCGGACCTCAGATCGTCCCATTTCGCGTGGCTCAGCCCTCCATTACCCACCACAGCCGGAAGGTATGGGAGAACAGCAATTTGGCGTGGCACCTCATTCCGATTACGGCTGTCTGACATTGGTCTGGCAGGATGAGGTGGGCGGTCTGGAGGTGCTCGACAGAAACGGCGATTGGGTTACCGCCCATCCCATTCCGGGCACGTTCGTCGTCAACGTCGGAGATCTGCTATCGCGCTGGACGAACAGCCGATTCATGTCGACCGCGCACCGTGTGGTCAATCGATCGCCCAAGACACGCCATTCACTTGGATTGTTCTTCGACCCAAACTTCGAGACGGTTGTCGATCCCGCTGACATTTGCGGCCCGAACGAAACGCCTCGCTTCGAAGCGACCACCTGTGGTGACTACATCCTTTCGCGCCTCGATGCCGCGTTTTCGTACCGCAGCTAAATCCGCCATTGCCGCGCTGATCGTTTGGCTTGTGCCGTTCGCGGCTTCGCCGGCCGCGTCTGCGGACCTGACTCTCAGGATTGCCGGCGGGGGACCGGCGACAATGCCGCCCCGGAACTTGCCGGAGGATCTTGTCCGGGACCAGTTCACTTCACTCACCAACGGCAGAATCGATCTCGCCACACAACTTAAAGGGAAACTGTGCATCGAATACGAGTGCGTTGAAGCTGCACGCCGTCAGTCTACCGATCTGGCTGTGTTGTCCTGTAGCGACATGGGAGCCTTCGGCCTCACGCTTACTTTGCTGGAACTTCCTTTCATCTTCCGTAACTCAGAAGCTGCGGAAACCATTCTCGAAAGCTGGCTGATGCAAAAACTGAGCGCCAGCATGCAACAAAACGAGCGATTGCAGCTCCTGTCCGTGTTTCCCAAGGGTGAGTCCAAGGGATTGGCAACCACCAGCGGTCCCGTGCGCATTCCCGACGAACTTGTGGAGCGAAGCATTCGCGTTTCCAAAAGCCCCGCTGAATTCAGTCTCGTTCACACGTGGGGCGCCAGGGCCGTGCCAGTGGACTGGCCCCGGGTACCCGCAGAATTCAAACGTAATACCGTCGAGGGCCTATATGTTTCTGCTTCGACTCTGTTAGCGGCCGATTTGAACCCGCACATCACGCACTTCACCAGAACCGGCGGCATCTGGGATTGCAACGTCCTGGTCATGGATCTGAACCGGTATGACGGTCTTCCGAACTGGGCAAACCAGGCAGCGGATGAAGTTGGCTCATCCCTGCAGATACGAATCTTTGCATCGGAACTGACGCGGTCGGCAAATGAGCGAGAGGCTCTGAAATCAAGGGGTGTCGAAGTTTATGAGCCGACGGAAGAAGAAAATTCGCAGTGGCGCCAGGTGACTGCCGGGGCCTGGCGTCAACTCGTTGGCACCTTTAATCCGAGTGATGCCGAACGTACGCTCGCCGATCAGGACCTGCAAGACATGATCGCTCTGCTAAAGAAAGCGGGCGCTCTGTAGGAATTTGCCTCGGCCATCAGGGAAATTCGCGATTCGCAGCAACAAAACCCAACCGCAGGTAGCGGTATTGGACGGTGGAGTAGTGAATCATCGCAATGACAAAAGCTTACATCGGAATCCGCGTCAGGTTCTCCTAGCTATGTCCTGATAGCCGGGTCTAACCTGTATTGCAGGTGGCGTGGTGATTACTGAATCGGCGCACCGTCCTCTGCGGCATTGCGCCGAGCGGATGCAATTTACGGGAGGACAATTGATGCGATTAGCTAACATTACCTCGCTTGCCGGTGCCGTCGCGCTACTGGCGACATCCGGTGTCGGGCCTGCAAAGGCACAAGACATAAACCTTGTTTTCGCTGCCACCGGCCCACCAACGGTGGCATCCCGCAGGATGGTGCTCCGGGATTTCCAGAACAAGTACGACGAAATCACCGGCGGCAAGGTTAAGGTCAAGTTCCACCTCACCGGCAACCTGTGTGTGGAACACCAGTGCGTCGAGTA
>DEBC01000046.1:0-12746 GCA_002348365.1 Alphaproteobacteria bacterium UBA2966 | reverse complement strand
AGTAGGCGCAAGAAGCCACCGACCAGGTCGGCAAGCATATGACGGACGTCATCTTTGAAGCTGACAAGGCGTGGGAAAAGAGTTCCTGGGACGAACTGAAGGCCCAGGGCGTCAATATGTATGAGCCCACGGAAGCGGAAATGAAGCTTTGGCGTGACGGTGCGGTCAATGCATGGAAGAAGCTGAAGGGCACCTTCGACCCGAAGGACGCCGAACGCACACTCGCCGATCAAGGCATGGACGACATAATCGCCAAGATGAAAAAGGCGGGCGTCCTATAGTTTAGTATCCAGAGCAACAGCTTCCATACGGGAGATGCCGAATTCAGGCATCTCCCGTTTTCTGTCCAGCCCTTCACATTGACGGGGTGCGAAGGATAATTAGTGCGGATGCGACTTACGGGCCGGCGCGGACGGAACGGTGGCGGCGCAAAGGAAAGGACGAAATATGGCTCTCATCATTGATCGCGAACTGACGAGTTATGACGTCGCGGATCACGTCGCGCGCATTACCCTCAAACGCCCCGAGAAACGAAACGCACTAACACGACAAATGCGCAAAGAGATCCAGAATGCGCTGTTCGACATCAAGACGAATCCTGATATCTGGCTCGCAATTATCGATGCAGAGGGTGACGTGTTCTGCGCCGGCAAAGACCTGCTGGAGGTGGTCGATCCGGCCACGGACGACGGCACCGTATACTCGAATGATGAGCTGTTCGTGTATATGCGAACAGTTTACAAGCCAATTATTCTCGCCATGCAGGGCGCGTGCATGGCCCAGGGTGCCGGCTTTGCCCTCAGCTCCGACATCGTGCTCATGACCGAGAAGGCGTACATCGGCTGGCCTCAGGTGAAGCGCGGCATCTCATCGGTTTCCGGTCCGACACAAGGCGTCCACGCGATGCCTTGGCCGATGGCGATGGGCGTTCTTCTGCGTGGCGGAGGGATTTACGCCGAAGAGGCTTATCGTCTCGGTCTTTGCAATGAAGTCATCGAGCAGGACAAGGATAAGCTCATGGCCGCAGCCGAGCGCTGGGCGGGAGAGATTCTCGAGAATGCCCCGCTCGCCGTCCAGGCAATCAAGGAGTCCTCCCGTCGATGCCTGGAATTGCCCTTGGAGGCTCGTCTCAGACTGGCACGCCAAGTGGCAGACAAGGTTCTCGAGAGCGAAGATGCCAAGGAGGGGATCGCCGCATTCAGAGAAAAGCGCGCGCCGGTCTGGAAAGGCAAGTAGTTAGCCGCGATACGGGACGAGTGACATGCCACCAACCAACGAAACCGATGATCGTCCACCGCTGGATGGCTTTCGCGTCGTCGATTTGACGCAGGTCATCGCGGGGCCCTACGCAACCCTGATGCTCGCCGATCTCGGCGCCGAAGTGCTGAAGATCGAACGGCCAGGACATGGCGACGACCTTCGATCGGTCGGCCGGTATCCTGGGCGCGAAGAACATGAGGACTATTTCAACGCTAACAATCGATCGAAGAAGAGCATTGCGCTCGATCTGAAGGACCCTGCCGACCGGAAGGTCGGGCAGGACCTGGCCAAAGTCGCCGATATCGTGGTCGAGAATTTCTCCCCCGGAACGGCACACCGTTTGGGAATGGGCTGGGAAGACCTGCAACCGCTCAATCCCAGGCTCGTCTATTGCAGTCTCTCCGGGTTCGGGCAAACCGGTCCATCACGGGATCGCTATGCTCTCGATCCCATGATCCAAGCGGTCACCGGACTGATGACCGTCAACGGCGACCCTGAAGATGCGCCACTCATGGTTGGCGCACCTCTCTCGGACGTCATAGCTGGCATGTTCGCGGCTTATTCGATCGTCAGCGCACTGCACGTCGTACGGCACAATGGCAAGGGCCGTCGCATTGACATCTCCATGCAGGACGCGACGCTGTCTGCTCTGGGACCGCGAATGGGCGAACCACTTCAGGCCGGACGCAACCCCGGACGTCACGGAAACCAGAACCCGATGCGCGTACCTGCAAATACCTACAAGACCAAAGACGGCGCGTACCTGTCTCTCATCGTTCAAAACGATCGACATTGGCCGAGGTTCTGCCGCGCCATGGGCTTCGAAGACCTGGTTGACGACACGACACTTGCCACGGGTGCCGGACGGGTCGCTGCACGCGAGACGCTCGACAATCGAACGGCGGAGCGTGTTGCGCAACTCACATACGCGGAATGCGTGGACACCCTCGAACGTGAACGTTTGCCCTATGCGCGCGTGAACACCTACCTTGAGGCACTCGAAGACGAGCAAGTCCACTTTCGCGGCCTGGTACGAAGTCTCGATCATCCCACATCAGGTACCATCCGCGTTGTCGGGCCACCCTGGCTGATGTCCGGCGCGCAAGCACAGATGACTCCACCGCCGCTCCTCGATCAGCACGGCGACGATGTTCTGAAAGAATGGTTGGGCTGGGATCAGGATGCGATCAACCAGCATCATGCCAAAGCTGCAGAATAGGTTTTTCAATAGGATGGGATAATTCCCGAGTCAGCCGAGTTTCTTATTACGACTTGGATTCTCCAGGCCATGCGTGCTGAAATAATGGCCGCAACCAAAATGCTTGCTGGCCACAAACGATAGTTTGAGGCCGCACCGAACAGTGGACGGGAAACCGGTTACGAGAATCGGAGCAACAATGGGAGGTCCTTGCGATGCGTCTCACCCAAATTCTCATGAGCGCCGCCTTGTTCGCGATCCTCGCATTCCCTGCCGCGGCGAACGAGTATGCCGACGCGATCACGAAGCACGCAGAGTCCGTCAAGAATTGGCTGTCTGATGACGCGGTCCAAGGAACGTGGAAAGCGCAGAACGACGAATACGCCGGCGAACACGATCGATCCCTGTTCGTACTCGACAAGAAGTGGAAGAAAGAGTTCAAGAACGAGCCCGATCCAATCATTTCAGCGGTGATGGACAACGATCTCTCAGCTTTTCTCAAGCAGAAAAAGGAGGGAAGTCAGGGCATCTACGCTGAGATCATTGTTTTGAATGAACGAGGTCTTGGCGCAGGGATGAGCGACGTGACCGAGGACTACAGGTACGGGCGAGACGACATCTGGACGCTGACATTCCGCAAAGGCACGAAGTCAATTCTGATCGGTGACGTGGAGAAGGACGACTCCAGTGGAAACCTTCAAAGCAGGTTGAGCCTTCCCGTCCCCCACGCCAGCGGTAAATACAATGTGGGGAGCATATCGATACGCCTGAATGTCGAGAAGCTGGCCAAGTAATCCCATAACCACGCTACCTTCACCCTTCGGCCATTCGTCCTACTGATCCACCGGCGCAGCCGGAGCCGCCACGGTGCCACAAGGCCCGGGCGCCACTTCACATTGGAGGAACACGCGTATGCCAATCAGTCACCGACTGATAGGCATCGGCGAGGCGGAGCATTGTGGCCTCGTTGTGCGGCCGACCAATGAGCTGGAATCCAACGGGGAGCCCCAATTCCGAGAATCCACAAGGAACAGAGAGAGCGGGCAACCCCAGGTAGCTGACCCATCGCGTACACCGGGTTACGGCATCGATGATGCGGGGTGCATCCGCAGAGCGTGAGATGTTGGCCTCTTCGATCCGAGGGACCAGGATTGACGTGACCGGCGTGAACAAGACATCGGCCCTGGACAATACGGCAGTACAAAACTCTTCCAGAAATCGCGGTCGGAGGCGCTGAGCCTGGATGTAGCGCGTCGCCGGGATAAAATAACCTGCCTCCAGGCGTGCGCGGACGGATATGGAGTAGTCGTCGGGCCGGCTCCTGAGCCATTCGTCGTGTAACGCCGCTGCTTCTGCCTTGTTGATGACGTTCGTGAGGTCGTAGGTGCGTTCGGGGTCGGGTATATCCAACTCAACGATTTCGCATCCCAGATCCTTCAGATTGTCCAGCGCTGCGGCCAGCAGCGGTTTCAAGTGCGGATCAACGTCCGGATACAGATGATTGCAAGGCACCGCCACCTTCAGGCCGCTAACGTCATCATTGAGGGCTGCGACATAGTCCGGCACCGGGTCACGAGTCGTCGTTGGATCGTGCATGTCGTATCCGGCAATGGGCTGCAGAATCATGGCAACATCGCGCGCCGTGCGCGCGAGAGGTCCGAAACAATCCAAGGTCCAGCAACGAGCGAGACCTCCAAACCGACTGACCAGACCATAAGTTGGCTTGAGGCCCACGACGCCGCACATGCCAGCGGGCAAGCGACATGACCCGCCCGTATCCGAGCCGACTGAGCCGAACGAAGCCCGGGCGGCGACGGCCGCACCCGAACCGCTCGACGATCCACCCGAAATATGCTCGGTGTTCCAGGGATTGCGAATCTGCCCGAAGTGATCATTCTGCCCGACAGGCCCCGCGGCGAATTCCGCCATGTTCAGACTGCCGAGATAGATGGCCCGGGCCTCGGTCAGGCGGGCCATGATGGTGGACGTGAAATCGGGCGTGTAGTTCCGGAAGATCTTCGATCCAAAGGTTGAGACCTTTCCGGCCCGATAGAACATGTCCTTGTGCGCAAGCGGAATGCCATGCAAGGCACCGCGGCGTTCACCACGCGCCAACTCGGCATCGGCATACTCTGCCGCTTTCAGAGCCTCTTCTGCTTCAACAGAAATGAAGCAGTTGATCCGAGGTTGGACCTGTTCCACGCGCGACAGGCACGCCCGCACGAGATCCACAGATGATACCTCTTTCCTGCCCAACGCCACCGAGGCCTCAGCCAAGGTCATGGATGTCAGTTCAGTCATCAGATTGCGTCTTAACCCGTCTCAGGGGGGCGACGGTCATGCCAGCTCGTTCGACTCTGATAGCCTCGACCTAGGGCGAGTAGAGCCGCCTCGTCGAATGGCCGCGCAACGATCTGGAAGCCGACCGGCAGACCATCCGGGGTGAAACCGCAGGGCACGGACATCCCCGGCAGCCCGAGATAGTTTGCCCAAACGGTACACTTTGTAGTCTCGAAAATTTCCCCTGATGCCTCCGCCGAATTGAAGGAATTCGCTGTCTCGAAATCCAGGACCGGCATGGTGATGGTGGGCGTGAGGACGGCGTCCACCGAGTCGTAAACACTGGTCACGAATTCTTTCGTAATTCTGGGTCGCAGCCTCTGTGCCTGCAGGTAACGCGTTGCCGGAATGTGGTGGCCCTGCTGGAGGCGCCACACCACTGCTTCAGCATACTGATCTGGGATCTCCCGGACCCATTCATCATGAATGGTGGCGGCCTCGGCGAGAAGAATGGTGCCCCCCAGTGCCGCAATGGTGTCAATATCGGGAAGGTGGATTTCGACAATCTCACAACCCAGAAGCCGGAGCTCTTCCAAAGCGGCATCGACGACGGACTGAACCGCCGGATCCGCCCGAAAGATTGCTTCGTCTGTTGGGACGCCGATCTTGAACCCTGCCAGATCTGTCGGGGGCTCTCGATCATAAGTGGGCCGAGGCGTGCCATAGGTTGCGGGGTCCTGCTCGGACTCTCCCGCTATCACCTCCAGTAAGACACCTGCGTCCTCAACAGTCCGGGCGTAAACTCCGAATACATCCAGGGACCAGGCCCGAGGCATGCCGCCAAACCGGCTGACCAATCCAAAGGTTGGCTTGATCCCCACAACACCGCACATGGAAGCCGGCAAACGACAGGAGCCCCCCGTGTCGGACGCAACGGAACCGTAGATCAGCCGCGCCGCCACCGCTGCGCCCGACCCACTGGAAGAGCCTCCGGGTATCCGATCCGCATTCCATGGGTTGCGGCAGAACCCCAGGTGCTCATGGGCACCGGTGTGCCCCACGGCAAACTCCGTCATGTGGAGCGGACCCAAATCCACGGCGCCCGCACCATCTATGCTGGCCATGACATCAGAGGTTTCGCTGGGCACGTAGTCCTTGCAGATCTTCGATCCGAAACTGGTCACCTCACCGGCACGATAGAACATGTCCTTGTGGGCAAGCGGGACACCATGCAATGGCCCGCGCCACGCACCCCTTGAAATCTCTGCGTCGGCTTCAGCCGCCGCCACAAGTGCGCTTTCCGCTCGGACAGAAACGAAGCAATTGATTCGGGATTGTTGCGCCTCGATCCGCTCAAGACACGTCCGGGTCACTTCGACCGACGAGACATCACCTCGCTGGATGGCAGCAGACACTTCGGTGAGCGTCGCACCTGCAATATCGTCAACCATGTCAGCCTTCAACTAGCGCTTCAATTGGCGAAGTGTGGCGGTAAATACTGTCGGATCATCGTTAAGATCGATCGCCTTGGCGGCCTCCGCCGTGGCCGAATTGAGCCGGTTGACTTCCTGGGCCAACTCGGCGGCACGCTGTTCCGAGAGGAGGATGCCGTGCTTCTGCGCCGCTTCCTCCTGAATGAGCTTGGCATCGATCTTCAATTGCCGATCTCCCATTTCTGCCGTTCCCCTATGCCGCCTGAGCCTGGGTGAACCAGTCACAGATTTCTCCGCCAGTCATGAATATCACGTCATCACGGGTAAGCAGTGCGTCGAGCATCTTCGCGACAAACCCGATGCGATGAAGAACACCCATGATGTGTTCGTGGAAAGGCAGTGTGATGACGCGTGGCCCCAAGTCCAGCCCAGCGTCGATTGCGTCGAGACAGTGCATCAGCCGGTCGTACTGCTCAGACGATGTATGGCGGTCCACCACGTAGATCATGCTGTCGTTGAGATCGACGGTATAGGGCACAGCCACAAGTGGACCGTGCTTGGTCTCCATCCAGCACGGCAAATCGTCAAGCATCCACTCCGAGACATAATCATAGCCGGCAGCTTTCAGGACATCCGGCGTATCGAAGGTTTCGCGAAACCCCGGCCCAATCCAGCCACGGGGCGGTGCGCCCGAGAAGGCCTCGATGCGGTCGCGGGACTCTGCAATGACCTCTGCCTCATCTTCGGCCGTCAGACCCTTCTGGTGAATGCAGTGTCCCTGGAATTCCCAATCAGCCTTCAGACAAGCCTCGGCAACGTCCGGATAGAGATCGATGATGCCAGCGCTCATGCAGGCGTTCGCCCGGATGCCCCGATCCTGCAAGACCTTCAGGATGCGAGGAAACCCGCAACGCAACCCGTACTCCTTCCATGAGTAGTTGGCGACGTCGGGCAGATGATCCTGCCCGTGTGTTCCGGAAACAATCTTGCGGGGCACGGGCTCGTCAAACGGCCAGTACTCTACCGCGACAGTGACCTGGACGATGGTCGGCTTGCCGTCAGGCGGCGGCAAATTCGGACGATTCGTCGACAATTGAAATGGAATTCTTGGATTGGACATCTGTCTTCCTCCGCTGCCCCGCATCATTCGGTCTTCAAGAGGCCGATGCACATGTGGAGCCATGGTAGGTGCCGGATCAGGGACCCGCAACGCGCCCGCAACATGGCGCGGAGAGTGGGAGCCCGATGGTTTGCACGAACCCGGGTTTCAGGGTAAACAGCGGCATCCATTTCCCCAAATTCCGCGAGACATATAAGGCAGATGGCCACGATTCCCGAGAATATGACTTGTATCGAGGTTCCCGAACCCGGCGGCCCCGAAGCTCTCAAGGTTGGGACCCGTCCGGTACCGGAACCCGAAAACGGTGAAGTTCTGATCAAAGTTGCGTCGGCAGGTGTCAATCGGCCGGATGTCATGCAACGGCAGGGCAGCTATCCACCGCCGCCCGGAGCCTCTGACATTCCAGGACTTGAGATTGCCGGGACTGTCGCCAAAGTCGGGACGGGTGTTTCGGAGTGGCAGGAAGGAGATGAAGTTTGCGCGTTGGTGACAGGCGGCGGATATGCTGAGTATTGCCCTGCACCGGCACCTCAAATTCTGCCGGTTCCCCGTGGCGTCAGCATGGAGCATGCGGGGGGAATTCCTGAGACGTTCTTTACTGTGTGGACGAATGTCTTTGATCGCGCCAGGCTGCAAGCCGGTGAGAAGTTGCTGGTGCATGGCGGATCGTCGGGAATCGGAACTACCGCAATTCAAATAGCGAACGAACTGGGCTCTCGAGTGTTTGCAACTGCCGGCTCAAAAGAGAAGTGCGCGGCCTGCGAAGAACTCGGTGCGGAGCGCGCCATAAACTACCGGGAAGAAGATTTTCTTGAAGCTCTGAAGGAATCGACCGGAGGCATGGACGTCATTTTGGATATGGTCGCGGGCGACTACGTCCAAAAGAACATTTCGCTGCTTCGCACTGAAGGGCGGCTTGTGCATATCGCCTTTCTGGGTGGACATAAGGTCGAACTCAATCTGATGTCGACTATGCTCAAACGGCTCTCGATACTTGGGTCGACGTTGCGCACACAGAGCATCGAAGCCAAAGCGAACATCGCGTCGTCTCTCAAAGAAAAGGTCTGGCCCCTGATTGAAAGCGGCCGAATTAAACCAGTGGTTGATTCCACATTCCCGCTGACTGATGCGGTCAAGGCACACGAACGAATCGACCAAGGGGATCACATTGGGAAAATCATCCTGACCATGTGAACGACGATTCAGGGTTCGAAATTGCACGGTGCCGGGCTGAACCATCCCGGCTATGTCGGAGGAAAACATCTTGACGAGTTCCAGTTATCTGTTCACCAGCGAGTCCGTCTCGGAAGGCCATCCCGACAAGGTCTGCGACCGGATCTCAGATGCCATTGTCGACGCCTTCATGTCCGAAGACCCCAACAGCCGGTGCGGCGTCGAAACCTTGGCGACGACCAATCAAATTGTCCTCGCTGGAGAAGTCCGAGGGCCGGCATCGGTAACCCGTGATCGAATGGTCGAACTGGCACGAAACTGCGTTCACGAAATCGGCTATGAACAAGACGGGTTTCATTGGGAGCGGGCGAACATCAAGAATTTCATCCACGAGCAATCGACCGATATCGCCCAAGGCGTCGACGCCAGCGGCAATAAGGACGAAGGCGCCGGCGACCAAGGCATGATGTTCGGATTCGCCTGCCGCGAGACTGACGAACTGATGCCTGCGCCGATCTACTATTCGCACAAGATTCTGCAGGCCATGGCGAAAGCACGGCACGCCGGGAACGAACCCAAACTCGGTCCCGATTCGAAAAGCCAGGTCACGCTACAATACGAAAACGGCAAGCCGGTGCGGGCCACATGCGTCGTCGTGTCTACCCAACACAGCGAAGACATCGACCAGGATGAGGTGCGTGAGATTGTACGGCCGTACGTCGTCGACACACTTCCGGACGGTTGGATGTGCGACGAAAAGCATTTCTATGTGAATCCGACAGGACGATTCGTCATCGGCGGACCCGACAGCGATTGCGGTCTGACCGGACGCAAGATCATCGTCGACACTTACGGCGGCGCGGCGTTGCACGGCGGCGGCGCCTTTTCCGGCAAGGACCCAAGCAAAGTGGACCGCTCGGGCGCCTACGCGGCCCGGTACCTTGCCAAGAACGTAGTTGGTGCCGGCCTCGCCGATCGTTGTGGTATCCAAGTCGCGTATGCCATCGGCGTCGCTCAACCATTGGCAGTTTATGTCGATACCTATGGAACCGGCAACGTCGATCAAGCCAAGCTGGAGACGGCACTGGCCGAGGTCATGGATCTGAGTCCCCGAGGAATCCGCGAACAACTCGAACTCGATAACGCGATCTACGAGCGGACCGCAGCCTACGGCCACTTTGGCCGCCCGCCCGAGCCAGATGGGGGCTTCTCGTGGGAACGCCTCGACCTGGTCGACAGCCTCAAGGCAGCGCTGGCCTAACTACCTCTGGAATAACGACAATTTGAGAGAGTGCCGGCGTGCGTGCCGGCACCACTCCGTGGTCATCTGGACTCCGCTTCGCACACTGGGCCCGACCCCCGTGTAATTGCTGCTATCATGCCGACAGGAACTCGAACGGGAGGCCGGCATGAGTCAACTGGAGTCATTCACCACCAACGGTCATGAGATCCCCATCATTGCCATGGAGGGTTCACCACGGGATTGTGGCATCCAGTATGGGCGTGCAGTCTCCAACCTGATCCACGGATCTCTCCAAGCCTATCTCGAGTCCTTTCGCCTTCTTCATAGTCTGGACCAGGACGCAATCTTCGAACTGGCGCGTAAGTTCGAACCGATGATCGCTGAATTCGACCCCGCCACCCTCGAGGAAATCAAAGGAATTGCCGAGGGGGCAGATGCGCCCCTTGAGGCCGTCCTGACGATCAACGCGCGGAGTGAACTGGTACATGGCCTAAAGGCCCAACTGGATGACGGTTGCACCTCATTCATCGTGTTTGGCGAGGCGACCGCCGACGGCCATACCTACGTCGGCCAGAACTGGGACTGGAACCCGGCCATGAAACCGAATGCAGTGGTGCTCGATATCCAGCGAGACGGAGATCCAAGGATTCTGACCCTCACTGAGGCCGGGCTGGTAGGAAAACATGGCCTCAACGAAGATGGCATCGGGCTTTGCAACAACTTCATGCTCTCAGACAAGCGTCGGTTCGGCCTGCCGGTCCACGTCACCAGGCGCAAAGCACTCACAGCGCGCATTCTCAGTGACGCCATTGGCGCCGTGCTCAATTCCGAGAGAGCGCTGGCCGCCAACTATATGATGGGACATGTCGATGGCGCGGGCGTCGCGCTCGAGGCCTGGCCCGAAGGACTGGACGTCATTCACGCGAAGGATGGACTGCTGACGCACGCCAATCACTTCCAGATCTCGCGAGACGGCCGTGAAGATATTGGTCGCAACATCTTCCCGGACACCCTACTCCGGGACGTGCGCCTAAATGACCTGCTGCGCGCCCAACACGGTCGCATCGATCTGGGCATCCTCGCTGATGGCATGAGCGACCACTTCAACTTTCCGGATTCGATCTGTCGCCACCCCAATCCGTCCGCCCAGTCCGGGCAAGGGATTGAAACCCTCGGCTGCATCATCATGGATCTAACCGATCGGGTTCTGCACTATTGCTCGGGACCGCCATGCGAAGGCGATTTCGCCGCCATCCACATGGATCGGAAACCCGGACAGATCGCGATCGGGAACTACCGCAAGGCAGCTTAAGCAACGTCCATAACTGAATCGCTGACCTTCTAGGTCGTGCGAGTGGCGAGGAATCTTTCGTAGCGACTGACTCCCGCCAAAGCCCGTGCGACTTCCGGGATCTCATCGAACACGGGAACACCGAGGGCGAGCGCCTGGTTTCGATCCTCCCGTTTACGTTCGTCCGCCTCTACTGAACCGTCCGAGCGCAGCACGAGCGCAAAGTGGACATGGGCGTCCATCCGGGACTGAACGTCGAGGGCCGTCTTGATGAGATTCTCAAGGACGTTGAAACGTTGATCCGCAGATCCGATGAACGATGCGATGTTCAGATGCAATACCAAGGCGTCCACGCTGCCTGAGGCATAGACCGCTTCGAGAATCTTCTCCACCACACCGACACCTTCAACCCGCAACGTCGAGCGCGGTGTATCGATGGGATTTCCGATACTGGTGCCGGGGGGGAGATTCAAGTCGTCCAGGGGCTTGCGCGTTTCATCCGAGAATACCGGCACTGATAGCCCCACAGCGGAAAAGATGTCGGAACCCATGACGCTGATACCGCCACCATTGCCGAACAGGACAACATTCTCAGTCGGCCTGGCAGAGCGGGGAGTCAGCATCTGAAAAGCAAGCAGGATATCGACATACTCATCGAGTGTTTCGGCATAGACCAGGCCAAGCTGGCGCACTGCCGCCTGCCAGATACGTTCATCGCTGGCCATCGCCCCGGTATGAGACACGGCGGCCCGCTGGCCCTGCTGACTGCGCCCCCCACGCAACAGCACGACAGGCTTTGCTCCGTTCGCCGCGCGCAAAATCTCGAAAAAACGTCTCCCGTCCTTGATGTCTTCAAGGTACAGGCCAATAACCTTGGTTTCGGGATCCGCCAGATAAAACTCCAGGAGATCGTTCGGGCCGATATCGGCACTGTTACCCACGCTGACAAGGCTGCTGAAGCGAACACCGCGCTCGTTGCCGCGGCGGATCATGTTGGTGCCGAGCCCGCCACTTTGGGTGACGATTCCCACCGATCCGGACTCCTTCGAGACGCCACCGACCCAGGTGAGATGACCCTTGGGCGAGTAAATACCAATACAGTTGGGCCCGACCAGCCTCGACCCTCCAGCCCGAGCAGCCTCGACGATGTCGCCTTCAAGCTCCTTGCCGGCAAGAGTCTCGCCAAAACCGCTCGACGACACCTGGGCAAACCGTACCTTGCCCTGAGCATTTGCCAGAAGACCGGGTATCGATGCCGCCGCGATCGAAATGTAGGCGTAGTCGACCGTTTCAGGGAGATCGGCAAAGGTGGGGTACGCCCGGTGCCCCTCAACCTCATCCGCAGACGGATGTATGGGATAGAGATTTCCCTCAAAGCCGAAGTTGCGGACGTGTTTGATGATTTCGTTACCCAATGTCACGCTGGATGCGGACGCGCCCGCAACCGCAATGGCCCGGGGCTCCACCAGTGGTCTGAAGAGATCGATCACGTCCTGCTTTGAGGTAGCTTCGCTCATCTATGGAATCTCCAAGATCTTCCTGACATCAGGTTGGCGCGGCACACAGTAAGGCCCACACGGGCCAGCGGCAATTGCCTGATATAGGCAGATCGATCAGCATCAACGAAAATCCGTTACGGAGAATGACGATGTCTTCAAATGATGGTCGAAATGTATTGTTCGTCACTTTCGATGAGCTTCGCGGCGACTGTCTATCTGCGCTGGGCCACCCTCTGGTACAGACCCCGA
>DEBC01000106.1 GCA_002348365.1 Alphaproteobacteria bacterium UBA2966 | reverse complement strand
AACAACCCCGTCACGGATCCGCAAGATCGTGGGTGGGCCAATTTACTCAGAAAGGAAAAAATAGTGGCCAGTATTCTTGAAGATCTGATGAATGGAGCTGATGGCGGTTTGGCCCTGCTCCGGGTTTTGGCAGAGAACAGCTTCGACTCGGTGCTGATCACGGACGCATCCGCGGATAACAAGATTATATATGCCAACAAGTCCTTCAAGAAACTGACGGGTCACGACCCTTCTTCTGTGATCGGCAAGACGCCGCGGATTCTTCAAGGACCGGGCACAGATGCCAAGGTAATAGCCAGGCTTACGGACGCACTGAAGTCGGGCAGGAAATTTGAAGGCAAGGCGATTAACTATAAGAAGGACGGCACCCCCTTCATCATGTACTGGCGCGTGCTCCCGATTAAAGTGGGCAAGAAGATAAGCGCCTGGGTTGCCATCCAGCGCGAGGGGTCGGTGATCTGAGAGATCGTTTCTAGAGGAATTGGGCTTGGAAAATCAGGGTCGGGTTCTACTTCGATGTGTTTCGGCACTGCCTACGAGGCTCTAATGCCGCGCGTTCCCCATATTGCGTCGGCCTTTGCTGACATAGCCTGCCGTGGTGATGCGAGTCGCCTCGGCCGCCTGCATCGCCGACCAGATTGTAGTCGGGTGATATCTTAAACTCTGTAATCGTGGGGCCATCATGCGTGTATTGATTATCGGCGCCAGCAAGGGGATCGGGTTGGAGACAACCCGCCAAGCCCTCGATGCCGGTCATAGCGTACGCGCCCTAGCGCGATCCGCTGCAGCAATTGCGATCTCGAATCCCGACCTCGAGAAGATCCGGGGCGACGCGTCAAAGACCGAGGATGTAGAAACGGCTCTTGTTGGGATGGACGTCGTAATCCAGACCCTAGGAGTCGGATTAGGAGAATTGTTCCGGCCTGTACACCTGTTTTCGGATGCGACACGGGTATTGATCGCGGCGATGAGGGTCCATGGCGTTAAACGCCTGATCTGCTTGACCGGTTTTGGAGCCGGCAATAGCCGCGCGAGCATCAGCTGCGCGCAGCGGTTGCCGTTCCAGGTTGTTTTCGGTCGAGTCTATGGGGACAAGAGCTTGCAGGAGCATTTGATCCAGGAGAGCGCGACTGATTGGACGATCGCGAGGCCTGGAGTTCTGACTGGTGGACCGCGGACAGGACGTTACAAGATCCTTTCCGATTCCTCTCAGTGGCGGAACGGGATCATCTCGCGTGCAGACGTTGCTGACTTCCTCGTGCAACAGATCGAGGATCGGAAATACATTCGTCAAGCTCCTGTGCTGGTCAATTGACTGCTCAATTCTCAGGAGTTTTCGTGGAACCAGAGCTATCTAAATCAACTGTGTACTTTGATGGCTCCTGCCCATTCTGTCGGGCGGAGATCGGATATTATCGTTGTAGAGATCAAGTTGGTGCTCTTTGTTTTGTCGACATCCCTGAAGCCGGCGCCAAAACTCCGGAAGGAATTGCCTAACAGCAAGCAATGAAGCGCTTCCATATTCGTGCAAGCGACGGGCGTGTTCTCTCTGGCGCGGCTGCATTTTGCCCAGATGGCGCTGGGCAGCGCACGCCGCGTCACTGCCGGGAGCCCTGATTGTCCTTGATCTGGGCTACAGGATTTTTCTTCCGGTCCGACCGTTCATTTCCCGCCTCTTTGGTTGCGTTCTGCGGCCTAAGGCCGTTATCGGCAGAGCAAAGAGCAGGTGATCGGGCAATCCGAACGTCAGGGCGAGGTGGCTTCCAGAGTTGACATCGGATCGTTTGATCGAGCTGGCGTGGCGGTCGCTTTTGGTGCCCGCAGCGGTATCGGAGGGTCGTTGATTGAAGGCATCCGCGCTGCGCAGAGGTTCAAGCGTGTTGTCACGTTCAGTCGAAGCACTTCGCCAGCGATCGATCTCCTGGACAAGGTAAGTCTCGAACGTGTCGCGGCGTCCGCCGCCGATCTGGGTGAGCTTCGCTTGGTGATCGATGCGACGGGATTTCTCCACGATAATCGCCAGGGACCCGAGAAGAGCTGGCGGCAACTCGATGCGGTTAATCTCGGGCGAGCATTTGCACTGAATGCAATCGGACCCGCGAGATTAACCGCACCTCGTGGCGCTGTTCGGCCCCGCCGCTGCATCGGTCGAAAGGTACAAGTATTAGAAGGCGATGAGCACAGCCTGGACGCCTATCTCGGGAAGCCCAAGGCTTACGTTAAGGGAACAAAGATGGCCTTCACCGGTCTCCGCAAGCGGAAGGATCGCGCGGATATCATTGCCTACCTAAAGGAGGCATCGCTCGAGTAGCACCACTATTCTGAATCGGTGATCAGATAGGACACGAGACTGACCTGCTCATCCAAAACCTGAGACCGGCGTCGGCGCCAACAGGTGATCCGTTTGGTGCCAACCAGCGTAACCCCCTTTGAGAGCCGAACTCTGGATGTAGGCACTTCACGCTAACCGGCACGCCCATCGGCGAAAACGAAACCCATAAAGATGGAACTTAAAATGGCTCTGCCAACAACCCTTTATATCGCACGGGGCGGACACGGGTGTCGCATTGACGCACTGGACCGGAGCATACCGACGCTCGGGCTGTGGATGCGGTTCAGCGTTCTCTTGATCGCGATGCTCATTGTCGGCCCCCTCTCTGCCATTGCCGCCGGGCCCAACGCCTTCCACTTTTCTTTCGAGGCGATTGAAGGTGGACCGCTGCCGCTTTCCCAATACGAAGGAAAGGCACTTCTTATCGTGAATACCGCATCCTTCTGTGGCTTCACCAGGCAGTATGGCGAATTGCAAGGTATTTGGGAGAGCCATCGCGACCGCGGTCTGATCGTCATCGGCGTGCCCTCGAACGACTTCGGAGCTCAGGAGCCTGGGAGCGCTGAGGAAATTAAGACATTCTGTGAGGTTAACTTCGACATCGACTTCCCGTTGGCGGACAAGACCAAAGTCAAGGGGCCGGAAGCCCATCCATTCTATCGTTGGGCCAAAGATCGTCTCGGAAAGCGGTCAGCACCGTCCTGGAATTTCCACAAATATCTAATCGATCGCGAGGGGAATCTCGTCGCATCTTTCCCGCCCCGTGTCTCGCCGCAGTCAATCAAGGTTCTGCGCGCGATTGACGACGCATTACGCTCGTAGGCACAGCTATCTCCGCAAACGCCATTCACGATAGAGGGCATGCTACTTAAAGATAATCTCGTACCTCTAGGGCCGGACGTCGATTCCGCCGACCCCTTAGAGGTTGCGCGCTTCAACGCGCTAGCGGAGGAGTGGTGGAAAGCCGATGGCCAGCTCAAAGCTGTGTATAAGTTCAATGCGGCTCGGAGAGAATATCTTTTCGGGGCACTCGTGCAGCATTTCGGTCGCAGCCGAACTGCGCCTGAAACACTGTCTCATCTCAAGGTCCTTGATGTGGGATGCGGCGCAGGATTGGTGAGCGAGTATCTCGCTGAGCATGGTGCCAAGGTCCTCGGCATTGACGCCGCCGAGTGCAACATCCGGATGGCTGAGGTTCACGCAAAGAAGTCCCGTGTCGACGTTGCCTATGAACACGCCCTTCCCGAGCATATTGAGGCCAGCGGAAGTCAATTTGATGCCGTGTTCGCCATGGAGGTTGTCGAACACGTCGCGAATCCAGTCAGATTCCTGGAAATCTGTTGTCGACTGGTGTCTCCCGGCGGGGTGCTGTTTGTGGCTACGCTCAATCGCACGCTGCGCTCATTTGCATTCGCGATCGTCGGCGCAGAGTACGTTCTCGGTTTGCTGCCACGGGGGACTCACTCCTGGGGAAACTTCCTGTGTCCCGATGAGATCGCGGCCGTGACTGCCCGTTGTGGGCTGCAGCGAAAGGAGATTGTCGGCCTTAATTACAATCCCTTGCGGCGAAGCTGGAGCGTGGGCGGCGATCACAGCGTCAATTACATCCTCGGCGCGGCGGCACCACGCCTTGAGCACGCTTGACGCCTCGTTACACGCAATTTTCTTGAAAGTTCAGCTATGAAAGACCCGATTCTCATCGTCGGTGGCACAAGCGGCATCGGAAGCGCCCTCGCGACACGTTGTGCCGACCGGGGCCATCCCGTGCACGTCGCGTCTCGTCGGGTGCAGTCGACCTGCACGGCGGCGGACGACAGTGCTGGGATAACGTCAATAACCATGGATGCCACAGTTAGTGATAGCGTTGAATCCGCTTTCCAGGCGGCCACGCCCGATGGACGGCTGGCGGGTCTCGCATATTGTCCCGGCACAATCGACTTGAAACCCTTGAGGCGCGTTTCCGACGATGACCTCTTGGAGGCTTTCCGGGTCAATGTGATCGGCGCCGTCAACGTCATTCAAGCAGCCAGCGATGCCCTGAAGGCAGCTGGCGGCTCCATCGTGCTCTTCTCAACCGTCGCCGTGAAACAGGGTTTCCCAAACCACGTGGTCGTTGCATCCGCGAAGGGAGCGGTTGAAGCATTGACGAAAAGCCTTGCCGCTGAACTGGCCCCAAAGGTCAGAGTCAACTGCATAGCGCCGAGCCTTACCCAAACACCGTTGAGCGAAAAGCTATTGCAAAACGAAACCCTTGCGAAGGGAATCGCCGACTTGCATCCACTTGGGAGACTGGGCCAGGCGGATGACGTCGCCGCTTTGGCGGAATTCCTGATGGGCGAAAAGGCGGACTGGATTACCGGTCAGGTTTTCGGAGTCGATGGCGGCCGCTCCACACTGCGTCTCAAAGCCTGAGACCATGGCGATCTCGGCGATCACCCCTTGAAAATCCGACTGATATTCGGGGATCAGCTATCCGAGGCCATCTCATCTCTTTCAGATCTGGATAAGGATGAGGATGTCGTGCTCATGGCCGAGGTGTCGGACGAGGCCACTTACGTTCAGCACCACAAGAAGAAGCTTGTTCTCATATTTTCAGCGATGCGCCACTTTGCGCAGGCGCTCGCGGCTGAAGGCATCAACGTCGACTATGTCAAGCTGGATGACGAAGAGAACACCGGGTCACTGCATGGAGAGCTGGCTCGATGCCTGAGGCGACACGATGCCGAGGGAGTGGTGGTGACGGAACCGGGCGAATGGCGTCTTTCCGAGCGTATCGAGACATGGCCCGAGGCGATGGGTGTGTCCATCGAGGTCAGAGAGGACACCAGGTTCCTTTGCTCGCGCGACGAGTTCGCTGCCTGGGCCGACGGTCGCAAGAACTTAGTGATGGAACACTTCTACCGCATGATGCGCAAGAGGTACGACATACTGATCGAACCGACGGGTTCTCCCTCCGGCGGCCATTGGAACTTTGATCGCGCAAACCGCAAGAAGCTGCCCGCAGACCTAATTCCGCCGGAGCGGCCCAGGCGCTGCGCCGACGTCATTACGAAAGAAGTCATCGAACTCGTGGAGCGTATGTTCCCGAGCAGGTTCGGCGACATCGAGCCTTTCGAATTCGCAGTGACCCGGGCTCAGGCTGAGCAAAGTCTTGAATTCTTCATAGAGGCGGTGCTGCCTCGATTCGGTGACTACCAGGACGCCATGCGGGCGGACGAGCCCTTCCTTTTTCACGCGCTGATTTCCACGTATCTCAACATCGGCTTGCTGGATCCGTTGGACGTGTGCCGGCGCGTCGAGGCGTCGTATCGGGACAATCGTGCGGCTCTCAATGCTGTAGAGGGCTTCATCCGGCAAATTCTCGGATGGCGCGAATTCGTGCGTGGCGTTTACTGGCTACACATGCCGGGCTACGCCGATCTCAACTTCCTGGGTGCAAGCCGCTCTCTGCCTGACTTCTACTGGGACGGTGAGACGGACATGAATTGTGTCTCTCGGGTCGTAACGCAAACACGACGTCATGCATACGCGCATCACATCCAGCGCCTTATGGTGACAGGCAACTTTGCGCTCCTCTCCGGTGTTGAACCTTCACAGATCGAAGATTGGTATCTGAGCGTCTACGCCGATGCGTTCGACTGGGTCGAACTGCCGAACACGCACGGCATGGCTATCTTCGCCGACGGCGGCATCATGGCGACGAAGCCTTATGCCGCGAGTGGGATATACATCAATCGTATGTCTGACTACTGCAAAGCCTGTCGCTACGATGTGTCGGAGAAGAACGGCGAGGACGCCTGCCCGTTCAACTACCTGTACTGGAATTTTCTGGCCGAGAATCGGCAGGCACTTTCCGACAACCCTCGCGTGGCAATGCCCTACCGAAACCTGGACAGGATGTCGGCGCAACGACAAGCAGCGATCGCCGAGGATAGTCAGCGTTTTCTGGCAGAGATTTCTCGATAGCGCTGAATGTGAGGGTTTGAAAATAGTCACTGACACGTCCCCTTCTGCCACGATCGTTTGGTTCCGTCAGGACCTGCGCCTGACTGACAACCCTGCTCTGCTGGAGGCCGCCAATTCGAAAGGCCCGGTAATACCTGTCTACATTTGGGACGATTCCGCAGCAAAGGCGTGGATACCGGGCGGGGCGAGTCGCTGGTGGTTGAACCGGAGCTTGGCGTGCCTCAAACAGAGACTGCGGGATATTGGCTCGGATCTTGTGGTGCGGACGGGTCGGGCTGAAGTCGTAATGGAAGAGTTGGTTCGAGAGACCTCGGCGGCGGCGGTCGTGTGGAACCGGTGCTATGAGCCTCATGCGATCAGCACGGCGATGGCGGTGAAGAAGTCGCTCGACTCCCTGGGCGTGGTAGGCAAGAGCTTTAACGGCGCGTTGCTATTCGAGCCTTGGACCGTCAAGACGGGCAAGGACGACCCCTATCGCGTTTTCACTCCCTTTTGGCGGGCCTGCCTGCAACTCTCCGAACCCTTGGAATCCGAGTCAGCTCCGAACTCATTGCCCACACCTCCATTCTGGCCCGAAGGCATCAGTATCGGAGATCTGCCGCTTCTGAGCGGGTCAGTGGACTGGTGGCACAAACTTGATGCGCACTGGACACCCGGCGAAGTTGGGGGTCAAAAGAGATTAGACGGGTTCGTCGAGAGGGCGATGCCGGCATACAAGGATGATCGCGACCGTCCGGATCTCTTGGGCACGTCACGGTTGTCTCCCCACCTGCACTGGGGAGAAGTCAGTCCGCGTCAGGTATGGCACACGATTTCGGTCGCGCTCCGCAAGCAAAGAGATCCAGGCTCCTCGCCTGGATCGCAAGCCTTCTTGCGCGAGATTGGCTGGCGAGAATTCTCTTATCATCTCCTCTACCACTTCCCGCTGTTGCCCGAGCAAAACTTTCAAGACAAGTTCGAGGCGCTTTCATGGCGTGAGGACGAAGACCAGCTGCAGACCTGGCAGCGAGGGGCGACCGGCATCCCAATTGTAGACGCAGGAATGCGGCAGTTGTGGCAGACGGGTTGGATGCACAACCGGGTTCGAATGGTTGTCGCATCCTTCCTGACCAAGAACCTGATGCAACACTGGCGCGAGGGCGCGGCATGGTTCTGGGACACGCTGGTCGATGCAGATCTCGCCAACAACTCAGCCAGCTGGCAGTGGGTCGCCGGTTCTGGAGCGGACGCAGCTCCCTATTTCCGCATTTTCAATCCCGTGCTCCAGGGCCGGAAGTTCGACCCACAGGGCACATACGTAAGGACCTGGGTCCCCGAACTCGGCGGCCTGCCCGACACTTTCATACATCGCCCTTGGGAGCTCTCGGAAGTCGAACTCGGTGACTATGGTGTCGTTCTCGGCGAGACCTATCCGCGACCGATTGTCGACCTGAGGGTCACTCGGCAGCGCGCCCTCGAGGCCTACAATGAAATCTCTCGCTGACAACGTTTTGGATCGGCTTCATGCACGAAACAGACAGCATCCGGCAGTCTAGGACGTGGAATTACCTCCGGAACAACGCGACGCGAAGAATATCAAGCCGATGATCAGTAGCCGGACGTAAGACAAGACGTTATCCCTTCAGTGACTCGTCGAGGCACGACGATGATCGTTAAGGTCAGCCGCCGTGCGCAGCCAGAAGCCGCTGCAGGCCCGGTCGAATTCGCAGGAAGAGGTCGTAGACGCGGTTGAGCAGCCAGGCGCAGGCACGTGGTCGAAATAGAAATGCCAACGGCCTAAGGCAGGGAATGTTTCGCCAGATTTCCACGAATGCGTACCCACCGGTCCGAACGTTTCCGTCCGCCGAGATCACGTGAAAGCGTCTGACCGCTGCATCAAGGGAGACGCCGGGGGCGATCGTTTCCCCGGCAACCGCTCGAACGTCGACCCAGCGCATCCCTTCGGCGCCCTTAAGGCCGCGATACCACGCAATCTCACGTCGACAGAGCGGGCAGTCGCCATCGTAAAGGACTGTAGGTTCACAGGCCTCCACGAAGCTACTTGCAGACTCCACGTTTTCCCGCCCGTAGCCGGCACGGGGGATGATATCGGTCATTCGCATCCACTCCGCTTTGTAGAGGTCTCCGGCCTCTGCAGGATCTCGACAGCGTTCCCGGCAGGGTCAAGGATGTACACGGAAGCGGTCCCATCTCGGTGTGGCGCCAGTGCTCCGAACTGGGTCGCATCGTCGTGCTCCACAGCAATGTGTGGCGGATGCTGGCCCTGGGTGACCAAAGCCAGGTTTATGTTGTCAAAGGAAAGCATGGCCCAGGTGTCGTCTTCGTAAACCGTTTCTACCGAGAACAGATCGCGGTACCACGCGAGCGCGGCATCCAGGTCGTCTACCTGAAATGCGACGTGTTCAAGACGATCGAGTGTGGTGTCCAGTGGTTTCATGGCCTGCATCGCATCCCAATTGCTTACCTGTACGGCATTACGGATGCAGACGCCGATCCGATCACTTGGGTTATCGACAGTGTTGCTGACGGGACGATCTATAGCCTGTTACCAACCTCGGGTACCGGGCGCGCCCTTGAAGGGTCCCACAACGCGTGAAGTGATCCAGCCACCATAGAAATCGCCGACTTGCGGTTCGACTTGCTCGTCGCCGACCCAGCAGCTATCGACCCGCGAGGCATAGAAGGCGAGATAGTCGGAGATGGCGGAAAAGGCCGGGGTGGGGTGCACATAACTCCATGCAGCCTGTCGGCAGCGCGAACCACCCACCTCGAGTGTCCAGTAGCGTGCCTCGCCCTTAAACTCGCAGAATGAGCGGCCGGGATTAGCGGTGATGTATTCGCACCGAACGTCTGCCGGCGGGATGTAGTAGACGGGCGGATGGCTGGTCTCGAGCACACGGTAGCCCTGTTTCGTCTCAGCGATGATTTTGCCGCCAAACAAGACTCGAAGCCGCTCAGCTGCGGATTCCAAGCGAGGCGGCCGTGGATAGTCCCAAACAGACTCCTGTCCCGTTCCTGGCTCAATACGGTCCCGCATTCGTATCACCCGATCACGCTGAGTGTAAGAGATGAGACCACTGCCGCGGTCAGGGGCAAGCGAAGGTTCGGATACCAGGGCGGGGCTTCCCCACGCCGGCACGCCTGCAGATCGAGTAGCAAGACGATGACGAACGCCACGGCAAGGACTAAGAGACCGGCCCGTACTTGGAGAAGCATTGCGCCCCAGGCGATGAGCGAGGGCACAACACTCCAACCCAGGCGGCGAAACAGATTTGCATCAGCCTCACCGCTCTCCGACGGAGCAATAGCCAGTCCCCACTGGATTCCACCAAGAAACGACAAGATCACTGCTCCATACGCAATGAGCGCTTGCGAGATGCCGTGAGTTGACCCTGAGATCACGGTCGCAAAGGCCAGAACAATGAATGGGATAGCCCCCAGCGCGCCCAACCATTTGGCAGCATGTGGAACGGTGGATAGAGACAGCATTCGAAGCTCCAAGAATCGCAATACGCGAATATCCAATCACCGTGATTGCCGAGCACGAGCGCTCGAAGGCGAACGAGTCCAACTAATCTCTAAGACACCCACCATTACGCACGTAGCGACACTTCAGATCATTGCGCGAGCAAGGGGCCGCCGCGGAGCATTGAAGCAAGGGTGGGGAGACGTTACCCGCCTTTGAGAGGCCCGGGGGGTATGGGTGACCGTCTCCCGCACCAGCAGCGGGCTGTTGGGCAGGTGCCCGCCGAACGTCACTCCCTTCGAGATTTCAATTTCGGCAGAAGGAGTAACAACGCACGGCGCAACTCGAACTACACAGGAATACGAGTCACATCGGATTCCGGATCACACTTCAGGTGAGAAGTTGCTCCTGAATGATCCAGAACCAATTCAGGCACGTAAGTGAGGGCATCAACCTCAACTCAGCAAATATCTATGCCTCAAGCTATTCGTTCCACACTGTTCGCCGTCGCCGCGATGATTGTAGGCTTGGGTGCAGCTTAGGAGGGCCCGTATGGCGCTAAGAGAGATATTGTGGACACCACGGTATCGGCGGGAAATTTCTCAACGCTTGTCGCGGCGGTTCAGGCGGCAGATCTCGTGGGAGCGCTGAAGTCCGATGGACCCTTCACCGTCTTTGCGCCGACGGATGAGGCGTTTGCCAAGCTTCCTGCGGGCACGATCGAGGACCTGTTGAAGCCTGAAAACAAGGACAGGCTCACGGCGATTCTGACTTATCACGTCATCCCCGGAAAGGTGACGTCGTCGGACATCGCGTCTGACCGCGTGTCGGTCAAGACGCTTCAAGGTCAGACCTTATCCGTCGACGCGTCCGGCGGCGGGGCGAGCGTCTGGAACGCTCTCGTCATCGCTTCCGCCAGTTTCGTCGGACCCACGATTATCAACGGCTCGGGCTTCAACTTTCGACAACTCCATTAGTGCTTCGGCTATTCCGTCAGCGAGCGCCGCCTTTACCTCGGCAACAGCACCAGCTTGATATGCGACGGGTGCCAGTTTTGAGGGCATGGCGAGTAGGCGTTGCCGCATACGTCCAATTGCTGACGTCCACGCTGCCTCGGCTTTCTCGAGTAAGACGAGATCGCCCGTCATTTCAGCGGACTCCAATTCCGCCATGTCGGCACGTGCCTTGGTCAGCCGTAGTTTGTGGTGGGCCTCAGTCTCGCCGGTGGCTGGTTTATTGACGCCAACCCGTTCGCGCAGAAAGTGGATGTAGCCGTGGACGCTAGGGACCA
>DEBC01000012.1 GCA_002348365.1 Alphaproteobacteria bacterium UBA2966 | reverse complement strand
CATCGAGTCCACTGTGAACACCGAGTAGAGCGGTACTTTTCCTCGCAAGCCCGACTGCTGGTACTGCTTGAAGAACTGGGTGCCGTGCTTAGCCGGATAGAATACAAAAAGCGCGTCGGGACTGGCTGAGCGGACCTTGGCCAGCTCCGCCGAAAAATCTAACTGGTCAGGGAACTTCGTCAGATCTTTGGCCACGACGTTGCCATTGTAGGTACGCTCGACCCCGGCCACCATGTTCTTACCGGCAGCATAATTGGGTGCCATGATATATAGTGATTTGATACCTCGCTGATTTAGCACTTCACCCATAGCCATCGGTGTCTGGTCATTTTGCCACGAGGTGGAGAAGAAGTTCTCATGGCAGAGCTTGCCAGCGAGCTGCGAAGGGCCAGCGTTGGAGCTGATTAGGAACGAACCCGCGTTGACCACTGTCTTGTACGAGGCAAGTAGCACATGGCTCCAGATATATCCTGCGACGAAGTTCACCTTGTCCTTCTGCACCAGTTTTTCTGTCTTTTGCTTGCCAATTTCAGGCCTGAAGCCGTCGTCCTCGTAAATAACTTCGACATTCAGGCCACCCATCTTTCCACCAATGTGATCGACAGCTAGGTCAACGGCATCACGCATGTCGCGACCGACAACCCCGGCCCCAGTGGTTAGTGTGGTGACAAAACCGATCTTGACACTCTCGGCAACGGCGGCTGTGCTCACCATCATGACTCCGGCAGCTATTGCTCCCATGAGTTGTCGAAACATCTCCGGGTCCTCCCCTATATATGATGCGCTTCATGCTCTTTAAGCTGACGCTTTAAGTACATGAAGCTACTGGGATTTTAGCCGATGCGGGAAGAATAGGGGAGAGGTGATGTCCTATGCCTCGATGGCGTGGTCAGCACTGGTTGTTCGTGTCCAGTTAGTGAAATGCCCACATCAGATTTTTCCTCCTTGGGGCAGGGGGAAATATCAAAACAAGACAGGCCGACCCAAGAGGCCGGCCTATATTAAATGTTTAGTAACCTCAACTAGATTGAATATCTGCTTTATTCAGCAGCAGCTTGAGGTTGGTAAGCGTGATCCGGGAAGTCTTCAGGATATACAAGATGGTGTACGGGGGCTTTCTCCATCTCCCAATTCCCATTGTCCGGGTTATAGCGGCCCAGCGTCAAGCAATGCCAGTTCTCATCATCGAGCTGTGGATGATCACCGCGATAGTAATAGCCAGGCCAACGGGTCTCATCACGGAACAACGTATGCTGTGTTACGGATTCTGACGCCCAAACACGGTGGTTGAGTTCCCAAGCGCGTTGGAGCTGATGCAAATCTTCAGCGCCAATGTGATCTAGATCCTCATGCAGCATGCCTAGAAGCTCAAGTCCACGGTTGAGCATGGGCTCATTGGTCAGGTAGCCAGTCGCAATGCCGCCCACGTATTCATCCATGATTTTTTCAAGGCGCTGCAGGCCCTGTAATGGAGAAATGTATGTGGGTGAAACAGTGCCAGCGGTGATCTCGTTACGGCCAACTTTATATGTCTCGAGCGGTTTATATACCTCCGTCTTGAGCCGCTCTACTTCCGCGTTGTCGATTTGAGGCATTTCCCCAAGGTCATTGATATAGTTGACTGCAGCCTTGCCGGCGATGCGTCCTTCAGTAAAGGAACCTGACGAGAACTTGTGGGCAGTACCCCCGCAGGCGTCGCCTGCTGCAAACAGACCGTCAACCGTCATCATTCGGTTGTATCCCCAGCGGTAGTCTGGTGGCGCGTAGTCGTCGGGGCCACTTGTCCAGGCCCCAGAGCATGTGGCGTGACTACCCATGACGTAGGGCTCGGACGTCGTAAGCTCCGACATGCGCTCCTTGGGGTCAATATTCTGGGAGGCCCATACGACTGCCTGACCTATGGTCATGCCGAGAAAGTTCTCCCAACCGACCTGCTCTTTATGGGGATCCTGAAAGGCTTCCCGCGTCTCCATATAGATGGGTCCTCGACCAGCCCGTTGCTCTTGCAGCATGGCATGATTACGCAGGCATGTGGGTACGGGCTCACGGTCGATATAGTCGCCAACCATCCCCTTGGTTTCATCATACCAAGTTGCCTCATATGGGTTGCCGTATGCGTTCTTGGTATAGGTCTTGAGATGAAGGAAGTAGGCGCCAACCGGGCCGTAGCCATCCTTGAAGCGAGCCAGAACGATTCGGTTCTCCATTTGTGTCATCTTGGCGCCGATGGGGAGTGGTAACCCGTAGGCCGATGCACTGCTCCATGGTGCGTACCAAGTCCGTCCCATGCCCTCGCCGACTGCGCGGGGTCGGAAGATGTGTGACGCACCGCCCGCGGCAATCACTACCGCCTTGGCACGGAAGACGTAGAAGTCACCGCTGCGTACGCTGAACCCCACTGCTCCAGCCACCCGGTTCGGATTTTTTTTATCCGTCAGCAGATGGGTCACCATTATCCGGTTGTAGACTTCATCCGCAGACTTTCTCGCGGCTTCGGCAACAATTGGCTTATAGCTCTCACCATGGATCATGATCTGCCACTTGCCTTCACGTAAGTAGCGGCCGGTCTCCGGGTTCTTCATCATCGGAAGGCCCCACTCGTCGAACTTGTGGACGGTGGAATCGACGTGGCGAGCGATGTCGTAACCAAGGTCCTCCCGAACGAGGCCCATAAGGTCCGTCCGCGCGTACCGAACATGGTCTTCGGGCTGGTTTTCGTCCCACTGCATACCCATGTAGCAGTTAATCGCATACAGGCCCTGTGCAACGGCGCCACTACGCTCGATGTTTGCCTTCTCAACGACGACAACTTTCTTGTCGCGTCCCCAATGACCGGCTTCGTATGTAGCGCCGCAGCCGCCAAAGCCGCCGCCGATGATCAGGACATCCGCGTCAACTGTTATTGTATCTCTTGATTTACCGAACAGACCCATGATTTTTATGCCTTAATCTTGCCTGCCAAAGATGGCAGTGCATCGATATTGAGAGCTTTTGGCTCATGCCAGAGCTCTTGTTTCTCAAACTCTTCATCCGACGGGGCGGGGTAGTCCGTCGGTTCCTCAATGGAGCCCCATTTCGTTGTACGGATTGGCGAGACAAAATCCTTCTCTCGGCCATCGCGGAATTTGACTTTCCAGGAAATCGTGCCCTTTTCCGGTTCGCGGCGCACGCGGACGCTTGCGCCCATTGGCGCAAAGTCAGCATATCCTCGCACGTCAATCGCATGAGTTGGGCAGGCTTTCACGCAGGAATAGCACTCCCAGCACATATTGGGCTCAATATTGTACGCGCGACGGTTAGTCTTATCGATGTGCATGATGTCGGAGGGGCAAATATCTACGCACTCCCCGCATCCATCGCAACGCGTCATGTAAACGAAAGTAGGCATACGATTTCGCTCCTAATTTGGCGATATGCTTTTACAGCAAGGGCCGATCGGCAGGTGGCGGCTGATTAGTGGAGCCTTCTGCCTCTTCGATATTTCTCTGGATGGCCGCTGCGGATTTATAGAACATGTGGGAGAACTTCGACCAAGGTACACCAGCAAACAGCACTGTCGTCGAAAGCACATATAGAGCTAAAAACAGGTTTGACCAGCCGCCGCCGCCCGATGCCTGCATAAGTCCCCAGATGAAGCCAAAAGTGACACTCAGAACCAGCGAAACGACGAACAGATCCGCGTGGACAAGTCGCAGGGTTGGATTGCCTTCTCTGACAACATCAACCCGCATGAAAAACCAATACCAATAGCCCCCTACCATGGTCATAGCGGCACCTAGGTACCAGATTCCGGGTGCCAAGGCGGGCGTCGCCATATCTGGTGTTGGATATCCAAACACCATGACGATGGTAGCGATAATGTAGGCGGTAAAACCCCAGAACGTAAGTATGTGCGCCACTCGCCGTTTCGTCATGCCGAATTCTGCAGAGGTAAGCACATCTACAAGAATGGCTCGTAAGCGGAGCGAAAATTTTTCGCCGCTCCCGAGTGGATTTCGCGCTCGCGCTTTTTTGGCCTTGGCGTCCTGGAAAAAGTATTTAGCACTTCCCTTATGGATTACGTCAAAGAGTGTGCCGCCGGCCACGAACAGGGCCATCACAATGATGTACCACTGCATAATCGCAGGAGAGATTGTCGCCGAGATCTCGGCGAAAGGATTAATGCTGAACATCAAGATACCTCGATGGTGATCAGTTCTGTTGTCTCAAGGACCGGAAACAAGGTCCTCTCAGGTGCCGCTCCTCTTAGTCGCACTCACAGCGGCTAAGCGTGGTATCCGACCGGATGCCGGTCCGTGGTCAGCGCCACCGGCGGAAAATTCAAGCAAGTTCATATGCGATGAGGGAATTGCCCTGTTAAGTATGCCGAAATCAAACAAACGGCAATGGTTCTGTCAAGTGAGGCAGGACGGGCCACGCTCGATAATGGCACGACCACCCGCAATTCGTGGAATCTTCACCCGGCATTAGCGCGAGGACGACCCGGGGTGTCCTCGGTGGTTCAATTACCGAACCTCTCACTTCAGGGTGTCATAGTAGGCCTGAAGAACCTCGAGGACTTCGCGCCGGCTGAATTCCTCCGGGACGGTTTCGTGATTGGCAAACATCTCGCGTAAGCGGGTGCCCGAAATCGACAGCTTTGTCTCCGGGCCGTGGTCGCAGGTCCGTGCCTCGGCCTCTCCTGTCGCGACCTTTGCGGCAAAGGCGGTGCGCTCCGCCTCATCGGGCGGAGTCCCGTCACCGGGGTCGTAGCAGGTCTTACCTGTCGCCATGCCGCCGCACTGGTGACAGAAAAAGGTGATGTCGATCTTGAGCGGCTGGGTTTCAAGCGAACCGACATCGAGTTCGTCGAAGACATCCTGGGCATCAAATGGACCGTAGTAGTCACCGACGCCAGCATGGTCGCGGCCGACCACCAGATGCGAGCAACCGAAGTTCTGACGGAACAGTGCGTGGAGCAGTGCTTCACGGGGGCCGGCGTAGCGCATTTCGATGGGATAGCCGGCCTGGATCGCTGTCCCCGGCGCGAAGTAGTTCTCCACCAGCTTGTCAATCGAGGCAACGCGCACGTTGGCCGGGATGTCGCCCGGCTTGAGAGCGCCGAGAACCTGGTGGATCAGGACGCCATCACAGACCTCGACGGCGATCTTGGCCAGGAATTCATGGCTGCGGTGCATCGGATTGCGGGTCTGGAAGGCGGCGACGCGCGACCAGCCTTTCTCCTCGAACATCTTGCGTGTCTCATCGGGCCGAAAGTAGAGCCCCTTGTAGGTCTCCGGGTAGTGGCTCTCACTGAAGGCGACGACCGGACCAGCGAGATTCACTTCGGGTTGTGCCATCACTTTCTGAACGCCCGGATGTTCCGGATCAGTCGTGCGAAAGACGCTCTGGCATTCCAGTTCGCGGTCGATCGTGTATTTTTCTGTGACCGTGAGGGCGCCGAGGACTTCGCCGGTATCGGCATCGACCAGCGCAACCTCTTCTCCATCTGCAATCGAATCGCCGAGCGTCTTGTCGCAGGAAAGGGTGATGGGAATCGGCCAGAAGGTGCCGTCGGCGAGTTTCATGTCGACGCAGGCGCCGCGCCAATCGTCGTGTCCCATAAATCCGTCCAGCGGGGTATAGGCCCCCATGGCGAGCATGAGCAAGTCCGAGACCTCGCGACTTGAGATCGGGATCTGCTTCAGGGACTTCGCCCGTGAAATGCCGTCCGCCCGCTCCGATTCGGGGACGAGAAGCGGCTTTAGAGGGCCTCCGCCGTGGGGATTGACCAACTGGGACATACATCTTCCTTCCCGTGAGTGATGCCGCCTTACGACGGCGCGGCTTCTTTTAGCAAACTCACCCCTGCAAATGCCATATTAGGTCCACGACAGTTGTGAATGAGGCGCGTGAGCAACATCGATATGGACGTCAAGAATCCAAAAAGCGACCAGGAATCCAGAATCCCGACGACGCTGCTTGTGTGCATCAATCGACGTATCGGCATGAAGTTCGGCAAGGAAATGCCTTCCTGTGGCGGTCGTGGCAGCGAAGCGCTGGCCGATCTGTTGGAACTGGGGTTGTCGGAGCGAGGGCTCTCGGA
>DEBC01000057.1 GCA_002348365.1 Alphaproteobacteria bacterium UBA2966 | reverse complement strand
GTGCACATGTTGTAAACGAATTCTCCTGTCGCCTCGGCGTTGAGCAGGGAGTCTTTATGTTCCTGCGTGCCGGGTTTGTAGTTGTTGGGGCAGTACATCACGCAGGGCGGGTCGGGGCTCAGCTGGTTAAAGAAGCTGAAGGGCGCCAGGTTGATGAATCCGTCGGGGCTCATCGTGGTGATCCAGCCGATCGGTCGTGGCACGACAAGGGCGTTGTAGACGGTGTGCTTGAAGGGCGGCGGTGCCATGCCGACCTTTTCGGGTTCAAAGAACATGGTGATCGGTGTCCGGGAGGATTAAGAATTACGCCGGCATTCTGTCATGGGGAATTGCACGATGACAAAGTACACATTCTCCCACTTGACCGACGGGACCCTCACCCTCGGTCGCTTCGCTCCTTCTGCCTTCTCCCTCAGGCAGAAGGCGAAGAGCGTAGCGAGGCGGGTGAGGGACTATTCCGCGGCGACGCTGGGGTTGGTTTCGGATGAGTCGGACCGCGAAAGCCTGAACCCGCGATATCCGTCGGCGACGATCTCATCGCAGTGCTTCCAATAACGTTCGAAGCCGCCGAAGTAGGGCATGTAAACCCGAGGTTTGCCGGGAATGTTGGCGCCGACGTACCAGGAATCCGCCACGGGCTGCAGCGATTCATTGGCGACTTCCTGAACGTGCGCCGTCCAATCCGCCTGGGCCTCCTCCGTCGTCTCAATACAGACGAAGCCGTTCGCGTCGAGATGCTCGATGCATTCCATGATCCAGTCGATCTGATGCTCCCCGCCGATGAACATGTTCACCTTGACCGAGGTGCTTCCCGGCCCATGGATCATGAACATGTTGGGGAGGCCAGCGGCCATGATGCCGAGGTTGGTCTGTGGGCCTTCCGCCCAGATATCCTTCAGCACCACGCCGTCGCGGCCGCGGATGTCGATCGCCAGCATGGCCCCGGTCAGGGCATCGAATCCGGTCGCAAAGATGATGACGTCGAGTTCGTATTCATCGTCCGTGGTGCATAGACCGGTCGGCGTGATGCGTTCGATCGGCGCGCTTCGCACGTCAACGAGAGACACGTTGTCTAGATTGAACATTTCGAAGTAGCCGGAATCGATCGGCGGGCGCTTCGATCCGATCGGCTGGCCCTTATCCGGGCACAACAATTCGGCGACGTCAGGATCGTCAACGATCTCCCGGATTTTTTGGCGAACGAAATCAGCCACCATGTCGTTCGCTTCCTGATCCGTATTGATATCGTTGTAGATCGCCAAAATGATCTGCGGCTGCCCACCTATACCCCACCGGTCTTCGAACAGCAGCTGGCGCTCCTCCGGGGTGTCGTCGTGCGCCGACCGATTGGTGGACGGGGGATTGCTCGTAATACCGGTATGGGAGTACGTCGCTTCCCTGAACCATTCGGCATGGTTGGCCTTGAATTCGTCCAGCTCACCCTCACGGAGCGGCCGGTTGCGCGCGGGCGTGCTGTAGTTGGCGGTGCGTTGAAAGACCGTGAGGTGTTTGACAACCGGCGCGATTTCTGTGGTGAGTTGAATGCCCGTGGAACCCGTGCCGATCACGCCGACCCGCTTGCCCGCCAGGTCAACCTCATGATGTGGCCAGGTTCCACCGTGATACCACTCGCCCTGGTAGTCCTCGATGCCCGGGAAATCGGGCCGGAAGGGTGTCGATAACGAGCCCGTCGCCATGATGCAGTATCGGGCTCGTGCCACGTCGCCGCGGTCGGTTTCCAGAGTCCAGAGGTGCGTCTTTTCGTCAAAGACCGCAGACGTGACCCGCGTTTCAAACCTGATGTCGCGGCGCAGGTCGAAGCGATCGGCGACGTGGTTCAGGTAGCTGAGAATCTCGGGTTGGGTGGCGTAGCGGTGCGTCCAGTTCCATTCGTCCCGGACTTCTTTCGAGAAATTGTAGCTGTATTGCACGCTTTCCATGTCGCAGCGCGCGCCCGGATAGCGGTTCCAGTACCAGGTGCCTCCGACCCCGTCGCCGGCTTCGAAGGCGATCGTGCTCATCTCCCGTTCGCGCAGGCAATAGAGGGCATAGAGACCCATCATCCCGGTGCCGACGACGATGACGTCGACGGTTTCGGGGGTCTGCGTCGTGGCGCCGCCTTCAGCAGCTGGTGCCATAGGACCTTACCGTGCGGGGTTCGATCGCAGCATTATGGCGGAAATGTCCAAAGAATTGCGAGTGGTCCCTCACCCGCCTTCGCTAAAGCTTCGGCGGGCCAAGCCCACCTCGCTTTGCTCGGCGCCCTCTCCCTCGGGGAGAGGGCAGAGGAAGCAGAGCGACCGAGGGTGAGGGGAGAACTACTCGGCGGCGACGCTGGGGGGCGCTTCCTTGGTCCCGCTCCGTGACAGCTTGAATCCACGATACCCGTCGGCCGCGATCTCGACGCAGAGTTTCCAGTATTTCTCGAAGCCACCGAAGTACGGCATGTAGACCCGCTTCTTTCCCGGAATATTGGAGCCGACGTACCAGGAATCGGCCACCGGCATCAGGGTCGCCTCGGCAACCTCACGGGCATGCTCCACCCAATTGGATTGCGCATCCTCGTCTGCCTCGACCCGATTGAGGTCGTTCGCCGCGAGGTAGTCAATCAGGTCCATGATCCAGTCCGTATGGTGCTCGATCATGACGATCATGTTGGCTTTCACGGAAGGGCTGCCCGGACCGTTAATCGTGAACAGATTGGGTAATCCCGCCACCATCAGGCCCAGAAAGCTGTTCGGTCCGTCGGACCAGGCCTGCTTCAATGAGCTGCCATCGCTGGTTTGGATGTCGATGGCGAGCAGCGAGCCCGTCATCGCATCGAAGCCGGTAGCGAAGATAATGGCGTCGAGCTCATACTCCGCGTCGGCCGTCTTGATTCCTTTTTCGGTGAAGCGCTCGATCGGCGTCTTTTTGATATCGACCAGCGAGACATTGTCGCGATTGAATGTCTCGTAATAGTCGGTGTCGATGGGCGGGCGTTTGGATCCGATGGGCATGTCCGTTGGTGGACAGAGCCGTTCCGCAACTTCGGGATCCTTGACGATCTCCCGGATTTTGTCGCGCACGAAATCCGCCACGACGGTATTGGTTTCCATGTCGACATTGACGCCCTTGTAGGTCGCCAGCATCGCCTGGGGCATGCCGCCGATCTCCCAACGTTTCTCAAAAAAGTCACGTCGTTCCTCTGGTGAGTCGTCATGGATCGATTTGGTGGGGAGTGGATACCCCGTCATCGCGTTGAAGGTATGGTACATCTCGCGAATCCATTCATCACGGTGCTCGTTGAACTCGCGCTGCTCGTCTGGAGACATCGGCCGGTTGCGCGCGGGCGTGGTGTACTGCGCCGTGCGCTGGAACACTGTTAGGTGATTCCCCTCCTCGGCGACGACGGGGATAGCCTGGATCCCGGTCGATCCTGTACCGATGATTCCGACGCGTTTGCCGGCAAAGCTGACTTCCTCGTGGGGCCAGGTTCCCGTGTGGTACCAGTCACCCGCGAAATCATCGATGCCGGGGTAGGGAGGCTTGTATGGAGTCGAGAGGCTTCCGGTCGCCATGATGCAGTAAGGTGCCGTCGCGACATCTCCTTGGTCGGTCTCCAGCGTCCAGAGGTTCGTCTCTTTGTCGAACGCGGCCGATGTAACGCGCGTGTTGAATTTGGCGTCGCGCCGCAGATCGAACTTATCGGCTACAAAACTGGCGTAGCGCAGTAGTTCGGGCTGGGCGCAAAATTTTTCGCTCCACTCCCATTCCTGCGTGAGTTCGTCGGAGAAATTGTAGCTGTACTGCACGCTGTCGACGTCGACCCGTGCGCCCGGATAGCGGTTCCAGTACCAGGTGCCCCCAACATCGCTCCCCGCTTCGAAGGCCCTTGCCGTCAGGCCGCGCTGGCGCAGGCAGTAAAGGATGTACATGCCCGCAAAGCCCATGCCCACGACGAGGACGTCAACGCGTTGAGGTTGCGAGCGGGTAGTGCTTTCGTCCTGAGTTTGCGACATGCGGTCTCCCGGGTTGGTCGCCCTTTGCGGTGATTATGCCGGAAAGGTGTAGGAGTGCGCCAGAATAGACCACGTGGCGGCTGTCCGTCGGCAGTTAGCGCGATCGGAGCGATGCGACTCAATTGCCTTTGGGACCACTCCTGAATGTCGTGGACTTCAGTTGGCTTCGAAGACCGTAACCTGGATCGGGGTCGGGTTGAAATCGTTGATCGGATTGTTGATCTGCGGACAGTTGGAGATCACCGTCAGCACGTTCATCTCGGCGCGCAGGTCGACATAGTCACCTGGCTTGGATAGTCCGGGTTCCAACAAAAACGCCCCGGACTCCGCCACGGGCATGTAGACGAAGAAATTGAGGTTGTCGGGAATGTCCCGCGAGTCCATGCCGTATTCGGCGAGCTGGTCGAGGAAGTTCTGGCGGCAGTTTGGATGTCCCGGCGCGTTGTAGCGGGTCCGGTTGATGGCGTCCGAACAGCAGCCACCCATGGTGTCATGCTTGCCGCAGGTGTCGGCAACGACGGTGAACAGAGGGTTGCAGTTCACGCTGTAGAGCACAGTCCCCAGCCCGATGAAAATTCCACCCGGGCTGATCTTCAACGTGTCTGGGGCGCCGTAACGGTCTTCATAGTCATTGGCGTTGTAGCAGATGAAATCGACTGCCTGGCGGCCTTCAAGGTCGATGACGCGGAGAATCTGATCCTTCTCAATCACGCGGCTCCAGCCTGCACGCGCGGGGATCACCTCGTCCAGCACAGTTCGTCCAGGTACATGCGCGTCGGTCTGTGGCATGGCGTCCTCCCAACTTACCCGATCCAGATTACTCTACCTCGTCGCGGCATCGGGTGGGACGAATGTGGAGAATCGCGCCTGGCCTCCACCAGTTACTTCGCCGTCCAGCCCCCGTCGACGACCAGGCTCGTCCCATGCACGTAGCGCGCATCATCTGACGCGAGGTAGCAGATCGCGGCCGCGATATCCTCGATCACGCCGCGCTCGCCAGCCGGAATGTACGCACGAAGGGCCTCTTCGTTGCCGATGCCCTTATGCGAGCCCATCTCCGCAAGGGAATTGTCTCGCAATGATGTCGGGACGGCGCCCGGGCAAACGCAATTCACGTTGATGCCACGTCCGGCGTAAGCCACCGCCATCTGCTTGGTCAGTCCCACGACTCCGTGTTTGGCAGCAACGTAGGCCGCCCCGCCACCGTGACCCACCAGGCCCGCCGTCGAAGCGGTATTGACGATCTTTCCGCGCCCGCGCGGCAGCATCTCGGTGAGCGCTCGCTTCGACCCGAGGAAGACACCCGTCAAATCGACATCGATGACCTTGTGCCACAGCTCCATATCGGTTTCGTCGACGTCGAGCCAGCCGTCGAGTACGCCGGCATTGTTGACCATGATTTCCAGGTCACCGAGGTCCGAGACCGCCGAGCTGACCATGACGTCGATTGAGTCGGCGTCCGTCACCTCTACGACATAGCTTTCGGCGCGGCCCCCAGCCTCGCGGATGATCGCGGCGGTTTCAGCCGCCCCATCGGCGTTGAGGTCTGCCGCAGCGACGTGAGCTCCACGCTCGGCGAGCAGGACGGCCGTTCCCCGCCCCAACCCGGAGCCGGCCCCGGTGACAATCGCCATTCGATTATCCAGACGCATTTATCGTTCCTCGATTCGTTGGAATGGTTCGAAGCGGTAGCTAGCCGAACATTCAAGCGATATTGCGACCGCCGTTTATGTCAAGGATTCCACCCGTCATGTAGCCGGTCAGTTCGCCGGCAAGGTAGAGGGCCGCATCCGCGATCTCCTCCGGCTTGCCCAAACGTCCCACTGGAATAGAGGCCAGGACGCCCGGACGGACTTTTTTGACCATTGCGGTTGCGACGGGTCCGGGTGCCACAGAATTTACGGTGATTCCGTCGGCGGCGAGCTCCTTAGCGAGATACAAGGTAATTGCGTGAACGCCTGCTTTGGACGAACCATACGCGACATTGGCGGAGCCGAGCTGTTCATCCCGATCGAGCCACGGGCGCGAGTTTCCGCCAATGGCGACGACGTTCGATCCGATCGTGATAATTCGGCCGTATTTCTGCTCCCGCATGGCGGGGATGACGGCCTGACAGCAGAGCCAGGTCCCTTTGAGATTGATGTCGATAACGCGATCCCACTCTGCCTCGTCGAGGTTCTCCGCGCCTCCGAGCGACTGGACGCCGGCGATTGTCGCCAGGATGTCGATGCGTCCAAAGGCGTCGAGCGCGGTGGCAACCATCGCGTGAACCTGGTCGCGATCGGTGACGTCTGCATCCACTTCTACGACGCGCCGGCCCAACTTTTCGACTTCGGCTGCAATGCTGCCAGTGTCTGCATAATCCGACAGGCACAAGTCGGCACCCTCGCGGGCGTAGGCCAACGCTGTCGCGCTGCCTATGCCGCCCGCCGCACCCGTGATCAATGCCGTTCGGCCTTCGAGCCTCATACCCATGCCTGCCTCTCCATCATCGAACTGCCGCAGCCAAATCGATCGTACGATCGGCCAGTACTCGTCACGTGCACTGCGACTTCATCGCCAATTTGTGCATGAAGAATGGTAATTCCAACGTCCTCCATGGACACGTTCATCTGGAGATCTCCGGGCTTCTTATAACCTTCCGCTGCGTGACTTCAAGGGTACTCCGGTGCACGACTTCAATGATGGACCGGCATCCGCAGATGTTTGTGCCGGATGGACGCATGTGGTGCTGTCAGCTCTTGATTCGTAGATTCCGCTGGTCAACGGGCGGGCAAACCCGTTAAACGAAGCCCCGCAGAAATTGCCTCCGCCGTCGACGACGGCACCACGTCATTCATCTTCACGGGAACACACCGATGGCTTCCTCGACTGCCGAAACGATACCGTCTACACCCGAACAGCCCCTTGGCATGTTCATCGCTGGTGAGTTCTCGCAGGCTCAGGGCGGGAGCACCTTTGACGTTCTCAACCCCGCGACGGAGGAGGTGATCGCCCAGGTTGCCGAAGGTGGGCCTGAAGACATCGATTGCGCGGTATCGGCTGCGCACGAAGGATTCGAGGCGTTGAAGGCACTGGGCGCGCGCAAGCGAGGTCGGCTCCTTCTCGACCTCGCGCGTGCCGTTGAGGACCGGTTCGAGGAATTCGCGCAGCTCGAATGCATGAACCAGGGCAAGCCCATACGTCATGTACGGGGCTTCGATATCCCAAACACGATCGAGACGTTTGAGTATTTCGGCGGTGCCGCCACCAAGCTGCGCGGACTCACCATCGAGACCGAGCCGGCGATGCGGACCACGGTTCGTCGCGAGCCCTACGGCGTGGTCGGCCAGATTGTTCCGTGGAACTACCCGATCATGATGGCGAGCTGGAAGATCGCGCCAGCCATTGCTGCCGGTAATGCTGTCGTTATCGTGCCTGCCGCGCAGACGCCGCTGACGCTGCTGAAGCTTGCGGAGCTCTCCGTGGAAGTCGGTTTCCCGCCGGGTGTCCTCAACGTCGTCACGGGTCAGGGACCGGTCGTCGGCGATGCGCTGACCCGCCATCCAGGCATCGGCAAGATTGCTTTCACCGGCAGTACCGCCACGGGGCGCTTCGTGGCCAACAACGCCTCGATCAATCACACACCGGTTACGCTGGAGCTCGGCGGAAAATCAGCAAACATCTTCTTCGAGGACGTCGATCTCGATCTTGCCTTGAAGAAGGCGGTGCTTGGCGTGTTCCACAATGCCGGTCAGATGTGCCTGGCGGGTTCGCGCCTGCTGGTACACGAACGGATCCACAATGAATTCATCGACCGGATGGCATCGTTTGCCGGACAGATGAGGATCGGTGACCCATCCTCAGAGAAAACCCAGGTGGGGCCGCTCATTTCAGACAAGCAGCGGCGTCGCGTGCTCGATTTTATCGAGCAGGGCCGTGCCTCGGGCGCATCGCTCGCCGTCGGTGGCGAAGCGCCAGAGGAACTCGACAAGGGCTTCTTCGTGAAGCCGACGATCTTCACCGGCGTACCACCGGATTCGACCATCGCCCAGGAGGAGATTTTCGGTCCCGTCGCCTCCATTTTCATGTTCAAGGATGACGAGGAGGCGGTGAAGCTCGCCAACGATTCGCGTTATGGACTTGCGGCGGGCATCCACACCAACGATCTGGCCCGTGCCAACCACATCTCCGATCGCATCAAGGCCGGAAACGTCTGGGTCAACACATATGCCTTCCTGACGCCGGGCGCCCCCTATGGTGGCTATGGCGAGAGCGGGTACGGCCGAGAGCTCGGCATGGAGGGCATCGAGGCCTATACGCAGCAGAAGACGGTCTTCGTCAGTCCCAATCGGGGGTAGGTTCCGGTGACCGGGTCGATTCGCGGCCAGTCAGGATCTGGATAGCGTCACGATGGCTGAGGGCGAGTCCTTCGATTATGTGATTGTCGGCGGCGGCTCGGCGGGCTCGGTACTGGCTCATCGCCTCACCGAAGACGGGACCGCCCGGGTTTGCGTGATCGAAGCCGGGCCGCGGGACTGGCATCCCTACATCCGCATTCCCGCTGGGTTCATGAAAACGTTCTTCGATCCCCGGGTCACCTTTCCCTTTCACACGGCTGCAGTGGCGGGCGCTGCCGACCGGCAAATTCACCTCCCGCAGGGGCGGGTGGTCGGCGGCTCGAGCTCGGTCAACGGAATGTTCTTCAGCCGCGGACAGCGGGGCGATTATGACGACTGGGCCGCGCGCGGAAACCAGGGCTGGGGTTACGAAGATGTGCTGCCCTATTTCAAGCGTATTGAGCGATTCTCAGGTGCTGGTGATGATCGCCTCCGGGGCCGGGACGGTCCCCTTCCAGTGACCGTGACCGACCTGCAGCACCCACTGTGCGAGGCCTTCATGGCGGGTGCGCGGGGTCTCGGTCTGCCACCGAATGACGACTACAACGGTGCCGTGCAGGATGGCGTCGGGTACATCCAGCGTACTGTGTATCGTGGTCAGCGCCACAGCGCTGCACGTGCCTACCTGAAGCCTGCCATTCGTCAAGGACGCGTAAGCCTGCGTCACGATGCCACGGTTACCGAGATCCTGTTCGATGGCGCCCGGGCTGTCGGCGTGCGTTACCAGCGAGGCCGCGGCGGTCGGTCTGAGACGATCCACGCGCGGCGCGAAGTGATCGTCAGCGCGGGCACAATCAATTCAGCCAAGATCCTCCAGCTCGCAGGTATTGGGCCCGCAGCCGTGCTCCGCAAGCTTGGAATTCCGGTGCGCCGGGATCTGCCGGCCGGAGAGAATTTTCGTGATCACTACGGCGTACGCATGGTCGCCCGCGTCAGGGGTGTGCGAACCCTGAACGAGGATGTACGCGGCATTCGTTTCCTGGGCCAGGTGGCGCGATGGCTGACGGGGCGGCCGAGCGTGCTTGGAGTGGGACCTGCGCTGGTTCACTGGTATTGGAAGTCTGAACCGGGGCTGAATTCACCGGACTTCCAGGGCGTGTTCACGCCGGGAAGTTCCCGTGAGGGCGTCATGGGCCTCCTCGACAAGGCGCCCGGGCTGACCCTAGGCATGAACCAGCATCGCCCTGAAAGCATCGGTTGGGTGCATGCCCGGTCTCGCGATGCGTTCGACGATCCCGAGATCCAGCCCAACTATCTCGACGATCCCCACGACCAGCGGGTACTGGTGAGTGGCCTCAAGGTTGGACGTCAGATACTCCAGTCGCCAGAGCTCTCACCGTATATCGAGCGTGAAACCATTCCCGGTCCCGACGTGAACACGGATGACGAGTGGCTCGACTTCGCCCGCCGTAGCGGGAACACCAACTACCACTTGGTCGGAACCTGTCGGATGGGAGCCACCAGCGATCCAACCACGGTGGTGGACCCTGCGTTGCGCGTGCATGGGATCGAGGGACTTCGCGTGGTCGACGCCTCGATCATGCCGACCATGGTGTCGGCCAACACCTATGCGGCAACCCTGATGATTGCAGAGAAGGCATCTGACATGATTTTGGGTCGACCGCCTCTAACCCCTGTCGAAGGCATTCGTTGAGAATGGCACACGGGAGTTCAAGATGAGCATCGATATCCAGCGTATCGACACCGAGCGTGATCTGTTGGGGGAAGGGCCGCTTTGGGACCCGCAAAACCAGGTTCTTTACTGGGTTGATATCGTGAGCCGGCGCATACGCCGTCTCGATCCATCGGCGGGCGACGTCACGAATTGGTCCCTCCCGGACTTGATCGGCTGCCTGGCGTTGCGCGAGGGCGGCGGCGCCGTAGTCGCCCTGAAGTCCGGGTTCCATTTCTTCGACTTTGAGAGCGGATTGGCGACGCTCATCATCGATCCCGAAGCGGGGGAGGATCGGACGCGGTTCAACGATGGAACGGTCGACCGGCAGGGGCGGTTTATCGCGGGCTCGATGGAAATGTCCGATACCGGGGACGAAACCGGTCTCGGTTCCCTTTACCGTCTGAATACCGATCTCGGGGTCGAAACCCTTCGTGAGAATGTGAAGATTGCCAACGGGGCCTGCTTCAGTCCGGACGGCGGCACATTCTATTTCGCCGACACGCCGCGTCAGATGATCTGGGCCTACGATTACGATTGCGCAACAGGGGCGCTTTCGCACGTGCGGACGTTCGTCGATTTACACTCTCTCGATGCCTGGCCCGACGGTGCGACCGTGGACGCTGAAGGTTGCCTGTGGACGGCCTTCGTGACGCAAAGTCGCATTGCACGTTATTCGCCTGGCGGTGAACTCATGCAGATGATCGACACGCCGGCGGATCACCCGTCCTGCGTGGCCTTCGGTGGCTCCAACCTTGACGTTCTCTATGTCACCTCAATTTGGGAGTTCGAAGGAGTTAAGGGCCATAACGAGAACGACGGGCATCTGTTCGCAATCCACGGTCTCGATGCCGTGGGCTTGCCGGAGCCTCGATTTGCAGGGTGAAAGTGGAACAATTCCTCCCCCTAGCAGGGGGAGGCTAGGTGGGGGTGGACACAAGTCGTTTACGGTGGTGAACAGCAACTTTCAACGCACCCCCCTCTACACTCCCCCCTTCAAGGGGGGGAGGACTTCAGTTGTGACGAGAGACAAAAAACTTTCCGTGTACTCGATCTAAAACGGTGCGTCGCCGTTGACGGTACAGCGCCGTATTACACGCCGGTCGTTCGCGGTATCGTAAGCCGTCGCCCGGTGCATGGTGCAGCGGTTATCCCACACGATCAGATCGCCCTGTTCCCAGCGATGCTGGTAGACGAGCTCCTCGGGTGCGATCAGCTCATTGATCTCTTCCACGAGGCTGCGGCCCTCGTCGTATTCAATGCCTTCGATACATTCCGCATGATCGCCGAGAAACACGGTCTGCCGACCCGTTTCGGGGTGTGTGCGCAAGATGGGATGGGTCGAGGGAGGCGCCTTGGCCCTTTGCTCGTCAGTAAGGGGTTCCCAGCCTTGCCGGCGCGTGCGGGAGAAGTCGAGATTGTGGATGGCCTTTACGCCTGCCAGCTGGCCAATCCAATCCTCACTCAGCGATTGGTACGCACCGTACATGTCGCAAAGGTGTGTTTCGCCTCCTTCTCTGGGGGCCTCAACCGCATACATCATCGTTGCCAGACCGGTGCGCGGACGCCAGGACAGGTCCGTATGCCAGTGCATGGTGCCGGGATCAGGATGTTCGCCCGTGGGATTTCCGTCGGCGCCCAGATTGGAGAGGAGGTAGATCTCGGGGAGACCTGACCCATGGTATTGATCCAGCACATGGATCTCGACCTCGCCGAAGCAACCCGCGAAAGCAACCTGCGTCTCCGGTGACAGATCGGTGTCACGGAACAGCAGCACCTGGTGGTCCAGGAAAGCCTCGTACACGAACGGGAAGAATTCGGGGCGTAAGGCTGTTTCCATTCCGATATCCGTGATCTCGACTCCCATCACGTCGGACAGAGGCCGGGTCTCGAACGGCCAGGCCCGAGTGTGCTCAGAAGCATTTTCTGTGACCAACATGCCCGCGAGTTTCCCACTTTCTTCAGGCCCGTTCAGATCAACTTATCGCGGGCTGCGTGCGACGCAGATTAATCAATAGATGGCGAATGATCGATAGAGCGGCTATTTCATCGCCTCGAGACATACGATTCAACGGAGACCACTTTGGCCGCGCCGCTTCTCACCCTTCGGGACCTGCACGTGACCTTTGGCGGCACGCCGTTGCTGTCGGGTGCCGAGTTGTTGGTGCAACCGGGCGACCGCCTGGGACTGGTCGGGCGCAACGGGTCAGGCAAGTCCACCCTCTTGAAGATCGCCGCAGGAACCATCGAACCCGACCATGGCGAGCGGGTCATCCGTCACGGCACAACCGTCCGGTATCTGCCACAGGAGCCCCGGTTCGACGAGTTTGGCACGACACTCGATGCGGTGATCGACGGTCTCGATCCGTCGGGTGACCCGCATCGAGCCCGATACCTTCTCCAACGGCTGGGCCTGTCGGGGGAAGAAAATCCTACGACGCTGTCGGGCGGGGAACTGCGTCGCTGCGCACTGGCCCAGGTGTTGGCCCCCGAGCCCGATATCTTGTTGCTCGACGAGCCGACCAATCACCTCGATCTTCCTGCGATTGAATGGCTCGAAACGGAGCTGAGCGAAATTCGATCGGCTCTGGTCGTTGTCAGTCATGACCGTCGATTTCTGGGTAACCTGACCCGCGCCACGCTGTGGCTCGATCGCGGCATGGTGCGCCGCCATGAAAGGGGATTCGAAACGTTCGAAACCTGGCGCGATGAACTCCTCGAGGCGGAGGAACTCGATCGCCATAAACTCGATCGAAAGATCGTGGCCGAGGAACACTGGGTTCGTTACGGGGTGACGGCCCGGCGGAAGCGAAACCAGAAGCGTCTTCGCGATCTGGCCGCGCTGCGACAGACCCGACGCGATCAGCGGGGACCTGCAGGGAATGTCGTGATGAGCCACAACGCGGCGGAGTCCTCGGCCAGGCTTGTCGCCGAGACGAAAGAAGTGAGCAAGGGCTTCGACGGGCGGGTCATCGTTTCGGGCCTCTCCCTTCGTGTTCAGCGTGGCGACCGCCTCGCAATCGTGGGACCCAACGGAGCCGGAAAGACGACAATCCTGAATTTGCTGACCGGTAGTCTCGCAGCCGACTCGGGGTCGGTCCGACTGGGCGCGAATATCCATCTCGTCTCGCTGGATCAGCGTCGCGCTGCGCTCGATCCGTCATCGTCCCTGCGGGATTCATTGACCGGGGGCGGAAGCGACATGGTGGATACCGGCAATGGCAGCCGGCATGTCATCGGATACATGAAGGAATATCTGTTCACGCCCGAGCAGGCGGGCACGCCCGTCGGCGCTCTGTCGGGTGGCGAGCGCGGGCGGCTCATGCTGGCAAGGGGCCTCGCAACACCCTCCAATGTGATGGTGCTCGACGAGCCGACCAACGATCTCGATCTGGAGACGCTCGATCTGCTGCAGGAGTTGCTGGGCGATTACGCGGGTACCGTCCTGCTGGTGAGCCATGATCGCGACTTCATCGATCGGGTTGCAACATCGATCCTCGCCTTCGAGGGAAAAGGCAAGTGGATCGAATATGCCGGAGGCTATTCCGACATGATCGCCCAGCGCGGATATGGCGTAGCGCCCCTCGAGGTGAGCGGCCCAGAACCGTCCCGACCCGCGAAACCGGCGCGAAAAGGCAAGGTTGTCCCAGGACCGACACGGAAGCGACTGGGCTTCAAGGAGAAGCACGCGCTTGAAGTCTTGCCCAAGCGTATCGCCGAACTCCAGAGGGAGCTCGAGTCCTTGGATCAGAAGCTGTCGGATCCCGGGTTCTATTCCCGGGATCCGGACGCATTCAGTTCGTCGGCGGAACGGCGCGATGCCGCCCAACAGGAATTAGGCGCTGCTGAGGAAGAGTGGCTTGCCCTGGAGATTCTCCGCGAGGAAGCAGAGCGCTGACCGGGAAGCGCCGAAAGGCACTGGTTGACTCAGCTCGTCATTGCACGGAAGAGAAACTCGTGGGCTGCAGGAACTGGCTGCTGATGTTGGCGACGATTTGCCCATTGGCTTCGGTCTCGGCGCGTTTGCTGATCCATTCGGGATCGGTCATGAACGCGCCGAATTTTTCCTCCCGCTCGGCCATCGACTCCCAGGCCAGCATGTAGGTGAGGTCCTGATTCGATTCGCCGATCAGCGTCGTCCAGAAACCGGCCTGCCGGATGCCGTGCCTCTCCCACAGCTCCAGCGTGATGGTGTCGAACCGTTTCACGAGGTCCGGCAGCCGGCCTGGCATGCAGTGGTAGATACGTAGCTCGTAGATCATTTGGAATTACCTCCCTGTTTCGTGATGCGTGAGTTCGCGGTTGTCTATGACACCACCAGGCGACGAAGTCACGCCGTCGACGAAATACGGTTTGGGACTTTGCGCGCGAGGGACGGATGTCCTGGTGTGCTAGAGCACGTGGTAGATGTTGTACACGGGGCCCGCCGCCTCGCGATGGCCGACACCAACGCCGACCAGGTGGTTGAGCCAGCCGTACTTGTACAAGGTCGTCTCGAAGTAGGTCACAAACCTCAGATAGTACTCGGACTCATCGACGGGTTCGCCTTCCGCGTGACGAGCCAGCACGTCCGGCGCGCCGTCCATGGCGCCGCGATAGCGCATGGCGATGACGTGGCCGTCGTCGGTGCGGAGCGAGAGGCGGCCGTTCATCACCACGGATCCGTTGCCCCGCCCGGACATCCAGTCGCTTCCGCCCGGCATCACTTTGCCCTTCAGGTCCGGCCCCTCGAAGTGCCCGCCGCCAATGGTGGCGAACCGCCGTTCGCCTTTCGGTGTCGTTCCCACCTCGCGAACGGTCACGTCCTCCAGGGTCATCTTCATCAACAGTTTGGATTCTAATTCGGACATAAGATGTTCTTTGGAAAGTTTCTGGGAAATGCTTCCGTTTAGCGGAAATCGCTGCGGCTACAGCACCTGATAGACGTTGTAGATCGGAACGCTATGGCCATCCTTCATGACGCGCTGGCCGCGGGCGACGGTGACAATGCGGTTGAGCCAGTCGTACTTCTCGGATGCGGTTTCAAACAGCGGCGTGATGCGGTGATAAAACTCAGTCGGTTCCGTGGGTTCGCCGCGCTCCTGCCGGTCAAGCACATCCTGGGTGGCGTGCCGGATGCCCGAGTACGTCATGATGATGAGTTCGGAATCGTCCGTCTCCAGCAGCACCCGGCAGTGAGGATTGAATGTTCCGTCGCGGCGCACGAGCAACCAGTCGTCGCTGCCCGGCAGGACGCGGCCTCGTAGCTTCGGTCCCTCGAATTCGCCGTTGATGGCGTCATTACGGCGCCAGCCGTATGGCGTTTCACCGATTCTATCGGTGTATTCGATGCCGATCTGAATGGTCAGGAGGTGTTCGAATTGTAACGTCATGGAACATTCTTTCGAGACGGTCGGAAGGGTACGGATCAGATCAAACAGAGCCTCACGTTCATCTCCGCAAACAGGTGAGATGGGCTCATCTTCCCTTGAACGGGTTGCTGTCGCAAGCCGGTCGGGTCTGCTTGCGCGGGCTGGTGATCAAGCCATAGTCTCGGAGAAAGATGCAGCCCCAAGAAACCCGCACGAGGTAGCCGGGAGTGCCATGAAAGTAGGCCTTTTCTTTCTCAACCACTTCAAGGAAGGCGTCGATCCGACCGTCGTGCTCAAAAATCTCATCGAGCAGGTCCACGTTGCGCGCGACAGCGGTTTCGATTCGCTCTGGACCGGCGAACATCGCCTCGTCGGGCCGATGCAATTCATTGCGCCAAGCCAGCTTCTGCCGCGCTTGATCCCCGAAGCTGGTGACATGACCATCGGCCCCAACGTCACCGTCCTTCCGCTCAGACACCCCGCCGATGTCGCCGAGGAGGTGGTGACGATGGACCTACTCACGGGTGGCCGTTACGTATTGTGCGTGAGTCTCGGTTATCGCGAGGAGGAGTTCCAGTCCCTCGGCATTCCGTTCAAGGAACGGGCCTCACGTCTTACCGAGGGCGTGGAACTGCTTCGCAAACTGATGACCCAGGACATGGTCACGCATCACGGGAAGCACTACTCGGTTGAAGGACTGGGCATCGGCCTCAGGCCGTTGCAGACCCCGCACCCGCCGATCTGGGTGGCGGCGCACGTGGATGCGGCCGTGCGCCGCGCCGCGCGGATCGGCGATACCTGGGTGCCGCCCTTCCAGGCACCGTTCGAACTGCTGGAGCGCCAGCTGCCGATGTATCGCGCCGAACTGGAGGCGTCGGATAAGCCGTTCCCGAGCGAGCTTCCCCTGACGCGCGAGGTTCACATCGGGGCAACCCGTGCCGAGGCGCTCGAGGAAGCCAGGGGTCCGCTCGGTTACAAGTACGGTGCCTACGAGGGATGGGGCCTGAAGGACACTGACGACGGCTCGATTTTCGATCGGCTCATGGAGGAGTGCTTCTTTGTCGGGGATCCGGAATCCGTGAAGGACCAGTTTCTGCGCTACAGGGAGGAGCTGGGCTTCAACCACATGATCTGCCGCGTCCAGTGGCCGGGCATGGAACAGGAGAAGGCCCTGAACACCATCCGCCAGCTCGGGAATATTGTTTCGGAGATCAACTAGATCACGCCACGATCAGGTTCGTTATCGCCCCCACCGGATCCCGGGGAGGGGATTTGCGGACCTACCTCAAAGATGCGTGTCGAACCAGTCGATGATTTCCTTCATCGCCTGATCGAACGGCGCTCCGGAATAGAAATTGAAGTGACCGCAATCGGGAATCATCACGAGCTTCTTGGGCTCGCCCGCCAGGTCGTAGAGGATCTGGCTTTCCTCAGGGGGGCAAACACCATCGTTCTCGGTGGCGACAAACAGCACGGGCCGCGGCGCAATCTTGTCGACGACCCATTCGGGATTGAACGCCAAGGTCTCGTCGATGAACTCGAGAGGAATTTGCCCGGGCTCGACTCCTTCCTTTTCTCGCGCGGCATCCAGTATCGCGCTTTCGGATGCGCTCATGTGGAGGATGGATGGGATGGGGGCGGTTTCCGAAATACCGGTTTGAACCCGGCTGATCCGATCCTTATCGGCGCGGGCGTGCAGCGCGCTGACCTCTTCTCCTGAGCGAACACCTTCCATCCAGCGCCGCCCATTGCCCAACGTGATCGTGTTCGCGACGCAACGGACGCGTGGGTCGACTGCGGCGAGCCATGTGGCCGTGGCGCCCCCATAACTCCAGCCGATAATTCCGATACGGTCCGCGTCGACGTCGTCGCACGCAGCGAGAGCGGTCAGGGCCGCATGCGCATCCCAGACCCGGCCATAGGGGTCCAAGCGGTTCGAGGGACCCTCGCTGCTACCCCAACCCTTGAAGTCGAAGGCGATGGCGGCATACCCCGCATCGATGACGGCCTCAGCGAACGCGGGCCCGTTGACCTCTTTGACGTAGGTATAGCCCCCCACCAGGACGAGCCCGGGACGCGGCCTGTCAGCTGGCGTATCTGGCAGATAGATGTCCCCGGCAAGTTTGGTGCCCTCGCTGTAGAACGTGATCGGTTCTTTCATTGCGCACTCCCGGACGGTCGATTCGAGATCGTTTTGTTGTGGGCTTGATCGCACCCTAATTCATCGCTGCGGCTGTAGTCGATCAGGCAGCCGGTTTGCAGTCTGTAAAGAGACCCCCCGGCAGCGATTCGGGTTGCGATGCGAATGGAATGAAGATCGTCAATACACTAACTATGGACCCGGATCACTTTTTGTGGGCGGGTCATCTTGAACACGGTAGGTTCTGTATTGCGCCATGTCCCCATCAGTTGACTAAGCGCTACGCGAGGCTGAAGAGCTCGCCAGGAAGGGTGAGTTGGCGCTTGCGAAACAGATTTACGAGAACACCCTTGAGAAATCGCCACGGAACAAACAAGCGATTGATGGAATGGTGGCCATGAAGTCACGAAACGCGCTGGGTCCGGCGACCGACGCGGGTTCCCTGGAAGAACGTTTCAGGCACTTGGCCGTACTCTACGAGCAGGGTCGTTTTCAAGACGTTATATCGCAAGGTGAGCCGTTGTTGACGCAGTTCCCCAATGTCCCCCCAATCCCGAATTTGCTCGGTGCGGCAAACGCAAACCTGGGGAACTGGGAGGGGGCGGCCTCCCAGTTCAGGCAGGTTTCGACGTTGCAGCCCGATAATGCCGAAGCACACAGCAATCTGGGGATCGCTCTCAGTCATCTCGGCAAACTGGAAGAGGCGGTATCCAGTCTCAGGAGAGCGTTGGCGTTGAACCCCGACGATGCCGAGGCCCACAACTATCTGGGAGTTGCGCTGTCGTCGCTCGGCGAGCCCGAAGATGCCGTCGCCAGTTTCAAGAGAACCTTGGAGCTCATGCCCGAACGGGCAGAGGTGCACAACAATCTGGGAATCGCTCTTAGTCGTCTGAGGCGATTTGATGAGGCGGCTGCCAGTTTTCAGAGAGCCCTGGCACTGAGACCCGATTACGCCACCGCGCACAACCATCTGGGGATTGCCCTGAACGAGTTGGGTAAACCTGAAGAGGCAATCATCAGCCATGAAAAGGCCTTGCAACTAAACCCGGACTACGCCGCGGCCCATAACAATCTGGGTGCCGCGCTCAATGGTCTGGGCAGATATGAAGAGGCTATTGCGCGTCATGAACAGGCCCTGCAGTTGAGCCCCGACTTTGCCGAAGCCCACAACAATCTGGGTGCAGCTCTTAATGAGCTGGGAAGGTTCGAGGAAGCGGTTGCCAGTTTCGAGAGAGCCCTGAAGTTACGGCCCGGCTATGCCGAGGCGCATAACAATCTGGGGCTCGCCTACACGCATGCCGGCAAGCCTGACCAAGCAGCCGAGAATTTCGATACGGCGCTGCAGTTAAAGCCGAACTATGCCGAAGCGTACTACCACCAGGGCAGGATCAAGAAGCACGAGAGCGATGATCCGCAAATCCAGTCAATGCTCAACCTCATCAATGATCACGCCCTCACGAACCAGGACAGGGTCTACCTGAATTTTGCATTGGGGAATGCGTTCGAACACATCGGTGATTACGAGAATTCTTTTTCTCACTTTGCCGAGGGCAATCGCCTGCGAAAAGAGCAATTGGAGTCGTTCACTTCGGCCGACCGGCAATTGTTTGAGCAGATCAAGTCCGCATTCGAGGGAGACTTATCCGGCTTGGACGGCTCGGAAGCCATGGAGAGTACCGGAAGCAAACGGCCCATCTTTATTCTGGGTATGCCGCGATCCGGGACAACGTTGGTGGAGCAAATCCTGGCCAGTCACTCACAGGTGCACGGCGCGGGCGAGCTGGTGTTGCTCGAAAATTCGATTTCATTGGACGAAGAGTCTCTTGGTCAATCGGTGGAAGACCAATTCCCTTCCATCCGGGAAAAGTACCTGTCCGGGCTGAAAGGCCTGGATGTTTCCGAAACCAGCATTGCCGAAAAGAATCCGCTGAACTTCAGGTTCATCGGGTTCATCCTTGGAGCAATACCCGAAAGTAAAATTGTTCACACCCAGCGGGATGCTCGTGCTGTGTGTTGGTCAGTATTTAAACATTACTTACCAAGATTCGGGATGAGGCAGTCTTATATTTATGATCTGACAGAATTAGTTGATTATTACAAGCTGTACAGTGACTTGATGGCGTTCTGGAACGATAAGTTCCCGGGCCGGATTTACAATCTGAACTACGAGAATCTCACCAAAAATCAGGATGAAGAGACCCGTAAGCTGTTGGCGTATGCCGGTCTGGACTGGGAGGACCGATGTCTGGAATTTCATAAGACGGAGCGAACGGTGCAGTCCGCTTCTTCTGCACAAGTCCGCCGCAAGATGTATCAGGGAAGCTCAGATGAATGGCGGAAGTATGAAACGCAGCTCGCGGCCATGATCGAGGCATTGGAAGGTTATTGATCTTTGATGCGAGCGCTCCGTTCGAGGTGCCGCTCTGCGGGGCGGCGAAACGCACGAGCGGTTCGGGTCGAGAAGGCTGGAGCCGGGTAGCGGATTCGAACCGCTGACTTGCTGATTACAAATCAGTGGGTCGTAAGTTGAATTCCTACTGGGCGCACCGAATTTTCCAATGTATTCTGCGGGTCTCAAGAGGTAGCAAGAAAACCTAAACTCTGAAATTATGGCTGGGAGTAGCGCGGCGAAGTTGATTTTTTAGACTGTGGGAGAGTTTGATGGCGCTTCAGACCAAGTACCTGTTCATGGCCAGTATGGATGTGGCACCGGAGAAAGAGTCGCTCTTCAACGAAGTTTATAACAAAGAGCATGTTCCTAACTTGTTGAAAGTGCCGGGCGTGATGTCCGTGACGCGGCTAACGCAGGAGCAACTAGTCCTGAGCATCGGAGGCGAACAAAAGGAAATCATTGCCGAGAGCGAGCCAAAATATACGGCCATCTATGAAATCGAGAGCCCGGACGTTCTCACCAGTCAGAGATGGGCCGATGCGGTGGAAGAGAGCCGCTGGCCGGAAGAGGTGCGTCCATATACCAGCAACCGGCGACACGTTCTCCGTAAGGTGATGTAGCCTTGAATCAAAATGGGAGTCGTTTTTAAAAACGATTAAAATTTAATTGTGATTTATAACATATCTGAAGTTTTCATTTCCTTGTTGGAAAAATCCCGTCAGGTAATATTTCCTGAATCTCCGGATAAGTACTCTGGTATTATTTCGGATGCAGTCCACACTTCTTTGAACTTAATAAATAAAAGTGATGCTCTTTATCACGATGTTGAACATACTTGTATGGTAACACTTTGCGGGCAAGATATACTTCAAGGAAAAAAACTTCTCGAGGGCCAGCTGCAAGCAAGTGACTGGCTTCATTATACAATTGCCTTGTTATTTCATGATATTGGCTACGTAAGAAATATACTAAATGGTGATTCTGAAAATATTCAGATCATTGATGGAAGTAATGGAGATACTATTCAATTGCGGGATGACGCAACTGACGCTAGCCTCACGCCATATCATGTTGAACGCGGGGAAGTGTTTTTAAGACAGAGGGCCTGGAATCCCGAAATTAACGTTGATCTTTTATGTGATTTAATTAGGTTCACACAATTCCCAATACCTAAAGATCGGCATTCGACATTTACCGGTGCCAGTAGTTCCGAACAACTAGCCACTCTCGTGGGTTCAGCTGATCTTATCGGACAAATGGCGGACCCACACTACGACAAAAAAATTTCAGCCCTCTACTATGAATTTTATGAAACTGGCGTGACCCGAAAGTTAGGATTAAATAATGTTGGTGATTTAAGAGAAACTTATCCTTCATTTTTTATAAATTTTGTTCGACCTCATATTTCAGAGGCATTAAAATACTTAAATGCAACAGAACAGGGCCGTCAATGGGTAGCAAACCTGAATTATCATGTGTTTTCTCAAGAGAATAGCGCTGTGTTAGAGTCATCTGGTATTCGCCTCCTGCAAGATATTTCTAATTCTTCCCAAAACCTCAAAAATTTAAAAGAATGCTTAAAGGAAATACTCGGAAAAGTTTGCGAGTATCAGGACTGGCCCCTTGCACACATTTTCGAAGTAACTAAAACGAAAGATTCAGTTGCTATTGTGCCAACAAATATTTGGCACTCGGCTACGTCGCTGAATAGCATCAGTCAATTTCGAGAAGTGACTGCTAAATCCAAATTCAGCATAGGCGAGGGGCTTCCAGGGCGAGTTGTGGAAGATCAAAAACCAGCTTGGATTAAGAATGTTACCGAAGACGATAATTTTCCACGGGCCAAAAATGCACGTGACGTTGGTGTAAAGGGGGCGTTTGCTTTTCCAGTATTTGGCGCCACTGGCGTAAAATATATCATCGAATGCTTTAGTTTAGAGGCAGAAGAACCGGATTCAGCAGTGCTATCATTAATGCAGCAAGTTGGCTTTGAAATAAATAAGCTGTTGGGTCTCGAATATGATCAGATTTATTGATATTTCTATCGCGCAATTAGATCATGAAGTTAAGAGTGTTTTATCTCGAGGCTACGGTAATGATATTGCTGCCTTAGAAGAGCAAATGTCTACTCTTTGTCGTATGGCGCTTACGGTTATGGCGCGCTCAACCTCGTTATTTTATTCCTTTGAGCATACTGTTATGTGTGCACGAGTGGCCTTACAAATAATTGGAAGTATATGCTCGCGCCATGGTTTTATTCGCCATCCCGAGGCTCTTCATATTTTGGCCGGAAGCTTGTTTAGTAACGTAGGGATAATCCAAGGCCTATTACAGGATGACAAAAAAGGTAGAATGGTCACCGGCGAAGGGAAAGTTATTAAAGTAGAGACAAATTCATCAGATTCTATATTGTGGAAACATCGTACTTCTAGAAGTTACATATATGTAGAAAGGGAGAATATACTACAAAATCTCTTGAACTCGGATGTAATGTCTTCTGCTATCGATAATAGTCACATCTCTAAGATCACAACTAAAACTGTCTCTATGACAGATAAATATTGTAGGGCTGTGCAGATCATTTCTTTGATGGCACATCCGAATTATACGAAAAACTTAACTAAATTGTACTGGTCGGCTGTAGAAGGAGATGTAATTGGTGAGTTTGGTGAGAAAGAACTTAGTAAATTTAGGAAAAATTTTAAGGATTATTTTTGGAATCATTTGTATACAGATGCTTCAGAAACTATCTCTCTACTAAAAGAAACTGACGGTGGTAGGGAATTAGTTTCGGCTTTATACGCACATTTATAAATATTATTATTTTCAAAATTGATGAAATTTATCGGTCAGGTTTAACGTGAATTTAAATTAATCGTATGGTGCTAATAGGCCGCCAGCCACTCAAATTCCTGACGTAAAATTTCTGTCGCTAGGAAACGTCGGGGTTGCCCATTACCCTCGGTAAAATGGCCCGAAAGGACCCGTTGGATAGTGAATAGTGTTTAATGTATTAGGCAACGTTTACCGTCTAGCAGTCTCCACCGCCTTCCGAAAGTTCCGCTTGAACAACTGAGGCGAGACCTTCTTCGTAATCCGCTCGGCGTCTTCGTAGAACGGGAACCGTCTTCTCAACTTTGCCGACCGTCGCAGGACATAGAGCTTACGGCGGTTGGCACCGCGCGCTCCATACCATTGATAGATCGTATTCTCATCCGAATACCGCTTCCTCGCCATCCCAACCTCCTTCAAACCAAGGCCAAAATCTTATCAAAACTTGGCCCAAATCTACGGGGCTAGGACAGCATTGGTGACTGTTGTGGTAGTGGGTCCCGTTGCCTATTAGGCCTAGCCGGGTGGCCCATGCCTGTCCTGCCTCAGAATCTTCTGTTGCCCTGAAAAGGCCCTAATTGGCCCACTTTCCTGCTGCTTTTCAGGGGCACTCTATCCATTCCTCCCTGTTACCGCTCTGGCAGACAGCGGGCCTCCAATAGTCTGCCAATGGGAGTGGTCTGGTA